>NZ_JAXOJO010000003.1:0-817466 GCF_036663735.1 Parasphingomonas zepuensis | reverse complement strand
TGCGGCATGGTCTCAATGCCGCCAAGGCCGACCATGACCACGAAGACAACCATAGACCAAGGTCAGAATATTAGGAATATCAACAGCATGACGAAATCAATTAGACAACACTATACTTAACTGCGCGGCTTCGGCCCCCGTCTGAGGGGCTTAAGCTGTCGCCCGCTGGCCGTTTCGAGCGCTTCGACTAACACATCGTCACCGAGGGGGCGTCCAATGCGGATGCGCGCCTCGATCGCTGCCTCCTCCTCAGGCGAGACGTCCCCGCCTCAAGCCCGTGGCCAGCATCACCGTCAGTTGCGGTGCAGAGCGGAGGATAGTTTAGTATAGTGTCCCCGAATCTCCACGAAATTATCTCTCCATCGATCGTTAGCTTGGTCGTTAGGGTGTCAACCGCTTCTGCAACATCCTTGCTCTCCTTGAAATGGAACAGGCCGGAATTGTAGCGTGCGTCAGCCCTTACAAATAAGGAGCACAGCTGCGCGTACGCGTCCTTCTTTCCATCAATCTTTCGGAGAGTGCCGTAGCTTTCAATGCCGCGATCTTCAGCTATTCGTAGGAAAATAATCCTATCAATGATTTTCTGCACAGCCGTGTTCAGTTGGCGAACCGATAGGGCCGTGTTGCGTAGGGCGATGTTCCTCGCCAAGTCTTCCCTCCAGTGCTCGATCTCCGATAGGAAGGCGTCATCAACTTCTGTTGTTCCCCGCTTGCGCTTCGTCTTTTCAGCGAACCTGTCAAGGGAGCCGGCCATCACGGCATCACGCGAGAAAAGGCCTTCTATCTCATCCCATCTCTGCTCGTAATCTTCGTATGTGAAATATTCTAGCCTCGCGACACTTGCCTTATCCTCCTTGCGAGGCTGGTATCGACAGTCGTAAATTGCAAACTCTTCAAAGTCCGTCAGAATTGACAACGGCAGCTTAGCGCTCCACGCATACCTGCGGAGCTGAAAAGCTGGATGTGCATCGTCACGTATGTTCACGGATGGCTTCTTAGCCTCCAGAAAAAACCGCTTCTCTCCGGCTGCGTGAAAGGCATAATCCGGCGCTTTTACCGAGCCCTCGATCTTAATGCTGTCTTCATGAATAACGTGCTTGTATCCCTCCGGGAGGTAGAGTTTATTCTGTACATCCCAGCCGAGAGACTCAAGCATCGGATCGATGAACTCGCGCCTGGTCCGTGCTTCGTTGTAGTTCGCTCCACGGAACAGATCCTTGTTGTCGTGGAAGTGCGAGACTAGCTCGTTGATTGCTGCTGGCGCGGGCATGAGGTCCTTCGGGTGCTCGGTTCAGGTGCAACGTAGCGCATCGCCAGCAATTCACGAGCTAATTCCGATGCCGTTTCCCGAGGCCCGTCCGGGTCGTCGGTCGCCCCCGCCACGCAATCCCACCGTCCCCGCCCACAACGCAAACATGCGTCGTCTTGTCAGAAACATCCAATCCTGCATAAATCGTCATCGGTCATCCTCCTGCCGTGGAGCACCTGCCAGGCGACTCCGTACTCTGCAGGAGGATGGCTAATTCAATTACACAATGTCCCCGGGTCTTCCCCGCCAACGGCTTCAACGACGCCGACCGGGCTACCGAGCTGGTGAAGGGCATCATTGGCCGGCGGCATACTTATCAACGCGCTAATAGCGGGGCGCTCTAATGCCAATGAAAAAGCCGAGGTTGATACCAAAGGAGCAGGGTCGAAGATTCCTGGGCGATGCGTAAAAGCTAATCGAGGTTGGCCCACTAAGCCCCACCGAAGGCGCACAAGCGCTTGACCAATTAGTGAGAGAACTCTCTAATAAGGTGACGATAGCTAAGGGCGCAAATGATTCTTCGAGCGATGAAGCGTTGGGAAAACTACCCTAGTATCGGTTGCTGCATATATTGTGGAGACAATTCTTCTCCTGAATCTCTAACTTTAGAGCACATCATTCCCGAAGGATTAGGCGGCCGAATCAAGTTTAAAGGAGCTTCCTGCGACAACTGTCAAAGAGTAATCGAACGGTACGAGGCTCGAACCTTGAACACTACGTTCGGCGCTATTAGGGCTATGGGGGACATTAAAGGTAAGAAGTCAAGGAGCCAGCAAAAGGTAAGCGCCTTGTCGTGGGATACGGAAGTGCGGAAGCTTGAGCGTGTGAGCAAGCTCGACTGCCTGGGAGTAATTCCTCTTTTAACATTCAGGCCGGTAACTTTCCCTTACCAGAAGATTGAGCGAGCCGGTGAGATGGGACTTGCATTCAAGAATTTTGGTGAGTGGACAAAAAAAGAATATAGTTACCCGATATATGATGATTGGGGGAGCACAATCGATTTTCGCCGGATGCTCTGTAAAATTGCCCATGGTTATTGGGTGGCAGAGCGCGGTTTGAAGAATTTTATTCCTTACCTTCCATTGGTCATTAAAAACCAAACTGAGTGCGGACTTGATAATTTCGTAGGAAGCATGAATGCGGACCCTGAGCTATCAAGCGACCTCCATGACCTGACTACTGGTGAGGTGGCCGTAAACGGGTATCTTTATGGATATGTCGATATTGGTCTTTTCAACTGCTATCGGGTCGCCACAACGTACCGCGTTATAGTGGGGTCAATCGGTCCTCGTTTTATGGAAGTCATCATTCCACCGGACTTCTTGCACGATAAAGACTGGAAACCGGAGCCCGCTCGGGAGATTTTGCTCATTCAAATCGAGTGAGCAATGGACGCTGCCACATCTCGATGATTCCCGTGTGAAACCTGCCCATCAGCAACCGGAATTCTTGCCCGAAACCAGCTGATGGTCGCGCTCCCGCGAGTCCCTGGAAAAGAGCCCCCCACCAGCCATATCGGCAAGCTCCACACCCCCCTCTACTAAGCCACCCCCCGCTAGTTCAAATGCAGCCGTATAGCAAAGCTCGGCGCAGCGCTCTTCACCGCAACGGATGCCGGGACAGGCGCCTCGAACAGCAGCGCATCGAACGGCCGGAGCATCTCGATGCTCGCCCCGTGCGCGACGGCCGCGTCGCCGGTCGCGACGATCATCAGGCAGGTCTCGCCAGTGCCGCCGACATGCGCCGTGCCGCCCGGCAGCCGTTCGACCCCCGCCCGGCACAGATGACGGCGCACCATCACGTTGAGGTCGCGCACTTCGCCGTCGATCGGCCCGCCCCAGGTCGGCACGTCGGCGGGGAAGAACAGCGGTGCGTCGGCTGCCGTCAGGCGGCGTTCGGGCGCGTCGTCCACCGCCAGCGCCAGTTCTCCCTCGAGCACGGAGAGGATCCGGTCGACCCGGCGAAAATCGGAGAACGGGCCGGCATCCCGCACATCGGCAATGCTCACCCGCCAGACGAAGTCGTTCATGCCGGCGTCCGGCGGGAACACCGCGACCTCGGCCGTGGTGCCCCCGCCATTCTTCCACGGCATCGCGCGGCGGGTTGCCGCGGCCAGAAGCTGCCGGGCGCTCAGCCGAGGATCCCGGGCAAGTTAAGGCCCTTTTCGCGCGCGCAGTCGATCGCGATCTCGTAACCCGCATCGGCATGCCGCATGACGCCGCTGGCCGGATCGTTCCACAACACCCGCGCCAGCCGCTTGGCCGCCGCCTCGGTCCCGTCGGCGACGATCACCATGCCGGCATGCTGCGAATAGCCCATGCCGACCCCGCCGCCATGATGCAGAGACACCCACGTCGCGCCCGATGCGGTATTGAGCAGCGCGTTGAGCAACGGCCAGTCGGAGACCGCGTCGGAGCCGTCGCGCATCGCCTCGGTCTCGCGATTGGGGCTCGCGACCGAGCCTGAATCGAGATGATCGCGGCCGATCACGATCGGCGCCTTCAATTCCCCGCTCGCCACCATCTCGTTGAAGGCGAGGCCAAGGCGATCGCGGTCGCCCAGCCCGACCCAGCAGATCCGCGCCGGCAGACCCTGGAACTGGATCCGCTCGCGCGCCATGTCGAGCCAGCGGTGGAGGTTCTTGTCGTCGGGCAACAGCTCCTTCACCTTGGCATCGGTCTTGTAGATGTCCTCGGGATCGCCCGACAGCGCCACCCAGCGAAACGGGCCGACGCCGCGGCAGAACAGCGGGCGGATATAGGCCGGCACGAAACCGGGGAAATCGAACGCGTTCTCGACGCCCTCGTCCTTCGCCACCTGGCGGATATTGTTGCCGTAATCGACCGTCGGCACGCCGGCCGCCTGGAAATCGAGCATCGCGCGGACATGCACCGCCATCGATGCCTTGGCCGCGACGGCGACGCTCTCCGGATCGCGCTCGCGCCGCTCGATCCATTCGGCGACCGTCCAGCCGGCGGGAAGATAGCCGTTAATCGGGTCGTGCGCCGATGTCTGGTCGGTCAGCAGATCGGGTCGCACGCCGCGGGCATACAGCTCGGGCAGCAGCTCGGCCGCATTGCCGAGCAGGCCGACCGACACCGGCGTGCCGTCGCGCTTCGCGGCCTCGATGATCTCCAGCGCTTCCTCGATGGTCTCGGCCGAGCGATCGAGATAGCCCGTCTTCAGCCGCATCTCGATCCGGCTGCGCTGGCATTCGATCGCCAGGCACGATGCGCCGGCCATCACTGCGGCCAGCGGCTGCGCGCCGCCCATGCCGCCCAGGCCGGCGGTCAGCAGCCAGCGTCCGCTCAGGTCGCCGCCATAATGCTGCCGGCCCATCTCGACGAACGTCTCGTACGTGCCCTGGACGATGCCCTGGGTGCCGATATAGATCCACGATCCCGCGGTCATCTGGCCGTACATGGCCAGGCCCTTGCGATCGAGCTCGTTGAAATGCTCCCAGGTCGCCCATTTGGGGACGAGGTTGGAATTGGCGATCAGCACGCGCGGTGCGTCGGCATGCGTGCGGAACACGCCGACCGGCTTGCCCGACTGGATCAGCAGCGTCTGGTCGTCCTCAAGCGCGCGCAGGGCCGCCACGATCCGGTCATAGCTTTCCCAGTCGCGCGCCGCACGGCCGATGCCGCCATAGACCACCAGCTCCTCGGGCCGCTCGGCGACGTCGGGGTGGAGGTTGTTCATCAGCATCCGCAGCGGCGCTTCGGTCAGCCAGCTCTTGGCTGAAAGCGCGGTTCCGGTGGCCGGGCGAACGACCCGGCTGTTGTCGATACGGCTCACAAGGATCCTTTCGTGGCTTTGGCGAAGTCGACGCAGGCGTGAAGGATGCCGGCGAGGATGGTGGAGATCGGCGCGGCAACCGTCGCCGACCAGGGGGTCGGCCAGCTGTCGGGCGTGAAGGCGGCCGGCTCGTGCAGATAGCCGCGGATCGCGAGCTCCATCTGGATGGCGTGTACGCCCTGCGCCGGCCGGCCGTAATGGCGCGTCGTCCAGCCGCCGCGGAAGCGGCCGTCGAGCACATGCGAATAGCCGCTGGCCGCGCAGATCGCCTCGACCGATCGGGCGAGGTCGGGATCGCAGGTCGCGCCGCCATTGGTGCCGATGTTGAAATGCGGCAATTCGCCCTCGAACAGCCGCGGCACATGGCTGCGGATCGAATGGGCATCATAGACGACGACTTGGCCGTGCAGCGCGCGCAGCCGCGCAATCTCGGCCTCGATTGCGGCATGATAGGGGTCGAAATAGAGCGCGCGCCGCCGCGCGATCTCCGCTGCGTCGGGCAGGGCGCTGGCGTAGAGCGGCTCCCCGTCGAAGGTCGTGGTCGGGCACAGCTCGGTCGTCGCCTGTCCGGGATAGAGCGACGCGCCGGAGGGATCGCGGTTCACGTCGATCACGCTGCGCGATATGCGGGTGCGTACCGTCGTCGCGCCCAGTTGCGCGGCGAAGCCATAGAGCCGGTCGACCCACCAGTCGGCATCGAGCCGGGCCAGCCAGGGCGAAACGAAGTCCTGCGCCACATCCTCCGGCAGGTCGGTGCCGGTATGCGGAAAGCACACGATCAGCGGCGCGTCGCCGCGCTGGATCTCGAGCCAGTCCATCAGTCGAGCCCCGGCAGCGCGATGCCCGCCGCGTCGATCACCGCGCCCGATCGGACCAGCGCGATCGCCGCTTCCATGTCGGGGTGGAAATGGCGGTCGTCGTCCAGCATCGGCACGTCGCGCCGCAGCCGCTGCCGTACGGCCTCCAGCGCCGTGCTCGATGCCAGCGGCGCATGGAAATCGACGCCCTGCGCGGCGGCGAGCAGTTCGATCGCCACCACCGCCTGCGCATTGGCCGCCATTTCGAGCAGGCGCCGCGCGCCATGCGCGGCCATCGACACATGGTCTTCCTGATTGGCCGAGGTCGGGATCGAATCGACGCTCGCCGGATAGGCGCGTTGCTTGTTCTCGGAAACCAGCGCCGCCGCCGTCACCTGCGGAATCATGAAGCCCGAATTCAGGCCCGGATTCGGGCTGAGAAAGGCCGGCAGTCCCGAAAGCGAGGCATCGACCAGCATCGCGATGCGCCGTTCGGTGATCGATCCGATCTCGCACAGGGCAAGCGCGATCATGTCCGCCGCGAAGGCGACGGGCTCGGCGTGGAAATTGCCGCCGGACAGCGCCTCGTCGGCACCCGGGAAGATCAGCGGATTGTCGGATACGCCATTGGCTTCGGTCGCCAAAGTCGTCGCGGCCTGCCGCAGCAGGTCGAGCGCGGCGCCCATCACCTGGGGCTGGCAGCGCAGGCAATAGGGATCCTGCACCCGGGGATCGTTCTCCAGATGCGATGCCCGGATCGCTGAACCGGCCATCAGCGTGCGCAGGATGGCCGCGGTCTCGATCTGGCCGGCGTGGCGGCGCAGCGCGTGGATGCGCGGGTCGAACGGCGTGTCCGATCCCTTCACCGCTTCGGTGGAGAGCGCGCCGGTGACGAGCGCCGATTGCAGCAGCAGCTCGCCCTCGAACAGGCCGGCAAGCGCGTTGGCGGTGGAGAATTGCGTGCCGTTGAGCAGCGCCAGGCCTTCCTTCGGGCCCAGTTCGACCGGCGTCAGCCCGGCTCGGGCCAGCGCCTCGGTGGCGGGCAGGCGTTCGCCCCCGGCGTCGATCCAGCCGACCCCGATCATCGCCGCGGCCATGTGCGACAGCGGCGCCAGATCGCCCGACGCGCCGACCGAGCCCTGGCACGGGATCTCGGGGACGAGATCCTGCACCAGCATCGCTTCGAGCAGTGCCACCGTCTCCGGTTTCACGCCCGATGCGCCCTGGGCGAGGCTGGCGAGCTTCAGCGCCATCATCAGCCGCACGATCGGCGCGGGGGAGGGCGCACCGGTGCCGGCGGCATGGCTCAGCACGATATTGCGCTGGAGGGTCGCGAGATCCGCGTCCTCGATGCGGACGCTGGCGAGCTTTCCGAAGCCGGTGTTGATCCCATAGACCGGCAGGCCCTTGGCGAGAATGCGCGCGACCGCGGCGGCGCTCTCCGCGATCGGGCCGGCGGATGCGGGATCGAGCCGTGCGCGCGCGCCGCGATAGATGGCGCGCCACGCGGCGAGGGGGACGGCACCGGGGTGCAGGATGATGTCGGTCACAGGCCCTTCCAGATCCGGCTGTACAGGGGATTGAACCCCATCCGGTAAACAAGTTCAGCGGGACGCTCGATGTCCCAGATGGCGAGGTCGCAGCTCTTGCCGGCCTCGAGCGTGCCGATCTCGGCCCCCAGGCCAAGCGCGCGCGCCGCATTGCGGGTAACGCCGGCGATGCATTCGTCGACGGTCAGGCGGAACAATGTCGCGCCCATGTTGAGCACGAGCAGCAGCGAGGTCAGCGGCGACGTACCCGGGTTGCAGTCGGTAGCGAGGGCGATCGGCACGCCAGCTGCGCGCAAGGCGGCGATCGGCGGCAGCTGCGTTTCGCGGATGAAATAATAGGCGCCCGGCAACAGCGTCGCGACGGTGCCCGATGCCGCCATGGCGGCAATGCCGTCCTCGTCGAGATATTCGAGATGGTCGGCCGAGAGCGCGCCGTAGCGGGCGGCAAGCGCGGCGCCGTGGAGGTTGGACAGCTGCTCGGCGTGGAGCTTGACCGGCAGGCCGTGCGCCGCAGCCGCCTGGAACACGCGTTCGGTCTGCGCGGCGCTGAAGCCGATGCCTTCGCAAAAGCCGTCGACCGCGTCGGCCAGGCCACTCTGCGCGACGGCGGGGATCATCTCGTTGGCGACGGCATCGGTATAGGCGTCGGCATCGGCATATTCGGGCGGCACGGCGTGCGCGCCGAGGAAGGTCGTCGCGACGCGCAATGGCCGTTCGCTGCCCAGCCGCCGCGCCGCGCGCAGCATCTTCAGTTCGTCTTCCAGGGTCAGCCCGTACCCGGATTTCACTTCGACCGTGGTGACGCCTTCGGCGAGCAGCGCGTCGAGCCGGGGCAGGGCGCTCGCGATCAGGTCGTCCTCGCTCGCGGCGCGAGTCGCCCGCATCGTCGAGAGGATGCCACCGCCGGCGCGGGCGATCTCCTCATAGCTGGCGCCGGCCAGCCGCAGCTCGAACTCCCGCGCCCGGTCGCCGCCATGGACCAGATGGGTATGGCAATCGATCAGCCCCGGGGTGATCCAGCGCCCGTCGCAGGGGACCGATTCGGTGGCCTCGAATTGCGGCGCGTCGGCCGCTTCACCGGCGAAAAGGATGCGCCCGCCCGTGCACGCAACCACGCCGTCCTCGACCACGCCCAGGCCCGAATCACCGGCCAGCGTCGCCAGCCGCGCGTCCTTCCAAAGCCTGTCACACCGCATTGCCGCTTCCCGTGCTATTCCCGGATCTCATTGCACCGGCCCCGCGTAATTGTATAGACATAAGTGGAGCGAAAATGGCGAGAAGGCGGAAAACGGCATGACGGAAACCCTTCATTTCGAACGGGCCCTCCTCCCCGAAGGCTGGTCCGACAATGTCCGCCTGACCTTGGAAAACGGCAAGATCGCCCGAATAAAAAGGGCCGTTTCACCTGCCCTCGGGGACGAGCGCCACGCGATAGGACTGCCCGGTCTGCCCAATCTCCACAGCCACGCCTTCCAGCGCGGCATGGCCGGCCTGGCCGAAATTCGTGGCCCTGCGGGCGACAGTTTCTGGACCTGGCGGGAGACCATGTACCGCTTCGTCGACCGTCTCTCGCCGGACGATCTCAGCGCGATCGCTGCGCTTGCCTATGTCGAGATGCTGGAAAGCGGCTTCACCCGCGTCGGCGAGTTCCACTATCTGCACCACGCTACTGACGGCAGCGGCTTCGACAACCCGGCCGAGATGAGCCTGGCGATCATCGAGGCCGCCGCCCAGACCGGGATCGCGCTGACGCACCTTCCTGTGTTCTATGCTCATTCCGGCTTTGGCGGGATGGCGCCGGGCACCGGGCAACGCCGGTTCATTTCCGATCTCGACGGTTTTGCGACGTTGCTCGATGCAGTGCGCGATGCGGCCGCGGCACTGCCCGATGCGGTGGTCGGCATCGCCCCGCACAGCCTGCGTGCGGTTACGCCGGACCAGTTGGCGGCGCTTGAACAACTGGCCGGTGCCGCGCCGATCCACATCCACATCGCGGAGCAGGTCAAGGAAGTGGCCGATTGCGTCGCCTGGTCCGGCGCCCGCCCGGTCGAATGGCTGCTGGGTCATGCACCGGTAGATCGGCGCTGGTGCCTGGTGCATGCGACTCACATGACGCCGGACGAAACGGCGGCCATGGCCCGTAGCGGCGCGGTCGCCGGACTTTGCCCGATCACGGAGGCCAACCTCGGCGACGGCCTCTTCCCGGCCAGCGAATTCATCGCTGCGGGCGGCGCCTACGGCATCGGTTCGGACTCGAACGTGCTGATCAGCGCCGCGGAGGAACTCCGCCTGCTCGAATATGGCCAGCGTCTCACCCGGCAGGGCCGCAACGTCCTGGCGCTGGAGGCGGGTCGTTCCACCGGCGAGGAACTGTATCGGGCAGCGCTCGAAGGCGGATCGCGAGCGCTTGGCGTAGCCGGCGGTATCGAACCCGGCGCGGCCGCCGACCTGGTCAGCCTTGATGCCGGCCACCCCTCCTTTCACGCAAAAAGCGGCAACCCGCTCGACGCTTTCGTTTTCGCTGCGGCTCGGGGCGCGGTGGATTGCGTCTGGCGCCGGGGCGACCGGGTCGTCGAGGCAGGCCGGCATCGCCTTCGCGACGTGGTCGCTGGCCGCTACAAGCAGGTGCTCGGCCGGCTTCTGTCGGCGTAGTCGGGGTCAGCGACCTCGCTGCGGGGTGAACAGCGTCTTCAGCGTGTGGAGGTCGCGGTTGATCCATTTCGCGTCGGCCGCGAACTTCTCGTCGGTCATGCCGGGCTGGCGGTAAAGCGTCAGCATCACCTCGGCGCCGTCGCCATTCTGCACGACGCGCAACGGGATGTGGATCTCGCTGCCGCCGCCGGCGTCGACGAAATGATCCATCACGCCATAATCGTTATGCGGCGTGAAGCGGATGGCGATCGGCCCCTCCGGTCCATCGGCAAGCCAGGTCTCGCCGTCCGCCCGCAGATCGGATTCGGCGAGCCCCGAGGCCCATTTCGCGAAATATTCCGGGCGCCAGATATCCTCGTACAGCGCCCGCCAGTCGCGCGCGATCGAAACGCTGTAAGTGCGGGCCGCCAGCATCGCCTTCTCCTTCTGCTCAGCGCGCGGGCCTAGGAGCGTATCGCGATCCTGTCACCCCGCGAAGGTCCCGGCATAGGCTTGGCGCAGTTCCGCCTTCTGGATCTTGCCCATCGCGTTGCGCGGCAGCGCGTCGACCACGAATATCTGCTTGGGCCGCTTGAACGAGGCCAGCGTGCCGGCCAGCGCGTCCCTGATCGCCTGCGCGTCCACCGCGCCCGGCGCCTTGGTGGCGACCACCGCCACCACGCCTTCGCCGAGATCGGGATGCGCCACACCGATCACCGCGCATTCGGCCACACCCGGCAGCTCGTCGATCAGCGCCTCGACCTCGGCCGGATAGACGTTGAGTCCGCCCGAGATGATCAGGTCCTTCTGCCGGCCCGAAATGAACAGATAGCTCCGCGCGTCGAAGCTGCCGACATCGCCTGTGATGAAGAAGCCATCCGCGCGCTTCTCCTCGGCGGTCTTTTCCGGCATCCGCCAATAGCCCGTAAACACATTCGGTCCGCGCACCTCGATCATGCCGATCTCGCCCTGCGCCAGCGGCGTCGCCGTTTCGGCATCGGTGATTCGGATCTCCACGCCCGGCAGTGGAAAGCCGACGCTGCCCGGCACCCGGTCCCCGTCATAGGGATTGGAGCTGTTCATGTTGGTTTCGGTCATGCCGTAGCGTTCGAGGATGGCATGTTCCGTCCGCGCGCTGAACTCGCGGTGCACCTCGGCCGACAACGGCGCCGAGCCGGACACGAACAGCCGGATGTCACTGACCAGCTCCCGCGTGAACTCGGGCCGCGACAACAGCCGCGAATAAAAGGTCGGCACCCCCATCATCGTGGTGCATGCCGGCAGCAATCGGATCATCGCGTCGAGATCGAAGGCCGGCAGGAAGAACATCCGCGCGCCCGTGAGCAGGATGATGTTGGTCGCGACGAACAGGCCGTGGGTGTGGAAGGTCGGGAGCGCGTGCAGCAGCACGTCGTCGCTGGTGAAGCGCCACAGCTCGACCAGCGTCTCGGCATTGGACGCAAGATTGCCGTGCGTCAGCATCGCGCCCTTGGAGCGGCCGGTCGTGCCCGATGTGTAAAGGATCGCCGCTAGCGCATCGTCGGCGACATCGACCGTCGCGAAGCCTGCCGGCAGGTCCTGCGCTGCGTCGAGCAGGCTGCCATCGCGTGCCGTGCCGAGCGTCAGCAGATGGGGAATGCCGATCTCCCGGCACAGCGGACCCAGCACTGGTTCGTTCGCCGGGCTGCAGACGAACAAGGCAGGCTCGGCATCGCGCAGGAAATAATCGAGCTCGCGCGGCGTGTACGCCGGGTTGAGCGGCAGATGGATCGCCCCGATCCGCAGCGTGGCGAGATAGACCAGCAGCCCTTCCGCCGATTTATCGACCTGCATCGCGATCCGGTCGCCGGGTACGATGCCCAGCGAAACGAACAGATTCGCGATCCGGCTGGTTGCGGCGTGCAGATCGGCATAAGTGATCGTGCTATGGTCGGGCCGCACGACGAACGGCTCGGCCAGGCGCGGGGTGAAGCGCTCAACGAAACGATCATAGAGGTTCGGCACATCTCTCTCCGCTGTTTTCGCGGGCTGCCTATCCTGCTCCGCGCGGCGCGTCACCTGCACAGCTTCTGCACGGCATGCATATCGGGGCTGCGTGGCCGCTGGATCACTGCTTCACGCCCGCATGCGACCCACGAAGCTCCGCAGCCGGAGCCCTGTCATGTCCTACGCAAAACAGTCCCGCTCGTTAGCGCCGCTTATGCTGGGGGTGATCTTTCCCACCGTGGTGATCGCGATCGAATGGTTCTCGGGCCTGTGCGCCAACAGTTTTTTCGACCCCTTGCCGACGCTTGGGCATCTTATGCTCGTATTCGCCGTGCCGGTGATCAATCTGCTGTTGCTGCGGGCGGTCGACCGCGAAGAGGATCCGGGTGGCCGGCTCGTCGTGGCCGGGGGTGCAGCGCTCGCGATTGCGGGAAGCTATGCCCTGATCTTCCTGCCGATCCTGCCGATCGCCGTGCTGGGGATCATCTTCGGCGGGCTGGGCTTCCTGCCCTTCGCGCCTGCGATCGCCGGCGTGGTCGCCTTTCGCAAACTTGTCGCGCTCTCCGCTTATGGCGATCGGGTCGGGCGGCGCGCCGTTGCCGGTTTCGCGGTGGGATTGACGCTGCTCTTCATCGTCGATCTTCCCGCCGCCGCTACCCGGCTCGCGCTCGATGGCTATCGCGGCGACGACGCCGCTCAACGCAACGCCGTCCGCCTCATGCGGACGTTCGGCGATCGCGAGACATTGTTGCGAATGTCCTATGGCGAAAGCGTTCGAGCGACGGGGCTGGTAAGCGCCTTCGTCTCGATCTGGTCGAACGGTCTTTTCACGGACGAAGGAACGGACAGCACCGAAGCACGCGAGCTCTATTACCGGGTGACGGGCACCGCGTTCAATGCCGTGGAACGGCCCACTGACCGGGGCGACCGATATCGCCTGTTCGGCTGGGACGAAGACCAGGGCGGTGAAATTGTGGGTGGACGCGTGCCCGGACTCTCGCTGGCCGGTTCGCGGATCGACGGGTCCGTCGCCGCCGCCGATAGCCTGGCCTATGTCGAATGGACGATGACGATCGCCAATCGCGGCGCGTTGCAGCGCGAGGGCCGGTTAACGCTGGCTTTGCCGGAGGGGGCAGTCGCGTCGCGGGCCACCTTGTGGGTAAATGGCGAACCGCGTGAGGCAAGCATCGCCGGGCGCGGTGAGGCTCGCGCCGCCTATGAGTCGGTCGTGCGCGCGACCCGCGATCCTTTGCTGGTGACGACGGCGGGCGCACAACGCCTTCTCGTTCAGGCGTTTCCAATTCCCGCCGACGGGGCACTCAAGTTGCGCATTGGTTATACCGCGCCCTTCGCCATCGCCTCGGACGGTAAGCGCAGCCTTGCGTTGCCGGCCATCGTCGAGCGCAATTTCGACATAGCTTCTACGTTCCGCCACAGCGTCTGGGTCGAGGGCGATGGTCCACTCGCCAGCGCAAGCACCGCGTTGCGCGGATCGGGTGCGATGCTGAGGGGCGGGTTGACCGACACCGACCTGCTTGCGCATCGACCCCGTCTGTCGTTGCCGAGTCTGATTGGTCCCTCCATCCGCGTGGGGGGCGTTGCCGCGGCCGGCAAATCAGCCCCGCTCACCGTCGTCCAGACCATCGCGCATGCCAATCCGGTTCGGCCATCCGCGCTGATGATCGTGCTCGACGGATCGGCGGGGAACCGGGCGGCTGGTGAAGCGCTCGGCAAGGCCCTCGAGACCATCGCTTCCGGTGTACCGGTCGGCCTCGCCATCGCTTCCGAAGCACCGATCACGATCGCGCCGGCACCCTGGTCGCCCGCGCACGGCAAGCGCGTCGCGGACGCGGTCGCCGCCACCGTCTTCGAAGGCGGGCAGGATAACGGCCCGGCGCTTGCCGATGCGCTTGCAGCGCTGCCCAGGCCGGACGCGCAGCTGCTGTGGATCCATGGTCCCCAGCCGGTCAGCCTGGCCGGCGAGCGGCAACAAATCGAGCAGCGCCTCGAGCGGTCGCCCACGCTGCCGGCGCTGGTCCGCTATCAGGCTGAGCCGGGCCGGGCGTTCACCATCGATGGCGTCCGCTGGTTCGCTACCGCGCGTCTCATCAGCCCGTCGGGCGAGCCGCGATCCGATCTGACGGCGACTCTGTCCGCGATGGCGGGCACCGCGCCGAGCTGGATCGTCAGGCGCGAGGAAGCGCCCGGTGCCGCGGTGACGGGGTCGGCCAACATCGTCCGGCTCTGGGCGGCTGATCGGATTGCCGCGGAGTCGGGCGTCACGGGCAAGGAACGCGATGCCGCGATCGGGCTTGCGCACCGGCTCAATCTGATCACCCCGCTCAGCGGCGCGGTCGTGCTCGAAACCGACCACGACTATAAGGACAAGGGCTTGCCGGTACCCTCGGCTGAGGATGTGCCGACCGTGCCTGAGCCCGGCGAATGGGCGTTGCTAGGGGTGGTGGCGCTGGCCGGGCTGTGGCTGCTCCGTCGACGCCAGACCCGGGTCTTCGCCTGATGCCGGTGCGCATCGCGCTCTGCCTGCTGGCGGCCGCCTGCTGGGACGCCTGGCGCCTGCTCGCCGGCCGGATCGAGGACGGCGCGAGCGTCGTTACCGTCCTCATCTTGCTCGTCGGCCTGGTCTGGCGGTTTCGGCAGCTGAGGCCGCAGGCTAGCGTCCCGGCACCGCTGATCGCCGGCCTGCTGATGCTCTATGCGTTGGCAAGCTGGACTGGTCCGGCGCTGCTCCAGATCGGTGCGGCAATCGTCGCGGTCGCCGTGACGGTCTCGGCGGATGCTCGGCCGACGGCGCCCCTGCCTGCCGCCGGCGCCGCGTTGCTGCTCTTGCCGATCCTGCCGACGCTGGATTTCCTGCTCGCCTACCCCTTGCGACGGATCTCGGTGCTGATCACGGCCACGCTGCTGCGGATGAATGGCATGGCGGTCGGCGTGGAGGGCGTGGCGCTCGACTGGCATGGTCAGCGGTTGCTGTTCGACGGACCATGCAGCGGCGTGAAGATGCTGTGGGCGGCGCTGTTGCTGGCGAACCTCGTCGCACTCGTGCAAGGGGCCGGCTTCTGGCGGTATCTGTGTCTGCTTGGCATCGCGACCGTTGCGGCGGTGGCCGGTAACGCGCTCCGCGCCGCGAGCCTCTTCTATCTCGAAAATGGGTTCGTCGAACGATTGCGGGGGCCGGTCGCACATGAGGCGGTGGGCATCGTCGCCTTCCTGATGCTCGCCGCCGCGATCCTCCTGGCGTCCCGACAGATGGACCGGAGGATCGCATGATCCGTGGCATTTGGCTCGTTGTCCTGGCCGCCATCGTCGCGGCCGGCCTTCCGCTGCTGCCGAAGGGCCATGTCGAGCCGGCGGCACCGGCGGCGTGGCCCGTCCGCTTCGAGGGTCGCCCGTTGCGGGCGCTGGCCGCCGCCCCGGAGGATGCGCGGCTGGCGCGCGATTTTCCGGGCCAGATCGCTCGGTTCGACGACGGCCGGAGGCAAATCGTGCTCCGCCGCGTCGCGAGCGCAACCCGCCAGCTTCACCCGGCCCGCGATTGTTTCCACGCGATCGGATACGCCATCGAACCGCTGCCGATGCGACGCATCACGGAGCTGGATTTCGCCTCCTGCTTCCGGGCGAAACGGGGCGATGTGACGTTGCACGTCTGCGAGCGGGTCACTGACGCGACGGGCAGGAGCTTTCCCGATGTGTCGAGCTGGTATTGGCCGGCCCTGCTGGGCGGATCGACCGGGCCGTGGCTTGCCGCAACGACGGTCGAGCGGATCGGCTGAGCCCGCGCCACCTTCTCGCCCGTCGCGCGTTGGGCCCTTCATGCAGAAACTGTGGTTCATCACCAACACCGCCTCCGGCACGGCGACGGCGGACAAGGCGGCCGCGATCGAGGCGGTGTTCGGCGAGCATGATCTCATGCTCGTCGGGCGCACGGCGTTTCCGGAGGACGCATTGCCCAGCGCCGCGCAGCTCGATGCCGCGGGGGCGGATACCGTCGTGCTGTTCGCTGGCGATGGCACCATCAATGCGGCCGCGTGCAGGCTTGCCGACTGGAACGGCGCAATCCTGATCCTGCCCGGCGGCACGATGAACCTGCTGGCCAAGGCGCTTCACGGCAATGCCGACCCGGCGACGATCATCCATGCCGCGAAACAGGAAGGTAGGCTGATCGCCTTGCCCTATGTCGAGGCCGGGCCGCACCGTGCCTTTGTCGGGTTGATCCTCGGGCCTGCCGCGACCTGGGTCCGCGCGCGCGAACTGGTGCGCTCGCGGCAGCTGCGCGGGCTTGGCCGCGCGACGATGGCGGCATGGCGTCGGACCTTCTCCCGCGGCATCCGGATCGAGGGGGTGCCAGGGCTGCGCCACCATGCCCAGGCGATCTTCGTAACGGCGAAGAACGATCATCTCGACGTCGCCGCGGTCGATGCGCGCGATTGGCGGTCGATCGCCTCGCTCGGGTGGGAATGGCTGACCGGCGACTGGGTCGCTGCCGCACAGGTCACACAGGTCCAGGTGAAGAAGGTCCGCATAGCCGGTCGCAAGCCAGTCCAGGCGCTGTTCGATGGCGAGCCGGTCAAACTCGACGCTGACCTCACCATCACGGGCGGCATCGGCCGTGAGATGTTCGTCGCGACGGTGGAGACTGCGGCATGACGCGCCTGTTTCATGTCAGCGACGTGCATTTCGGCCGCGAGGACCGTGCCGCGATCGCCTGGTTCGATGGGCTCGTGCACGCCGAAAAGCCGGACGCGGTGATCATGACCGGCGACCTGACGATGCGCGCACGGCGCCACGAATTCGCCGCGGGGCTCGCCTGGCTGCAAGGGCTCGGCGTGCCGGTGACGGTCGAGGTGGGCAATCACGATCTGCCCTATTTCAATCCGCTGGCGCGGTTCTTCCGGCCCTATGGACGCATCCAGGCAATCGAGCGCCTGATCGAACGACCGCTCGACCTGCCCGGCGTCGCCATCGTCCCAATGGTGACGACGGCGCGTTTCCAGTGGCGGCTCAACTGGTCGAAGGGCCATGTCAGCGCCCGCGCGCTGCAGGAAACGCTGGCGCTGGTCGAGGCGACGCCCAAGGACAGTCTGGTGTTCGTCGCCTGCCACCATCCGCTGATCGAGGCGCGGACGCGGATGCGCTCCTCCACGCGGCGCGGGGCGGAAGCGTTCGCGGCGCTCGCGACGGCGGGTGCGCATGCCGTGCTAACCGGTCACGTCCATGATCCCTTCGATGTGAAACATGAGGTGGAAGGACGCCCGATCCGCATGATCGGGGCTGGCACCCTGTCCGAGCGGACGCGCGACACGCCGCCTTCGTTCAACGAGATCCGCATCGAGGATGGGCGTTTCGATGTGCTGTTGCGCACGCTCGGGCCCGAACCCGATACCGTCCTGCCGAAGGAGAAAGCCGGCTAGACTTGACTCTACCTCTTCGATCTGTAATTTCTGATTTAACAGAAATAACCGGAACAGGAGGAAGAGATGGCAACGATCGCGGCACGCCGGATTCCACTGGCACGGCCTGCGCCGCGGAGCGGGGTCACCGTCGTCGATCCGCGGTTCCGGCAATTGCTCGGCGAACCGGGCTGGGCGAGCCTGCCACCCGCGGTCCGCGCTCGTTTCGGCCGCAAGGCGCTGGCCACTCAGACGATCAGCTATGTCGGCGAGATCGTCGAATGCCGGATGAGTCGGCTTGGCTGGATATTCGCGCAAGCGTGCCGGCTGGTTGGTGCGCCATTGCCGCTCGGCACTGATACCGGTGTCGCCGCCGCGGTGTGCGTGACCGAGGATGCCAGCGGCGGAGGGCAGTTCTGGACTCGCCAATATTGCCGTCGGGCCGGCTTCCCGCAGGTCATCCATAGCTCCAAGCGTTTTGCCGGGCCGACCGGGCTCGAGGAATATCTCGGCATGGGCTTCGGCATTGCGCTTCGGCTGCGGGTCGAGTCCGAAGCGCTTTATTTCGACGGCGACCATTATTTCTGGCGCCTCGGCCCGCTACGCCTGCGCCTGCCGCGCTGGCTCGCGCCTGGACAGCTCAGCATCGGCCATATCGACTGCGACCATGGCTGGTTCGCCTTCACCCTGGCGCTCGATCACCCCTGGTTCGGTGCGCTGGTCCATCAATGCGGACTGTTCACTGAATACCGTCCGGGAGACGCGGCATGAACGATCCGGTCTTCGTCGCGCTGTTGCTGCTTCAGGTAGCGATGGGCGGCTTCGATACGCTCTACCACCACGAACTGACCCTGCGCCTGCCATGGCAACCGGGCCAGGCGACCGAACTTCGCCTGCACGGCGCGCGCAACCTTATCTACGCGCTGGTCTTCCTGGCGCTCGGCTGGACCGAACCGCATGGCACGGCAGCCCTGATCCTCGTCGCAGCGCTGGCGGTCGAAATGGGCATCACCCTGTGGGACTTCGTTGAGGAGGACCGCGTCCGTGCGCTGCCCGCGACGGAGCGCGTCACCCATACGCTGCTGACGCTCAACTATGGTGCGCTGCTCGCCATACTGGCGCCGGCGCTGATCGGCTGGGCTGCCCTGCCGAACGCCGTCTTCCTTCATGGTCATGGCGTCGTCTCGATCCTGCTGACCACCGCGGCGGCGGGTGTGGCGGTCTCCGGCGTGCGTGACCTGTTCGCCGCGAAGCGCAACGGGCGCCTCGGCGACGGCCCAGCGGCCGAACTGGTGAGCGCGCTGCCCGGCCGACAGGCAGTGCTGGTCACCGGCGGTACCGGCTTCGTGGGCACCCGGCTGGTCGCCGCGCTGGTCGAGGCGGGGCACGACGTGACTGTCCTCACCCGCAACGCAAAGCACGCCCTGAGCCTCGCCACGCCGGTGCGGATCGTCACCGATCTCGCCGCGCTGCCGAACGACTTCCGCTGCGACATCGCGATCAACCTCGCTGGTGAGCCGATCGCCGCGGGCCGCTGGACGATCGCGCGCCGACGGAGGATCATCGACTCCCGGCTCGGCGTGACACGAGCGCTCGGCGCATTCTTCGATCGGCTCGACCAGCGACCGGCGGTGTTGATCAGCGGCTCGGCAATCGGCGTCTACGGCGTCGACGACGATACCGTGCTCGACGAGACCGTCGCACGGGGCAGGGGCTTCGCGGCCGATGTCTGCACCGCATGGGAAGCCGCCGCGATGCGGATGGCAGACCCAGATACGCGCGTGGTGCTGCTCCGCACCGGTATCGTGCTCGGCTCGAGCGGCGGGATGCTCGGCGGGTTGCTGCCGATCTTCGAATTCGGCCTCGGCGGCCCGATCGGAAGCGGTCGACAGGTGACGAGCTGGATCCACCGCGACGACCTGATCCGCCTGATCGCCACTGCGGCGGCCGACCCGGAGATCCATGGTCCACTCAACGCGACCGCGCCCACTCCGGTCAGCAACCGCATCTTCACCAGTGCCATTGGTCACGCGCTCGGCCGCCCGGCGATCCTGCCGCTGCCTGCGCTGCCGCTCCGCCTGATGCTGGGCGATCTCGCCGAGGAACTGATGCTGGGCGGGCAGAAGGTGCTGCCGGTCAAGGCGGTCTTCCACGGCTTCCGCTTCCGCTATCCGCGGATCGATGAGGCGCTCGGCGCGATCGTCGGCCGGCCGGAAGCGACGATGAGAACCACGTCCCGGCCGTTCCGGGAAGCGCGATTGCTGCACTGATAACCGGGAGAAGCATGATGAGTGTTCAGGGCGGCGCGGCGTCAGGCGCCTTCAAGGTCAATTCGCTGAGTAATCTCGACACCGCCGACCCGGTGACGGGGCGGATCGTCTGGGACGCACCCCGGTCGCTCTGGAACACGGGCATGCTGGCCGGCGCCCTGATCCTCGGCTCGCTCACCTTCACCTGGGGTGCATTCGCGGCCTTCCTGATCCTGTCGGGAGTCACGCTGTGCGTCGGTCATTCGGTCGGCTTCCACCGCCGGCTGATCCACCGGAGCTTCGATTGCCCGACATGGCTCGAGCGGTTCATGATCTGGGTGGGCACCCTGGTCGGCATGGGCGGTCCGCTATGGACGGTTCGCCTGCACGACACGCGCGACTGGGCGCAGCGTCAGGCGGATTGCCACTGGTTCCTGCGGCACGGGAAATCGATGTGGCTCGACGGCTTCTATTATCTCAATTTCCGGCTGGTGCTGGACAGGCCGCCGGGCTTTGACGCGGGCCCGGGGGTCAGCGACGTCGCCTTTTACCGCTTCCTTCAGCGCAGCTGGATGCTGCACCAACTGCCGATCGCAGCGCTGCTGTTCTGGATCGGCGGCTGGCCCTTCGTCGTATGGGGCGTTCTGGTCAGGGTGTCGGCCTGCACCACCATGCACTGGTACATATCCTATCACGCGCACACCGACGGGCCGCAGGACTGGTCAGTCGATGGCGCCGTGATCCAAGCCTATAACGTGCCGTTGCTCGCCATCCCGACCATGGGCGAAAGCTGGCACAGCAACCACCATGCCTTCCCCGCCTCGGCGCGCCACGGGCTATACCCCGGGCAGATCGACCTCGGATATATTTTCATCACGCTGCTGGAGCGGGTCGGGCTCGCCTGGAATGTGAAACTGCCCAGCAGCTTACCGCCGCGGCCGGGCATTACGCCGGTCAGTCGCCGTGCCCTGGACGTCGCGGCGCGCGGCCAGCGCGAGCAATAGCTCAGGCGTCCGGCGCGACCGCTTGGCCGAACACGACGAGATTGCCGTCCGGTGCCCGGATCCTCAGCTCGCGCTGGCCATATTTCTGGTCGAACGGGCCGTACACATCGCCCTTCGGCAAGTCCGCCAGCGTCGGCGCCAGCTCGGCGAGGATCGCGTCGAGATCACGCACATCGACATAATAAGCGAAGCCGCCATGTGGCGTGCCCAGCTCCGCCGGTTCGTCGTGCCACTGGATGCGGATGCCGGCGCCCTCGCGCTCGACATAGGCATAGGCGTCGGACTGGACCGGGCAGTCGAAACCGAGCGTCCCGGTGAAGAACGCGACCGCGCCGGCGACGTCGCTCACATGCATGAACGGCGTGATCTGGATGACGTTGCCGGTCACGGGTCATTCGGCCGGGTGCGCAGCCAAGACGTCATATGCGGATAGGGCTGCTCGCCGCGTTCCGCCGCGGGGCGCGGCTCCAGCGTCATCCCGTAATATTGCAGCATCGGCACGGCGAGGAACCGGCCCTCGGCGAAATTCTCGAGCAGCGATGTGCTGCCGCCGACATAGCCATTGTCGTGGAACACCACGGTCGGATCGAGCCCGATGGCGAGCGCTGCGGCATAGGACCAGCCGATGGCGGACATCTCCTCGGCCGGATCGGACCGGATTTCGCTGAGCGCGGACCGCTTCTCCGGCGGCGTCACCGCGACATGCCCGGCTTCGTGCAGCAGATCGCCCGGCCATTCGAGCCGCGCGGGATCATAGACCACGGCGCCGTTCCGGATCGTGATCGCGGGCAGGAACGAGCCTTCGGGGATCGAATCGGTTTCCACCGGAATGCCGACCTGTTCGATGAACGCCACAATGCGGGCCGTCACCGGATCGTCCAAAGCCAATGCATTTCTCCCGCCCTGATTTCCCGGGAAACTACCGCATCGCTTCGGGAAAGGGGAGAACGAAAAAGGGCGGCCCGTTGCCGGACCGCCCCTGTTTCGCGAGTTCGAGAGCGATTTAGCGCTTCGAGAACTGGAAGCTGCGGCGTGCCTTGGCGCGGCCGTACTTCTTGCGCTCGACCGTACGGCTGTCGCGGGTCAGGAACCCGGCTGCCTTGACGGACGCACGCAGGATCGGCTCGAACTTGGTCAGCGCCTGGCTGATGCCATGCTTGACCGCGCCAGCCTGGCCGGAAAGGCCGCCGCCCTTGACGGTGCAGACAACGTCATAGGCACCATCACGCTCGGCGACGCCGAACGGCTGATTGATGACGAGGCGCAGCGTCGGACGTGCGAAATACACTTCCTGGTCACGGCCGTTGATCGTGATCTTGCCCGAACCCGGCTTGATCCAGACGCGCGCAACGGCGTCCTTGCGGCGGCCGGTCGCATAGGCGCGGCCCTGCTTGTCGAGGATCTGATCGCGCAGCGGCATCGGCTCGCGCACGACGACTGGAGCGGAGGGTGCATATTCATCACCGGCAAGAACCGTGGACGTGGCTGCGACGGGTGCCGGCTGGTTGGTCAGCTCAGCGAGATCGGACAGGGACTGACGATTGTCGGACATCAATTGCCCACCTTGTTCTTGCGGTTCATCGAACCGATGTCGAGGACTTCGGGGTTCTGCGCTGCGTGCGGATGCTCGGTGCCGGCGAAGACGCGCAGGTTGCGCATCTGCTCACGGCCGAGCGGGCCGCGCGGGATCATGCGCTCGATGGCCTTTTCCAGGATGCGCTCAGGGAAGCGACCCTCGAGAATCTTGCCCGCTGCGACGCCCTTGATGCCGCCGGCATAACCGGTGTGGCGGTAATAGATCTTGTCCTTGAGCTTGTTGCCCGTGAACCGGATCTTGTCCGCGTTGATGACGATGACATTGTCACCGCAATCGACATGGGGGGTGAAGCTCGGCTTGTGCTTGCCGCGCAGGACATTGGCGATGATCGAGGCTGCACGACCGACCACAAGGCCGTCGGCATCGACGATATGCCATTTTTTCTCCACCTCGTGCGGCTTTACCGACTTGGTGGTCTTCATCAGCGCCTTCATGGGGCCAGACCTCTTTGCTTTAAACGACATGCGCCGCCCCATGCGGGACGGCGCTGATGGCGGGCTAATGTGCGGAAGGGCCAAAAAAGTCAAGCGAAAGGGCGGGTTTCATGACGGGTATCATGATACCGCAGTCGTTTCAGCGCTGATCCACGCGGCAACGGCCTGATCGACCTCGGCTTCCCACGCTTCGATCGCGGGCAACTCATAGCTATGTAGTCCCCCGAACGCCGCCATGAGGGCGGCACCGCGATCCTGCGTCGTCTTGAACAGGACGACGGTCTCGTCGTCGGTTTCGACCGTGCCCTTCCAGCGATAGATGGACCGAGTCGGTGCAAGCGAGGCGCAGGCGGCAAGGCGATCGTCGATCATCAGGCGGGCTATACGCGCGGCTTCATCCGGGTCGCCAAAGGTCGTCCGGACGAGCAGGATCCTGCTCACCGGGTCGTGCGGCCGATCGCATGGGCCGCGAAGGTGGCTGCCACCAAAGTCAGCGCCGCGTTCGCCTGATGCGCGATCGCGACGACGATCTGCACGCCGCTCATCAGCGTGGCGATGCCGAGGATGATCTGCAGCAGCACCAGCCAGACGAGCAGCCTGCCGGCAATGCCGGCGCCCTGCCGAATCGATCGCAGCGCCAGCACGATCAGCGCGGCGGCGGTGATAAAGGCGAACCAGCGGTGGATGAACTGCACCACCACCGGATTGTCGACCGCGTTGCGCCAGACGGGCTCGAGAAACGCGACGCCGGCCGGGAACAGCGTGTTGCCCATCAGCGGCCAACTGGAAAAGGCGTAGCCCGCGTTCAGGCCGGCGGTGAAGGCGCCGAACATGATCTGGCTGAACAGCAGCGCGAGCGCGAGCGCCGCGAGCGGGCGGAGCGATGCCGGGGTGGACAGGCGGCTCGCGGCTAGCGCGCGCAGGTCGAGCGCCGTCCATACCAGCCCTGAGAGGAGCACGAGTGCCGTGATCAGATGGACGGCGAGCCGGACATGGCTGACGTCGGTCCGAACCGACAGGCCTGAGGCGACCATCCACCAGCCGATCGCGCCCTGGAGTCCTCCAAGCGCGAGCAGCGCGACCAGCCGCCAGCCATAGCCGGGCGGAATCCGGCGGCGCACTGCAAACCACAGCAGCGGGAGGGCGAAGGCGAGGCCGATCACGCGGCCGAGCAGGCGATGGGCGAATTCCCAGAAAAAGATCGCCTTGAACCCGGCGAGCGTCATGCCGCTGTTGATCTGGGTATATTCGGGGATGCGCTTGTAGTTGGCGAACTCGGCCTGCCACGCCGCGTCGGTGAGCGGCGGGATAATGCCGCTGATCGGCTTCCATTCAGTGATCGACAGGCCCGACTCGGTCAGGCGGGTGATGCCGCCGATCACCACCATCAGCACGACCAGCCCGGCGACGGAAAACAGCCAGGTCGCAAGGGCACGCGGCCGGGACGGGTGAGCAAGCGAGGAAGCCTGAAGCATGCCCCGCTCCTAGCGCTACCGCGCGCGTGCGTCGATCCGGGATTGCGACAAGTGGCAGCGCAAAAAACAACGATGATATATTGTAACTTGCGATCGGCTGTGCCAAATGGGCTCGGCATGACAACGCACGTCCACACATCCTCGCCCGCTTTCGCGTGGTTCGAATCGCGCTTCGACCGATTCGCCATCGGCCTTTCGGGGCTGTGCGCGGTGCATTGCCTGGCGAGCTCGGTGTTCCTGGCGCTCGCCGCATCGGCGGGTGGCCTGCTGCTCAATCCGCTGTTCCATGAGATCGGCCTGACCATCGCGATCGGCTTCGGCGTGCTGGCGCTTGGCCGCGGGATCTTCTCGCACGGCTATATGATGCCGGCTGTCGTCGGTTCGCTGGGCCTGGGCATCATGGCGGGCGCAATCACCATGCCGCATGACGGCGGCACGGAGACGGTCTGGACACTGATCGGCGTCGCGATCCTCGCGCTCGGCCACGATCTGAACCGTCGCGCGACCTACTGAGCCTGCATCCGGGCCTGCGCCGGAGTCCACGCCTTGCCGCAGGGTGCTATCGCGCCTAAATTGACGTCCATGGCCGCACATCATCAGCATCACGAGCCGCAAGGCGCCGACCTCTCCCGGGCGGCACGCGAAACGCTCGAGAAATCGGGCGAACAGTGGACGACGATGCGCGCCCAGATCTTCGAGGCGCTGGCCGGTTTCGACAAGCCGGCCTCGGCCTATGATATCGCCGAGGCGGTATCGAAGGCCGAAGGGCGGCGTGTGGCGGCGAACAGCGTGTACCGCATCCTCGACCTGTTCGTCGGCGCGAATCTGGCGCGGCGGGTCGAAAGCTCGAACGCCTATATCGCCAACGCGCATCCCGATTGCCTGCACGATTGCATCTTCCTGGTCTGCGACAGCTGCGGCCAGACCACGCATCTGGACAATGACCGCATCACCAGCGGCGTGCGCTTGGCCGCTGAGGCCGCCGGCTTCTCGCCGGTGCGGCCGGTGATCGAGGTTCGCGGGAAATGCGCCGATTGCGAGTAGCCGGAGCGCAGGCCCATCCGGACGAGGGCTGGGCGACTCGCTGGATTTCGGTAGAGCCTGACCTGGGTTCGCGGGCCCGCCTGCCAGTCGATCGCCCTTGCCGGCAAGGCGATGAGCAAGGGTTTCCATGTACCCTTGTCGCGATCCGGTGCAGGTAACGTCAAGAAATGTCCGAATTGCTCCGCACAATCGACACCCATGGCGGCGTCCGCTAAGCAGGGTTGATGGCTGAAGTTTCTAAAACGCCGTTGCTCGACACGGTCCACACGCCCGCAGATCTTCGGGCACTTCCTCCGACCAGTCTGCGGCAGCTTGCCGACGAACTGCGCGCGGAAACGATCGCCGCTGTCGGCGTGACCGGCGGGCATCTCGGATCGGGGCTCGGCGTGGTCGAACTGACGACCGCGATCCATTACGTGTTCGATACCCCGCGCGACCGGTTGATCTGGGACGTCGGTCATCAATGCTATCCGCACAAGATCCTGACCGGCCGGCGCGATCGCATCCGCACCCTGCGCATGGGCGGTGGCCTCAGCGGCTTCACCAAGCGTAGCGAGAGCGAATATGATCCGTTCGGCGCGGCGCACAGCTCGACCTCGATCTCTTCCGCGCTTGGCTTCGCGATCGCCAACAAGATCAAGGACGTGCCCGGCAAGGCGATCGCCGTGATCGGCGACGGCGCGATGAGCGCCGGCATGGCCTATGAGGCGATGAACAATGCCGAGGCCGCCGGCAACCGGCTGGTGGTGATCCTCAACGACAACGACATGTCGATTGCGCCGCCGGTCGGTGGTCTTTCGGCCTATCTCTCCCGCATCGTTTCAAGCCGCGAGTTCCTGAACCTGCGCGAACTTGCCCGCCGGCTGGCGCGCAAGCTACCGCGTCCGCTTCATTCGGCGGCACGCAAGACCGACGAATTCGCGCGCGGCATGGCGATGGGCGGGACGTTGTTCGAGGAGCTCGGTTTCTATTATGTCGGGCCGGTCGATGGCCATAATCTAGACCAGCTGATCCCTGTGCTCGAGAATGTGCGCGATGCCGAACAGGGCCCGATCCTGGTCCATGTCGTGACCAAGAAGGGCAAGGGCTATGCCCCGGCCGAAGCGGCGGCGGACAAATATCACGGCGTGCAGAAGTTCGACGTGATCACCGGCACGCAGGACAAGGCGCCGCCCGGGCCGCCTGCCTATCAGAATGTGTTCGGCGCGGCTTTGGCGGCCGAGGCGGCGAGCGATCCCCGGATCTGCGCGATCACCGCGGCGATGCCGTCGGGTACCGGCCTCGACAAGTTCGCGGCGGCTTATCCCGACCGGTTCTTCGATGTCGGCATCGCTGAGCAGCATGCGGTTACCTTCGCCGCGGGCCTCGCCGCGCAGGGCATGCGGCCATTCTGCGCGATCTATTCGACCTTCCTGCAGCGCGCTTACGACCAGGTCGTGCACGATGTGGCGATCCAGAACCTGCCGGTGCGCTTCGCGATCGATCGTGCCGGGCTGGTCGGCGCCGATGGGGCGACTCATGCCGGCAGCTTCGACGTGACCTATCTCGCGACTCTGCCCAACTTCGTGGTGATGGCCGCAGCCGACGAGGCCGAGCTGGTCCATATGACGCACACTTGCGTGCTCCACGATTCCGGGCCGATCGCGGTGCGCTATCCGCGCGGCAACGGTACCGGCGTCGCCTTGCCGGCAACGCCGGAGCTCCTCGAGATCGGCAAGGGGCGGATCGTGCGCGAGGGCAAGAAGGTCGCGATCCTGTCGCTCGGCACGCGCCTTGGCGAGGCGCTCAAGGCGGCCGATGCGCTCGATGCGCGGGGGTTGTCCACCACGGTGGCCGATCTCCGCTTTGCAAAGCCGCTCGACGAAGCGCTGATCCGCAAGCTGCTGACTACGCATGAAGTTGCGGTTACGATCGAGGAAGGTGCGATCGGCGGGCTGGGCGCGCACGTGCTGACTCTGGCCAGCGATACCGGGCTGATCGATGCCGGGCTCAAGCTGCGCACCATGCGGCTGCCCGATACCTTCCAGGACCAGGACAAGCCCGAGAAGCAATATGCCGAAGCCGGGCTCGACGCCGATGCGATCGTCGAGACGGTGCTGAAGGCGCTGCGCCACAATTCCGGCGGCGTGGTCGAGGGCGCGCGGGCCTAATCCTGCGCTGCGCGGGATCAGGCCGATAGCGGCTGACTAGCCATCGCGCTGGCCATCCGGGTTAGAGCCTGCGCCATCTGGGCGGCGAGATCGGGCGGGATGGCCGGTTGAGCGCCGATCGCGCGATCCATCGCATTGATCCACTGGCCGGCAAGATCCGGCGTGATCGGTATCGCGCGGTGCAGCGACATGACGCAGGTGCCGGGCCTTTGCGTGAACCAGTCGCGTGGGCCGCCGAGCCAGGCAGTGAGGAACCCGGTCAGCGAGGCGCGCATCGGATCAAGATCCTCGGCATGCATCGCGCGCAGGCCCTGATAGCGCAGATCCTGGTCCATCAGATCGTAGAAAAGCTGGACGATCGCTGCGACCTGCTCGCCGCCGATCCGATCATAGGGTGTCTCTGGCATGGCCGACGCGTAGCGGCCCATCGGCGGGTCGCGGTTGATCGCCGTCAAATCCAGTCCGATCGCCAAGCATTTGGGCTCGATCGCTTTTAGCACCGATTCGGTGGTTGGCTTAGCAATCGGGTTACCAATGGTGACTAAGGTACAGATCGAACGCGGGGCGGGGGCAGGACGATGCGGCACGACGATCAGTGGCACCGGGCGGGGAAGCGCGGCCGGGGGGGCGGGCGCCGGGATTTCCGATCCGGGCGGCGCCGGTGGCACTGGTTCAAATTGTGCGTGACGGTCGCCATGGGGACGGTCGCCGGGCTGGCGGTGGCACAGGGGCTGAACGCGGCGGATCAGTCGCGCTATGATCGGCTCCTGACGGGCGCCGACCTGGCGCCGCCGCGCAGCGCCGGGATCGGCTGACCGGGCGCACGGGCGAGACGAATCGAGACGCGCGCGCATCGCCCAGATTGACCAGCCCTTGCACCGCGCCCACAACCGGGCCGGGAACGCCCGCGGGTCCGGGCCTGCGCAAGGCGTTCCGGATATGGAGGAACGCGATGCGCTTGATCCTGCTAACCCTCGCTGCGGTGATGTCTGCCGCTCCGGCGCTGGCCGCCGATCCCGTCAAACTCCAGGCGACTTTGGCCGGCAGCGCCGAAAGCGATGCCGACGGCACCGGATCGGCTACGGTGACGATCGACCCGGCCAAGAGCGAGGTCTGCTACACGCTGAAGGTCTCGGGCATCGAGCCGGCGACGATGGCGCATATCCACAAGGGCGCGGCGGGCGTGTCCGGGCCGGTCGTGGTGCCGCTCGACGCGCCGACCAGCGGCACGGCGCAGGGTTGCAAGCCGGCAGCGGCCGAAGTGATCGCCGCGATCGTGGCAAGCCCGGCGGACTATTATGTCAACGTCCACAATGCGACCTTCCCGAAGGGCGCGATCCGCGGCCAGCTGAGCCGATAGCGCGTCAGCGAAGCCGCACCAGCAAGGCGCCGCTTCCCACGACCTGGAAGGTCTGCGCACTGACATGGCGCACCAGCTCTCCGGTGGTGAGCGCCATCTGGCGCCTGCCGGCATAGCGTCGCGGCGGACCACGCTGGGACTGCCCGACATGGACATAGCGGAACTCGACGACGGTCACCGACGAGCCGTCGTCGCCGACGCAGCGATAGCGGGCGAGCTCCTCCATGGCTCAGCCCTCCCGCGCCGTGACGCTGACGATCTCGAGCCAGCGTTCATGGCCGTCGCGACCCGGCCAAAGGATGGATTGTCCGGTAGCAAGGCCGATCAGGCCGGCGCCGACCGGAGTCAGGATCGATATCTTGCCCGCGTCGATGTCGGCTTCCTGCGGATAGACGAGCTCCACCGTGCGGCTGGTGCCGCTGCCGCGATCGATGAAGGTCACGGTCGAATGCATGGAAACGATACCGGGCGGCAATGCCGGCGCGGGATAGACCTCGGCACGTTCCAGTTCCGCCAGCAGCAGCCGGGCGGTGGCCGGATGGCGGTGCGCGGCGGTCAGGGCAAGCGCGGCGATCGAATCATATTCGCTGTCGATGATGTGGAGCGGCGGCCGCGCAGGCGGCAGCGCATGAACATGGTTGCTCACTGGATGGATCTTTCATTTTTCGGGTGATGCGACCGCTCGGTTTCATCCTGGGAAACCGGCCGGCTTGGCGCTGATGCTGTGCCCGGGACTGGCGCGAACGACCGCTCCAGCCCGGGCTAGGTACGCGCGGGGAGTTGACCCGAATGGTGGCGGCTTTGCCGCTGTCTCGCCGAAATGATCATCTGCATGAGATGAGGTCTCGCCACCACGAAGTCAAATCCGCCAGGTCTCTTCGCTGAAAGCAGGCGTCAGGTGTCGGGCTCGCCGCGCCAGAAGCGCCTGGCATGTATCAACGCGTCATAGGCCTGCTCCGCCGCGTCGAGCAGATGCTTGCGCTTGCCTGCTTTCGGCAAAACGGCGTCGATCCCGAGCTGTGCCAGCAGGTCCGGGGCGACGGCGATATCGTTCAGCTCGCCCAGCAGATCCTGCAACGTCTCGATCGTCGCGATGAAGCGTGCGTGGCGCCGCGCGGGCTTTCCCGCCGGGTACAGTGCCGCGAAGAATTCGGCCGCGTAGCGGAGCTTCTTGACCTCGATCCGCACGGCGTGCCGATGCCGTGGGCCGAGGCCGGCCAGCCCCTTGCCGAGCCGTTTCACCCGCGCACGCTGGCGATCGAGCAGATCGTGGGCGAACGGGAGAATGGCGCGGTCGAGCGCCTCACCTGCGCCCGTTCGCCATGTGTCGAGCGCCAGCCATTCGGCGAGATCGAGCATCAGGAGCCTGGTCCGCGCCGAGGCGAGCTCGTCCCGGACCTGGTCGAAGCGTTGCGTCCGCGCAGCGGCGAGGCGGTCGCGGACGTCGCCATCGAACCGCCGGGCCAGCACATCGATGTTGCGCACTTCGCCCAGCTCGGCCGCGAGCCAGCGCAGCTCGCTGCGCAGCATCGGCGGCGGCCCGCCCTCCGCCAGGAAGGGGCCATATAACGACAGGGCCGACCGCAACCGGCGCAGTCCGACGCGTGCCTGGTGGAGCGGCTCGACGCCTCCGGACGGCAGCAGCAGCGCCTCGTTAAGCCGGAAATGGCGGATACAGGCCTGGGCAATGGCCTGAAAGGCATCGCCGGCATCGCCGGTGCGATCGAGCAGGATCGGCTCGGCCTTCACCGCAGCCGGGGGCGTATCGGCGAGCAGGGCATAACCGCGTTCCGATTTCGACCGCACGCCGAGCCGCAACGGCACGCGCTCGTTCAGCTGCCGCGCGAGATCGAACAGCGCGGCGGGTGAGCCGTCGCGCAGCTCCAGCTCCACCTCGCACAGCGACTCGGCGCATTCGCCGGCGCGGACCGCACCTTTATCGACCGCCAGCTCGATCGTCGCGCCGTCCTGCTCGATCCGGCATGCCGCACGTCTCATGTCGGTCGTGAAGACCGGCCCGATCCGTTCCAGCAGCGGGGCGCCGAGCGCCTCCGCGAGCGGGCCACAGTCCGGGTCGAACCGGGGGCGATCGTCAGCAAGGGCGCATTCCCATTCCGGGCGGACGAACAGCCCGGCGGATTGATCGCCTGCCGCCTTCACCGTCTGGATATGCTGCGCTCCGTTCCGGCGCACCCGCAGGGTGTAGCCCGCGGCCAGCAGGTCGTTATCCGGCGTATCGAAATAGGTCGAGACGAGATGACGGGTCTTCCCCGCCGCGCCTTTGAGCGCCGGCGCCGATCCGAGGCGCCTGCGATCGGCAGGGTCGAATTCAAGCTTCAGCTCGATCTCGATCGGATCGGTCATTGCCTTCTCCCGGCCCGTTCGGAGTTTGCCCCGGGACCGTTTCACAAGGTGCCACGGCCAGGCGCAAAGGCAAAGTGTCGGCCGCTTCTATTGCAGCTGCGAGACGCGGTTTAGCCGCGCATAACCGCCTCAGCTTCGCCCGATAACGCGCTGATTCCTGCCACGTTTCGTTCATCGCAGCGACAGAAACAGTTGCCTTGAGGTCACAATCCGCGCTGTTCCGGGCTTATTTGCGCTGCGATGCAACGCGCCCGTGGTTGAGGGGTTGGGAGGGGCCTCGGTGATGTCGGCATGCACGAGGCAGTCGATAGCCGGGCGAAACAACCAAAGGTGTATTCATGCGTAAGCTTTTCATCGTGACCGCCGCAGCGGCCGCGTTCGTCGCCGTCCCCGCGCTCGCGCAGGATTCCGGGACGTCAGAGTCCGCGTCCGAGAGCAGCGTATCGCGCTTCGAACCCTATGTCGGCGTGATGGGCGGCTGGGAGCAGTTCGACAACGAGCGCAACGCGGGCATCCCGCAGTCGGCCGATCGCCGCGACCGGCTTGACGGTTCGCTCGTCCAGGGTGTCGCCGGCGTCAATATCGGCCTGGTCGGCCCGGTGTTCGTCGGTGTCGAAGGCAATGCCGCCAAGGGCATCAAGGGCGATATCGATTGGGAATATGGCGCCGCCGGCCGCGTCGGCCTGCGCACCGGCACCAGCGGCCTGATCTATGGCAAGGTCGGCTACCAGTGGGTCAATTTCGACCGGTTCGGCGAGAATAGCCGCGACTATCACGCGATGACCTATGGCGCCGGCCTCGAAATCGGCATGAAGGGTGGCGTCCGCGTGCGCGGCGAAGTGAACACTTTCGGTAACGCGCACAGCGTGCGGCCGATGGCGGGTCTCGTAAAGGCTTTCTAAGCCTCGCAGACCAAGCGATCCGGGGCGGGTATGGCGATGGCCGTGCCCGCCCTTTCGTGTCGATCGTCACTCGTCCGCGGAAAGCTGCGCCTCGGCGGGAACTGGCGTGAGATCATAGACGGTGAGCTGCGCCGAGCCGTCGGCCGGCACGAGCGTCACGCGCCAGCGGAAATGCGCGATGCGCTCGACCACGCCCAGCGCATCGCGGCCCGGCAACGCCCCATAGGCCGGCGCGCGCGCCTTGCCCTCGGCAAAGGCACCGAGGAAGACGAGCCGTGTGTCGCCATCGGGATAGAGCCGGCCGGCGGGGCGCTCATTGCCGGTCTGCTTGGCGAAGGACTGGGCATCGTCCTCGCCGCCGACGTGACAGAAGCCGGGCGGGAAGGCGCGATAGGCGGGCTGGCGCGGCGCGGCGGGGCCGAGCTTCACCGCGCGGCAGCGATAGGAGCCGGGCGGCAGCGCCGGATAGCCGAGCGCGCGGCGAGGATCGAGCAGCGCGCCCTCCCGTGCCAGCGCGGTGGCGAAGCGTGGCCGGGCCGCGGCGCGGGCGGAAGACCATAGCATTGGCAGGGCGGCGAGCCTCTGCGCCGCCGCCGGATCGACTCGCCTTTCCCATTCCTTGCCGGGCTCGCGCTCGACGATCGTGGCATGGCGCCCAGCCGTGGTCGTGCAGCCGGCAAGCGTCGCGGAGACCAGGCAAAGGGCGGCAGAGCGAAGGTTGCGGCGCATCGGCATCCCTTTCGGCGGGCGATTCAGAATGATTGCCAATCCGTTAACTATGATAGGTCGCGGCGGTTAACGAAAGGTAAAAATGCTGCGGTGCGGCGGCATCTGAAGGCGATGCCCGACCGCCTTTTATCGCTATCCGGATAGCACCAATGTGGAGATAACAACTCCTGACCGGATCCAAAAATTCTGCATATTTACCATGACGGGTCGTTCGATCCGGCGGGGGACAAGGCAACACAGGTTCGTTCGCAATGCTGAGCGGCATTCGCCGCTGGGAGGGGCGTCACTGACGCAAACTTGCCCCGGCGGTCCTGCGTGGTTTCCGGAGTTCGATTGGGGGGAGCAAATGGTCAGCAAGCAGACGTCGACGATCATGAACCAGCTACGGTTCTTCCATTCGATGCCGAGTTCGGACGGCATCGCCAAGATCAACGACGTCACTGTCCAGAACAGCACGCAGCAGGAAAAACACAAGACCGCGACCGGGCTCCACATCATCATCGACGACAAGGATCCGGAACAGACGCTGTTCGGCGTGACTTCGGTTCCGCTCGAAACCCGCCTTGCCGCCGCCACGCGCGAAAAAGCCTGGCAGAAGGTCGCGAAGCTGACCGTCATCTGCGACACGCTGACCGTGCGGTGCGCCTGGTGGTTGCCCGAATGCGACCTGACGATCTACGCCCGCAAGATCGAGTTCGAGGGCGATGGGAAGATCGACACCAGCCCGCCCGCATGGTCGCTCCCCAAGGCGCAGGACTCGACCGGCACCACTCCCGGAGCGAACGGCGCCAATGGTCATGCCGGCGGCGATGCCATTATCTATGTCGACGAGGTGGTCACGCCGAAGGGCACTACCCGCAAACGCATCATCACAGACGGCATGGACGGCCAGGGCGGTGGCAAGGGCCAGAATGGGGCGCACGGCAGCAGCGTAAGCCAGCTCTATATCCCGGTCGGCTATATCGACCGGAAGGCCCATACCGACAGCTTCATCAAGACGACGGTCGCGGTGAAGCTCGACAAGCACGCCGGCCGCGAGGTCCTCGGCATCAGGCGGATCTGGCGGGTGGCCGAGTTCTTCGAGCGCAGCAACCTGGTGGAGGGCACGACGCAGAAGCCGACCAACGGGACGCCGAGCGTCGCCCCCGGCAATGCCGGCGACGGTGGCCCGGCAGGCCGGCTGATCACCAACCAGGCAGCGATCCAGAAGCTCTGGTCCGGCAAGCCCGGCAAGGCGGGCGCCGTTCCGCCCAAGGCGCTGGGCGGCGAGGGCGGCAGCCCGCGCGCCAGCGGCTTCTATACCTGCACCTATTTTCACGAGATCCATTTCACGAGCAACGACGACAACAGTTCGAGCGCAAAGATCGAATTCGCCGAACACAACACCCAGAACGGCAAGGATTCGGAAGGGAAGGCGGGCAAGGATGCCGGCCCGGCGAGCGAGACGGTGGAGCAGACGGATGCCGCGATCTGGCTGCATCCCACGCTCGTCCCGCTGGTGATGAACCATGTCCGCGAATGCTATCTGACCGAACAGCGCGACGCGGCGAAAAGCCTGATCGACACTTATGCCGGGGCCTTTCTCAATCCGCTGCCGACCGCCAACAAGGCGTGGAAGGGCAAGGACGAGATCTACTGGCGATCGATCCAGACCGAACTGGCGACGCTGGCCCAGCGGCTTGCATCGCGGCTCGATTATTTCGGCAAGCCCGCCGGCTATACGCCTTTATTGTCGCTCTCGAGCTCCTTCCAGCTCTACCGCATGGAAACCGACCTCGCGCTCGAAGTGCTGATGTTCACCAGCTGGGTCGCGGAGAAGCAGCGCGCACAGACCGAGGCGGCCCAGAGCAGCGAGGCCGCGGCACGGCTGATCCTGAAGGAGAATGCGAAGCTCGTCGACCAGATCGCGGCCGCCGAGGTCAAATCGGCTGAACTCACCCAGCGCATCGACGCGCTCGCCACGGCGCAGGACGCTATCCAGGACAAGCTCAACACCACCTATACCCGGCTCTACAACGCCGCCTCGAACGACGCAGCGAAGAAGGGTGAAATCAAGTTCGCGGTGAACCTGGCGGCCGGGCTGTGCCAGGTGATTCCCGTCGGCCAGCCGATCCTTGGCGGTGTCGCCTCGATGGCGGCCGACGCCACCGATCTGCTCGACAAGGAACCGGCCGAGGTGATCGCATCGCTCAAGACCAGGCTGAGCGACACGGCCGCCGCCTACAAGAGCGCGAAGAAGGATGCGGACGACGTCATCAAGAAGGCCAAGGCCGAGGCGAAGGAACTGGCTGGAGCCGAGGGCGGCAAGAAGCTGACCGTCGACCAGATCAAAAAGCTGTCGCAGACCAAGCCCTCCGCCTGGTCGACGGTGGGCAAGGGGCTCGCCCCGGCCGCATCGCATCTCAAGAAAGCCTATGAGAGCGTTCAGCTCTCGCAGTCGGAGATCGAGGCGCAACTGGCCAAGCTCGCCGCAAAGGACGAAGACTGGAAGAAGCTGTCCAAGGAGATCAAGGAGGTCATTGAACAGCGCGCCGCCGTGCATGACGAGGTGATCGAGCTCGGCCAGCAGGTCGGCCAGGGCTATGCCGATCTGGCCGACAATATGGATAGCCTGGCCGGGCTGTTCGACGTCGAGGCTTCGGCGCGGGCTCGCCTGCTCAACGGCAACGCATTCACCGCGATCGAGGGCATGCGCAGTCGCGCCCGCATCGCGCTCACCGAGGCGCTGTACAATCTGGTGCGGGCGTTCGAATCCTCGCTGCTCAAATCGGTCAAGGTCAACTGGTCGCTCGATACGCTGTACGAGCAGGTCAACACCCTGCTCAGCGACAAGCCGCTGCACAACTGGACCGACAAGGACGTGCGCGACCGCGTCGCCACGCTGAAGCCGCTGTTCAAGAGCAATCTGGCCGAGGTCCGGGCGAGCCTGATCCGGGACCTGGAAAAGCTCGACATGGTCGACCGGGACGTCGACCTCGTCCTCGATCATGAGACCCCCGGCGATCCGATCGCGCTGATGAACGAGGGCGCCAGCGCCCAGCTGGATACGCTTCGGCTCGGCGTGATCGAGCCCGACTGGCAGCGGCAGATGATGGCGGATATCAAGGTGAACCGCATCCTGTTCGACGCGCCGGCCGGGAGCCTGCCCGACAAGGGCGATGTCGAGATCATCATCGAGATCGGCGAACTGGGGATCGTGCGCAACGAGGATCAGCTCTACGGCCTCAGGCTGCCCGTCTCGCTCGTCCGATCCTATCGCTATCATTTCTCCAACGGCACCATCACCAAGGCGCAGCAGAGCGACCTGGCCAAGGACCTGATGAACCTGATCCTCGACGATGCCGACAACCGCATCAAACAGAAGATGGCGATGCCCTCCGCCTGGACGACGCTGACCTTGAAGGCGAACTTCAACGGGCTGGGCAACAAGCCGGCGCCGAGCATCAAGCGGATCGACCTGACCATGGTGGTCAGCAGCGTGAAGGCGAAATCCCGGCAGGTGGTGCTCGACATTGCTGCGTCGGACGGGTTTTCGGCCGTGGCGTTGCCCGGCCTGTCGCCCGATGGTTTTTCCGAAACCTATCGGATCTTCGACGGCAAGCAGGGCGATACGGAGATCAAGGTGGTGGACACTGGCGCGGGCACCAGCCTGGAGCGCTGGGTGATCCGGCAGGGCAAGAATGTCGAGGAGCGAACCGGCCCGTCGATCAGGCTGCCGATCGATCGCAACACGCGGATCGAGGCGGTGTTCGGGCCGGTATCGGCCTGACCGCGGCGGAGGATACCGTCAGCCAGGGCATGGTAGCGGGCTTAGAAGTGAACCCGACGCGGTACGCGGATGCGGGGAGCGCTTCGTTCACCGGTTGCGTTTCGATATGGTTCGCAGGCGATGCCGTCTCCGTCGCCGTCCATTTCGGGGCGATAGCCGGGCTGATCGCGATAGAGCGGCGCCGCACCGGCGGCCCGCACCGCATTGCAGCCCGAATACCAGATGTCGGGTGACGCGGCGCGTTCGGCTAGGGCCTCCCGCTCCGATCCGGACAGCGCGACCGGCGGCGCCGAGGGCCGTTCACCCGCCGATGGTGCGGTGAGCAGCAATACCCCGCCGAACATCAGCGCCGACGCCGTGGCCGTCAGGACGAGAAAGCCATGCTTCATCCGGCGAGCATGGCCATCGCTGGTTTAGAAAGGGTGATGCCGCGCGGGCCCCGGATTCCGGATGGCGTTATGGCTGCAACGATGAGAAACAAGCGGGGAAGATCCGCCGGGACAGCCTTTCTAGCCGGCTGGACGAAGCGGTTGAATCGAGGGTGGCTGTTGAAAATGTCATGCAGGTTCTGACATTTTGCGCGAAGGCCCACAACTGACTTTATCAATATAATTCAATTGCTTAATTGAATATCGTCACGATTCATAATGTCATCCGGGGGAAGGCCGATGAAGCGCTTTATCATGGCACTGGCCGCGACGGCTCTCGCGCCGATCGGACAGTCCGCCGCGGCGCAGGAGGTGCCGGCGGCGATCTTCACGGATCCAGTGCGCGATGCGAAACATCCGGCGCGGATGGAGGTGTTGCATATCCCGAGCGGCGGCGTGGCGATCAATGGCCTGGCCTATGTCGCGGCGGGCGCTGGACCGCATCCGGTGGTGCTGCTGTGCCACGGCCTGCCCGGCAACGAGAAGAGCCTCGATCTCGCCCAGGCGATGCGGCGGGCCGGGTGGACGGTGATCACCTTCAACTATCGCGGCTCCTGGGGCAGCCCGGGCAGCTATCGCTTCGCCCATGATCTTGAGGATGCCGACGCGGTGCTTGCCTGGCTGCGCACCCCGGCCAATGCGACGAGCCTGGGGATCGATCCGAAGCGCATCGTGATGATGGGGCACAGCCTGGGCGGCTGGGTGACCGCGCTGACGGCCGCGCATGATCCGGCGCTGATCGGCGCGGCGCTGATCTCGCCCGGCAATATCGGCCTTCTCGGCAAGATGCCGCGCGAGACGGCGGCTAGCTTCTTTACTGAGAATGGCATGGAAGCGCTGGCCGATACGAGCGGCGCGATCATGGCGGACGAGGCGATCGCCCACGCCGACGCCTGGGATTTCGTGAACGCCGCGCCGCGCCTCGTCGGGACGAATCTGTTCGTGCTAACGTCCGACGATGGCCTGGCACCGGAGGCCGACAGACTGGCGGCAGCGGTGAGGGCGGTCGGGGGCAGCAAGCTGTCGACGCTGCATGTCGCGACGGACCATAGTTGGTCGGACCGGCGGATTCGATTGCAGAGCGAGATCATCCGGTGGCTGGCGGGGTTGGGGCGGTAAGCCTGTGGAGCAGTGTGGTTGCTGTTCTCCCCCCGCGCCAGACTGGCTTGTCATTGACAAAGACGGGCTGTGCGGATAGCCGCTCGCCCCGTCGCGCGCCGCGACATCAACAGAGGTTGTAACATGACGGACGATAGCCAGCACCGGGAGTGCCGTTAACGCGTCCGTAGAGGCGTGTAACGCGCCTCCCTCTTGATGTCTGAGCGGTTGAACCGCCGGCATCCACTAGAAAATCGAGTTTCGTTCTTCAGCGCATGTGCAAGCTTTGTCTTGCGCCGCTCTCTCTTGTCCTGCGTCCGGTCTTCGGATGCGGGCCGATGGTGCGCGCCCTGTCGGCCGAACTCGCACATCATCAATGGATTTTATTTGCGAGAAAGATAATGACCCGCACCCTGCGCAATATCGGCATCATGGCCCATGTCGATGCTGGCAAGACCACGTTGACCGAACGCATCCTGTTCGACACCGGCCGCATCCACCGCATCGGCGACGTCGATGCCGGCAACACCGAAACCGACCCCCACGCGCTCGAAAAGAAGCACGGGATCACGATCTCGGCGGCCGCCACGTCGTGCGACTGGCGGGGTGCCTCGATCACGATCATCGATACGCCCGGCCATGTCGACTTCACGGTAGAGGTCGAGCGATCGTTGCGGGTGCTCGACGGGGCGGTGGCGGTGTTCTCCGCCGTCGCTGGCGTCGAGCCGCAATCGGAAACCGTGTGGCGCCAGGCCGATCGGTTCGGCGTGCCGCGTCTGTGCTTCATCAACAAGATGGACCAGATCGGCGCCGATTTCGACCGCACGGTCGCGATGATCGCTGACCGGCTGGGGGCGTTGCCGCTGCCGGTGCAGCTTCCGCTCGGCGTCGAAGCCGATCTGGAGGGCGTCATCGACCTCGTGTCGATGGAGGCGCTGCGCTGGGACGACGACGCTGCCGTGCCGATCCGTGCCGCTATCCCGGAAGGGATGCGCGATGCGGCCGATGCTGCGCGTGCCGGGATGATCGAGACGCTCGCCGAGGTGGACGAAGCGGTCATGGCGGCCTGGTTAGATGGGCCTTCAGCGATGACACCGGCAGCGCTGCGCGCGGCGATCCGCCGTGGCTGCATCGGCAACTGGCTGACCCCGGTGCTGTGCGGATCGGCCTATCGCAATATCGGCGTGCAGCCGTTGCTGGACGCGATCGTCGACTATGCCCCGGCGCCGGAAGATCGGCCGCCGGTTGAAGGCGTCGATCCGCGCACGGGCGAGACGGTCCACCGTTTCGTCCAGGCCGACGAGCCGCTTGCCGCACTCGTCTCCAAGGTGCAGGCGAGCCGATACGGCGCGCTTGCGTTTGTGCGGGTCTATGCCGGGCGGATGGCGCCGGGCATGACGGTCGTCAATGCGGCGGCCGGAAGGACCGAGCGAATCGGGCGGTTGCTGCGCATGCGCGCCGATGCCCAGACCGATATCGACGAAGCCCTTGCCGGTGACGTCGTTGCGGTGACCGGGCTGAAGGCAGTCGGTGCCGGCGATACGCTGAGCGACCCCGCGCGGCCGATCGTGCTGAGCGGGTTCGTGATCCCCGACCCTGTGATCGAAGCGGTGATCGCGCCGCTAACCGCACAGGACCAGGAGAAACTCGGCCAGGCGCTGGCGTCGATGGCGCGGGGCGATCCGTCGCTGCGTGTCATGATCGATCGCGAGACCGGCGAGACGCTGGTGAAGGGCATGGGCGAGCTGCACCTGCAGATCGTGGTGGAGACGTTGAAGGAGGATTTCGGCGTCGATGCGACGATCGGCGCGCCGCGGGTCGCCTATCGCGCGGCGCTCTCGCGGCGGGCGGAGGTGGATCATCTGCTGCGCAAGCAGAGCGGTGGTCCCGGCCAGATGGCGCGGGTGCGTCTTGCCTTCGAGCCTTTGCCGGAGGGCGAGGAGGGCCTGGTGTTCGTCAACCAGATCGCGGGCGGCGCTGTTCCGAAGGAATATTTGCCGTCGATCGAAAAGGCGCTGACGCAGGCGCTGCTGGATGGCGGGCCGGGCGGTCACCCGGTGATCGGGCTGAAAGCGACGCTACTGGACGGGGCTTCTCATGAGAAGGATTCGTCCGGCCTCGCCTTCGAGAACGCCACGCGAGAGGCGTTCAAGATCGGCTTTGCGCAAGGAGAGCCGATCCTGCTCGAACCGCTGATGCGGGTCACCGTTTCGACGCCGGGGGACTATCTCGGCGGCGTGATCGGCGATCTGCAGAGCCGCCGCGGCCAGCTGCTTGCAGCCGACGCGGCGGGGCGAGTGCATGAGGTGATCGCCGAGGCGCCGCTCGGTGAGATGTTCAACTATGTGAGTGCGCTCCGGTCGCTGTCGCAGGGCCGGGCGAGCTTCACCATGGCGTTCGCGCGCTACGCTCCGATGCCGCAAGGCCTGTGGGGCAAGGCGCTGGACGCTGCTGGTTGAGCACGGAGGGATGCGCGGCGCGCGCCGCGCATCCCTTTGCCGTTATCCAACTACGGGCAGTCTTTCCAAATATCGCCAATCTATCCCGGACTGGATCAGGCTCCGTATCTCACTCAACGTCGCCACCAGCCCATGATCATCGTCGACACGCCGGTCATCAGGGGATCCAGGCGGATGATGAACTCATTGACGAAATTACGCGGGCGGTCCCGCCACTCGACGAGCAGGAAGAATCGCCCGAATTCGAACATGTGCGGCTCATCGGCCTCATAAACACCTTGGATATCCTCATCGAGCCGGGCGCGAGACCAACTCTCGCTGGCCGTGTCGTGGACCTGAAAGCTGTTCCTCGGCCCCGCGCGACGCAGCGCCACCCAAATATACAACGCTATCATATGTCGCGAATGGTAGCTTCGTTGAGTCGATCGACGGATAGTTCTCACTCATCGAAATATCCCAACCCAAAGAAGCCACAAATGATTTTGATGACTTACTCCGCCGCCACGCCAGCCCGCGAGAACATGTCCCCGCCGCCGGTGCCGTCTCCGGCATCCTCGTTCGCCGCCGTTCCGGCCTTGGCCTTCTGGCGCTTGTCGAAGCCGTCCCACACTTCGTTCCAGTTCCCGCGCGTCGCGGCCTTCGAATATTCCGTAGCGCGCTGTTCGAAGAAGTTGGCATGCTCCACGCCATTGAGCAGCGGGGCGAGCCAGGGCAGGGGGTGTTCCTTGATCAGGAACATCGGCTTCAGGCCGAGCTGGCCCAGCCGCCAGTCGGCGATGTAGCGGATATAGCGCTTGATCTCGTCGGCCGTCATGCCGTTGACCGGGCCCATCTCGAACGCGAGATCGATGAAATTGTCCTCCAGCCCGACGGTGTGATGGCACATGTCGCGGATATCGGCCTTGACCGACTTGGTCAGGCAGTTGCGCTCCGCGCAGAAGGCGTGGAACAGCTTGATGATGCCTTCGCAGTGCAGGCTCTCGTCGCGGATCGACCAGGTGACGATCTGGCCCATGCCCTTCATCTTGTTGAAGCGCGGGAAGTTCATCAGCATGGCGAAGCTGGCGAAGAGCTGAAGCCCCTCGGTGAAGCCGCCGAACATCGCCAGCGTCTTGGCGATATCCTCGTCATTGTCGACGCCGAAGGTCTGCAGGTAATCATGCTTGTCCTTCATCTCGCTATATTCGAGGAAGGCGCCATATTCGCTCTCGGGCATGCCGATCGTGTCGAGCAGGTGGCTGTACGCCGCGATGTGCACCGTCTCCATGTTGGAGAAGGCAGCGAGCATCATCTTGATCTCGGTCGGCTTGAAGATGCGGCCATATTTTTCGTGATAGCAATCCTGCACTTCGACATCCGCCTGGGTGAAGAAGCGGAAGATCTGGGTGAGCAGGTTGCGCTCGTGATCGCTCAGCTTCTGCGCCCAGTCACGGCAATCCTCGCCGAGCGGCACTTCCTCCGGCATCCAGTGGATCTGCTGCTGGCGCTTCCAGAAATCGAACGCCCACGGGTATTCGAATGGTTTGTACTGCTTGCGGGCTTCGGTGAGGGACATGGGTACGCCTTTCAGTCGGAATTAGAAGAATATGAGGGCGAACATGGCGATGGAAACCAGGACAAGCAGTGCGCCTGCAACCCGGACAAAGCCCGTTCGGAAATTGAGATTATAGGTTTGCAGAGCGTGCAATTCCTCGAGATGCGCCTTGCTGCCGCGGCCAAGGCGACCGGCGAGGCGGCGATCAAGCCTCTTGCTCACGGCGGCGACCCAGAAGCCGGGCCGGACCAGCATCGCGGCGCCAAGGATCGCGGTGCCGGTGGCTTGCAGGGCGTACCAGCCGTCTGACATCATGACGCGCCTCCCCAGGACGCCAGCGCATTGGCGAAGCCGCCCAGGATCACCGCCAGCGCGATCAGCATGGTGCCGGCGATGCGGCGGCGATAGCGGCCCGCCTCGCTGCGCACTGGCCGCGTAACCACGACCAGCCCGGCAATACCGGCCGTCGCGGCCACCGCGGCCATGATGAACGGGGCGCGATTCATCCGCGGCGCGTCCGTACATAGACGGTGCGCGTGCCGCGCTGCGAGCCGACGCCGAAGAACACGATGCCGAGGAAATAGCCGAAATCATACCAGCCGCCATTGTTCGGCACCGCATAGATCGCGACGTCGGACATGAAGAGCGAGAGGAACCAGGCGACCGGGAAGATGAAGCCATGCCACAGGCCGAGCAGGAAGCCGGGGGCGGCCGGCTGCACCGCCGAGCCGACCTGCTGCGCGCAGGCGGCGAGCGTCGCGGCCAGAGTGACGGCGGCGAGGAGGCGGAGGCGCGCGGTCATGCGATTGTCCTGCGATAAAGGGCGTAAGCGAACAGGCCGAGTCCGGTGACGACCAGCAGCAGCCCGACGTTCCTCGACCGTCCGGGCGCGACGCTCTGGCCGAACGGATCCTGCTTTGCCGCGCGACCGCCGATCAGCATCAACGCGCCGGACAGGATCAGGAAGCAGGCGATCGTCACGACCATGCGGAATTATCCCCCCTTGCATCGAATCCGCTTTGGGTGCGTTTGGGGATCGCACCCGTAACGAAGGAGGACTGCACATGGCTGATGCGAGCGCAATCAAGGAACATATGGAAGTCATCGGCGCCGACGGCGTCCATGTCGGCACGGTCGACCATGTCGATGGCCAGCGCATCAAGCTGACCAAGGCCGACAGCGGCGAGGGAAGCCATGAAGGGCATCATCACTATATCTCGCTCGGCCTGGTCGCCGATGTCGAGGGCGACAAGGTACGGCTCAGCGCCAACGCCGACGTCGCCGTGACGTTCGAGGAAGAAGCCTGAGGTCACTTTCCCTCTCCCGCTATCTTTCCCTCTCCCAGCGGGAGAGGGAGGGGCCCATGCGGAGCATGGGAGGGTGAGGGTGAGTTGGTGAGGTGTGGCGCTTCGTCACCCTCACCCTTCCGCCGCTTCGCGGCTCCTTCCCTCTCCCGCTGGGAGAGGAAATTAGTGACCGCCGCTATCACTCCGTTAGTATTTCCCAGCACATCATTGTTCCAGAAGCGCAGGACCGTGTAGCCCTCGCCCTCCAGGAAACGCGTACGGGCGGCGTCATAGGTCGCGGCTTCGCTGTGCTGGCCGCCATCGACTTCGACGATCAGCTTCAGGCTGAAGCTCAGGAAATCAGCGAAATACGGGCCGAACGGGACCTGATGACGAAACTTCGCCGTCGGGAACGCCTCGCGTAGCGCGCGCCGCAGACGCTTTTCGGCATCCGTGGCGTTCTGGCGTAGATCCCTGGCGCGATCGACGCTGCCGGAGGGGAGGTTTCGGTAATTGCGCATCGCCCTCACCCTTCCGCCGCTTCGCGGCTCCCTCCCTCTCCCGCTGGGAGAGGGATTTGAGCAGCACGCTCCGCACACCTCTCCCAGCGGGAAAGGAGCATCGCGTAAGCGATGGGAGGGTGAGGGCGATCTAGACGAACCACCTCACTGACAGGCCAGACACTCGTCATAATCCTTCGATTCGACCTGGATTTCGCGCAGGTCGATCGTGTTATCGGCTTCCACCCCGCCGGCGAAACCGGCGCGCTGGATGCTCTTCGAGCGGAGATAGTAGAGCGACTTGATGCCGAGCTCCCAGGCGCGGAAGTGGAGCATCAGCAGGTCCCATTTCTCGACATCGGCCGGGATGAACAGGTTCAGCGAGGCCGACTGGTCGATATAGGGCGTGCGATCCGCGGCAAGCTCGATCAGCCAGCGCTGGTCGATCTCGAAGCTGGTCTTGAAGCAGTCCTTCTCCTCCTGGGTGAGGAAATCGAGATGCTGCACGCTGCCGCCCTGCTCGAGGATCGAGTTCCACACCGCATCGGAGTTCTTCGACTTCTCGTTGAGCAGCTTTTCGAGATAGGGGTTCTTGATCGACCAGGAGCCGCTGAGCGTCTTGTGGGTATAGACGTTCGCCGGGATCGGCTCGATGCAGGCGCTGGTGCCGCCGCAGATGATGCTGATCGACGCGGTCGGCGCGATCGCCATCTTGCAGCTGAACCGCTCCATCACGCCCATGTCGGCGGCGTCGGGGCAGGGGCCGCGCTCGATCGCGAGCTGCATCGAGGCTTCGTCGACCTGGGCCTTGATGTGCTTGAACATCTTCAGGTTCCAGCTCTTGGCCATGGCGCCTTCGAAGGCGAGGCCGCGGGCCTGGAGGAAGCTGTGATAGCCCATCACGCCGAGGCCGACCGAGCGCTCGCGCATCGCCGAGTAAGCGGCATGCTCCATGCCCGGCTCGGCGCGGTCGATGAAATCCTGCAGGACATTGTCGAGGAAGCGCATCACATCCTCGATGAAGCCCTTCTCGTCCTTCCACTGATCCCAGGTCTCGAAGTTGAGCGAGGACAGGCAGCAGACCGCGGTGCGATCATTGCCGAGATGATCCTTGCCGGTCGGCAGCGTGATCTCGCTGCACAGGTTCGAGGTCGAGACCTTGAGGCCGAGATCGCGGTGATGCTTGGGCATCGCCTTGTTCACGTGATCGGAGAAGATGATGTAGGGCTCGCCCGTGGCGAGGCGGGTCTCGACCAGCTTCTGGAACAGCGCGCGGGCATCGACCCGGCCGCGCTCGCTGCCGTCCTTGGGGCTGGTCAGCGCCCATTCGGCGCCCTCGCGCACGGCTTCCATGAAGGCATCGGGGATCAGCACGCCGTGGTGCAGGTTCAGCGCCTTGCGGTTGAAATCGCCCGAGGGTTTGCGGATCTCGAGGAATTCCTCGATCTCGGGATGCGAGATGTCGAGATAGCAGGCGGCCGAGCCGCGGCGTAGCGAACCCTGGCTGATCGCGAGGGTGAGCGAATCCATCACGCGCACGAACGGGATGATGCCGCTGGTCTTGCCGTTGAGGCCGACCGGCTCGCCGATGCCGCGCACATTGCCCCAATAGGTGCCGATGCCGCCGCCGCGCGAGGCGAGCCAGACATTCTCGTTCCAGGTGTCGACGATGCCGTTCAGGCTGTCCGGCACCGAGTTGAGGAAGCAGGAGATGGGCAGGCCCCGCCCGGTGCCGCCGTTCGACAGAACGGGCGTGGCGGGCATGAACCACAGGCGCGAGATATAGTCGTAGAGGCGCTGCGCATGCGCGGCATCGTCGGCATAGGCCGAGGCGACGCGGACGAACAGATCCTGATACTTCTCGCCGGGCAGGAGATAGCGGTCGGTCAGCGTGTCCTTGCCGAAATCGGTGAGCAGCGCGTCGCGCGAATGATCGACCTCGACCGGATAGAGCTGCTGCTTCACTTCCTTCGAATCGCCGCGTTCGGCCAGCTTGCGCGCCGCGCCGCCATGCGTGCTCGAGGTATCGACGGGCGCAGCGCTGGCGGCTTCGATCGTATCGGTGGCCATGGTTACGCTTGCCTCCTGGGTGTCTCTGAAATCCATCGGTCTGTGCCCCTGCTGTCCATCAAACATACTCGACCATGCCGCCTGCGGCGTTCCCGGTCCGTTCGAATCGGGGGCGAACCCCCATGATATCATTTCGAGGGCGCCCGCGGAGAACAAATTGTACCCTGCCCGAGCCTTGCGGCGCGAGGTTAGTAGGTTCCGCAATATGGGGTCGCGGTGGTTGTTCTACCAGTTCTTGGGTTCGCCCCCGAACTCAACCGCTACAGATTGTGCCCATTCGACCGGGACCGCAAGACGGTAAATGACAATTACGAGACTCGGTTCGTCGCTATTTTGAGTCGGTTCATGGCATCGCCAAACGGGTGCAATGCAGCGACGCGTGGACTTCCGCCGCGTGCGGGGAATGCAAGAGAACGAACGCGGAACCTGTGAAATTTTTGTCAGGATCGGGCAGCGGCGGGCGATCCGGCGGTTGGCAGCTTCACGATCGCCGCGAGCCCCCCAAGCGGGCTCGAATCAAGCGCGAGCGCGCCGCCATAGAGCTCGGCCAGTTCGCGGACGATCGCCAGGCCGAAGCCATGGCCGTCGCCGCGCTCGTCGAGCCGCCGCCCCGGCAGCAGCGCATCGGCGCGCGCCGCGGCGGGGATGCCAGGGCCGTCATCGGCGATCGTGATCCGCGCGCGGCCCGGGGCATCGGCGCGCGCCTCGATCGTGATGCGGTGCCGGGCCCAGCGCCACGCATTGTCGAGCAAATTGCCGAGCAGCTCGTCGAGATCCTGCCGGTCGACCGCCAGCGCCAGGTCCGGCGCGATCGACCGTTCGACCGCGATGCCGCGATCGGCATGGATCCGGCCCAGCGCATCGACCAGCCCGTCGAGAGCCGGGGCCAGCGCGGTGAGCCGCCGCGCGCCGCCGCCGGGCGTGCCCGCCCGCGCGCGCCCGAGATGATGGCGGATCGCCTGGTCGATCCGCTCGACTTCGCGGCCGAGCGCCCCGTCGGGGTCGCGCGCCGGATCGCGCAGGCCGAGCGCCAGCGTGGCTAGCGGCGTCTTCAGGCCGTGCGCGAGGTTGGCGACATGGCCGCGCGCATTGGCGAGCGCGGCGGCATTGTCAGCGAGCAGCGCGTTGAGCTCGCGGGCGAGCGGCTGAAGTTCGCTCGGCTGGTCGTCCGGCACCTGTTCCGCCGTGCCGGCGCGAACGGCGCCGATCGCGGTGCGCAGCCGGCGCAGCGGATGGAGGCCGATGCGCAGCTGCACCAGGGTCGCGGCACCGAGCGCAAGGCCGAGCAGGGCGAGCGAGCCGAGCAATGGCGTCATGGCGGCACGGATCGGGCGCTGGACGATGGCGCGCGGCGCGACGGCGGTGATCGTCACACTGCCGGCCGCGACCGGCACCGCGAGCCGGCGGCCATGATAGGGCTGGCCGCCGATACGGCCGTCGAACGGGTCCGGTCCCGGCGCGTCGTTGCGATCGTCCCGCCAGTGATGGGGGCGTTCGTGCGGGGGGCGGGCGGGATCGGTCAGCGCGGCGATGGCGGGCTGGGGTAGCGATCCGATCGCGAAGACGCCGTTCCGCTCGATCCACCACCCGCCGCTCCGGTCGTGGCGATCGGCGGCGGGCAGGACGACGATCCGGTTGCGATCGACGCTGCCGTCGGGCCGGACCGCCGCCGCCAGTACCGCGAGCTGCGCGTCGAGCCGCTGATCGAGCCCCTGCATCACGAAGCGTTCGAGCACTGCGCCGATCGCCAGCGCGGCAAAGGCCAGCGCGGCGAGCGTCGCGACGACCGAGGCAAGCAGCAGGCGGCCATAGAGCGAGCGCGGCACCAGCCTCATGCCGGCTGGTCCGTCAGGCGATAGCCGCGGCCGCGCACCGTCTCGATCAGGTCGCGGCCGATCTTGCGGCGCAGGCGGCCGACGATCACTTCGAGCGAGTTGGAATCGGGATCGGCATCGCCTTCATAGACTCGCTCCATCAACTCGAGGCGGTCGATCACCACGTCGCGGCGGAGCATCAGTGCCGAGAGCACGCGCCATTCGAGCGCGGTGAGGCGTAGTGGCAGGCCGTCGAGTTCGAACTGGCCGGTCTGGGAATCATAAGCGAGCGGGCCGCAGGTCATGCGCGTGGCGGCATGGCCGGCGGCGCGGCGGACGAGCGCGCGCAGGCGCATGACGAGCTCCTCGACGCGGAACGGCTTGGTCAGATAATCGTCGGCGCCGGCGCGGAACCCCTCGACCTTGTCCGACCAGCCATCGCGCGCGGTGAGGATCAGCACCGGGAGCGAGCGCCCGGCGGCGCGCCATTCCTTCAGCACCGTGATCCCGGGCTTCACCGGCAGGCCGAGATCGAGCACCGCCGCGTCATATTGCCCGGTATCGCCGAGATGCGCGCCGTCTTCGCCATTGGTGGCGATATCGACGGCGCAATGCTCCGCCCGCAGCGCCCGCGCGATGCCGTCGGCCAGTGCCGTGTCGTCTTCGATCAGCAGGATGCGCAAAGCTGCTCCTTTCCCGGCCCCGGCTACGCCTGTCGCGTAAACCGAAACTGAACAAGCGGGTTCAGCGAGGCGCCGGGCGCCATCGCTATCACGGCTCCATCGACAACCTGTGGAGTGAAACCGATGACGGACGAAATCGAAACGCGGCGCGGCCGCAAATTGCCCGGGCGGGCCATAGTGGCGGCCGTGGCGCTGCTCGGCGTGGGCGGGGCGGTCGGCGCGACTGCGGCGCGAATGGCCGGGCCAGCGATCGAGGTGGCGCCGCTCACGCCGGTGACGATTGCCTCGCTCAAGTCGGGCGAGGGGCTGGTGACGGTGCGCGGCAAGGTGGCCGAGACCTATGGATCCAGCTTCGTGCTGGCGGACGGCAGCGGACGGACGCTGGTCGAAGGCGGGCCTCAGGCGAGCGGGCTGGTGTCGGCCGGGGCGCCGGTGACGGTGCAGGGCTGGAACCGGGACGGCGTGCTGCGCGCGACTTTCCTTGTCGGCGCTGACGGCAAGGTGACGGCGCTTGGGCCGATGGGGCACGGTCCTGGCCATGGGCCGCGGCATGGCGGGCCGGACGGGCCTGGGCGTGATCATCCCGATGGTCCGGCCCGGGACGGTCCGGACGGTCCGGACGGTCCGCCGCCGCCTCCCGCCGCGGCGCCGGTTGCTCCAGCTCCAGTCGCGCCTGTCGGCAACAGCGCCGGATAACAACCCGACGCCCCCTCCGTCATGCCGGACTTGTTCCGGCATCCACCGTTCCGCGCAGCCATCCGCCGCTTGGTTTGCGGCGCGGTGGATCCCGGAACACGTCCGGGGACGGATGTGGGTGGGCTTCTACGCCCCCTTCATTGCCTCATAGGCCGCCTGCAGCCGCTCTCCCACGCTCGGCCGTCCCGTTGGCGGCGTGCCGAGATGGGCGGTGCGCAGTTCGTCCATGAAATCCGCCCACATCTCCGGACCGCCTTCCTCGAGCAGTTGCGCGCGGATCGCGAGATCGGGGGTGACGGGTAGGTGTCGCCGGCCCCAGGCGCCGAGCTGCGCCATCAGCGGCACCAGCTGGATCGCCGGCTCGGTCAGGCTGTAGATATGCTTCTGCTTGTGGCTGGGATCGTCGGTGATGGCGAGGAATCCGGCCGCGACCAGCTTCTTCAGCCGGTCGGCCAGGATGTTGGAGGCGATGCGCTCCTCCGATGCGCCGAACAGCTCGCGGAAATGCCGGCGATTGCCGAACATGATGTCGCGGATGACGACCAGACTCCAGCGATCGCCGAGCGCCTGGATCGTGAGGTTGATCGGGCAGCCCGAGCGTGGTTGATCGATCTGGATGGGCATCACTGGTTGCAATGTAGGAGCGGTTTGCTAGAAGGCAACCGGTTTTGATCCGCAAGCGGTTGGGAGAGATGATGACCCGAGTTCGCGTAAATGCCTTCTCGATCTCGGTGGACGGGTTCGGGGCAGGCCCCGCCCAGAGCCTGGCAAACCCGCTGGGTGTGCGGGGCGAAGAGCTCCACCAATGGGCGTTCCAGACCAAGACCTTCCGCACCATGTTCGGTCAGGAAGGCGGTTCGACCGGCGTGGACGAGGGTTTCGCAGCCCGGGCGATGGAGGGTCTCGGCGCCTGGATCCTGGGTCGCAACATGTTCGCGCACAGCCGCGGCGACTGGACCGATGACGGCTGGAGGGGCTGGTGGGGCGACACGCCGCCTTATCGTTGCCCGGTGTTCGTCCTCACGCATTATGCGCGCCCGCCGCTCGAGATGGACGGCGGCACCGTCTTCCATTTCGTCACCAGCGGGGCCGGCGAGGCACTGCGGCTGGCGCGCGAGGCGGCGGGCGACCGCGACATCCGCATCGGCGGCGGCACCGCGACGATCCGCGAATATCTCACTCTTGGCGCGATCGACGAAGCGCATCTCGCTATCTCGCCGGTGGTGCTGGGCAAGGGCGAGGCGCTGTTCGCCGGGCTCGATCTGCCGGCGCTCGGCTATACCGTTGGCAAACAGGTGCTGGGCGAGAATGCCACGCACATCATCCTGACGAAGCAGGAGGAGGCATGATGCTGAAGCTCTACGCGCACCCGCTGTCGTCCTATTGCCACAAGGCACTGGTCGCGCTGTACGAGAACGCGACGCCGTTCGAGTTCGTGATGCTCGACGGCAGCGAGCCGGCGGCAAGCGAATTCGCCGCCCTGTGGCCGATGAAGCGCTTTCCGCTCCTCACGGACGGCGCGCGGATCGTGCCCGAATCCACGGCGATCATCGAATATCTTGGCGTCCATCATCCTGGCCCGGTCAGGCTGATCCCCGACGATCCCGATGCGGCGATCGAGGTGCGGACGATGGACCGGTTCTTCGACAATTATGTGATGAACCCGCAGGCGCGCGTGGTGTTCGACTGCATCCGCCCGGACGGCACGCATGATCCCTACGGGGTCACCGAGGCAAAGGTGATGCTCGACACCGCCTATGCGTGGCTCGACGGCTGGATGGAGGGCCGCGAATGGGCCGCCGGCGGCGCGTTCAGCCTGGCCGACTGCGCGGCGGCGCCGGCCTTGCTCTATGCCGACTGGACTCACGCGATCCCGGAGCGGTTCGCCAATGTCTGGGCCTACCGGACGCGGCTGCTGGCGCGGCCATCCTATGCCCGGACGCTGGATGAGGCACGGCCCTATCGGCATTATTTCCCGCTCGGGGCGCCGGCCGACCGGGATTGAGTGGCCGGGGCCCCTTGGCCGCGCGCGGCGGCGGGCATAAGGCTGCGCGCGACTCAACCGCACGGACCCGATATGACCACCATCATCCGCGAAGCCGACCTGATCGAAAGCGTCGCCGACGCGCTGCAGTTCATCAGCTACTATCACCCGATGGATTATATCCGCGCGCTCGGCGTCGCCTATGAGGCCGAGCAGAGCCCGGCGGCGAAGGACGCGATCGCGCAGATCCTGACCAACAGCCGGATGTGTGCCGAGGGCCACCGCCCGATCTGCCAGGATACCGGCATCGTCACGGTGTTCGTGAAATGGGGCCAGGACTGCCGGCTCGAATCGCCCCTGTCGTTGCAGGAAGTGATCGATGAGGGCGTGCGCCGCGCCTATCTCCATCCGGAGAACAAGCTGCGCGCCTCGATCCTCGCGGATCCTGCTTTCACCCGCCGCAACACGAAGGACAATACGCCGAGCGTGCTGCACGTGGAGATGGTCCCGGGCAACACCGTCTCGATCGACGTTGCGGCCAAGGGCGGCGGCTCCGAGAACAAATCGAAGTTCAAGATGATGAACCCGAGCGATTCGATCCTCGACTGGGTGCTCGAGATGATCCCGCAGATGGGCGCCGGTTGGTGTCCGCCCGGCATGCTCGGCATCGGCATCGGCGGCACCGCGGAAAAGGCGATGCTGCTCGCCAAGCAGAGCCTGATGGGATCGATCGACATGGCTCAGCTCAAGCAGCGCGGGCCGCGCAACGATATCGAGACGCTGCGCATCCAGATCTTCGACGCGGTCAACGCGCTCGGCATCGGCGCGCAGGGGCTGGGCGGGCTGTCGACGATCCTCGACGTGAAGATCTTCGACTGGCCGACTCATGCCGCGTCCAAGCCGGTCGCGATGATCCCCAACTGCGCCGCCACCCGCCACGCCCATTTCACGCTCGACGGCTCCGGCCCGGTCTATCTTGAAGCGCCGAAGCTCGATGAGTGGCCCGATGTGAACTGGCAGCCCGACCAGGCGGCGATCCGCGTCGATCTCGATACGCTAACGCCGGAAGTGGTGCAGAGCTGGAAGCATGGCGACCGGTTGCTGCTCAACGGCAAGATGCTCACCGGGCGCGATGCCGCGCACAAGCGGATCAAGGACATGCTCGATGCGGGCGAGCCGCTCCCGGTCGAGTTTGCGGGCCGCGTGATCTATTATGTCGGCCCGGTCGATCCGGTCGGCGAGGAAGTGGTCGGCCCAGCCGGCCCGACGACCGCCACGCGGATGGACAAGTTCACCCGCATGATGCTCGAACAGGGCCTGCTCGCGATGGTCGGCAAGGCCGAGCGCGGCCCGGCCGCGACCGAGGCGATCCGCGACCACAAGAGCGCCTATATGATGGCGGTCGGCGGCGCCGCCTATCTCGTCGCGCGGGCGATCAAGGGCTCGAAGGTCGTCGGCTTCGCCGATCTCGGCATGGAGGCGATCTACGAATTCGAAGTCAGCGATTTCCCGGTGACGGTCGCGGTGGATAGCGAAGGACAGAACGTCCACCAACTCGCGCCGCTCGTGTGGAAAGAGAAGATCGCGCGGGAGAAGCTGCTGGCCGGGGTGTGAGCCATGGCCCGGCGCATCGTCCTTCAGTCTCCGCTCGCGCCGGACGCGGTCGCGCGGAAATTGCAGGAAGTGCTGGGAGACCGGAAAGCGACTCCGGTCAGGGGCGTGACCGGCCGCGGGTCCGAGCAGTCGATGCTGCTGTTCGTCTACCGCCCCAATATCCAGAACAGCTTCGAGACCAGCCTGAACGCGACAATGGAGCCGGCCGGCGGCGGCACACGGATCGAGGGCAAGATCGGTCCGCCGACCAGCGCGCGCATCTTCATGGGCTGCTGGTTCGGTTTCCTGACGATCTTCCTCGCGATAGCCGGTGGCGGCATGATTGCCTCGGGCGCGCGGCTCGGAGATGCGGCGCCGTTCCTGGGGATTCCCCTGGCGATGATGGCGTTCGGCGCCTTGCTCTGGCGGCTCGGCACCTGGACAGGAAAGAAGGACGAAGCGGCGATCCTGGCGTTCCTGGCCACGACCGTCTCGGCGCGGCCGGTTGGCGAATGATACGATCGTATTTCCCTCCCCATGCTTCGCATGGGGAGGAATAGAAGTGATCACCTCCCCCCTCTGGCTGCCCGCCACCATCGTCGCCGGCGCGCTGCAGGCGTGGCGCACGGCGGTGCAGAAGCGCGTCAGCCAAAGCATGTCGGTGAACGCCGCCGGGCTGGTGCGCTATCTCTATGGCCTGCCCTTCGCTTTGCTGCTGGCTGCCGGCTATGAACTGATCTTCGCCTCGGGCGGTTTTCCTGTGCTCGGACGACCTTTCGCGCTGTTCTGCGCGGCCGGCGGGCTGGCGCAGATCATTGCCACCAACCTGCTGCTCCTGGCCTTTTCCCATCGCAACTTCGTCGTGGGCACGGCTTATTCGAAAACCGAGGCAGTGCAGGGCGCGGTGCTGTCCTTCCTGCTGCTCGGCGAGCGGCTGAGTCCGCTCAGCTGGCTCGGCATCGGCTGCGGCGTTATCGGCGTGATGGTGCTGTCGACTGGCGGCAAGCGGATGGGGCCATTGGATTTCCTGCGCGCGCTCGGCCAGCCGGCCGCGCTCTGCGGCATTGCCTCGGGCTTCTTCTTCGCGCTGACCGCCATCGCCATCCGCCGCGCGACGCGCGAGGTGGTGACGCCCGATCCGATCCAGGCGGCACTGATCGTATTGGCGGTGACGGTCAGCCTGCAGGTGCTGATGCAGGGGACATATCTGATGCTGCGCGAGCGCGATCAGGTGCGCGCCGTGTTTGCCGAGTGGCGCACCGCCGGTCAGGTCGGGCTGCTCTCCTCGCTCGGATCGGCCTGCTGGTTCACCGGTTTCGCCACCGCGCCGGTCGCGCTGGTGCGGATCGTCGGGCAAGTGGAGGTCGCCTTCACCTTTGCCTTCTCGCGCTTTTACCTCGGCGAGCGCATGATGCGTAGCGAGGGGCTTGGCCTGATCCTGGTAGTGACGGGCGTGATCCTGGCGCTGGCCGGGGCGCTGTAGGGACGATCATATGGCACGCGCTGGCGGGACGACAGGCAGTACCGGCGCGCTGATCGCCACCGTGCTCGGGTCGAGCATCGCGATGATCGACGGATCGGTGGTCAATGTCGCGCTGCCGGCGATGGCGCGGGGCCTGAACGCCGACGGCAGCGGCGTGCAATGGATCGTCAACGGCTTCATGCTGCCGCTGTCGGCGCTGGTGCTGATCGGCGGGGCGCTGGCCGACCGGGTCGGGCGCAAGCTGACCTTCCTCTGGGGGCTGGCGGCATTTGGCATCACCACGCTCGGCTGCATGGCCGCACCGACGCTGGGCTGGCTGATCGCCGCGCGTATCGGTCAGGGCGTTGGCGCCGCGCTGCTGGTGCCGGCGAGCCTCGCCATCCTTGGCGCCGATTTCGCCGGCGCGGCGCGGGCCCGCGCGATCGGGACCTGGGCGGCGGCCGGGGCGATCGGCGGCGCGATCGGGCCGGTGCTGGGTGGATGGCTGGTCGATCATGTCGGCTGGCGATCGATCTTCGCGCTGATCCTGCCCATCGCGGCGGCGGCGTTCGCGATGGGCTGGCGCTATGTGCCGGGCGGGCATGACGAGGATGCCGTACCGCCGGACTGGTATGGCGTAGCGCTGGCGACCGTCGGCCTTGGGTTGCTGGTCTGGGGCCTGACGCTGCTGACCGCCGGCGACCGCGGCACCGGCGCCGCGATGATCGGCGGCGGAACGATCGCGATGGTCGCGTTCGTGTCGCTCGAGGCGCGGCTCGGCGACCGGGCGATGGTGCCGCTTGCGCTGTTCGGGACGCGGACCTTCACTGGCCTGACGCTGCTGACCTTCCTGCTCTACGCGGCGCTGGCGGGGACGTTGCTGCTGCTGCCCTATCTGCTGATCGCGCGCGGCTGGAGCGCGGCGGCGGCCGGCACGGCGGTGCTGCCGTTGCCGCTGATCATGGGTCTCGGCTCGCGCAGCATCGGCGCGCTTGCGGCGAAGATCGGGGCCCGGCCGCTGCTGGCGATAGGGCCAATGGTGACGGGCGCCGGCTTCGCGCTGTTCGCGACGATGCCGGCAGAGGGCATCGGCTATGCACGGCACGTGTTGCCGAGCATGCTGCTGATCGGCATCGGCATGACCATGGCGGTTGCACCGCTGACCACGACGGTGATGGCCGCGGTCGACCATCGCCACACGGGCGCTGCCTCCGGCGTCAACAATGCGACCGCCCGGATCGGCGGGATGATCGCGGTGGCGCTGGTCGGGCTGGTGCTTACCGGGGACGGGCGCGGGGTATCGCTGGCGGCGTTCCATGCCGCGGCGATCGTGGCCGCGGTGATGGCGGTGGGCGCGGGGCTGTGCGGGTGGCTGATGGTACGGGGCGAGCGGGTTTAGTTGTCCAGTTCTTGCGGCGATCCGTGACGCAGGCGATAGAGGCGCGGTACGATCACGGCGATCGCAAGGACGAGGAATATCGCCGCGGTCAGCTGATCCTGTTGCCATATGACGGGCGCGTCATGATCGAGCGACCATGTCTTGATGACATAGCAAAGGTACAGGAAAACAGCCCTGCCCAGGCGCCAAGGATGCCGGCGCGTGCGCTACCCAATGAGCCGTCGCTGTCGGAAGCACTCAACCAGCCGTTGCGATTTGCGGTGCCGGCGGAGAGGACCGGCCCCAGAAGTGCTGCGACTGCGGCGAGCGTTGCGTTCCTGTTATCGCCCAATATCAGAAACACTATTCCGGCTACGATGCCGAGCAGGCAAAGCGATGTCGTCACATAAGCCGCAGCCGACCAGCGGCTCACCATCTCCTCGTCCTGCGCCATTGAATCATGGACATGGGAATCTCCAACTCTACAATGCGTGTCGCCGATCACCAGAAATCGTCCAGTGGGGGCGGCGGGTTGGTGAACCAGATCAGATAGACGCTCGCGACTGCCTCGCGCGTCGCGGCGATGATCGCAAGCGCGCCTAGGAGCGTGTACGGCATCACCGTGATCGGCTGGTCGGCATCGAAAGGCCATGCCAGCACGATGAACGCTGTGCCTCCGAAGAGCCAGGCTGCATGCCCACCGAGTTTGGCAGCCCGTCGCACCCCTGCCGATGGTTCCCGCTCCATTCCCGGACTCCAGCCCTGAAGGTTCGCCCGTGAGCCGGCAACCAGCAACCCGATCCAGGCCACAAACGGCACGACGAAGTCGTTCCCGCTGTATCCGGATATCATAAGAAGAATCGCAGCTATGACGAAGGCGGAGCCGATGGCAGTCGCAATATAGGCGGACGGCTTCCACCGATTGCCCGGTGCTACGCCATCAGCGATTGCGTCCAGATTGGCCATCTGTCCTCCCGTCCTCCGAACTCTAACCCGTTGTGGCGTGCTGTTGAAGGCCTCTTGATTCAGCTACTCGTCCTCGATCGGGCGGGTCGCCCAACTTGCATGAAGCGTCGGGACCGTCGACCATAGAGACATCAGGTAAAAGGCGAGTGCCGCCAACTCGATCGCCTGGGTCCATATGTTCCAGCGGCTCATCAGCGTCAGGCCGACCAAGGTGAACAGGCCGAGCCCGGCAACCAACTGCTATCACCAGATGGGTGACTGAACCCGTGGCGACGGACGATCGTACCGAGCGCGGCGATGGTGCGCTGCCTCGATACGCCGCAGGGACCGTCCTCCGCCGATTCCGATGCGCTGGCGAAACGGATGGGCTTGGGCCGGGCGCGGACCGATGATATGGAGCCGCTACCGGGGGGTAGGGGCATTGACCGAGCGGGTCGCACTGCGCGGATACGACACGACGCTTGATCGGGCCGGACTTGCGCTCGGCGCGGGTGGACTCATGGGCGGTACGATCGCCAGCGTGCTCGTCGCGCTCGGCGGGCCGCCGTCCCTGCTCGGCATCGTGGTCGGCTTCGTCGTCGGCGCGGTAATCACGGCGATGACGGTGATCGCGGTCGCCGGGCCGCTATGGCTGGCCGCGCACGCGTTTGGCCGGCGCGGGCCGGGCAGCGCCGCCCTGATCGGCGCGATCGCCGGCTTCGCCCTGTTCCTCGGTGGGCAGACCTATGGCTTCGGCCTGTTCACCATGCCGCCGACCGATGCGCGCGCGCTGCTGTTCCGCTGGATCAGCGCGGCGGCGACCAGCCTCATCCTGGCCGCTGTCGCCGCGGCGATCGGGCTGGTGATGTGGCGCGTCGCCTATCGGCGTGTTGGCACCGAGGACCGGCGCTAACCCGGGCAGGCGCCGATCCGCCTGCCCGCCATCGTCATCCGCAGCTTGATCGCGGCCGCGGGGTCGCTGCCGCGGGCGGGCAGGGTCATCGCCAGATCGACGATCATGTCGATCCGGGTCGGCGTGAAAGTGCCGCGCATCGTGCCGACGGTTTCCATGCCGCGCCGGTTGCAGCGCGCCGTGCCGGCGATCCTGCCTTCGCTGTTTCTGAGTCGTTCGAAGCGGCAGCCGCCCTGGTTCCGCTGCACGGCCGTGCCGATATCCTCCCCGGCCTCCGCCTTGCTCATGCATCTGCGCCGGGTGGCGGCCGGCGGCGCGGCGCGCATCTGCTCCGCCAGACCGGGCGGGCCGCCCCGAACGTCCTGGACCGCCACCCGGGACACATATTCCCATTCGCCGGGAATGCGCGCCGGGCCGGCGGCCGTCGGGGCTGCGGCGGCGGTGCCGTTCGGCGCGGCTGGTCCGCACCCGGCGAGCGACACCGCCGCGCCGGCCAGCATCACGAGCATCCGCATTGTCGTTCCTTCGTCATGGCCGGGTGTCCGGCCGGTCGGTCAGCAGGCGCCGAGCCGCCGGGCAGCAGTGCGCGTCGTCATCCGCATCGGCATCCGGCCGGTGGTCGCTGAACTGCCGGTAACGGTGAGGGTGGTCGCGGTATAGGTGCCGGACGATCGCGCGGTCATCGCGCCCTGCCCGAAATCGCAGGACATCACGGCGTTGATCCGCCCGCCGGCGGCGTTGACGTGGAATAACGGCATTTGCCGCTGGTCGCCTGCATCAGGGTGCGCGGGCCGTTCGCGGCCTGGGCCGGGGTGACGCAATTGGTGAAGACCTGCGGCTTGGCGCGCATGCGATCGGCCATGCCCGGCGGCGCGTTCGGCATCTGCACATCGACGATCGTGACGATGCTCTGCCATTTGCCCGGCTGGATCGGCAGGTCGGCGGCCGCGGGCAGGAGGAGCAGGATGGGGGTGGCTGCGATCAATCGGTTCATCGCCATGTCTCCGGATCAGGGATTGCGCGCGACCGCTCCCGCCTTCGTTGCGGGTTGGCCGCCAATTGCCCTCGATTGGCGAGCGAAGGCAATGTGATTATCGCGCCGGCATGCCCCTCGCCACTACGGCGCCAGCGTCAGCCTTTCAGACGGCATGCGCCTGAGTAGGAGCTCACCGAAGTGAGCTTGATCCTTAGGCGGACTCCGTTTGAGACGCTGTCGATGGCGATGCTGCTCTTCATGGTGAGTGGAGTGTAGCTCGCCTTGATGTCCATCGTGGACCGGACGCCACGGCCATCTGCACCGCAGCTGGCGAACAGGCGCATTGCTCCGCCCCCGGCTGCCATATCGGGAAAATCGCAGTCGGCAATTGAGATTCCGGGCAGGATCAGCGCCCCATTGGCGGGAAGCAGATAGCCCAAGCAATCATCGGTCTCGAACGACGTTCCGATCTTTGCGCGCAGCTCGCTGGCCATCGCCTCTGGAACGGTGGTTACGGGGTCGACTGCTGAAGGGATCGCATCTTCGTATTTCAGAGTCGTGTGCCATTGGCCCAGTCTGAGGCCCATCTTTTCGACCAGCGCACTTTTCTGGACAGAAATGAGCTTCTGGCTGGGCAGATCTTCCGCCGACGCTCCGCAGGCGGCGAGGCTGAAAAGCAAAACGGCCCATTTCGACAACGGCGTCGCCAGCATAACCCCTCCATAGTCTCCACGCCGTTGCGGACGCCTGCGCCGTACCCCATATTTCCCAGAATATGGCAATCCAGATTCGCACCAGCCTTGCCGAGCCAGAGACCGGCGTCAGCTTTGTCCCCCATCGGCCCGAGCGGCCGCCCAAGGCGGAAGGCGGCAAGGCGTTCAAGCTCGTTTCCGATTACACCCCCTCGGGCGATCAGCCGACGGCGATCGCCGAGCTGGTCGAGCAGACCAATGCCGGCGAGCGCGATCAGGTGCTGCTCGGCGTCACCGGCAGCGGCAAGACCTTCACCATGGCCAAGGTGATCGAGGCGGTTCAGCGCCCGGCGCTGGTGCTGGCGCCCAACAAGATCCTCGCGGCGCAGCTGTACGGCGAGTTCAAGAGCTTCTTCCCGGAGAACGCCGTCGAATATTTCGTCAGCTATTATGATTATTACCAGCCCGAGGCCTATGTGGCCCGGTCGGACACGTACATCGAGAAGGAAAGCTCGGTGAATGAGTCGATCGACCGGATGCGGCACTCGGCGACGCGCGCCCTGCTCGAGCGCGACGATGTGATCATCGTCGCCTCGGTCTCGTGCCTCTACGGCATCGGCTCGGTCGAAACCTATTCGGCGATGATCTTCGATCTGAAAAAGGGCCAGACGGTCGATCAGCGCGAGATCGTGCGCAAGCTCGTCGCGCTGCAGTACAAGCGCAACGATGCCGCCTTCCAGCGTGGCAATTTCCGCGTGAAGGGCGACACGCTCGAAATCTTCCCATCGCATTATGAGGACACTGCCTGGCGCGTGTCCTTCTTCGGTGACGATATCGAGGAGATCGTCGAGTTCGATCCGCTGACCGGCAAGAAGGTCGCGAGCCTCGATTATGTCCGCGTCTATGCCAACAGCCATTATGTCACGCCCGGCCCGACGCTGAAGCAGGCGATGGAGGCGATCAAGCACGAGCTGGCCGAGCGGCTGAAGGAGCTGGTGCCGGAAGGGAAATTGCTCGAAGCGCAGCGGCTCGAGCAGCGCACCAATTTCGATCTGGAGATGATCGCGGCGACCGGCAGCTGCGCCGGCATCGAGAATTATTCGCGCTTCCTCACCGGGCGCATGCCGGGCGAGCCGCCGCCGACCCTGTTCGAATATCTGCCCGACAATGCCCTGCTGTTCGTCGACGAAAGCCATGTCACGATCGGCCAGATCAACGGCATGTCGCGCGGCGATCATCGCCGCAAACTGACGCTCGCCGAATATGGTTTCCGCCTGCCGTCGGCGATCGACAACCGGCCGCTGCGCTTCAACGAATGGGAGGCGATGCGCCCCCAGACTACCTATGTCTCGGCCACGCCGGGCGGGTGGGAGATGGAGCAGACCGGCGGCGTCTTCGCCGAGCAGGTCATCCGCCCCACCGGGCTGATCGATCCGCCGATCGAGATCAAGCCGGTCGAGGAACAGGTGCAAGACCTGATCGTCGAGGCGAAGAAGACGGCGGAGGCGGGATACCGCACGCTGGTGACGACCCTGACCAAGCGCATGGCCGAGGATCTGACCGAGTTCATGCACGAGGCGGGCATCAAGGTTCGCTACATGCATTCGGACGTGGAGACGCTCGAGCGTATCGAACTGATCCGCGACCTGCGGCTCGGCGTGTACGACGTGCTGGTCGGCATCAACCTGCTGCGCGAGGGGCTCGACATCCCCGAATGCGGGCTGGTCGCGATCCTCGATGCCGACAAGGAAGGCTTTCTGCGCTCCGAGACTTCGCTGATCCAGACCATCGGCCGCGCCGCGCGCAACGTCGATGGGCGGGTGATCCTCTATGCAGATCGCATCACGGGCTCGATGGAGCGCGCGATGAACGAGACCGGCCGGCGCCGCGAGAAGCAGCTCGCCTATAATGAAGAACACGGCATCACCCCGACGACGATCCGCCGCAACATCGGCGACATTATCAAGGACGTGGCGAGCCGCGACCAGGTCACGATCGAGATCGACGAGGACCGGCCGCACATGGTCGGCCACAATCTGCGCGCCTATATCGAGGATCTCGAAAAGCAGATGCGCGCGGCAGCCGCCGACCTGGAGTTCGAGACGGCCGGGCGGCTGCGCGACGAGATTCGCGCGCTGGAAGCGGAGGAGCTCGGCCTGCCCGCCGGAGAACAGCGCGCGCCGGTGATGGGGCGGGCGAACGAAGGCAAGCCCGGCACGCGCAAGACGCGCTACGGGAAGAGCCAGAAGATGCGGATGGGTGGCGGGCGGCGTTGATCCGCGGAGCGCGGGACCGACTATCGATCGACCTCTGCATCATCGTACGTCATCCCGAGAGGCTGACCGCTTGCGAATGTAGCCAGGAGGGTTTGCAGCGACGCCGGCTGCCGTGTCGAAAGCCGGGTCTCGCCATCGGCCTCGAAATCATAAAGGCCATGTTCCGCATGGGGATATAGAACGACCGTGATCGGGCTTCCGCGTTTTTTCAGGGCCAGAAGCCGGCGGCGAGTTTCGATGGGCGGTGCGTCGATATCCTCACCGCCGAGGATCCAGAGTTGCGGCGTCTTCAGCTTTTGCAGGACCGGCATCGGATCATAGTCCGGGATCAGTCCGGCGAACAGGCGCGGCCCGTTTGCGCGCAAGTCCGCCTCCGGGGTTTGCAGGATGATGCCGGTGACATTGCCGCGCACGAAGCGAAACCATGGCTCGCCGCGATATTTGTCGCGGGCGAGGCGAAATGCCTCATAGCCGGATTGGAAGTTCTGGCGGACGATCGCCTGGGCGGCCGATCCGATCTCGAGCGCCTTGGCGATCTCCCCAGCGCCGAATCCGTGCCGTGTCATGTCGAGGGCAAGGGCTTCGCGATCTTCCTCGATCGGCGATACGGCGAGTCCGTAACCCACGATGATGAAATCGGGCGGAGAGAGCGAAGCGGCGAGCGGTGCCGTCCACCCGCCCTGGCTCGTGCCATAATAGCCCATTCGTCCCGCTCGCACGCCTGCCAGCCTTTTCGCGACCGCGAGCGCGGCGCTCGCGTCAGCGGCCAGGAGATGAAGATCATGGGTAAAGGTGCCTCCCGATTGCCCGGTGCCGCGCTTGTCATAGACGAACACACCGATCCCCTGCGCCGGGAGCAGCCGCTGGAGGGCGAAGAAGCGAAGAGCCGAACTGTCTTCCGATCCATGCACCAGCACGACGATGGGCACCGTTCTTCGCCCTGCGGGCAGTATGAGGCGACCGGCAAGGTGCGCATCCCGGCTAACGAAAGTCTCTTCTTTGGTGTCGAAATCCACACGATGGCCGGGCACGCCGTCAAAGGTGATTTCGCCCTTGGCGCAGCCCGCAAGGTCAATGATTTTGCCGTCGGCGCGGCCGGTCCAGCCCATGCTGCTGGACCATTGGTCGCCGATGTCCGGCGATAAAAGCCCGGAAGTGCCGTCCAGTCGCCGCCACCGGTATTGGCCATCGGCGACAGGCGCGACGTCGACCCCGGAGCCATCGGCAAGCTGGTAATAGGTCGGGGTACATTCAGATGGCGCCGTCTCGGCAAGCGCGACATCCGGCGCCATCAGAATGGAAAGCATCGTCGCGAGCAGGCATCTGAACATCAGCATCCTCCGTCAGCGGCTTGACGCTGCTTCGCCAATTGCGCGTCCACCCTCTCGCGCAGGGACCGGACCCGGAGCGCTTCGAGAGCGTCGTCGAGAACCTCGACGAGATTGACGCCCGTTTCGGCAAACAGATCGTCCATTGCGCGTGCATGCGCCCCGATATCCGCACGGATCGCAGCCGCTTCCGCCCTCCCGGCCGGCGTAAGCGCGTATGGGCGCCTCCTGGCGTCGTTCGGATCGGCTGATCTTTCGATCAGTCCGAGATTCTCCAGCGGTTTGAGCCGGGAGGCCAGGAGTTGATGCGACTGGCCATCGGTTCGCGCCATTTCTGTCAGCGTGGCGGTCCGCTGATCGAGTAGATACAGCAAGATCGAGTGCGTCCGAACCGGGGCCTTATAGCCGGCCTCGTCGGCAAGCATCTGGGTGGAGGCACATAGAGCTTCGGTCATGCGCTCCGCCAGATGGGCCACAAAGGCAGGCCGCAATTCGCCGAGAAACTCGAGTGCCCGCGCCAAGACGTTTTCCTTTAGGCAAATTATTGCGCAAAGATTTGCATATAAATATGACTGTGGCAAGCTGGCGTCATGCGGCCCGGGCGTCTTGAATGACGGCGTGAATATCGCGTGAGGACGCCGGGCTATCCAGGGTCTCGGAATGTGGTACGCTATCGTAACGATCCGGGGGGATGACCATGTCCGAAAGCACCAGCAGACGCGCCGGCCCGATCGCTGCGCTACTGTACCTGCTGCTATGGGCGCTCTCGACTTTTTATCTATATCGCACGGGCGCGGACTGGTCGTTTCCGATCATCTCGCTCGGAATTTTCGGCATTGCTCTTTCCGGCCTCGCCTGGGTCCTGACCCGGCGTTCGAAAGCCCCGCCCGTTCCGGTCGCGCGGCCGCGGATCGAAGCGGCGGCTCTGCTGCTGTATCTGCTCTTCTATGCCTTTGTCGTGCTGGGCTGGGCCATGGGGGCAGTGAAGGCTGCCGTGCCGCCCGGCCAGGCGCAGGAGCTAGCCACGCTCGCCCTGAAGCTGCTGGTGCATGTCGTCGCGCCGATCGGGTTGCTGCTGCTGTTACGCGCGCCGATCCGGGCGATGTTCGATACCGGGCTGAGCCGGCCCGGTTTCTGGCCGACGCTGATCGTGCTCGGCGCGATCCTGCTTGGCCTGCTCGCGGTGGTCAGCCCCAGCCTGACCCAGATCGCGGCGCTGGGGCTCGCCCCGCCGGCGCTGGCGCTCGGCATCGTCGGCGCCTTTGTATGGATCGCGCTCGAAGCCGGGCTGTGCGAGGAATTCCTGTTCCGAGCGGCATTGCAGTCGCGCCTCGCCGCTCTGCTTGAATCGCCCGCTGCGGCGATCGTCGTGACGTCGCTTCTGTTCGCGCTCGCTCATGCCCCGGGCCTGTATCTGCGCGGTACGCCCGAGACCGACGGCTGGTCGACCGATCCGCTGCAGGTCGCGGCCTTCACCATCGCCACCCTCTCGCCGATCAGCATCCTGTTCGGCATCTTGTGGGCCCGGACGCGCAGCCTGTTGCTGGTGGTCCTGCTCCATGCCGCGATCGACGTGCTGCCCTTCACGGCCGAATTCGTCAAAACCTGGGGCTGAGAGCCCGTCCGAGGGGCGTCCGCCCGCTTATCGGCAGTTGGTACACGGCGATAGCGCCACTCCGGCTGCGATCGCGAGCAACGGACGGGAGGGTCGCGCGTTGCCGGCACAGGCGGCTTGAACGCGAGGGGCGATGATCTCCCGCGGCGCCGTCGGGAGGATCTATGTCGGCTTTTTCTTCCCTCTCGCGGCGATCGGCCTGCGGCCTCACGCTCATGCTGTTGCTCGCCACCTCCGCTTGTGGCGGTGGCGGTGGTGGGGACGGCGGTGGTACGCCCACCCCGACGCCTGCAAATCAGGCACCGAGTTTCACGTCGGCGGCGACAGCCAACGTCGTTGAGAATACCACTGATGCCTATCAGGCCGTCGCGACGGATCCGGATGGTACCGCGCTGACCTACAGCATCGCCGGCGGGGCCGATGCCGCGCGCTTCTCGATCACGGCGGCCGGGCTGGTACGCTTCGTGTCGCCGCCCAATTTCGACTCCCCGGCCGATGCCGGGCAAGACAATGTCTATGACGTGCAGATCGGCGTGACCGACGGGCAGGCCAGTGCGACGCGATCCGTCGCGATCACCGTCACCAACAGCCGGGAGGGCATCCAGGTCCGCCGGGTCGGCACTGCCTTCAACCAGCCGCTCTATGTCGCGCCGATCCCCGGCGACACCAGGGTGTTCGTGGTGGAGAAGGGCGGCGGCGTGCTGACGCTCGATCCCGCGACCGGGGCGAAGGCCCCCTTCATCACGGTGGCTAATATCTCCACCGTCAATGAACGCGGGCTGCTCGGCCTGGCGGCGGCGCCGGACTATCAGACGTCGGGTTTCGTCTATGCCTATGTGACGAACGGCGCGGGCGATATCGAGGTGCGCCGCTATCGCCGCGCGACCGGGGGCACGACGCTGCTCGACGCGACGATCCTCACCATCCCGCATCCCACCAACAGCAACCATAATGGCGGCTGGCTCGCCTTTGGGCCGGACGGCAATCTCTGGCTCGCCACCGGAGACGGCGGCGGCGCGGGCGACGCGCCCAACAATGCGCAGAACACCAATGTCCTGCTGGGCAAGATCCTGCGCATCACGCTCAATCAGCCCGGCGGCAGCGCACCCTTCTATACAATCCCGGCCGACAATCCCTTCGCCGGCGGGGCGGGAGGAGCCCCCGAAGTCTATGCCTATGGTTTCCGCAACCCGTTCCGCGCGTCCTTCTGGGGGAATAATCTGATCATCGGCGATGTCGGCCAGAATCTGTGGGAGGAAGTCGATCTGCTGCGCCCGCAGGACAAGGGCGGCAATTATGGCTGGCGCTTCCGCGAAGGCGCGCACGCCTTCACCGGCACCGCGCCCGCCGGGCTGATCGATCCGGTGCTCGAATATGGCCATGGCACCGGGCCGAAACAGGGCAGCACGATCACCGGCGGCTATGTCTATCGCGGGCCGGTGACGTCGCTGGCCGGCCATTATGTCTTTGCCGATTTCGGGCGCGGTGCGATCTTCACCGTGGCGGCCAGCGCCTTCGTGCAGGGACAGACGCTGGGCGGGGCTGCCTTCGAACGGCGCAACGAGGATTTCACGCCCGACACAGGCACGATCGATCAGCTCGCCTCGTTCGGCGAGGATGCGGCCGGCAACCTCTACATCGTCGATCTCGATGGCGAGATTTACAGGTTGATCTCGGCCTGACCGGCACCGAGCGACAGGTCTTCAAGCGGGGTGCCGTAATAGCTGGCGAGGCGATTGGCATATGCCTGGTCGAACAAGGGCGGGTTGGCCGCCCAGCTCGGGCCGCCTTCTAGCGCGCGGCGATCGATCCTGACGATATAGATGTCGGCGGCGGGATCGAAGGCGAGCAGGCTGAACGGCATCGGGTAATATGCCTTGCCCATGCCGAGAAAGCCCCCGATCGTCAGCACGACATAGATCGTCTGGCCGGTCCGCTTGTTGATCAGGAAGCTGTGGACCGAACCCACCTTCTCGCCCTCGCGAGTCTTCACCTTGATGACGTCGGTCTGGTTGGAATGGGTGAGCAGCTGGATCGGTTGCTGGTCGGTCGACATCGTCATTCTCCAAATATGCTCAATCCTCGAGGATCAGGCTGGTCTTCTTGGTTTCGGGCAGCATCAGAAAGGCGATGGTCGCCGCACCGATGATTACGGTGACATACCAATAGAAGCCGGCTTCGATCCCTTCGCTCTTGAACCATAGCGCAACATATTCCGCTGTGCCGCCAAAGGCTGCGTTGCCGATCGCGTATGGCAGCGCCACGCCGAGCGCGCGGATATGCGCCGGAAACAGCTCCGCCTTCACCAGCGCGCTGATCGACGTATAGGCCGACAGCAGCAGCAGCGGGATCAGGATGATCCCGAAGGCGGCCACTGGATCGGTCGCGACCGCGAGCGCGCTGAACACGGGCACCGATACGATCATGCCGCCGAAACCGAACAGCAACAGCATCGGCTTGCGCCCGAACCGGTCGGCCAGCATGCCGCATAATGGCTGGCTGAGCATGAACACGATCAGCGCCGCGGTCATGATCTGGGTCGCGGTCTGGACGTCGAAGCCGCTGGTGTTGACCAGGAATTTCTGGAGATAGGTGGTGTAGGCGTAGAAGGAGAGGCTGCCGCCAGCGGTGATGATCGCGACCAGGATGAATTCGCGCGGGTGCGCCCGCCACAGCGCCAGGAAGCCGGATTTGGGTCGGTCCTTCGCCTGGTTCTCGAACGACGCGGTCTCGGCCAGCCGTCGGCGCAGGATATAGACGCCGAGCGCCAGCACAGCGCCGAAGGCGAAGGCGATGCGCCAGCCCCAAGCCGCCATGTCGCTCTTGCTCAGCACGGCCTGGAGCAGCATCGTGACGGCCAGCGCGGTGAGCTGCCCGCCGATCAGCGTGACATATTGGAAGCTCGACCAGAACCCGCGCCGCTCGCGCGTCGCCATTTCCGACAGATAGGTCGCGCTCGCGCCATATTCGCCGCCGACCGACAGGCCCTGCAGCATCCGCGCGATCACCAGGATGATCGGCGCCGCGACGCCGATCGTGGCGTGGCTTGGCACGACGGCGATCATCAGCGATCCCAGGCACATCAGCCCGACGGACAGCGCCAGCCCGGCCTTGCGGCCATGCGTATCGGCGTAGCGCCCCATCACATAGGCGCCGATCGGCCGCATCAGGAAGCCGACCGCGAAGATCGCGGCGGTGCCGAGCAGCTGAGCGGTCAGGTCGCCCTTGGGGAAGAAGGTCGCGGCGAATACGAGCGACAGCGATGAATAGGCATACCAGTCATACCATTCGACCAGATTGCCCGCCGATCCCCCAACGATTGATTTCAGGCGCTTGCCTTCGATCGCCATATCGCCTCTCCCCACCCGCTCAACCCGAATTGTCGCACGGCCCGGCGGCACCAGAGTCGAATTCTCGCAGCCGCGCAAGACGGGCGGTTGAGCCGCATCGCCGCTTCGTGCACAGAGGCTGCAATGCGTCTGTATCCTCTTCTTGCAGTGATGGTCGCCCTGGCCGGTTGCGTCGGGCCGACTGCGCCGACCAGGCCCGCACCGGAGCCTGTTCCAGTGCCCAGCTACACGCCGCCGCCGGTGCTGCCCCAGCCGCTGCCGGGCAAGGACTGGCGCGACTGGCCGATGACGCCGGGCGACTGGGTGTATCGGCAGGACAGCCGCGGTTCGATCGCGCTGTTCGGGCCGCGCGGTGCCGATGCGGTCCTGACCCTGCGCTGCGACCGGGCGGCGAACACGCTCTATCTCTCGCGCCAGGGCTATGCCCCGACTGCGGTGGCGCTGACGGTCCGCACCTCGACCCTGCTCCGCACGCTCTCCGCCGCACCGACGGGCGGCGCCCCGCCTTATGTCGCGGCCGCACTCCAGCCGCGCGATCCGCTGCTCGACGCAATGGGCTTCAGCCGCGGCCGCTTCGTGGTCGAGCAGGCCGGCGCGCCGACCCTGGTCGTACCAGCCTGGGCCGAGATCGAGCGCGTGACCGAGGATTGCCGGCGCTAAACACGAGAGCGCGGTCCAGTATCCACACGGCGAGACGACGCCGTGGCGGTTGTCATGCTGTGGATTTGGGAGGAGGCCGGGCGGCATGCCTCGGTTCGGCGCAGGCGGGAGAGAATCGTCGAAAATGCGCTGCATTACAAGACTTGTTTCTCTGATTCGGATGATTCAAACATGCTGCGTGCCCAGTCCTGGGTACGACGTTTTAACAAGCGAAAGGAGGTGATCCGATGTCTCATGGTTCAGCAGTGGGGTCGGTTCAGTTCGTTCGGGGGACGCACCGCTAGCTTTATCGGGATGACGGCGGGGGGTATTCTCCCTCAATCAACGCTGCCGTCTATCGAAGCTGCGGTTCGCATGGTCTCCCGGGCTGGAACTTCCGGCCGCTGACCATGTCAGGAGGTTGCCGGGTCTGCGGACCCGGCAGCCTCTTTTCATATCCGGGGTTAAGCCGGAGGGGTTGGGGTGGGGCAGTCCCGCAAATGCCACATTGGATGGCTGGCCGGGTCTCCCATCGCTACTCCCAACGCCTGTCCGAAAGGGATAGGCTTATGACGCGTAACGCCGCGCCAGTCCCGCCTGCCACAACAGCAGCAACGGCACGACGCCCAGTTCCATCGCCATCCCGAACACATGCCCCTTCGACGGCATGCCCACCGCCACCAGCGACACGACCCGCGACAATCCGCCCGCGATCACCAGCGCCCCCAACAGCCGGAAGCGCGGCCCTTTAGCCTCGATCCCCGGCACGCAGGTCGCGAAGGCCACGCCCACCGCGAAGAAGATGCCCGAGACATAGCGGAAATGGCTGTCGAGATCAGTCGGGATCACCGGCGCGTGGCCCAGAAACCCCGGCCCGGACAGGATGCTCCGTCCGCCGGTGATCAGCGGCACCAGGCACGCCATCGCCACCACGATCTGGAGCAGGCGCTTTTCGACCGCGATGGTCAGCGCCGGTCCTTTTCCAGCAATTCCGGCCGGATATGGATCGCGCGGAGCGACATGCGCACTTCGATCAGGAAAGCGGCGAGCGAGGCGGTCAGCAGGATCATCGCGAGGATGAAGGACAGCGCCACCACGGTGCCGATATGCAGCCGCGCCAATTCGGCTACGAACAGCAGCGCGACGACCATGCAGGTCATCACTGCGCTCGACACCGCCATCACCAAAGCCGCGTTGATGACGGACATGCGCTTGTCGAGCAGGCGCAATTCCCAGACATGGCGGTCATGTTCCGGTCCGGTCGAGCGCGGGTGGAGCGATTCCACTTCCCGCGCGCGATCGACCACACGCGATAGCCGCCCGGCCAGCACGTTGAGCAGCGCGCCGATGCCCGCCAGCATGAACACCGGCGAAAGCGAGAGCTGGATCGTCTGGGCGATCGTCGTGACGGCTGGCGAATATTCCACGTCGTGACTGTGGCGGTTGCGCGTCGCGCTGGTCAAGCGCGAACGGGATGGTAACCCATCGCGCGCTACTCTGACCGCCATGACCAAACCGATGCTGCTCGCCGACTTCACGCGCCTGCCGCCGATCATGCACGGGCTCGTGCTGGACGGTCTGTCCGGCGCAATCGATCTGGTGGCGCAACGCGCGCCGGAGACGCATCGGTTCCTGCGGTATCAATGGTTCGCCGCGGCACTCGCGGCCTTTGGCGGATCGGCGCGTACGATCCTGGTCGAGCGCGACGGCGATCCGGTGATCGCGTTGCCGATGATTCGTTTCGGTCCAGCCGCGGCGCGGTTCGCAGTGGTGCCGGGGAACGACCGGCCGTTCCGCAGCTTTCCGGCGGACGCCGATACCGATGCCGGCGCGTTCGACGCGCTGGTCGATCGGCTTGGCGACACAATCAATGCATTGCGGATCGGGCCGGTAGTCGACGGCGACCCGGCGCTCTGGCCGCTGCTCGCGGCGGCGCGGGCAAAGGGCTGGGCAACGCTTGGCCGGTTCGTCGCCGACAGCCATCTGCTCGATCTGCGCGCGACGCAGGGCGCGGGCGACTGGCCGCGCCCCTCGACGGTTCACCGGAACCGGTTCTACGAGAAACGCCTGGCCGATCGGGGCGTGCTCGACTGGCACTTCCTCGACGGCGCCGGTCTCGCGGCCGGCGGTTTCGCTGAGCTTGCTGCAGTCCCGGAGAAAGGTGCGGCGGGTAGCGATGGCGACCATGCCTTCTGGCAGGCGGCCGCGGTGGATCCGGTGCTGGCCGGGATGCTATGGGCGGCGTTGCTGACGGTCGATGGCGCCCCGGTCGCCTGGGCGCTGGACCTGCATGTCGGGGCAGTCAAATACCCTATCGCCAGCGGCCATGATCCGGCCGTTGCGCGCCATGCGCCCGTTCGCCTGCTCTATTACCGCAACCTCGCCCGCGCAGCGGCGGCCGGCATCGGCACGATCGACTGGGGGATCGGGGAAGGGCACCGGCGCGCGATCGATGCCGAAACCGGCCCGGCGCTCCGCGAGTGGCTGCTGGTGCGGCCAGGCCTGCCGGCCCTGCTCGGCCGGGTGCTGCGTGGCCTTTGGGAGCGCCCTGCGCAGCGCGACGTTCGCGGTGGTGGCTAAACCGCGGCTGGGCACCGACGGTCGCGATCATCCGCTCGATATCGTCGTTCACTCGACCGCCCCGCGGATCGGACGATTCGCCGCAGCGCGCGATTTTACCGACCATTTCGCCATTCGTTCGCGCAGCGCTCCGGAATCGCGATGTCGTTAAGATTTCCTAAGGGATTGTGGCGGATAGTCTGAACTGGAAGGGCGCTGTTCTGCGCGGAGGACGAAAGCTGTCCTTCACACTGCTGGCTATGCTCGACAGCATCGCTCCAATGAGGTGCCCAATGCTGGATCACTATGATGACGGTGAATTGACCACGATCACCTTTGCCAATGTGCCGCCGAATCCGTCGGAACGGCGCGACACACTGGGGCAGGTCACCGTGCTCCGCGTTGCGAAGCTGCTGACTCCGCACAGTGAGGAGCTGTGCCTGGTGCGCAACATCTCGGCGGCCGGCCTCATGGCGCATATCTATTCGGAGCTGAACGTCGGGGAACGGGTCTCGGCCGAGTTCAAATCCGGCCACACGGTTTCCGGCCGCGTGCTCTGGCGGCGCGACGGATTGGCAGGAATCGCGTTCAACACGCCGGTCAACGCGGCGCGCATCCTGGCGGACAATCACGATTATTCGGCCTCGGCTCAGCAGTCGCGGGCGCCCCGGGTCGGCATCGACGTGCGCGCGCGCGTCCGGGTCGGTGCGCGCTATTATGCCGCCATGCTCTGCAATATCTCGCAGTCCGGCGCGCGGGTGAGCTCGGGCGAGCCGTTCGAAATGGGGCAGAAGCTGATCCTGATGCTGAATGGCCTGCCGCCGATCGCCGGCTCGGTGCGCTGGTGCGACCAGGATCATGCCGGCATCGCGTTCGACAACCCGATCGCGTTCGAGACGCTCGCGCGCTGGGTGCCCACGGTCCAGGCGCAGGGGCGGCGCCGGCAGCTCGATTCCAGCGACGACGGTCAGGACGAAATCCGGGCCTGACGGCGACGATCGAGGCCGCAGGTAGCGGCCTGCCTGGATCTATTGGGGGGCCATGCCGCCCAGTCCGATGCCGATCGGCGTCAGCCGGCGGCGACGCCACGGCAACGGCCGGCGTTCGTCGATCGATCGCCACGCCCATTCCACCGGACCGATATCGAACCGGCGGACGTAGAGATTGGCGAGCAGCAGCAGGAATAGATCGATCCCGGTGGCGGTGAGCATCAACTGCATCAGCGTCATCTTCCCATACAGGCCCAGCGCGAACGGGGGGAAGAGGATCCAAAGGCAGATGATCGTCTGCAGGATATAGAGCGAGAGCGCCGTGCGCCCCGCCGCGACGAAGGGCTGGAGGAGCACGGCCCCGGCTTTGCGCGTCACCAGCCAGTTGACGAAGGCGACATGGCCGAGCGTCATCACCAGCCGCGCCAGCTCGTGAAACGGCGCGCTGACCTGGGGCGCATCGCTGAACCGCGTCATTTCCCAGCCTTCCCAGATGCGCAGCCCCCCTGCCACCGCATAGGCGCACAGGAAGAGCCACAGATAATAGCGCCGCGATCGGTTGCCCTGGAGGATGCCGAGCTTGAACAGCGCGGCGCCGATCAGGATGCACCCGCCCTCAGCCCAGATGAACCAGGGATACATTCCGCGCGAGACGACTTCGCGCATCGAGTGCCATTGCGCCCCCGCCCAGCTCATGAAGCTACCGCTGCGCGCCTTGTTCTCGGCGGCGATCAGGGTCCGCGTCGCCGCTTCGCTCCGGGCGTGCTGCGCCTTGCTTTCGGCCACCCGCTCCAGCAGCGCCCGGTCGGCGCTCCGCCCTGCTTCGAGCGCGGCAAGCTGTTGCGCGGTGCGCACGCTCTCGTGATAGGCGATGCCGCCGGAAACGAGCTTGAACAGCGCGCAGGACAGGCCGAGCGCCAGCAGCCAGCGCGGCTTCAGCCGCCGGAACAGGAAGGCCAGCAGCGCCGCCATCGCGTAGATGTGCAGGATATCGCCCGGCCACAACAGGATGAAGGCGTGCACCAAGCCGAACAGGAACAAGATGATCGTGCGCCCATAATAACGCTTCATCACCTGCCATTCGCCACCAGTCCGGGCGAACCGATCGGTCAGGATCACCAGGCCCGCGCCGAACAGCATTTCCAGCACGCCGCGCGCGGTGCCGGTGGAAAGCACCTGGCGCAGCCACCACGCGATCTGATCGGGCGGCGACCAGCCCAGGGCCCCGGGTGCGCGGCCCCATATCGAGGCGCCCATCCCATCCACGTTCATGAACAGAATGCCAAGGATCGCGAGTCCGCGCAGGATGTCCAGCGTAACCAGGCGCGCGGCGCCTTCGGACTGGGGTATAGTGGGGAAAGCCGTTGCTATGGTCACGGTGCGGGCGTGCCAGAGCGGGGTTTGGCGAGCCAATGGCTTCGCGTTGCAATCGTAATGCGACGATCCGTTGTTACGGGCGTAACATGATTTTCAAGTGGCTTCGGACTCAACGGTAGCCGCCGAAAGGAAGCGGACGTCAGTGCTGGCTTGCGCGCATCTGCCGCGCGCTTGTTCGCCTTGCCCGTCGCCCTTTACCTTCCGTGGCAATCGCGATGGCGGGAAGCGGTGCTGCGAGTGAAGGGCGCGAACGGATGTCGAAGGCCGCCGATTACGGTCGAAGATACCTGAAATACCAGACTTCATGGCCCTGGCGCCGGGCCTTGCGTTCGTAGCGTGTCTCCGGCCAATCATCGGGCCGGGTCAGGAAATCGCGGGGGTGCTTCGCCTGCCAGACGAAATCGGTCCGTGCGTTCATCACCATCATCGACCAGCGGCAATAGGTCGGATCGTCGGTGCCGAGGCGAAACTCGGCGCCCGGCTTCAACTTGCGCGCGATCAGGTCGAGGGGGCCGTGATTGACCATGCGCCTCTTGGCATGGCGCGCCTTACGCCAGGGATCGGGGTGGAGCAGATAGACCCGGTCGAGCGATTCGTCCGGGAGCCGCTCGATCACGTCAAGCGCATCGCCCATGTGCAGCCGGACATTCTCCAGCTCGCTGTCGCGAACATGGTTGAGCGCGCCGACCACCCCGTTGAGGAATGGCTCGCACCCGATGAAGCCCACATCGGGCCGCGTGATCGCCTGCCCGGCGAGATGCTCGCCGGCACCGAAGCCGATCTCCACCTCAAGCGGCCGGTCATCGCCGAAAAGGCTCATCGCGTCGATCGGCCCGGTCTCGGGCACGCTGATCTCGGGCAGCAGTTCCTCGACGAGCGCCGCCTGGCCCAGGCGCAGCTTGTGCCCCTGGCGGCGGCCATAGAGGCGGCGGATGGTCGTCGGATCGTTCATTGCCGCGCGGCATAGCCATGCGGGCTGCCGGTGCAAGCCTTCAAACGACAGCGGCGCGGCTCCGTCAGGAACCGCGCCGCATCGTTTCGGCCAGATTGGAGAGGCTTAAGCCACCGCCGCCTTGAGCGCGTCGACCAGGTCGGTCTTTTCCCAGGTGAAGGAATCGCCGTCCGGCTTGCGGCCGAAATGGCCGTAAGCTGCGGTCTTCTGGTAGATCGGCGCATTGAGCTTGAGGTGCTCGCGGATGCCCTTGGGCGTCAGGCGCACCAGCTTCGGCAGCACTTCCTCGAGCTTCGCTTCCGAAACGGTGCCGGTGCCGTGCGTATCGACATAGACCGACAGCGGCTCGGCGATACCGATGGCATAGCTCAGCTGGATCGTGCAGCGGCGGGCGAGGCCGGCGGCGACGACGTTCTTGGCGAGGTAGCGCGCGACATAGGCGGCCGAGCGATCGACCTTGGTCGGATCCTTGCCGGAGAACGCGCCACCGCCGTGTGGGGCTGCGCCGCCATAGGTGTCGACGATGATCTTGCGGCCGGTAACGCCGGCGTCGCCGTCAGGTCCGCCGATTTCGAAGCGCCCGGTCGGGTTGACGTAGATCTTGGTCTCTTCGTCGACATAGCCTTCGGGCAGGACTTCCTTGAACACGCCGACGACATAGTCGCGCAGTTCCTTATAGAGCTCCGGATTGCCTTCGGTGCCGTCGTAGAAATAGCCCGGTGCGTGCTGGGTCGAGACGACCAGAGCCGTCGCGCGGACTGGAACTTCGTTGCGATACTCCAGAGTCACCTGGCTCTTCGCGTCAGGCTCGAGAAACGGCACGACCTTGTTGTGGCGGTCATGCGCGAGCTTCTCGAGGATGCGGTGCGAGTAATAGAGCGTCGCAGGCAGCAGGTCCGGCGTCTCGTCGGTTGCGTAGCCGAACATGATGCCCTGATCGCCGGCGCCCTCGTCCTTGTTGCCGCTCTCGTCGACGCCCTGTGCGATATGCGCCGACTGGGCGTGCAGGTGATTCTCGAACGAGAAGTTCTTCCAGTGGAAACCGTCCTGTTCGTAACCGATGCGCTTCACCGTCGCGCGGACCGCAGCCTCGATCTCTTCCTTGGCGCCCGGCGCCCATTCGTCATTCTCGAACACGCCCTTGCAGCGGATTTCGCCCGCCAGCACGACGCGGTTGGTCGTGGTCAGCGTCTCGCATGCGATGCGCGCATAAGGGTCCTTGGAGAGAAACAGATCGACCACTGCGTCGGAGATCTGGTCGGCAACCTTGTCCGGATGGCCTTCGGACACCGATTCGGAGGTGAAGAGAAACGAAGCGCGCATCAAATCTTCCCTTGCTGGGGCGGCCCGACTGATCGGGAACCGCCATATAAAGCTTTCCTTATATGTCGCCCTAGCGAGCAGTCCGGCGGAAGGCAACGGCCAAGAGCAGCAAAGCGCCCGCGACGAGTGACGCCATGACGTTACCGAGCCGCGCGAACAGCGTCGGTGCGGTAGCCTGGGGCAGCGGCAGCTCGATCGCGCCGGCCTGGTGGAGGGGGATCTGGTCGAGCACCCGGCCATCGGCGGCGATCACCGCCGAGATGCCGGTCGGGGTGGCGCGAATGATCGGAACGCCCTCCTCGATCGCGCGCAGCCGTGCCTGGGCAAGATGCTGGGGCGGGCCCCAGGTGCCGAACCACGAATCGTTCGATGGGTTGAAGATCACCGCCGGCCGATGCGCCGGATCGATCACCTGGCCCGAAAAGATGATCTCGTAACAGATGTCCATGCCGACATCGCCGAAGCCGGGCATGGCGATGGTGCGCGGCTTCGGTCCGGCGGCGAAATCGAAGTCGCCCGGCACGAGCCGTTGCAGCCCAACGGCGGTGAGCAGCGGCCGCAGCGGCAGATATTCCCCGAACGGTACGAGATGCGCCTTGTCATAGCGCGCGCGGATCGCCCCCGTCGCATCGATCGCGAAGATCGAGTTGGTCCCGGCCGCGAGCTCCCCGGCGCGGTCGAACTGCAGCGCATTGCCGCCACTGAGCACGATATCGCGCGGGCCTAGCAAGGCGGCGATCCGCTGGCGCACTGCGCGGGGATCGCCGCGCCAGTAATAATCGGCCGGGTAGCCATCCTCGACATAGAGGCGCAGCGCCCCTTCCGGCCACACGATCAGCCGCGGGCTGGCGCCCGGGGTGCCCGACAGTGCCGCCAGCGCGCGCAGGCTGTTCTCGGGATAATCCTGGGTCGGGCGCTCCTCCTCGCCGAGGTTGGTCTGGACGATCCGGACCCGCGTCGGCGTGGCTCCGCCGGGCGCCAGCGGCGGATGGAGCAGCGCTGACAGCGCGGCCAGCGCAGCGACCGCCACCGGCAACCGCCAGTGCCGCGCCGCGGCGAGCAGCAGGCTGCCGGCCACGACGATCGTCAGCCCCGACAGCGCATAGGTGCCGGTCTGCGCCGCAATCCCGGCAAGGCGCGGCAAGGGCACCCAGATCGCCGCGAGTGGATTCCACGGATAGCCGGTCAGCATCGTGGCGCGCAGCCATTCGGTGACGATCCAGGCCGCGCCGAAGACCAGCACATAGGCCGGGCCCGGTGCCGCACGCCGGTCGCCAGTCGAGCGCGGGCTGGCGAGGCGCCACGCGAGCCCCGCCGCCAGCATCGGATAAAGCGCGAGATAAAGCGCGGCGAGCAGCACGCCGACATAACCGAGCCAGTGCGGCATGGCGTCCTGATAGACGAACGGGTGCTGCAGCCAGTTGTTGCCCAGCGCGAAATGCCCGACCCCGAACAGCCAGCCGCGCCACAGCGCCTGGCGGAGCGTCGGTGCATCGTGGATCAGCGCCAGCCACATCGCGAAACACGCCAGCGTGACCGGCCACAGACCGAACGGCGCGAACCCGGTCGCCGCCGCCGCGCCGAGCAGGAATGAGAACAGGCCCGCGCGGCCCGTCGCGATCCGTCGCAATTCGTGGGCGCGAGTGTCGAGCAAGACCGTTCCTCCCGTCGCGCCGGACCGCTCCGGCTGCCTGGTTCGTATGCTGAACGGGAGAGCGCGGGACAAGCCTGTCAACGTGTCGATCGGTCGCGGGGTGACGCCGCGCCCGATTTGGCGCTATCACGCCGCCATGACGCTTCGGCCCTTCCATCTCGCTTTCCCCGTGCATGATCTAGCCGCCGCGCGCGCCTTTTACGGCGGTGTGCTGGGTTGTCCGGAGGGGCGCAGCGCCGAGACATGGATCGATTTCGATCTGTTCGGCCACCAGATCGTCGCGCATCTCGATCCAGCCGCGAAGCCCGTCGCGGTGGCGAATCCGGTCGACGGCCATGACGTGCCGGTGCCGCATTTCGGCGTGGTGCTGACCATGGCCAATTGGCAATCCCTCGCCGACCGGGTGGCTGCCGCCGGCATCGGCTTCGGGATCGCGCCGCATATCCGTTTCCGCGGCCAGCCGGGCGAGCAGGCGACGATGTTCTTTCGCGATCCCAGCGGCAACGCTCTCGAGTTCAAGGCGTTTGCCGATGACGCGATGTTATTTGCCACCTGACGAAGGTGGCCCAAGGAGTTCTGCATGACTGATCCGATCGTCGTCGATATTCCCCACAAGCTCGGTCTCGCCGCGGCGCGCGCGCGGATCGACAAGGGCGTGGGCAAGCTCGCCTCGTTCGTGCCGGGCGGCGCCGTCACCGATCATCGCTGGGAAGGCGACACGCTGGTGTTCACGGTCGAGGCGATGGGCCAGCGCGTCGCCAGCCGGCTCGACGTGCTCGAAAGCCGGATTCACGCGAGCTTCGATCTGCCTCCGATGCTGCGCCTGTTCGCCGAAAAGATCCGCGACAAATTATCGAAGGACGGGGCGAAATTGCTCAAATAACCGGCCGCGACCGGGGAAAACCCAACGGACCCTAGTCGGTCTGGACGCGGATCACGCCGATGCGCAGCAGTTCCTCTACGCTGCGCGCGAAGTTGGTGAGCATTCCCTCCAGGAACGGTTCGAGCTGGCGGCTCTGGATAACGCCGGAGGGCAGGCAGACGCCACCGCGGGGATCGTCGACCAGCAGGCCTGCCTCGATCATCCGCGCAACGTGTCGGCGCACCGTTTCGCGCGGCAGGCCGCTCGCGGTAGCGACGGCGTTTCGGGAGATCGGCACGACCCATTCGCGCGGCACCGGATCCGTACCCATCAGGGGCTTGGGAATGTTGCGCTCGCGCATCAGCCGCTGCACATTTGCTACCGCGACCGTCGCATAGATCAGCAATTCGGTCGGCCCGACCGGTGTGCTCGCGGCCAGCGTGCGCTGCATCGTCAGATAGAGGTTCATCAGCGAGCAGACGGCGACCCGCCAATTCTCGTCGATCCTGGCAGGATTGGTAACAACTCGTTCGCTCATCGGCATGCCCCATCCGGTGATATGGCCGGGACGGCCCTGTTACCCGTTATGGGTAACACGATATTTTCTCTAAACTATCAAACGCCTTCGGGGAAGCTATACCGCAGTCGGCGAGACTGATTCGATTGGCACGCGGGGACAGCGCGCCATCCGGTTAGGGGAGGCGCGCGACCGGCTTCTGCCGCGCACGCGCGACACGGGCTGCGGCGGCTTCGGGGGAGGCCAGCCGCAGCCCGCAGCCACCCCGCAGTTCCGCGGTTATTTCGCCGCGACCCGCCAGATCACATTGCCCACATCGTCGGCGACCAGCAGGGCGCCGGTCTTGTCGGTTATCACGCCGACCGGGCGGCCTTGTGCTGCGCCGTCCTGGTTGAGGAAACCGCTCAGCACGTCGACCGGCTTGGCGCCCTTGGCCGGGAAGCCGTTGGTCCCGAACGGGACATAGACCACCTTGTAGCCCGCGACGGGCACCCGGTTCCACGATCCGTGCTGGCCGACGAAAGCGCCGTTGGCGAAACGGGGCCCGAGCTTGGCATCACCGGCAAAGGCCAGGCCGAGCGAGGCGGTATGGGCGCCGAGCGCATAATCCGGCCGTTTGGAATATTGCTGAAGCTGCGGGTTGCCCGGCTCGACCCGCTTGTCGGGATAACCGCCCCAATAATACCAGGGCCAGCCGAAATTGTCGCCGAGCGAGACCTGGCTCATATAATCCGGCACCAGATCCGATCCGAGCATGTCGCGTTCGTTGACCGTAACCCACAGCTCGCCGCTCTTCGGCTCGATCGCGAGGCCGTTGGGGTTGCGCAGCCCGGCGGCAAACACGCGGAACGTCTTCGCCTCGGGATAGACCTGCAGGATGTTCGCGCGGTAGCGCTCGGCCTCGATCCCGTTCTCGGCGATGTTGCTGGTTGATCCGACCGTCACGTACAAAGTCTTGCCGTCGGGCGCCGCGATCACGTTGCGCGCCCAGTGATTGCCGCCCGGGCTAAGCTTGACCACGGTTTCCGGCTTGGCGGCGATCCGCGTCTCACCCTCCTTATAGGGCACGCGCACCAGCGCGTCGGTGTCGCCGATGTAGAGGTAGCCCCCCATCAGCGCCATGCCGAAGGGCGAGTTGAGCCCGGACAGCAGCACCGTCCTGCTTTCGGCGACACCATCGCCATCGGCATCGCGCAGCAAGGTGATGCGGTTGGCCGAGGGCACGCCGGCGCCGCCCTTCTTCATCAGATAGCCCATCACCATGCCGGCGATCCCGCCGCCCTCGCGTGGCGGCGAATTGGTTTCGGCCACCAGAACGTCGCCATTGGGCAACCGGTAGAGCCAGCGCGGATGATCGAGCCCGCGCGCGAACGCCTTCACGGCCAGTCCCGCTGCCGGTGTCGGCGCCGCGCCTTGTGGCCAGCCGACTGCGTCCGCCACCTTGATCGTCGGGAAGCTCTGCACGCGCGGCGACCCAATTGTGGGCCGCGGACCCATCACCTGCTCCTCCTTGAGCTGCGCGACGTCGGGCTGGCGCAGCCAGAACCAGAAGGCGATGGCGGCGACAATGAGGATGCCGGCGATGATCAGGATGTGTTTGCGCATGAGATAAGGTTACGCCAGCGTCCGGGTGAAAGGAAGGGGTATCCCCTGCGACATTACGCGCCCGCGCGCGGGCGTTCCGGTCAGGTCCCCGCGGGATGTGCCGCCCGCCCGCGCTTGTCGTGTTCAAGCGGCCTTACAGCCCGTCGGTGAAGGCGGGCCGCGGCCGATCGAAGCGGTCGGCGATCATCACCTGGTCCAGGCCGTGGCGAAATCATCGACGAACTTCTGCTCCTCATCGCTGGCGGCACAGACTTCGGCGATGGCGCGCAACTCCGAGTTGGAACCGAACATCAGGTCGGTGCGCCTCGCCGTCCATTTTTGCTCGTTCGATTTGCGACAGGTGCCGGCAAACTCGTGCTTCCCGGATGCGATGGCGCGGTGGCCTTCCAGGTCGCCGAGAAGCTGCGGGAGGCCATCGCCACCCATGAGTTCGGTAAGGTCGGCACGGTCCCCTGCAGCTTTGGCGTCGCCCAATATGTTCTGGTAGAAACCGGCGCCGAACTCATCGCGCGCGCCGATGCGGCCCTCTATTTCGGTAAGTCGGGTCGCCTGGCACCGCTGAGCGGGCTCGAGAAAGATGGGCTGACCTCGGTTGCCTAGCCGCAGGCCTGTATAGCGGGAGGTCGAGGTGGCGGCCTGAGGCCCGCCGCACGCATGTTGTGGCGCTAGTCCGGGACAGAGCCCGCGACCACGGACCGGATGGGACCTAGCACCGGCATAAGGATCGAACGGATCTGGACCGGTCTTCAAAGGCCGTGCGCGGCGTGACGGTAAATTACGGAGCAGGTGGTGGGCGATCGTGAATGAAGTCTCGGCATTTACGACTGGCGATCGTTTCAACCGCGTCGCCGAATCTGCCAGAGGACGGGTCTGGAGAGTCGCACCGTAGCGCCGTTTCTCATGGCCGGTCGCTTTTTCGGCTCCGCACGGCGCGCAGACGCGCTCGCTCAGCTTTCCCGCAGCACATCGATCTCCCGGTCGATCGTGCGCTTCAGCGCGGTGACGAGATCCGGGTCGATCGCGCTGATCTGTTCCAGCCGGCGCTGGAAGATGCCGGCGGACATGGTGAGGATCACATCGGCCAGGATCGCGCGGTCGCGCTCCTTCTCCGGCTCCGGCGCTAGCATCTCGAGCGCCGCGATTATGCTGCGCTGCAACCGATCATGCACGGATCGGAAGATGGCGGCGATGCGCGCGTTGCGCGACGATTCGGCGATGATCTCCGCGACCAGCCGGTAATCCTTGTCCCCGTCGCCGGCGACGAAATGGGCGATCCACGCACGCACCGAGTCGGCATCGCACGCCTCGACCGCGCCGCCGAGTTCGCCGACCGCGAGCAGCGGCTCGAGGTCCAACTCGACGATTGCCGCTACGATTTCCTCCTTGTTCGCGAAATCGCGGTAGATCTGGCCGACCAGCACGCCCGAATGCTTGGCGATCTGCGCCATGCCGGTATTGTGGAAACCGTTCTCCGCAAACAGCATCCGCGCGGTCGCGATGATCCGCCCACGCCGTTCCTCCGCCCGCGTCGGCGGGGCAGGGCACAGGGACAGGCCAGCCAGTTTTCCCCCGCTACAAAATGGTTTCAATGCTTGACCCTCCTTTCTCTTCGCACTAGCAGCAAATGTGAGTGAACGATCACTCACATAACGCCTCTCGTGAGAATTGCATGTCTTTTATCAGATTCGCCGCGTTGTCGCTGCTGCCCTTCGTGGCCGCCTGCGGTTCTCAGGGGGCGCAGCAGCCGCCGGCCGCCACTCCCGAGGTCAGCGTCATCACCGTGCAGCGCCAGGCCGTCACACTGAGCAGCGAGTTGCCGGGGCGCACCACTGCCTATGAGACGTCCGAAGTCCGCCCGCAGGTCAATGGCCTGATCGTCGCGCGGCTGTTCACGGAGGGCGATCAGGTCCGCCGCGGTCAGCCGCTCTATCGAATCGATCCGCAGCCTTATGTGACTCAGGTCGCCAGCGCCCGCGCCGCTTTGGCCCGCGCCCGCGCTGCGATCGCGTCGAGCGCCGCGTTACAGCGGCGTTACGGCGAGCTGGTCAAGATCAACGCGATTTCGAAACAGGATTACGACAACGCCCTCACGGCGGCACAGCAGGCCACGGCCGATGTCGCCGCGCAGCAGGCGGCGCTCGCCAACGCCCAGATCGATCTTGCCCGCACCACTGTGACGGCGCCGATCAGCGGCCGGATCGGCCTGTCGGTCGCCACCACCGGCGCGCTCGTCACCGCTGGGCAGGCGACGGCGCTCACGACAATCCAGCGCATCGACCCCGTGTTCGTCGATGTCAGCCAGGCCAGCGCCGATGTGCTCCGCCTGCGCCAGCGCATCCTGGCCGGTCAGCTTTCGCGCGGCGGCCAGGCGGCGCGCGTGCGTCTCCGGCTCGAGGATGGCAGCCTCTATCCGATCGAGGGCACGCTGCAATTCACGGACGTGAGCGTCGATCCCGCGACGGGGACTCAGACGATCCGGGCGGTGTTCCCCAATCCGCGCGGCCTGTTGCTGCCCGGCATGTATGTCCGCGCCGAGCTGGTCGAGGGTACCGAGGCAGCGGCGATGCTGGTCCCCCAGCGCGCCGTCAGCCGTGACGAGAAGGGTCAGCCGACCGTGCTGGTCGTCGGCCGGGGCGGCAAGATCGAGCAGCGCGTGCTGACGGCGCCGCGCACCGTCGGAGAGAATTGGCTGGTCACGGCCGGGCTGCAGCCAGGCGACAAGGTCATTGTCGAGGGCGCTGCGATGTTGCGCCCCGGCACGCCGGTCAAGGCAGTGCCGTGGAATCCCAATGCGAAGCCCGCGGCTCCGGCTGCCCCCGCACAGGCGAAATAACCCCTTATGTCCCGCTTTTTCATTGACCGGCCGATCTTCGCCTGGGTCATCGCGATCGTCCTGATGCTGGCCGGCATCCTCGCCATCCGCAGCCTGCCGATCGCGCAGTTCCCGTCGATCGCGCCGCCCGCCGTCACGATCAGCGCGACCTATCCGGGCGCTGATGCCCAGACGCTCGAAAACACGACGACTCAGATCATCGAGCAGCAGATGAAGGGCATCGACAACCTTCGCTATTTCTCGTCCTCATCCTCCTCGGCCGGCACCGTCACGATCACGCTGACGTTCGAGCAGGGCACCGATCCGGACATCGCTCAGGTCCAGGTGCAGAACAAGCTGCAGGCGGCGACGCCGCTACTGCCGCAGGAAGTCCAGCAACAGGGCATCCGCGTCGCCAAGTCCACGTCCAACTTCCTGGTCATCGTCGGCCTCTATTCGGCCGACGACAGTCATAGCGGGAATGATCTGGCCGATTATGTCGCCGCCCGGCTGCAGGATCCGCTGAGCCGCGTACCCGGCGTTGGCGATACGCAGGTGTTCGGCTCGCAATATGCAATGCGCATCTGGGTCGATCCGCTCAAGCTCAATGCCGTTCAGCTCACCATGGCCGATGTGACGAGCGCGGTGCAGGCGCAGAACGCGCAGGTTTCCGCCGGCCAGATCGGCGCCGAGCCGGCGCCGAAGGAGCATATGCTCAACGCCACCGTCTCGGTCCAGTCGCGCCTGCAGACGCCGGCCGAGTTCGGCGCGATCCGGCTGAAGACGAGCACGGCCGGCGCGGTCGTGCGCTTGTCCGACGTCGCCCGGGTCGAGTTCGGCGCCGAGCAATATGGCTTCAACGTGCGCTTCAACGGCCACCCGGCGTCCGGCATCGGCATCAAGCTCGCGCCCGGCGCCAATGCGCTGAGCACGGTCGATGCGGTCAAGGCGCGCGTCGCCGAGATCTCGAAGACTTTCCCGGCCGACATGAAGACCGTCTATCCCTTCGATTCGACGCCCTTCGTCCGGCTGTCGATCAAGCAGGTGATCGAAACCCTGGTCGAGGCGATCGTCCTCGTCTTCCTCGTCATGTTCCTGTTCCTGCAGAATTTCCGCGCCACCCTGATCCCGACGATCGCGGTGCCGGTGGTGCTGCTCGGCACCTTCGCCGTCCTGTCGCTTGCCGGCTTCTCGATCAACACGCTTACGCTGTTCGGCATGGTGCTCGCGATTGGCCTGCTGGTCGACGACGCGATCGTCGTGGTCGAGAATGTCGAACGCCTGATCCAGACCGAGGGGCTGAGCCCCAAGGAAGCTGCGCGCAAGTCGATGGACGAAATCAGCAGCGCGCTGGTCGGCATCGGTCTGGTGCTGTCCGCGGTGTTCCTGCCGATGGCGTTCTTCGGCGGATCGACCGGCGTGATCTACCGCCAGTTCTCGATCACGATCGTCTCGGCGATGGTGCTGTCCGTGCTGGTCGCCCTGATCCTCACGCCCGCGCTCTGCGCGACGATCCTGAAGCCGCACGATCCGTCCCGCGGCCAGGGCAATGGCCTGCTCGCGCGGTTCTTCCGCTGGTTCAACGACAAGTTCGAACGCGGCCAGGTCCGTTACGAACATGGCGTGCAGCGGACTGCGCGCAGCTGGAAGCGTTCGCTGCTCGTCTATGTCGGGATCGTGCTTGTCATGGGGCTGCTGTTCGTCCGCCTCCCGTCGGGCTTCCTGCCCGACGAGGACCAGGGCACGCTCATCGCGCTCGTCCAGGGTCCGGCCGGATCCACGACTGCGCGCACGGACAAGGGCCTCGATCTCGTCCGCGATCACTTCCTGACCGCCGAAAAGGACAATGTAGCCGGCGTGTTCACGATCAACGGCTTCAGCTTCGCCGGCCAGGGGCAGAATGCCGGCCTCGCTTTCGTTCCGCTGAAGGATTGGGAAGATCGCCCTGGCGCTGCCAACAAGGCGCAGTCGATCGCCGGCCGCGCGATGGGGCCTTTCTCACAATATAAGGACGGCCTGATCTTCGCGATCGTGCCGCCGGCTGTGCAGGAACTGGGCAATGCCACCGGCTTCGACGTTCAGCTGGTCGACGAAACCGGTATCGGCCACGACAGGCTGCTCGCCGCGCGCAACATGCTGCTCGGCATGGCCTCGCAGGACAAGCGCCTCGCCCAGGTGCGCCCGGTGAGCCTCGACGACGCGCCGCAGCTCAAGGTCGATATCGATCAGGACAAGGCGCGTGCGCTGGGCATCGATCTCGCCTCGATCAACGCGACCATCGCGAGCGCCTGGGGCGGCGCGTATGTGAACGACTTCATCGATCGCGGCCGCGTGAAGCGAGTCTATATCCAGGCCGATGCGCCCTATCGCCTGCGCCCGGAGGATATCGCCACGCTGTTCGTGCGCGGCGAGAACGGCCAGATGTCGCCCTTCACTGCCTTCTCGACGGTGACCTGGGCGAATGCCCCGGTGCAGCTGACGCGCTATAACGGCCAGGCTGCGATGCAGATTCAGGGTGGGGCCGGCCCCGGCGTCAGCAGCGGCGCGGCGATGACTGCGCTCGAGGAACTGCACGCGAAGCTGCCGCCCGGCACTGCGCTGCAATGGACCGGGCTCAGCTATGAGGAGCGCCTGTCAGGCGGCCAGGCCCCGGCGCTCTACGGGCTGTCGCTGCTGATCGTGTTCCTGTGCCTCGCCGCGCTGTACGAAAGCTGGTCGGTGCCGATCTCGGTCCTGCTGGTGGTGCCGCTGGGCGTGCTCGGCGCGGTGCTGGCGGCCGCCATCACCGGGCTGAACAACGATATCTACCTGCAGGTCGGGCTGATCACGACGATCGGCGTGTCGGCCAAGAACGCGATCCTGATCGTCGAATTCGCCGAGGAACGGATCGCCGAGGGCATGAGCGCCTTCGACGCGGCGGTCGCGGCGGCGAAGCTCCGCCTCAGGCCGATCCTGATGACCAGTCTCGCCTTCGTGTTCGGCGTGATGCCGCTTGCGCTTTCCACCGGCGCCGGGGCGGGCGGGCAGAATGCGATCGGCCGCGCCGTGGTCGGCGGCATGCTCTCGGCGACCGTGCTGGCGATCTTCTTCGTGCCGATGTTCTTCGTCGTCGTGATGCGCCTGTTCGGCCATGGCGTCCCCGCCAAGCCTGCCGCGCACGACCATCCGGGTGGCGCATCCGCCCCCCAGGGAGCCTGATTGTGAATAGCCCATCCCGTTCCATCCTCGCCCTGCTGGCGCTGTCGACCGCGCTGGCCGGTTGCAACCTTGCGCCCACCTATGTCCGTCCGGTCGGCGCGGTGCCGGCGGCACTGCCGTCAGGCGGAGTCTATCCGCCGGCGGCGACGGATGCGGCCGATGTCAGCCGCATCGGCTGGCGCGATTTCTTCACTGATCCGCGCCTGCGCTTGGTGATCGAAAGCGGCATCGCCAATAACCGCGATCTGCGCATCGCGGCCGGCAACGTGCTCCAGGCCCGCGCGCAGGTGCGGGTCCGGCGGGCCGATATGCTGCCGACGGTCAATGCCACGGGCTCAGCGACCTTCACCAACAACGCGACCGGCGCCGGCTCGGCGGGCGGCACGGGAGGCGTCGGGGCCACTGGCTCGTCCGATCTGGAGATCTATTCGCTGAATGCCGGCGTATCGGCCTTCGAGGCCGATCTGTTCGGGCGGGTGCGCAATCTCAGCCGCGCCGCGCAGGAGCAGTATTTCGCTTCGGAGGAGGCGCAGCGCGCCACCCGGATCAGCCTGATCGCCGAGATTGCGACTGCCTGGCTGACCATGGCGTCCGATCAGGACCAGCTCAGCATCTCCCGCCAGACGCTCGCCGCGTTCGAGGAGACGCGCCGCCTGACCAGCGAGCAATTCCGCATCGGCGTCGCCTCGGAGCTCGAGGCGCGCCAGGCCGACACCAACTATCAGTCGGCGCGCAACGACATCGCAGCGCTCACGACGCGCGTGGCGCAGGACCAGAATGCGCTCAACCTGCTCGTCGGCACCACCGTGCCGGTCGATCAGCTGCCCGACGGCCTCGGTGCCGGCGCCGCCACGCGTGATGCGCTGCCGGGCGGTATCTCATCCGACGTGCTTTTGCGACGGCCGGACGTGCTTCAGGCTGAACACCAGCTGATCGCTGAGAACGCCAATATCGGCGCGGCGCGCGCCGCCTTCTTCCCGACGATCTCCCTGACGGCGACGGTCGGCACGATCTCCACCGCGCTGTCCGGCCTGTTCGGTGGGGGTAGCTTCACCTACAGCGCCGGCCCCTCGATCGGGCTGCCGCTGTTCGATGGCGGCCGCAACCGCGGCAACCTGGATTATGCCAAGGCGTCACAGCAGGTTGCCGTCGCAACGTATGAAAAGGCGATCCAGACCGCGTTCCGCGAAGTCGCCGATGCGCTGGCGCAACGCGGCACGATCGACGAACAGGTGTCGGCCCAAGCCGCGCGCGCCAACTCTGCCCAGGTCGCCGCGCGCCTGTCCGATGCGCGCTACCGGGCGGGGGTGGATTCCTTCCTCGTCGCCCTCGATGCGCAGCGCACGGCCTATGCCGCGCAACAGCAGCTCGTCACGACTCGCCTGTCGCGCGCGAGCAATCTGATTGAGCTGTACCGGTCGCTGGGTGGCGGCCTGCAATAAGCGGCTTGCGTAGAACAGGAATTGGCATACTCTCCCTTCAAAATAGGAGAGCAAGCGATGGAAAACCTGAAGACGCTCCAAGGCTCGGGTGACGAAAGCCTGGTCATCCTGCAGAGCCTCATATGCCTGCTGCGCGAGAAGAACCTGCTGAGCCGCGCCGATATCGAGGAATTGTGCGACCGCGTTGCGCTCCGCGCCAAGCAGTGTGAAAACGCGCCGTTCCCGTGCAGCGAGAATATCGCAACCGCCGCCGCCACCGAGATGGCCCGGATCGGCGGCTATATCGGCACCCGTTATGGCGGCAAGCATCGCCGCGGCACCATCTCCGGCGGGCATTGATTCAGCCGGTTTGATGGACTTCGGCGCTGGGCTCGTCCGTACCGCGCCCTCGATCGACTCAGCCTCGGCGCCGTTGACGCGAGAGGCGTGCCTGTACGGCGTACCGTCCCGCGCTTTCTCCTGACGGCTTCCGCCGCGAATTCAGCCCCGCGTCAGCCTTCGTCGGTCTCTTTCGTATGCGGCGGATGCAGGCGGACCCGCTCGACTCGGGTCGGCTCGGCCTCGATCACCTCGATCGTCCAGCCGCTCTCATGCGTGATGCATTCGCCCTTTTGCGGCACATGCCCTGCCAGCACCGCGGCCAGGCCACCGATCGTGTCGATATCGCCATCGACTTCGGCCAGCCGAGGGTCGATCGTGTCGCCGATATCCTCAAGCTCGGCGCGCGCGTCGGCTTCCCAGGCGCCGCCGTCTAACGGCACGATCAGCGCTTCGGGCGCATCGTCATGCTCGTCCTCGATGTCGCCGACGATCTCCTCGATCAGGTCCTCGATCGTGACGAGACCTTCGGTCCCGAAATATTCGTCGAGCACGATGGCGAGATGCACGCGCTTCTGCCGCATGTCCGCCAGCAGATCGAGCGCCCCGCGCGACATCGGCACATAGAGCGGCTCGCGGATCAGATCGGCCAATGTCTCCGGATGCGGCGCGCCGGTCGCCAGGATCGCGAACACGTCCTTGATATGGACCATGCCGATGATCGTATCGAGTTTCTCGCGGTACACCGGCAGGCGGCTGTGCCCGGCCTCGGCGAACAGCTTCACCAGCGCGTCGAAACTGGTCTTCTCTTCCACCGCGACGATGTCCGCGCGCGGCACGCCGACATCGCCCGCGTCGCGCTCGCCGAAATGCAGCAGGTTGCGCACCATCTGGCGCTCGAGCGGGGAAAGGTCGCCGGCCGCATCGGGCTCGGGATCGTCCTCATGCGCGTCGATCGCGTCCTCAAGCTGTGCGCGGAGCGATTCGTCCCCCGGATCACCGAAGATGAAGGAGCGGAAGGAACGCCATATGCTGCCTTCCCGGGATCCGGCCCCGTCGGTCTGGTGTGCGGTGCCGGTGCTACTGTCGCCGTCGGGCATGGTGGTGTGTCAGTCCTCGCGTATCAGATAGGGGTCGCCGAGCCCGAGGGATTTGAGCGCATCGGTCTCGATCCGCTCCATCGCCTCGGCCTCATGGTCTTCCATATGGTCATAGCCAAGTAAATGCAGCGTGCCATGCACGATCAGATGCGTCGCGTGATCTTCGAGCGAAATCGCCCGCTCGGCCGCTTCGTTGGCGCAAACCCCATGGGCCAGCACGATATCGCCGAGCAGCACTTCGCCATCGTCCGAATTCTGCCCGATCGTGTCGAGCAGATCGGCCTGCACCATGGGGAAGCTCAGTACATTGGTCGGCCTGTCCTTCTGGCGGTACTGCGCGTTCAGCGTCTGCACTTCCTCGTCCGTAGCGAGACGGACGGATATCTCGATCAGTGCGGTCGCGGTCAGCATGTCGCCATGCTCGGTACGCTCCATCGCAGCAGTGGCGGCGCGCAGGGCGAGCGCCTGCCAGTCGATGGTCTCGGGCCAGGGGGCTTCGATCGAGAGGGCCGTTTCAAGCATCAGGCGAGGTCCGTCCTGGCGAAGTCGTCGCCCTTGTAGAGAAGTCGGGCATCATTGGCCTTGGCGCAGGCATAGGCGAAACAATCGCCCATGTTCAACGCAGCCGGGTGGCGGCCTTTGCCATAGGCTCGATAAGCTTCGAGCGCGAGCGCCGCCTCGCGTCCGCCGATCGGAACGAGCCGGAGTGGGCGGGCGGCCGCGGTGTCGGAGACTTCGCGTCGCGCATCCTCGACCGGATAGCCGTAGGAGCGGCACAATGCCGCCACTGCCTCCCACTCCGTCATTGCTGACCACAGGGGATCTGCATCATCGCGAACCTGGATCGCTAGCGAGGCTTGTTCGGGTTCCCCAGCAATGATCGCGACCAGCGCGGAAGCATCAACGAAAAGGGTCAACGACATCCTCCTCGCCGGAGAGCCAGTCGTGAAACGCCTTGTCGGCCTTCAACCGGGTCGGCTTTGGCATAGGATGGTCGCGACGATATTGCGCCAGCCATTCAACGAAATCAGGCCTGGGCTGCGCTTCGCCCAATTCGGCCTTGCGGCGTCGAAGCAGATCGCGAACGATTTCGGTCTTGGTAGTGCCCAATCGGGCTGCCAGCTCGGTCGCGAGCGCTGCCGTTTCGCTGTCCTTGATGAAAAGGGATGCCATGGTGAGGTCTCCGGGATATCCCTAATCTATAGCGGGATATCCTTATGTTCAAGCATCGACACCCTCGTAAGCCTCGACGATCCGCCCGACGATCGGATGCCGCACCACGTCGCCGGCGCCGAAGCGGCAGATGGACAGCCCCTCGACGCCCTCCAGCCTGCCGACGGCGTCGTTCAGCCCTGAAGCCGCCATCCCGCCGGGCAGGTCGGTTTGCTTGGGATCGCCGCACACCACCATTCGGCTGTTCTCGCCAAAGCGGGTCAGGAACATCTTCATCTGCGCCGGCGTCGTGTTCTGCGCCTCGTCCAGGATGATGAAGGCGTCGGCCAGCGTCCGGCCGCGCATGAAGGCAATCGGCGCGATCTCGATCTCTCCGCTGAGGATGCGGCGCTCAACCTGTTCGGCCGGCAGGCAATCGTTCAGCGCGTCGTAGAGCGGCCGCAGATAGGGATCGACCTTCTCTTTCATGTCGCCGGGAAGGAAGCCGAGCTTCTCGCCCGCCTCCACTGCCGGCCGCGACAGGATCAGCCGCTGCACGCTCCCGGTGATCAGCTGCGCGACGGCCTGCGCCACTGCGATATAGGTCTTTCCGGTGCCTGCCGGCCCGAGCGCGAAGATGATGTCGTTGTCGAGCAGCGCGCGCATGTAATGCGCCTGCGCTATGGTGCGCGGCACGATCGTCTTCTTGCGCGTGCGGATCATGATCTGCGGCCCGCCGACATCGGCGCGGACGATGCCGTCCAGCGTCGGCTCGGCGGACATGGTGATCACTGCCTCGACCAGGCCCTGATCGACGCGCTCGCCCCGGACGATGCGGTTGTACAGGCCCTGCAGCACGTCGCGCGCTTCCGCGACCGATTCCGCGCGTCCTTCCAGCCCAACGCGGTTGCCCCGCGCTGTGATGTACACACCCAGCCGGCTCTCCAGCTGCAGCAGGTTCTTGTCGAACTCCCCGAAGAGCTGCGGCATGAGTTGGGGCTTGTCGAACACGATCTCGGCACGGCTGCGATCACCGGACTGGGCGGGGACAGGCTTGCGGCTCATGCGGTTCCTTCAGGCGGGAGGGAGGAGAGGGCAACGACGCCACCGGAACGGGCCGCGAACGGCGGTGTTCCGGAAAAAGGGCGAGTCTGCTGCATCCGCTCGCGAGTTTGGCAGGTCGCGTGCCGCTAGGACAGAGGCAAACGCGCAACAGTGCGATCTTTCCGACGCAGACGCTCAGGCGAACTCGCGCACTTGCTCCACGCCCGACACCGAATTGGGCCAGGCCGCTTCGATCTCCACTTCGACCATGTCCCCGATCACGCCGCCCGAGACGAGATGCACCGATTGCAGCCAGGGCGACTTCCCGATCAGCTGGCCGGGTAACTTGCCCTTACGCTCCAAGAGCACGCCGCAGCGCCGCCCGACGCTCGCCCGGTTGAACGCCTCCTGGTCGCGGTTGATCGCTGCTTGCAGCCGCTGCAGGCGCTCGTCCATTACCTCGGCCGGGACCTGATCGGCCATGTCGGCGGCCGGGGTGCCGGGGCGCGGGCTGTATTTGAAGCTGAACGCCTGCGCATAGCCTACCGCGTCGATCAGGCTCAGCGTGTCGGCGAAATCCGCCTCGGTCTCGCCCGGGAATCCGACGATGAAATCGCCGGACAGCGCGATGTCCGGCCGCGCCGCGCGCACGCGATCGAGGATGCGCAGGTAGGAATCGCGGCTGTGGCTGCGGTTCATCGCCTTGAGGATGCGGTCGCTCCCCGCCTGGACCGGCAAATGCAGGAACGGCATCAGTTTCTGGACGTCGCGGTGCGCGTCGATCAGGCCCTGAGTCATGTCGTTGGGGTGGCTAGTCGTGTAGCGGATCCGCGCCAGCCCGGCGATCGAGTCAAGCTCGCGCACCAGCGCATCGAGTCCGCCGGTGCGCCCGGTCGCATCCTCGCCCGTCCAGGCATTGACGTTCTGGCCAAGCAAGGTGATCTCGCGCGCGCCGGCATCGACCAGCGCCTTAGCCTCGTCGACGATCGCCGCCCAGGGCCGGCTGACCTCGGCGCCGCGCGTATAGGGCACGACGCAATAGGTGCAGAATTTGTCGCAGCCTTCCTGCACCGTCAGGAACGCCGATGGCGGTACGCGGCGGCGCGCGGGGAGGTGGCCGAACTTGGTCTCGACCGGCATGTCCGTGTCGAGCGCCGTTTCGCCTCGCGCTGCCTTGGCAACGAGGTCGGGCAAATTGTGATAGGCTTGGGGCCCGACCACGATATCCACCTTGGCGCGACGCACGATTTCCTGGCCCTCCGCCTGTGCGACACAGCCGGCGACCGCGATCATCGGCGCGCGGCCATGTTTGCGCAGCCGCCCGATGTCGGAATAGACCTTTTCGGTCGCCCGCTCGCGGATGTGGCAGGTGTTGAGCACGATCAGGTCGGCGGCGTTGGCGTCGTCGGTCGCGGTCATCCCGTCGGCGGCCATCAGCTCGCTCATCCGGTCGCCGTCATACATGTTCATCTGGCAGCCGAACGACTTGACGTGGAAGGTCTTGGGGGTGGGTTTCATGATGGCGGCGCTATAGGCGGGGGCGGGCGGTGCGGCAAATCCTCCGCACCCTTGTCGGTGGCAGGCGCCTCGTAGCGCACCGCGTCGACTGCATGCGCGAACGGACGCAGCGGGTGCCCGAGTGCCTCGATCAGCGCTTCCTCGATCCGCCGCCGGCTCTCGGCCGCGATCGCCTTGCGGCCCGGAAAATCGTGTGGGTAAAAGGGTTCGAGGAAATGCACGCGCATCCGGAACGCGCCGCGCCGCGCCAGCAACCGCTTGGCATTGTCCAGGCCCGTTTCCGCGCCGATCCAGCCGATCTCCTCGCCGGCCGCGCCGTAATCGAGCAGCACTGGCTGCACCAGCACGCCGGGCGGCGGTGGTTCGAGCACGCGCAGCATCGGTGTCTTGAACGGCAGCAGCGACTTGCCGTCAGTGGTCGTGCCTTCGGGAAAAACCGTCACCGACCAGTTCTCGGCCAGCGCGTCGCGCAGCTGATTGATCTGCTCGGCGACGCCCAGCCGGTTCTCGCGCTTGACGAATACGGTGCGGTTCAGCGTCGAGAGCCAGCCCACCACCGGCGCCGCGCGGATCTCCTCCTTGGCGACGAAGGCAGTGCCACTCTGCCCGGCGATCGCCAGGATATCGATCCAGCTGAGATGGTTGGAGATGTAGAAGACGTCGCGCTTCAGCGGCACGCCGACCCGCTCGACCCGCGCGCCGGAAACGCGCGCCGCCCAGCCGAGAAAGATCTTCGGCCAGGGCGATCCGATCCGGAGCATGCGCCACAGATAATGGAGTGGCACGGTGAGAAGCAGCCCGAGCACGAGCCCCGCGGCGCGCAACGCGATGCGCAGACGGCCGGCCAGATCGATCGGCGAAGGGCGCCCCGCAGCTGCTTCGGCGCGCCGATGCGCTGCCACGGCCAGAGCTTCGGCCAAGCGGCCTAGACCTTGCGGTCGAGGGCCACGCCGTACAGCTCCATGCGGTGGTCGACGAGCCGGAAGCCGAGCCGTTCGGCGATAGCCTTCTGCAATTGTTCGAGCTCGGGATCGACGAATTCGATCACCCGGCCAGTTTCGACGTCGATCAGGTGGTCATGGTGCGATTCAGGTGCCGGCTCGTAGCGCGAGCGGCCGTCGCCGAAATCATGGCGATCCAGGATCCCGGCCTCCTCGAACAGCCGCACCGTGCGATACACGGTCGCGATCGAGATGCCCGGATCGATCGCCGACGCGCGAGCGTAAACCTTCTCGACATCGGGATGGTCCTCCGCTTCGGACAGGACGCGCGCGATGACGCGGCGCTGGTCGGTGATGCGCAGGCCCTTTTCATTGCACAGGGCTTCGAGATCAATCTTGCGTGGCATGGCCAGCATGTAGTCTCTTTGGGGTTATTGATAAAGGGCAACCGACTCGCAATAAGCCGCCCCGCGCCGCCCCATGGCGCGCCGGACGCCGGGTACGGCAGCAGCCCCGTCCTCATCGGACAGGGCCGCTGCCTTCCCTCGCATCGGCGCGATGCGTCCCGTTACCGGGTCTTGCGGCGCTTGGTGCCCAGGCCGATCTTCTTCGCCAGCGTGCGGCGCTGCTCGGCATAGTTGGGCGCGACCATCGGATAGTCGGCGGGCAAGTTCCACTTGGCGCGGTACTGCTCCGGCGTCAGCTGATAGTGGGTCATCAAGTGCCGCTTCAACATCTTGAGCTTCTTGCCGTCCTCGAGACAGACGATGAAGTCCGGCTTGATCGAAGAACGCACTGAAACAGCCGGTTCCTGCTTTACTTCGGGCGCCGGCGCGGCGCCGCCCAGGCCAGCGAGTGCGCCATGCACATTCGCGATTAGCACCGGCAGATCCGAGACCGCGACGCTATTGTTGCTCACATGCGCGGCGACAATATCCGCAGTCAGCGTAATCAAGGTCTCCTGCAACTCGTTTTGCGTATCCATTGAAATCCTTTCGACCCGTTATTCAGCCGCATTGATTGCGCAGCCTTGGCGAGCGCTATCCTACTTTGGATCGCAACACGCAAGTAACAAGTGGAGAGTCGAAAAAGAGCTCAGCGTAGATCGCGGCTATAGGTAAACGCGTTGAAAGCCTGGCCGGCGTTGCCGCGGTAATAATTTCGGCGTTCACCGACCTTAACGAATCCTGTATGGTGATAAAGCTTAATGGCTTCATTACCTTCGCGGACTTCGAGGTGAAGATTAATCGCTTTAAAACTATTGGCATCGTTAATGACGGAACTTAACAATGCCGCTGCAACGCCGCGCCGCCGAAGTGCCGGGACCGTCGCCAGCAATAACAACTCGGCTTCGTCGGCGACGACGCGTGACAAGGCAAAGCCGGCCGGCACCCCGTCCAGGCTTGCGATCGTCAACCATACGCCCGGCATGGCGAGGATGCCGAGGCACTGGTTGCGCGTCCACGCCTCGCCGTAGCGTGGGTCGAACGCCTGTTGCATCACCTGATCGACCAGGACGAGATCGGCCACGCCGCCGGTGCGCAATTCGATCATCTGCAGCGTGGTGCTCATGCGACGGGGGCGGGAAGCGGCTTCGCGTCGGGCGCGCGGCCATAGATCGGGCGCGGCGGGAGGGCGGTGAGCGGCGCCGGCAGCAGCACGGCATCGGCCGCGCACGGCAATGCCTCGGTCAGCGACGCGGCGGGATCGAGCGGCAGCAGGAAGCGCACGCCATTGCCGATTGCGGGGCGGGCGCCGAGCGCGGCGAGCGCTGCTTCGGGCCTGAGCGAGGCGAGCGCCGAAAGCGGCGCGAGCTGAGCATCGAAGGACTGCATGAAGACTTCGCCATGCCCGCCTTCCAACACGACGGCAAGGCTGGACCATCCCCGATGCTGTGCGAAACCGGCCGCCGCAACCAGTGAGAGCGAGGAATAGCCGAATGCCTCGGCGCCCCAGCCAAGCGCCAGCCCGCGCGCGGCGGCGATGCCGACGCGCACGCCGGTGAAGCTGCCGGGCCCGCAATCGACCAGGATACGCGGCGCGCGCCCGCCGTCGGGCAGCTCGGCGATCATCGGCACCAGCCGCTCGGCATGGCCGCGCCCGACCACCTCATGGGCGGCGGCAATCACCGCGCCTTGCTCGATCAGCGCGACCGAGCAGGCAGCGGTGGCCGTTTCGATGACCAGGGTGCGCGCCGTCATGCGCGCTCTCCCCGGAGGGCAGAGGTCAGTTCAGGCAATAGTGTTGAACCGTTCGAACGCGGGCCGCGGCGAGCGATCGAAGATCGTCGCGGGATCGCCATGCCCGAGGGTGGAGATGAAGTTGGAGCGCACCGCCGGCGTATCGGCGAAGAAGGCCGCATCGACCTTGCCATTGTCGAAGCCCGACATCGGCCCGGTATCGAGCCCGAGCGCACGCGCCGCGACGATGAAATAGGCGCCCTGCAGGGTCGAGTTGCGCATCGCCGAGGCTTCGCGCAGCTCGGCGTTGCCGTCGAACCAGCTCTTCGCGGTCTGGTTGTGCGGGAACAGTTCGGGCAGATGTTCGTGGAAATTGGTGTCCATGCCGACGATCACCGTCACCGGCGCAGCGAGGATCTTCGGGGCGTTCTGCGCGCTGGCGCAGGCGGCGAGCTTCGCCTTGGCCTCGTCGCTCACGCACCACACGAGCCGGGCGGGCAGCTGGTTGGCCGAGGTCGGGCCCCATTTCATCAGGTCCCAGATCGCATGCAGCTCGGCTTCGCTGACCGGCGCATCGGTATAGCCGTTATAGGTCCGCGCGGTGCGGAAGATCGTATCGAGTGCAGCGTCGGACAGCTTCTCGCTCATGCAATATTCCTCGATTCAGGGGCATCCTGCCGGTGAAAGGGGTAAGCACCGGGCCCGGGCAGGCCGCGCCGCGCGCAGATCAGACCGCGCGGACTTCGGTGACTTCCGGGACATAATATTTGAGCAGCTGCTCGATCCCGTTCTTCAGCGTCGCGCTGGACGACGGGCAGCCGGAGCAGGCGCCCTGCATCTGGAGATAGACCTTGCCCTTGTCGAACCCGCGATAGACGATGTCGCCGCCATCGTTCGCCACGGCCGGGCGCACCCGCGTCTCGATCAGTTCCTTGATCTGCACGATGATGTCGGCATCGGCCGGATCCTCGGCGAAGCTCTCGTCGGCGGATGGGACCGCGATGGCGCCGGCATTGCCGGGCCGGAACAGCGGCATGTTCGCGCTGAAATGATCGAGCAGCAGGCCGAGCACGTCGGGTTTCAGGTCGATCCAGTCGACGCCGGGCGCCGCGGTGACGGAGATGAAGTCGCGCCCGAAGAACACGCCGGTCACGTCGCCCAGCCCGAACAGCGCATCGGCGAGCGGTGACGCTTCGGCTTCCTCCGGCGTGGCGAAGTCGCGGGTGCCGGCATCCATCACGGCGCGGCCGGGCAGGAACTTGAGGGTCGCCGGATTGGGCGTGGTTTCGGTTTCGATCAGCATGAGTCGCATGTGGGCCGGCGCGCGCGCCGGATCAAGGCGCGATGTGGAAACGCAGCGTTGGGCCGCCGACAAGCCAGGCCGCATTGCCTCCGTTCTGGTGCCAGCCCTTGTTGACCGCTTTCCCGCATTCGCCACAATTTCAGGCACATCAGGGAGGATAGCAGCATCATGTCGACTCAGCGCTCCGCCAATGTCAGCGTCACCAACAACACCAATGGCAATGCCAATATCGTGCTGTTCCACAGCAACAGCAGCAACGGCACTCAGCGCGGCACATGGTCGGTCGGCCCGGGCGAGACGACGCCCCCGATGCAGGTGCTGTTCCGCACTGGCTTCGGCGCCGGGGGGACCCTCGATTACTGGTCCGTGATGCTGTTCGTGAAGGACGGGTCGGACGCCGGGCTCTATATCAACAGCGGCACGGTCACGGATCGCTACTGGAAGGAATGTCAGCTCCAGCGCGCGGATGCCGATCAGTCGATCACCCTGTCGGTCAGCACCGGCACGTTCGACGTCGCGCTCCATTCCGGCGGCTGCAAGGACGAGATGACCCGCCTCACGCCCGCGCCCGCCCAGCCGATCAGCCACGTGTTCGTGGTGATGCTGGAGAACCGGTCGTTCGATACCATGTTCGCGATGTCGGGCATTCCCGGCATCACCGCGGCGACGACGCAGGATTCCAACAGCTATACCGATCCGAACGGCACCATCACGACCTTCAACGTCCAGTCCGGGGCGCCGCTCAGCATGCCGACCGATCCGGGGCATGAATTCCTCGACGTGGTCGAGCAATTGTGCGGCCAGAATTCCACTTGGACGCCGGGCGGCCCTTATCCGTCGATAAACAACAGCGGGTTCGCGGCCAATTACGCGACCTCCACCACCGAGGACCCGCATGTCCCGCCGACGCTGGACGAAGTGCAGTTCATCATGGACTGCTTCGACACGCAGCAGCAGTTGCACGTGATCAACACGCTGGCCCAGCAATTCTCGCTCTGCGATCGGTGGCATTCCTCGATCCCGGGGCCGACCTGGCCCAACCGGTTCTTCCTGCACGGTGCTTCGTCGTCCGGGTTCGACGACAGCCCGAGCAAAGGGCAGATGGCCGGCTGGGAGCTGCCGCGCGGCGGCTTCCAATATCCCAATGGCTCGATCTTTCAGCGGCTCGATTCCGCGTCGATCCCGTACCGCTTCTACAATGATTCGAGCTCGACCTTCCACAGCCTGTACAGCGACGATCCGTTTGCCGGATCGGCGCTCGGGGCCGTCCCGCAGGTGTCGGCACTGAGCGGCGTGACGGTGACGGACATATACTCGCTCGATCACTTCGCATCGGATCTGCAGGGCCCCTATCCCTATCCCTACACCTTCATCGAGCCGCATTATGGAGACATCAGCGGGGGCACCTATGCCGGCGGATCGTCGCAGCATCCGATGGACGACGTCTATGGCGGCGAAAATCTGCTCTCGGCCGTGTTCCGGGCGATCCAGACTTCGCCCTACTGGAATTCGAGTTTGCTGGTGATCCTCTATGACGAGCATGGCGGCTTCTACGATTCCGTCCCGCCGCCCGGTGCGATCGCCCCCGGGGACAACCCCAGCTACGGCTACAACACGCATGGCTTCGATTTCACCACGCTCGGCGTGCGCGTGCCGGCTGTGCTGGTCTCGCCGCTCGTCGCATCCGGATCGGTCGATTCCACCCTTTACGACCATTCCTCGGTGCCGAAACTGCTCGAGTCGCTGTGGGGGCTCTCCTCCCTGACCGACCGGGACGCGGCGGCCAATTCGCCGCTCGGCACGCTCTCGCAGGCCAGGCCGCGCACGGACCGGGTCGAGCTGCCGACCCCGCTGCCGCCGATGCGGGCGGCCAGGGTGCCGCTCACCACGGCGCAGCGCTCCGCGCTGCTGGCGCAGCCCGTGCCCGAATCCGGGAACCTGGTCGGTGCGCTCGCCAATCTGCGCAAGGCCGATGCCGAGCTGTCGGGCGGCACGCCCCCGGAACTCGCCGCCATCGCCGCGCGCCAGGCGACGATCCGCACCCGCGGCGATGCCGAGGCCTATGCGGTCGAAGTGCTGAGCAAGGTGCGCCTGATCCAGCAACAGCGCCGACTGGCAAAGCTCGGCGCGGTCTGACGCGCCGGGGCCGATCGCGGCGATTCCCACGCTGACCTTTCTTCCTCCTGCTTGCGGGAGGGGCCGGGGGAGGGCATGCCCGTGCGCTGGACGGGAGAAGCAAGTGACGGCCTCATGAAGCGCATCTTCCCGGCCGCGGCGATCGGCGGCCTGCTGGTCCTCGCGGCGTGCCAGCGTAAGGTCGAGACGCCCGTGCCGCCGCGCGTCGAGACGCCCGCCGTGTTTCCGGATCGCTCCTCCACCATCGTCGTACCGATCTCGGCGCGGCTGGCGGATCTGGAAAAGGGGCTCAACGCGCGCATCCCCAAGGCGCTGTGGCAGACCAACAAGCCGGGCCAGAGCTGCGTCCCGCCGCAAAGCGTCAAGGTATTCGGCAAACGGCTGAAGGTCACCCCGACGATCCGCTGCACCATTATCGGCCGGGCAGAGCGCGGCTGGATCCGGCTGGGCGGGCAGGGCGACATGCTGACCATCACCATGCCAGTGCACGCGACGATCAGCGTGCGGGATGTCGGCGGCATCATCAAGCAGGAGACGGCAACCGGCGCGGCCGAGGTGCGCGCGCATGCGCGGCTCTCGATCGACAACAACTGGGCGCCGACGGCGAAGGTCCGCATCGATTATGACTGGACCGATCCGCCCGGCATCGATTTCCTCGGCCAGCGCATCCGCTTCGTCGAAAAGGCCGACAGCAAGCTGCAGGGCGTGATCGCCGGCCTCGAAAAGAGCCTGCCCGCCGAGCTGGCGCGGATGCGCGCGCAGGATCGGCTGGCCGAGCTTTGGGCCAAGGCCTTCACCTCCGTCATGCTCAATCGCGAGCGGCCGCCCGTATGGATGCGGATCACGCCGCGGCGGCTCGGCTTCGGCGGCTATCGCATCGCCGGAGGGCAGCTCGAGTTGAAGCTCGCGGCGGAGGCGCTGACTGAAACCTTTGTCGGCGATCGCCCGGCCGATCCCGTGGCGACCCCGCTGCCGCCGCCATCGCGCGACACCGGGGCCGAGGGCCTGCGCTTCTACATCCCGGTGCTGGCCGATTTCCGTCAGCTCGAGCCGGTGGTCGAGCGCGCGCTCCGCAAGCTCGCGCGCAAGGGCATCAACCTCGCCGGGATCGGTCCGGTCGATGCCGAATTCGGCAAGGTGACGATCTATGCCACCACCGGCGGGCGGCTGGCCGTCGGCGTCAAGGCCAAGGTGAAGGCGCGCCAGGTCGGCTTCGCCGCGGCGCAGGGCGAAGTTTGGCTTTCCGCCGTGCCCTATAACGACGCGAACTCGCAGGTCGTGCGGGTGCGCGATCTGCAGCTGACCGAGAAGATCGACAGCACCGCGGTCAACCTCCTGCTCTCGCTGTTCGGCGACGAGCAGGTGCGCGAAGGCATTCGCGCCGGCCTGGTCCATGATTTCGCGCCCGATTACCAGAAAGTGCTGCTCGCCGCGCGCAAGGCGATGACCGGGCGGCGCGAAGGCGATTTCCTGATCGACGCGACGGTGACGAAGGTGACCAACGGCACGATCCAGGTGACGGGGCAGGGGCTGTTCATGCCCGTCGCGGCGGACGGTGAGGCACGGATCCTGTATCGGCCGGTGCGATAGGGTCCGCGAGATCGTAGCGCGGTTGTTCGGGAAGGGGTGAAGTCGATGCGGTGGATGGCAATGATCGCGGTGGGCATCGCCCTCATCAACACACCGGCGCTCGCCGAAACCCGCTATGTCCATGCCGGCCGCCTGATCGATACCGAAAAGGGCGTGGTGCTCACCGATCGGCTGATCCGGATTGAGGATGACCGCATCGTCTCGGTCGCGCCCTGGGCGCCGCCGCCGGCCGGGGCCGCGCTCATCGACTGGTCCGCCTATACCGTGCTGCCCGGGCTGATCGACATGCACACGCATCTCGCCGACTGGGGGCAGACAGCCAATGTCGCCGAGCCGCTGCTGCACAGCCAGCAGGAGATTGCCTATGTCGGCCTGCGCAATGCGCGCGCGACGCTGGAGGCGGGGTTCACCACCGTGCACGATGTCGGCACGTTCCGGGCGTTCGGCGATGTCGAGCTGCGCAATGCGATCAACCGCGGCGACGTGGCCGGCCCGCGCATGAACGTGGTCGGCGCCTATATCACCATTCCCGGCGGCGGCGGCGAAGTCACCGGCTTCGCGCCCGACGTGAAGGTGCCGGACGACATGCGCGTCGGCGTCGTCACCGATGCCAATGATGTGCGGCTCAAGGTGAACCATCTGTTCCAGCGCGGCGCGGATTCGATCAAGCTGATCGCCACCGGCGCGGTGCTGGCCGAGGGGACGGAGCCCGGCACGCTCGAATTGTCGCCAGAGGAGATGCGCGCGGCGGTGGAGACGGCGGCGGCGCATGGCAGCTGGGTCACCGCGCATGCCCACGGCGCGGCCGGCATCAAGGCGGCGATCCGCGCCGGCGTGCGCTCGATCGAGCACGCCTCGCTGATCGACGACGAGGGCATCGCGCTGGCCAGGGCGAAGGGCGTGTTCCTCGACATGGATATCTATAATGGCGATTATATCGAGGAGATCGGCAAGCGCGACGGCTGGCCCGCCGACCATCTGCGCAAGAACCGCGAGACCACCGACGCCCAGCGCGAGGGCTTCCGCAAGGCCGTGAAGGCCGGCGTGAAGCTCAGCTTCGGCACGGACGCCGGCGTCTATCCGCACGGCCGGAATGCGCGGCAGTTCAGCTATATGGTGCGCTACGGGATGACGCCGATGCAGGCGATCCAGGCCGCGACATTCGTCTCGGCCGAGCTGCTCGGCTGGTCGGCCGATGTGGGCGCGATCGCGCCCGGGCATTTCGCCGACATGATCGCGGTAAAAGCCGATCCGCTGGCCGATATCGCCGCGCTGGAGCGAGTGGATCATGTGATGAAGGGCGGGGTGGTGGTGCGCTGAGATGGGGCGAACGGCCTGTTTGCAAGCATAGGGGCGCGTGGGAGCGTTCGGTCGCGGCGGGGGCAAAGGACTCGTGTTGGGGAATGTGGCGATCTGCGGAATTTGCCGGAGTAATCGCCGATTTATGTCACCCGCTTGCGAGAGGCGCGTTTTGAAGCTGTTCTTCGGGCGTGCGGGGCCTTTATTGAGGGTTGGCATTTCCATGCTTTTCTCAATTTGGGGCGCTAGTGATGGGCGGCGCTGGCGGTTCATGTACGGCATTTGATCTATTCCTGCCGAGTTATGTCACTGGCATGGGATTTTCTTGGTTTATAGTTTGAGGCTCGTTTTTGGGGCATTGTGCGGACTCCTGGCCCTCGGTCGGCCTCGGGAGATTTCAGCATGGATGCGGGGTTGGTTGAATCGGTCAGCCGCTCAGCTTTTTAAAGCCGGCCCTGTGAGACTGCTGGCGCTGGGCACATCGCAAAGTGATTTTGGCAATTCGGTTCGATCGTGATGTCGCGCAAACGCTCACGGCGAAGCGCGGGCCGAAGACGATTGGATTCAGGAGTTAAGTAAACTGTCACCGAAATTCATTGCCCCTCGTCGGAATTAGGTGCGGCGATAGTAGCGGTTGAACCGTTGGGCTCAGGCCTTACCTAGAGATATGTTCTCGGCATGTCCGGGTCGGGGGTGTCAAATGGAACTAATCACTGTCGGTGAGATGGACGATCTGCCCGACGATCCGGCAACGGCCTTCGTTCAGCTCGAGCGCATTTGCCGCACACGCCTCAATGCAATGACTGGCGAAATGGAGCGATATGAGCACGGCGATGATCTGCGACTTGAGTATATCACGGTCGTGGCTGCTGCTGCTGCTGCCTATGGGATAGCGGACTTTGGTGAAGCGAGCGAGCTTCGTCACGACGATTTCCGGACGGTATATCAGCGAGCAATAGCGGTCGCTACCAGACTGGCTATCGAAGGTAAGCGGGCGAGAGAGCTAACAAGTGTTGCCCTCCCGATCGCGGCAAAAGAGCGTTTGAAGAAGCATTTGTTGGAATTGAGGGCGGCGGTCCAGCAGTCGGGGTTGGACGACCGCAAGAAAGCCATTTTGAACAAACGCCTAGACTCATTCGATTCGGAGCTAGGCAAAGAAAAGAGCAGCGTCACGATTATCTTAGTTGGAGTAGCGCTGGTGACGGCTGCTTTGAGCCAAGGCACGGGTGCGATCACTGGTGCCGAAGACGCTATCATTAAACTGCCGGAGACGGTCAACGCGATCAACATTCTGCTAGGTAGGGAAAAGTTACGGGAAATTGAGGCTGCGCCGGATCCGCTGCCTCTCCCGTCTCCCGTCCTGCCGAAGGCCCTTCCCAACCCTGCGAAGCCCGAGGTCGCGTCGCGAACACGCGCTGACTTCGCTGATGACCTAGATGATGTGCCGTTCTAGGCATTCCGTCTGACGAGGACGGCCTGCGCCGCACCTTCGGCCATCTCCAACGGCGCTATACGAGCTACATCAACGCGCGCGCCCGGCGGACCGGATATCTTTGGCAGGGCCGCTTCGGCTCGGTCGCGGTCGACGAGCCCAATCTGTGCAATGCGCTGCGCTACTTCAGCCTCAACCCGGTTCGCGCCCGCCTCGTGAAACGCGCCGCCGACTGGCCTTGGTCGAGCGTGCGTGCGCACCTCGCGGGCAGCGATGACGGGCTCGTCACGGTTGCGCCGGCGCTTGCGCGGATCGACGACTTCGCTGCGTTCCTGGCGGACGATATCGACGAGGCCGCTGCCTATGCAGCACTGCGCAAGGCGGAGAGCCGTGGGCGCCCGATCGGCGACGCGGATTGGGTCAAGATGCTTGAAGCGCGGACAGGGCGGGCGCTCACTCCGGCGAAGCGCGGCCGAAGGCGCGCACGGGGTAAAGGGGTTAAGTAAACCGTCACCGAAACCGGTGCCAGAGAAGAGCGACTAGGCCGCCTTGATCATTTCGCAGCTGTACAGGCGAGCATTGAGCCGTTCGAGTTCCGTGATGCGACCGACAGCAGTAATGCGGTCACCAATCTCGACTATCTCTAATCGCTCTCTGTCTCGGGCAAAGTGAAGCCATATAAACCGTACCAAGTGGTCAGGATGCGAGACCATGACTAATGTTTCGTCCTCGCTCTGGCTCACATTCTGGACCGCCAACGAAACCTCGATCCACTTCCCTAAATACGGCCGTGCGATAGCCGCTGCCTGAATGTTGGTTTTACCCACCAGCATGTCCATCAGTTCAGGCAAGGTTCGATTCTGAACAAAAACCCGATCCCTTGGATCTTCCCATCGCCGTATATGATCTAGAGGTGACTCAACGGCGGTAGGCAGGTCTTGAGGTTCGGTAGACACTGGCAATGGTTCCGCGCGTGCTTTTCCGGCCTTGCGCTCAAGGTGCGCGATGCTGTCATCACGCAATTTGATCCGGTGTTCTAAACCATCAATTACGGCTCGGTATCGCCATTCCATCAAACGCCAGACCGCCACCGCAGCGATTATCACGCAAACCGCAAACGGGACAGGGGCTTGGCCGACCACTGCTAGCTGGTGCCCAATGGATGCCGCGAGATCGTCAAAACCCATGCTGGCGTCATATCGCTAGCGCCTTGGGTTTGTGAACTGTACATCGCTAATAAATTGCGAGACGAACGCTGGACAGTCAAAACCTTAGAATTGGCGCTTTTTTCGTTCTCACCCGCGGTTCGTCGTTACCATCGATTCAAACTCCCCGCCAAATCGCGCATCCAGCGTCCCATGACCCAAGGACGCCCCCCGACCTACGCCCCCAAAAACGCCGAGATCGCGCGCAAGGCTTATGAGCTTGGCGCGGTCGACGACGATGTCGCCGACATGTTCGATGTCTCGGTGCGCACGCTTTATCGCTGGCGCATCCAGCACAAGGCGTTCGCGGATGCCTGTGCGGTCGGCAAGGAATATGCCGACGAATGGGTCGCGGCATCGCTGTACCAGCGGGCGCGGGGGTTCGAATATACCGCCGAACGCGTGTTCATGTTCGCCAAATCGGAAGAACCGATCATCGCGCGCTATGCGAAGCGGGTGCTCGGCAATCCGCGCATCGCGCTGCAGTGGCTGCGCATCCGCCAGCCCGAGAAATGGCGCATCCCGCGCGACGACGAGGGCAAGGAAGAACTCTCCGACATCATCGAACAGGCATTCGCCCGGGCAGCGGAAAGGCGTCGCAATGAGCAGGATAAAGACTGAATCGAAGCGCCGGCTGGCCGACCGGATGGACGAACTGCGGCACGATCCGCTGGGCCATGCCAATCTGGTCTATCCCTGGGGGCACGGGGTGCTGCGCGGCGTCTCCGGCCCCCGCGCCTGGCAGCGCGCGGTGATGGAAAGCATCGGCGCGCATCTCGCCGATCCGGCCACGCGGCACACGCCGTGCCGCATCGCGCGCGCTTCCGGCCACGGCATCGGCAAGTCGGCGCTGATCGCGATGCTGATCAAATGGGGGCTGGATACCGGCATCGACACGCGCATCGTCGCCACCGCCAATACCGAGAGCCAGCTGCTCACCAAGACCGGGCCGGAGATCGTGAAATGGCACAATCTGTCGATTACGAAGGACTGGTTCCGCGCCACCGCGACCGCGCTCGTCTCCACCGTGGCCGATCATGATCGCAGCTGGCGATCGGATCTCGTCACCTGGAGCGTGGTCAACACCGATGCCTTTGCCGGGCTGCACAACCAGGGCAAGCGCATCATCCTGATCTTCGACGAAGCTTCGGGCATCGCGTCGAAAGTATGGGAAGTCGCGCTCGGCGCGCTGACCGACGAGGAGACCGAGATCGTCTTCCTCGCCTTCGGCAATCCCACGCTCAACAGCGGCGCGTTCCATGATTGCTTCAACCGCCACCGCCATTTGTGGGACACGCAGCAGATCGACAGCCGGACGGTCGAGGGGGTGAACAAGGCCTATCTCGACGAGCTGGTCGCGACCTATGGCGAGGACAGCGATATCGTCCGGGTTCGCGTGCGCGGCCAGTTCCCGACGGCGTCCTCGATGCAGTTCATCTCAACCCTGCTGGTCGATCAGGCGCGGATGCGCGAAGCGTACGGCCTCTCCACCGATCCGCTGATCTTCGGCCTGGATTGCGCGCGTTTCGGCGACGATCATTCGACCTTGGCGATCCGCAGCGGCCGGGATGCGCGGTCGCGCCCGTGGAAGCGCTGGCAGGGGGTGGATGCGATGACGCTCGCCGGCGACGTCGCGTTCCAGGCCGAGATGCTGAAGCCCGATGCGGTGTTCGTCGATGCCGGCAATATCGGCGCCGCGGTGATCGACCGGTTGCGCCAGCTGGGCGTGGCGAACGTCCATGAAGTGTGGTTCGGCGGCAAGGGCCGCGACGCGCAATGGGCGGGCGAACTGCGCGTGCAGACCGCCAACAAGCGTTCCGAAATGTGGACCAACATGCGCGGCTGGCTGGAGGGCGGGGCGATCCCCGACGACGAGGAACTGGCGACCGACCTGACCGGCGTGGAATATGGCTATGCCGCCGACCAGGTGTCGATCCTGCTCGAGAAGAAGGCGCACATGAAGGCGCGGGGCCTTGCCTCGCCCGACGATGCCGATGCGCTGGCGCTGACCTTCGCCGAACCGGTCGAGCCGCGCGAGAGCGTCTATTGGCCGCCGCCGCGCCGCCGCGATAATTTCAACGAGATGACCGAGGAGGAAATCCACGCCTGGACCTACCGCGAGGTCTATGACCCGAGCTTCGATTATTATTATCGGCCGTGAGAGGGGCTTCTAATCCCTCCCCTTCTAATTCCTCCCCGTTCCGGGGAGGAATTAGCGGGAGGAACTACACATCCAGCTGCTTCACCGCTTCGTTCCATGTCTGGATATTGTTCCGCGCCTCCTGAACGAAGGCGGAGCGGCGCACGACGCCGAGGAACAGGTCGGCGACCCATTTGCCCGGGCGGCGCAGCGGGCGTTCGAACTGGATGAGCAGCACCACGCGGGTGCCGGCCGTGTCGTTCCACACTTCGTGATCATAGGTGTCGTCGAACACCAGGGTCTCGCCCTCGGCCCAGCGCACGGTGCGCTCGCCCACGCGCATGCGCACGTCGCCGTCGCGCGGCACGATAAGGCCGAGATGGCAGGTGATCAGCCCCTTGGTCACGCCGCGATGCGCCGGAATGTGCGTGCCCGGCGCGAGGATCGAGAAGAAGGCGCTGTTGAGCCGCGGGATGCGCGCGACGATCGCCGCCGTCTTCGGGCATTGCGCGAGATTGTCGTGGATCGGGTAGCTGTAGCCCCACAGGAAAAAGGAGCGCCACATGTTGGGCGCGGCGATCGCGCGGTGATCGGGCGAGATGGTGGCGAGGCTGGGCGAGGCCTCGCCGGGCAGCGCGGCGGCGATCGCCTCGTCGCGGATATCCCGCCAGTGCGCGCGCAGCAGCGCCGTCCAGGCAAAGGTGCGCACGTCGATCACCGGCTCGTTGGGGACGAGCGACGAGGACGCGATCAGCCGGTCGAACAGGCCGCGGAAATGCTTGCCCCATTTGATGATCAGCGGGCGGTTGCGATCGGCCGACAAAGCGGGACGGGCGGCAACGCCGTCACCGCCGGGAATCCGGCCGCTGCTCGCGGGCCTGCCCGATTCGCGCCACAAAGCGGCCCCGCCCGATTCCATACTGACGCCCATACGCTACGCACCCGCTCGCGATGCGCCGGCCCGGAAAAGCCGCACTCGCACCCGCCGTCGTCCCGCCCTGACGATGGGACAGCCGAGTCGTTAACCGCTGTCTTGGTCCAAAACGTGGCGATGGCGTGGAGTTTCACGGCAGGTTCATCTAATCGACACCAACGCTGGCGGCGGCCGGACAAGGCCGTTAGGATCGTCACCATGCACTTTACCCCGCGCGCGCTGCGCCTTTCGCTCATCGCTTCGCTGCTGCTCGGCCTCGCGCCGACGGTCAGCGGCCAGACCGTCCCGGCGACCGCCCCCGCGTCCGGCTCCAACATCGCGAACCGCGATCCGTGGCTCTACAAGGGCAGCGACATCATTCCCGACGCCGCCTGGCGCTTCGGTACGCTGACCAACGGCCTGCGTTACGCGGTGCGCAAGAACGGCGTGCCGCCGGGCCAGGTCTCGGTGCGGGTGCGGATCGACGCGGGCTCGCTGATGGAGACGGACGACGAGCTCGGCTATGCCCATCTGATCGAGCATCTCTCGTTCCGCGGCTCAGAATTCGTGCCCGACGGCGAGACCAAGCGCGTGTGGCAGCGCTTCGGCGCGACCTTCGGCTCGGACAGCAACGCCCAGACCACGCCGACTCAGACGGTCTACAAGCTCGACCTGCCGAGCGCGACCGAGGCCTCGCTCGACGAGAGCCTGAAGATCCTGGCCGGCATGGTCAGCAAGCCCAACATCACGCAGGCTGCGCTTGCCGCCGAGCGACCCGCGGTGCTCGCGGAGCAGCGCGAGCAGCCCGGCCCGCAGGTGCGCCTGTCGGATGCGATGAACGCGCTGCTCTTCGCCGGCCAGCCCTTTGCCGACCGCTCGCCGATCGGGCACACCAAGACGCTGGAGGCCGCGACCTCGGCCACGGTCAAGGCGTTCCACGATCGCTGGTACCGGCCGGAGCGCGCCGTCGTCGTCGTCTCGGGCGATCTCGATCCGGCAGTGTTCGAACGGCTCGTCGCCAAATATTTCGGCGCATGGCGCGGCACCGGGGCTGCCCCGGCCGAGCCCGATTTCGGCGTGCCCGATGCGAGCAAGCCGACCACCCGCACGATCGTCGAGCCCGGCCTGCCGACCATGGCGATGATCGCCGTGCTGCGGCCGTGGAAATTCAACGCCGATACGGTGGTGTTCAACCAGAACCGGCTGGCCGACATCATTGCGACCGCCGTGATCAATCGCCGCCTGGAGACGCGCGCGCGGGCCGGGGGCAGCTATCTCTCCGCCCGGGTCGGCATCGACGATCCGGCGCGATCGGCCAATGTCACCTTCGTCCAGGTTGCGCCGGTCGGCGACGACTGGGAAGCGGCGATCAAGGACGTCCGCGCCGTGATCGCCGATGCCCAGGCGGCGGCGCCGTCCCAGGCCGAGATCGACCGCGAGCTGGCCGAGCAGGGCTCGGGCTACAAGACGATGGTCGATACCGCCCGGGCCGAGGCCGGCAGCAAGCTGGCCGACGACATGGTCCAGGCCGTCGACATCCGCGAGACCACGACCACAGCCGCCGTGATCCAGGACGTGTTCCTCGACGCGCGGCGCAAGGGCATGTTCTCCCCGGCACGCATCCTCGCATCGACGAAGCGCATCTTCAGCGGCGTCGCGACGCGCGCGATCGTCAACGCGACCAAGCCGGAAGACGATGCCGCGACCCGGCTCGCCGCGGCGCTCAACGCCGATGTGAAGGGGCTCGCCGGCGCGCGCACCACCCAAGCCGCAGTCGATTTCTCGAAGCTGCCCAAGCTCGGTCCGCCCGCCACCGTCGTCACCCGGCAGCGCATCGCCGAGTTCGACCTGGAGAAAGTGGTCTTCTCCAATGGCGTGCGGCTGATGGTCTATTCGACGCCGTCGGAGGATGACCGGGTTTATGTCCGCGTACGCTTCGGCGGCGGCTATAACGCGCTGCCGGCCGATCGCGAGACGCCGGCCTGGGCGGCCGATTTCGCGCTGATCGCCGGCGGCATCGGCAAGCTCAAGCAGGGCGATATCGACGCGATGGCCGCCGGGCGGCGCATCGGGCTCGATTTCGACGTCGACGACGATGCGTTCCAGCTCGCCGCGCTGACCTCGCCGCGCGACCTGTCCGACCAGCTCCGCCTGATGGCGGCCAAGCTCGCCGCACCGGCCTGGGACCCGAGTCCGCTCGCCCGCGCCAAGACGGCTGTGCTGGCCAATTATGCCGGGCTCGAATCGTCGCCTGACGGCGTGCTTGCGCGCGACCTGGACGGCCTGCTCCGCGCCGGCGATCCGCGCTGGGGCACGCCGAGCCGCGACGAGATCCGCAACACCACGCCCGAGGCGTTCCGCGCCCTGTGGGAACCGCTGCTGGCGACTGGCCCGATCGAAGTGCAGGTGTTCGGCGATATCGGCACCGAGGACGCGATCAAGGCCGTCGCGCGCAGCATCGGCGCGCTCAAGCCGCGCACGCCGTCCGCCGGACCGGTGCCGCCGGTGCGCTTCCCCGATCATGTCGCCACTCCGGTGGTGCGCACGCATGACGGCCCGGAGAACCAGGCGGCAGCGGTGATCGCCTGGCCGACCGGCGGCGGGATCGAAGGCATTTCGGACAGCCGCCGGCTCGACGTGCTTGCCGCGATCTTCAGCGACCGGCTGTTCGATCGCCTGCGCTCCGAGGCGGGAGCGAGCTACAGCCCGAGCGTCTCGAGCAACTGGCCGATCGGCCTGCCCGGCGGCGGGCGACTGATGGCGGTGGGTCAGGTGGCGCCCGTCAACCTGCCCCTGTTCTTCAAGCTCTCGCGCGAGATCGCGGCCGATCTGGTCGCCAACCCTGTCAGCGACGACGAGCTGAAGCGCACGACGGGGCCGATGGTGCAGGCGCTGATGCGGCAATCGACTGGCAACCAGTTCTGGATGATCCAGCTCGAAGGCGCGACCTATGATCCCCGCCGGATCGATGCCTTCCGCCGCGTCCTGAGCGACATCTCGGGCCTGACCGCGGCCGAGCTGCAGGAGACGGCCCGCAAATATCTGCGGCCCGACGCCGACTGGACGTTGGAGGTCGTGCCGAAATCCGTGGCGGGGACAGTGGCGGCGGCGAAATAATTCCCTCTCCCGGCGGAAGGGTGAGGGCGAGGGGTTGCGCTCAAGTCACCCTCATCCGGCGCTTCGCGCCACCTTCTCCCGAAGGGAGAAGGAGAGTGCCGTCGATTCAACAAACCGTCCCGCCATGCTGAAACACGGGTATGCTACCCCTTGTACAGCGCGTCCAGCCGGGGCCCGTACGCATCGCGCAGCACGTGCCGCCGGATCTTCAGCGAGGGTGTGAGCTGTTCGTTCTCAATCGTGAAATGCCCATCGGCCAGGATGAAGCGGCGCACGCGCTCGACCACCGACAGGTCCTTGTTCACGCGCTCCACCGCATGGCCGATCGCGGTGCGGAATTCGCTGTTCTGGGCGAGCCGCGCGAAATCGCAGGCGTCGCCGTTCTTCGCGCACCATTCCTGGGTCCATTCCGGATCGGGCACCAGCACCGCGACCATATAGGGCTTGCGGTCGCCATAGATCATCGCCTGGGCGATCTCGGGCTGCAGGGTCAGCATGCCCTCCACCTTTTGCGGGGCGACATTGTCGCCCTTGTCGTTGACGATGATGTCCTTCTTGCGGTCGGTGATCTTGATCCGGCCCTTGTCGTCGATCAGGCCGATATCGCCGGTGTGCAGCCAGCCATCCTTCAGCACGCGCGCCGTCTCGGCGTCGTTGCGCCAATAGCCGTGCATCACCAGCTCACCGCGCACCAGGATCTCGCCATCCTCGGCGATGCGCACTTCGGTATTGGCCAGTGGCGGGCCGACCGTATCCATGCGCAGCCCGGCCGAGGGGCGGTTGCACGAGATGACCGGTGCCGCCTCGGTCTGGCCATAGCCCTGCAGGAAGGTCAGCCCAAGCGACTGGAAGAAGATGCCGACTTCGGGCGTCAGCGGCGCGCCGCCCGAGACCATCGCCTTGATCCGCCCGCCGAAGCGCTTCTGGATCTTGGGCTTGAGCGTCGCCTTGAGGAGCAGGTTCATCGGCTGGTCGAACAGGCTCAGCCGGCCGTCATATTGCTTGGCGCCGATCGCCTGGGATCGTTCCAGCAGATAGCTGGCGAACTTGCCCTGCTTCTCGATCGTCTTGGAAATGCGCGTGCGCAGCACCTCGAACAGGCGCGGCACCACCACCATGATCGTCGGCCGCACTTCCTCGATATTGGAGGCGAGCTTGTCCAGCCCTTCGGCATAATAGATCTGCGCGCCGAGCCCGATCGGGAAATGCTGCCCGCCGGTATGCTCATAGGCGTGGGAGAGCGGCAGAAAGGACAGGAAGACCTCGTCGTCCCAGCCGAAATCCTCGCTGATCACGGTGCAGCAGCCATTGACGTTGTGCAGGATCGCGCCGTGGTGCTGCATCACGCCGCGGGGCGCGCCGCCGGTGCCGCTGGTGTAGATGATGCAGGCCGTGTCCTCGCGCGTCGCGGTGCTGACGATCGCCGCCGGATCGGTCGCATGGTCGGCGATCAGCCCGGACCAGCTATGCACCTCAAGCGTGCCGGGCTGAGTGACGCGGAGATCCTCGATGCCGATGATGATCTTGGCATTGTCCGCGCGGATCGCGGCGGGCAGCAACGTCCTGGCGAGCTTCGCGGTCGACACGATCACTGCCTTCGCGCCGGAATTCTCGATGATATGGGCGTGGTCGCGCTCGGTATTGGTGACATAGGTCGGCACGGTGATGCAGCCGGCCGCCATGATCGCGAGGTCGCTGATGCACCATTCGGGCCGGTTCTCGGAGACGAGCATCACCCGGTCCCCGGGCTCGAGCCCGATCGCCTTCAGCGCGGCGGCAAGGCTGGCGACCTTCGCCGCGGCCTCGGACCAGCTCATCGAGACCCAGGCGCTGCCGGCCTTATGCCACAGGAACGGCTGGTCGCCCTTCTCGCGCGCGCGCGCCAGGAACATGGCGACCAGGTTCGGAAAATGTTCGAGCGTCCGCATGGTCTCTCCCCGGGGAAAAGCGCGCCGTGTTCGGCTGCGCGGGTATCATTCGCTGAGCGCGGTGCCGACGCTGCGCGGATCGGCCGCGCCGATCCAGCCCGTCTTCGTGCGTTCGGCCGCATTCGCCTTGAGCCCGAGGCTCGAGACGACGACCTGATGGCCCAGCCGTTCGAGCGGAGCCGCCATCGGTTCGAGCGACGTGCCCTTTTCGAGGATCAACGTCCGGCCGCTGAAATAGATCAGTCCCTGCCCGATCGACTCCTTCGCGTTCATGCCCCAGTCGAGGTGCGCGATCAGCGCCTTGGCCACCTGCATGATGATCGTCTTGCCGCCGGCCGCGCCGACGGTGAAGATCGGCCTGCCCTTGCGGTCGTAGACTATCGTCGGCGCCATTGACGACAATGGCCGCTTGCCCGGCTCGACCCGGTTGGCCACCGGCGCGCCGTCCTTCTCCGGCGCGAAGGTGAAATCGGTCAGCTCGTTGTTGAGCACATAGCCATTGGCCAGTAGCTGGCTGCCGAACGGCCCTTCGACCGTGGAAGTCATGCCGGCGATGTCGCCGGCCTTGTCGACCGCGATGAAATGGGTGGTGCCGGGCACTTCGTTCTGCGCCGCGACCGTGCGCGCCTGTGCGCCGGGCGGCGTACCCGCCTCATAGACTGCCAGGGTCTTGTCGGGCGAGATCAGCCGCGATCGTGTGGCCAGATAGGCCGGATCGATCAGCCCCTTGACCGGCACCTGCACGAAATCGCTGTCGCCGAGATATTTGTCGCGATCGGCATAGGCCAGTTCCATCGCCTCGCCGATCAGATGCCAGGCGACCGGCGAGGTCGGCCCGAGCTTCTTCAGGTCGAAGCGCTCGAGCATGCCGAGGATGCCGAGCACCGTCACTGCGCCCGAGGAGGGCGGGCCCATGCCGCAGATCTTGTAGCTGCGGTAGAAACCGCAGACCGGCGCACGCTCCTTCGCCTGATAGGCCGTCAGATCGGCGAGCGTGATGTCGCTGGCGTTGACCGTCGTGCCGGTCGCGGCGGCGACGATCGCCTTCGCATTCTCGCCCGTATAAAATGCCTCGGGCCCCTCATCGGCGATCCGGCGCAGGATCGCGGCGAGCGCCGGGTTCTTCATCGTCGAGCCGAGCGCGGGTGCCTTGCCATCGACGCTGTACTGCTTCGCGATCTCCGGGAAATTGCCCCAGATCCGCGCCATGCCGGAAACGCGGTCGTTCAGCGGCTTGGTGACCTGATAGCCATTTTCGGCCAGCGTGATCGCGGGCGCGAACAGCGCCTTCCACGGCAGCTTGCCCCATTTGCGATGGGCCAGCGCCATCAGCCGGATATTGCCGGGCACGCCAATCGATCTGCCGCCCTGGAATGCCTGGCCGAAGGGCAGGGGCTGGCCGGCCGAATCGAGGAAGCGCTGCGGCGTCGCCGCGGCGGGGGCAGTCTCGCGGCCGTCGATCGTCTCCATCCGGCCGGTCTTGGCGTCGTGATGGACCAGGAAGCCGCCGCCGCCGATGCCGCTCGATTGCGGCTCGACCACCGTCAGCGCGAGCATGATCGCCATCGCCGCATCAGCCGCGCTGCCGCCCTCCCGCAGGATGGTCTGCCCTGCCTGGGTCGCGCGCGGATCGGCGGAGGTGACCATGCCCTGGGCGAAGGCGGCTGGGGATATGAGGAGGAGGACGAACGCGAGCAGGAGCTTCTTCATGGTGCCACGTGGTAGCGGGGGCGGGGGCTACGTCAACCGGCCCCGACCGCATCGGCGACATGGGTGAAGCCGTCCCGCGCGAGCAGCCGCGCAAGGCCGCGCGTGATCCGGCGCGGCAGGCCCGGCCCGGCATATACCAGCGCGCTGTAGAGCTGCACGAGGCTGGCCCCGGCGCGGATCCGGGCATAGGCCTCTTCGGCGCTGTCGATGCCGCCGACCGAGATCAGCGGCAGGGCGCCGCCGGTAGCCGTGCGGAAATCGGCGAGGCGCTGACGGGCGAGCGGGGCGAGCGGGGCGCCGGAGAGGCCGCCGGCCTCCCCCGCGTGCGGGGACTGCAGGCCGGGCCGCGCGATCGTCGTGTTGCTGACGATCAGGCCGTCGATGCGCTGCTCGATCGCGGTGCGCGCGATGGCGTCGATCGCCGCAGCGTCGAGATCCGGCGCGACCTTCAGGAACAGCGGCGTCGACCGCGTCGGCAGGCGCCGCGCGGCATCGGCCGCGGCGAGCAGCTCGGCCAGCGCCGCGCCGTGCTGCAGGTCGCGCAGGCCCGGCGTGTTGGGAGAGCTGATGTTGATCGTGACATAATCGGCGACCCGCGCCGCCCGGGCGACGCCGTGGCGGTAATCGGCGATGCGGTCGGCCGCGTCCTTGTTCGCGCCGACATTGATGCCGAGCACGCCGCGGCGCTTCGCGGCGATCGCGCGGGGCAGGGCGGCGTCGAGCCCGCCATTGTTGAAGCCCATGCGGTTGATCACTGCCCTGTCCTCCGTGAGCCGGAACAGGCGCGGGCGTGGGTTGCCGGACTGGGGCAGCGGGGTGAGCGTGCCGATCTCGACCGCGCCAAGGCCCAGGCCGAAGAATCCGTCGATCGCCCGGCCGTCCTTGTCGACCCCCGCGGCCAGGCCGACCGGATTGGCGAAGGCCAACCCGGCGACGACGGTGTGCAGGCGGGCTTCGTCCCGGCCCGCGGCGAAGGGTGTGCCCGCCCGGCCCCAGCTTTCGAGCAGCGCGATGGTCAGGCCGTGTGCGCGCTCGGCGTCGAAGGCGAACAGGGCGGGGCGGAGCAGCGGGAATATCATCGGGGCGCTTTGGCATCGCCGCGCGCGCGGGTCAAAAATCGCGCGGTTGCGACGGGCGTGCGACGAGTGCGACGGGGCTGCGACGAATATGACCATTTTGGCGCTTTCGTCCAATACAGCCGGGGTTGGGCCTGTTTTAAGCAACTTGCGACCCGAAGAGCTCCCAACAGGGGTCTCTTTCACTAGGGCCCGGCCGGCTTGCCGACCGGGCCCCCTTTTCTTCGGGGCCCCTGCGGTTTAGGTGTCGCTTCTGTACAAAAAAGGGGGCGCGGACATTGGCCGACATCCAGCTGGACTATAGCGTCCCGGCGGAAGACCTCGCCGAATACATCACCCTGTTCTATCATTTCCGCGCCGACGTCCCGATGTTCGAGGATACCGAGCGCGCGGATCATGCCCAGCTGCGCTTCCGTCTGTCGTCCGGCGCAACGGATTATTGCTTTCCCGACGGCACGCTCCAGCAGGATGTCGCCGACGTGCATGTCATCGGGCCGACCAGCGGCGCCATGCGGGTCCGCTGCGTGGGCCCGGTCTGGGTGCTCGGCATGGGTGTGACCGCGACCGGCTGGGCAGCGCTGATCGGCAACGACGCGTCGAGCATGCTCAACCGAGTCATCGATGCCGCCGACCTGTTCGGCGGACCCAGGCTGCGTGCCGCTGCGACTGCGATGCGCCGGGCGCCCGACATCGCCGCACGAGTGGCGATCGCCGAGGATCTGATCCGCGAGCTACTGCGCGGCTGCGACCGCGCGTCGACGGCCTTTGTCCAGAAGGTCGACGCCTGGCTCGCGGGAAGTCCCTCGCCCGAGATGGAGGACCTCGTCGCTGCAACCGACCTCTCGCGCCGCCAGGTCGAGCGCAAGTGCAAGGCGCTGTACGGTGCCCCGCCCAAGCTGCTGGCGCGGAAATACCGGGCATTGCGCGCGGCGGTGGCGCTCGTTGCGGAAAGCCAGACGGTCGACGATCTGATCGCGCGCGGCTTCTACGACCAGTCGCACCTGATCCGCGAGGTCAAGCAGTTCACCGGGCACACCCCGCGGCAGATCAAGGCGGAGCCGTCGCTGTTGTCGCAACTGACGATCGAGCGCCGCGTCGCGCTCGGCGGTCAGGTGAGCCCGCTGATCAGCGATACCTGATTTCTTTCCCCCCGCCAGGCTTGGGGAGGAACAGGCAAAACTTGATTGACCTCAAGCCTCCGCGCGCCCACATGCCCAATCGGAACGAATCAATCCGATTGGACTTCATGCGTCTTTCCAGCCTTGCCGACTATGCGGTCGTGATGATGTCCGCCGCCGCGCGCCATTGCGGCGGGCTGGCGCGGCTCAATGCGACCCTGCTCGCCGAGGAGACCGGCCTGCCGCTGCCGACGGTGCAGAAACTGGTCAGCCGCCTGTCCGCGGCCGGGCTGATCGAGAGCACGCGCGGCACTGGCGGCGGCTTTCGCCTTGCGCGGCCGGCGGCGGCGATCAGCCTTGCCGATATCGTTGAGGCGATCGAAGGGCCGATCGCGATGACGGCCTGTGTCGACAATGGCAGCCATGATTGCTGCATCGAGGAATCCTGCCGGGTGAAGCCGCACTGGAATGTCGTCAACGGCGCGGTGCGCGGCGCGCTGGCGGGCGTGAGCCTGGCCAGCCTGTCGGGCCTGCCCGCGGCGCCGTTCGTGCCGGGCAAAGTCGAGCATAGTTTGAGAGTAGAGGCGTAACATGGCCACCAAGAACGCCGAGGCCCATGCCGCCGCGAACAAGACCTACGAATGGGGCTTCCACTCGGACATCGAGCAGGAATTCGCGCCCAAGGGCCTGAGCGAGGACACGGTTCGCTTCATCTCGGCCAAGAAGAATGAGCCCGAATGGATGCTCGACTGGCGGCTCAAGGCCTATCGCCTGTGGCTGACGATGACGCCGCCCGACTGGGCCAAGCTCAACGTGCCCCCGATCGATTACCAGGACGCCTATTATTACGCCGAGCCCAAGGCCAAGCCGAAGATCGGCAGCCTTGACGAAGTCGATCCCGAGATCCTGCGCGTCTACGAGAAACTCGGCATCCCGATCGCCGAGCAGAAGATGCTGGCCGGCGTCGAGGGCGCGCGCAAGGTCGCGGTCGACGCGGTGTTCGACAGCGTCTCGGTCGCGACGACCTTCCGCAAGGAGCTCGAAGCCGCGGGCGTTATCTTCCGCTCGATCAGCGAGGCGATCCGCGAATATCCCGACATGGTGCGCAAGTGGCTCGGCAAAATCGTGCCGCAGCACGACAACTACTTTGCCGCGCTGAACTGCGCGGTCTTCTCCGACGGCACCTTCGTCTACATCCCGGAAGGGGTGCGCTGCCCGATGGAGCTGAGCACCTATTTCCGCATCAACGCGGAGAATACCGGCCAGTTCGAACGCACGCTGATCATCGCCGACAAGGGCTCCTATGTGAGCTATCTCGAAGGCTGCACCGCGCCGATGCGCGACGAGAACCAGCTCCACGCCGCCGTGGTTGAACTGGTCGCGCTCGACGATGCCGAGATCAAATATTCGACCGTGCAAAACTGGTATCCCGGCGACGAGAACGGCAAGGGCGGCATCTATAATTTCGTCACCAAGCGCGCTCTCTGCCAGGGCAGGAACAGCAAGGTCAGCTGGACCCAGGTCGAGACCGGCAGCGCGATCACCTGGAAATATCCCAGCTGCGTGCTCGCGGGCGAGAACAGCGTCGGTGAATTCTATTCGGTCGCGGTGACCAACAATCGCCAGCAGGCCGATACCGGCACCAAGATGATCCATCTCGGCAAGGGCAGCCGCTCGACCATCGTGTCGAAGGGCATCAGCGCCGGCCGCTCCGACAACACCTATCGCGGCCTGGTTCGCGTTGCCCCGACTGCGGAGGGCGTGCGCAACTTCACCCAGTGCGATTCGCTGCTGCTCGGCAGCGAATGCGGCGCGCATACCGTGCCCTATATCGAGGTGCGCAACCCGTCGGCGCAGATCGAACATGAGGCGACCACCTCCAAGATCAGCGAAGACCAGATGTTCTACGCCATGCAGCGCGGGCTCGATTCCGAGGCCGCGGTGGCGCTGATCGTCAACGGCTTCGCGCGAGAGGTCCTGCAGCAGCTGCCGATGGAATTCGCGGTCGAGGCGCAGAAGCTGCTGGGGATTTCGCTCGAGGGGAGCGTGGGGTGATGCTTCTGCTACCTCTGCTACTGCTGAGCCAGACAGGCGAGGCCGATTGCGCGGCCGAACTCAGGTTGGACGGGGTCGGCAAGCCGGCCGCCGTCCAAGTGGAAGCATATGCCGATTGTCTGAACGGCCACATGGGAACCGAGATCCAGCTTCGCTCCTCCTGCGAAGGGCCCCGGGGCATAGCCGCCGATTATCATGGGCCGGCCAAGGCGAAGGAACGCGTGGCGCTCGCCCTGCGATGGCTCGATTCGATGGTACGCGAACGAGCGGTCTGCGAAACACATCTGAAAGTCGGATCGTAATGCTGAAAATTGAAAACCTTCACGCCGAAATCGACGGCAAGGAAATCCTCAAGGGCCTCTCGCTTAGCGTGAACGCGGGCGAAGTGCATGCGATCATGGGGCCGAACGGCGCTGGCAAGTCGACGCTCGGCTATGTGCTCGGTGGGCGCCCCGGTTACGAGGTGACCTCGGGCACAGTCACGTTCGCGGGCGTGGATCTGCTGGAAATGGCCCCGCATGAGCGCGCCGCCGCCGGCCTGTTCCTCGGCTTCCAGTATCCGGTCGAGATTCCCGGCGTCTCCAACGTCCAGTTCCTGCGCGAGGCGCTCAACGCGCAGCGCAAGGTCCGAGGTGAAGCGCCGCTGTCGGGCGGCGAGTTTCTCAAGCTGGCGCGCGCTCAGGCCGACCTGCTGTCGATGGACCAGGAAATGCTCAAGCGTCCGGTCAATGTCGGCTTCTCCGGCGGCGAGAAGAAGCGCAACGAGATGGTGCAGATGGGCATCATTGCCCCGAAGCTCGCGATCCTCGACGAGACGGACAGCGGCCTCGACATCGACGCGCTCCGCGTCGTCGGTGACGGCATCAACCGCATCATGCGCGCGCCCGACAAGGCCGTGCTGCTGATCACCCATTACCAGCGGCTGCTCGATTATGTTCAGCCTGATTTCGTGCATGTGCTGGCCGATGGCCGGATCGTGCGCTCCGGCGGGCCGGAACTGGCGCATGAGCTCGAGCGCGAAGGTTACGGAGCGCTGGCGGCGTGAGGTGCGCGTCGCCTTCTCCTTCTCCCCTTGTGGGAGAAGGTGGCCCGAAGGGCCGGATGAGGGGGAGTGTGTCTCGGCACGCTCGTCCCCCTCACCCTCCCATGCTTCGCATGGGCCCCTCCCTCTCCCACAAGGGGAGAGGGGAATGAGTGACGTTCTCAGCCTCCCCACCCGTCACGACGAAGCCTGGCGCTACAGCGACCTCGACGCGGTCGCGGCTGTCTGGCCGATCGCCGCGCCCGAGGTGATCCACGTTGCTGCGGGCGAGGACTTCACTCGCGTCATCGTGCAGGACGCCCCGACCGACGCCGTCGCGATCTGCGATTACACCGTCGTCCTCGCGGCCGGTGCCCGTGCGACCTTCCACATCCTCAACACCGGCGGCAGGTTCGGCCGGATCGCGATCGACGTGACCTTGCACGACGGGGCGCATTTCGAGCTGGGCGGGGCGATCCTCGGCGGCGGCGAGCAGACGCTCGAGATCGTCACCACGATGCGCCACATCGAGCCGAACGCGACCAGCAACCAGGTCGTTCGCTCGGTGCTCGGCGGGCGGGCGACGGGCAGCTATCTCGGCAAGGTCGCGGTGGCGCGTCATGCGCAGAAGACCGATGCCAGCCAGTCGGTAAAGGCGATGCTGCTGACCCGCACCGCGACCGCCAACGCCAAGCCCGAACTGGAGATCTACGCCGACGATGTGAAATGCGCGCACGGCGCGACGGTTGGCGAACTCGATGCGATGGCGCTCTTCTACCTCGCCAGCCGCGGCATCGCGCCGGCCGAGGCCAAGGCGCTGCTGCTGCGCGCGTTCATCGGATCGGTGTTTGACGGCGTGGCGGATGCGGTCGCTCGGGAGGCGGTGGAAGCCGCGGCGCAGGCTGCGCTGGAGCGGATGCTGTGATGGGCGCCACTCTGTTCTCCCTCTCCCAGCGGGAGAGGGAAGGGGCCCATCGCTTTAGCGATGGGAAGGGTGAGGGCGATCGGAATGGCTAGTCACCCTCACCCTTCCGTCGCTTCGCTCCTCCCTCCCTCTCCCGATGGGAGAGGGAATATGAGCCCCCTCGACCTTCTCGCCGATTTCCCGGCCATCCCCGAAGGCTGGGCCTATCTCGACACCGCTGCGACGGCGCAGAAGCCGCAGCCGGTGATCGACGCGATCACCCGCGGCTATGCCGAGACCTATGCGACGGTGCACCGCGGCGTGTACCAGCGCTCGGCTGACATGACGCTTGCCTATGAGGCGGCGCGCAGGCGGATCGGGCGGTTCATCGGTGCGGGCAGCGCCGACGAGATCGTGTTCGTGCGCGGCGCGACCGAGGCGATCAACCTGGTGGCGCAATGCTGGGCGCGCGAGCAGCTGAAGGCAGGCGACCGCATCCTGCTCTCCACGCTCGAGCATCATTCCAACATCGTGCCGTGGCAGATGGCGGCCGAGCGGGTCGGCGCAGTGATTGATGTCATCCCGCTCACCGCCGACCACCGGATCGATCTTGACACCATGGCGGCGATGATCACGCCGGCGCACAAATTGGTCGCGCTGGCGCATGTCTCCAACGTGCTCGGCTCCGTGCTCGACGCGCGCCGCGCCGCCGACATCGCTCATGCGGTGGGCGCGAAGATCCTGCTCGACGGCTGCCAGGCAGTGCCGCGCATGGCGGTCGACGTCGCTGCGCTCGACTGCGACTTCTATGTCTTTTCCGGACACAAGCTCTACGGCCCGACCGGCATCGGCGTTCTCTGGGCGCGGCCCGAACTGCTCGAGGCGATGCCGCCCTATCAGGGTGGCGGATCGATGATCGATCGGGTGACCTTCGCCAGGACCACCTACGCCCCGCCGCCGGGCCGGTTCGAGGCGGGCACGCCGCATATCGTCGGCGCGCTCGGGCTGCATGCAGCGATCGACTATGTCGAGCGGATCGGGCTCGACGCGATCCACAGGCACGAGACGGCCCTGGTCGCTACGACGCGCGAGGCGCTGTCGCAGATCAATTCGGTCACGCTCTATGGCCCGGAGGATTCGGCCGGAATCGTCAGCTTCTCGATCGAGGGGGTGCATCCGCACGACATCGGCACCATCTTGGACGAGGAACGCGTGGCGATCCGGGCTGGCCATCACTGCGCGCAGCCGCTGATGGAGGCGCTGGGCATAGCAGCGACCGCCAGGGCGAGCTTCGGGGTATATAACGGGCCGGCTGACGTGGCGGCGCTGGTGCGTGGCATCGAACGCGTAACGCGAATTTTTGGGTAGGGATCTTCGATGAACGAAGAACGCAGGATCATGGTTGAAGAGGTCGATTCCGTCGAGGCGCCGCCCAAGGCGCGCGTCGATGGCGGGGTGACGGAAAATTTCGAGCGCAAGCGCGATTATCTCGAAGGCTTCCTATCGCAGAAGCCGCAAGGCCTGGCCGCGGGCGAGCCCGGCGGGGACTTGTACGAGGCGATCATCGAGGCGCTCAAGGAGATCTACGATCCCGAGATTCCAGTGAACATATACGATCTCGGCCTGATCTACGGCGTCGAAGTGACGGATGACGGCCATGCGGTGGTGACGATGACGCTCACCACGCCGCATTGCCCGGTGGCTGAATCCATGCCGGCCGAGGTCGAGCTGCGCGTCGGATCGGTTCCGGGCGTGGGAACGGCCGACGTGAATCTCGTCTGGGATCCGCCATGGGATCCGCAGAAGATGAGCGACGACGCGAAGCTTGAGCTGGGGATGCTGTGATGGCGACGACCGCGCGCGTGCGCCCTGCGGCGCTGATCCTGACCCCGACTGCCGAGGCGCGGATTACGGAACTGATGGCCAAGGCCCCCGAGGGCACGATCGGCGTGAAGCTGTCGACTCCGCGCCGCGGCTGTTCGGGGCTCGCTTATTCAGTCGACTATGTCAGCGAGGCCAAGCCGTTCGACGAACGCATTGACACGCCCGGCGGCACGCTGTTCGTCGATGGCGGGTCGATCCTGTACCTGATCGGATCGACCATGAACTGGGTCGAGGATGATTTCACCGCCGGCTTCGTGTTCCAGAACCCCAACGCCAAGGGCGAATGCGGGTGCGGCGAGAGCTTTACCGTCTGACGCCCGCTCTCTCCCTCCGAGGAGAGGGAGCATTCAGGCCGGCTTTTTGCGCATCAGCGCCGTGCGCAGGCAGGAGCACACTTCCTCGTCGCGCTGGTTGATCATGCGGTGGCGGAAGGTCACGAGCCCTGCATCAGGGCGCGACTTGCTCTCGCGCAGCTCGATCACCTCGGTCTCGCAGCGCAGCGTGTCGCCGATGAACACTGGCTTTGGCATCACCAGTTTGTCGTAGCCGAGATTGGCTACAAGCGTGCCGAGCGTCGTATCGCCGACTGACACGCCGATCATCAGCGCGAAAGTGAAGGTGCCGTTGACGACGATCCGGCCGAATTCGGTGCCGGCGGCATATTCCGCGTCCAGGTGGAGCGGCTGCGCATTGTGGGTGAGCGTGGACATCAGGAGATTGTCGGTCTCCGTCACGGTGCGGCGAATCTCATGTAGAATGCGGTCGCCGACCTGCCATTCGTCGTAGAAGCGGCCGGCCATCAGCCCATGCCTCCCAGCGTCCGCCCCGCGGTCCAGCCACCATCTGCCGGCAGCACGACACCCGAGACATAGCGCGCATAGTCGGAGGCAAGGAACAGGCAGACATCGGCAACATCGTCGACTGTGCCCATCCGCCCGAGCGGCACCGACTTTGCCGATTTGGCCTTGGCCTCGGGCGTCGGCGCCAGCCGCTCCATCCCCTCGGTCCCGGCGATCGGCCCCGGCGAGACGGAATTCACCCGCACGCCTTCCGGTCCCCATTCGATCGCCAGCGTCTTGGTGATCATATCGACGCCCGCCTTGGCGGCGCAGACATGCACCTGGAACGGCGTGGCGATGAACGCCTGGGGCGCAGAGATGTTGATGATGCTTGCCCCCGGCTTGGTCAGATGCTCGTACGCGGCGCGCATGACATGGAAGGTGCCGAGCGTGTCGATCTCGGTAACGGCCTTGAACCCGTTCGAACTCAGCATCGCCGCTGCGACCGGGAAATTGCCCGCCGCGCCCGACACCAGCACGTCGATCGTGCCGCGTTGCGCGCGGAAATCGTCGATCGCCGCCTTCACCGCATCATAATCCCGCACGTCGAGGCTGTAGCCGAGCGCGGGCGTCTCGCCCGCCAGCGCGGCGACGGCGGCATCGACCTTGTCCTGGCTGCGGCTGGCCACGGCGAGCTTCGCGCCGCGCCGGGCAAAGGATTTGGCGATGCCCAGGTTGATGCCGCTGGTCCCGCCAAAGACCATCACGGTCTTTCCGGTGAAATCGAAGCCGTCGGCCATATCCATCCCCTCTTGTTTTTCAGAGCTTCAGCTTGAACCCGGCATGGCTCTTGATCCAGCCCATCCGCTCGTAGAATCGATGCGCGTCGGTGCGCGTCGACATCGAGGTCAGCTGCGCCATCGTGCAGCCGCGCTCGCGGAAGCGCTCGACTGCCCATTCGATCATCTGCCGGCCCAGCCCCTGGCCGCGCAACGCGCTCGAAATGCGCACCGCTTCGATCTGCCCACGCCAGCTGCCGCGAAAGGCGATGCCGGGCAGGAAGCTCAGCTGCATCGTGCCGACCAGCCTGCCGTCGAGATCGGCGACGACCTGCAGCTGGTTCGGATCGGCGTCGATCGCCTCGAATGCGGCGATGTAGCGCTGGTCGAGCGGCAGGCGCGGATCCTCGCGACCCTTGCTCTGGGCGTCGTCGTCGAGCAGCGCGACGATGGCGGGGAGATCGTCCGCGGTGGCGGGGCGGAAGACGACCCCGCTCACGCCGCCCGCTCGATCCGCGCGAGCACCGCGCCTTCGCTCACCTGGCCGCCAGTCTCGGCGCTCAGTTCCGCCACAATGCCATCGAACGGTGCGACGAGGCTGTGCTCCATTTTCATCGCTTCGAGGGTGAGCAGCTTCTGGCCCTTGGTGACCGTGTCGCCCGCCGCCACTGCGACGGCGATGAGCCGGCCAGGCATGGGCGAGAGGATTGCGCCGTCGGCCGCAGTGCCGGCGGCACCTGCCCCTTCGACGCGATATGGGCGGGTCTCGAACGCTGCGCCTTTCTCAAACAACGTCGTGGACTGGCCGATTTGCACATAGCCCGGATTGTCGTCGAAATAGGAACCGCGGCCCCACTCGCCGACATAATCGACCTCAATGGCCCGGCCATCGACGGCCAGCCGTACGCGACGGTTGGCCGGAGCATTCAACCGGAACCCGAGCATTCCCCGCAATCGATCGAAATCCGGATCGCCAACTTGGCCGGGCACGAAATCGTCGTGGAATATGGCCTGGTCAGCCGCCGCCTGAAGCAGCGCCGCGCCAGCCTCAGGTGCGCTTGTGAGCTCTTCGACGTGATCGGCGATGAAGCCGGTCGTCACATCGCCCGCCGCGAAAGCTGGCTCCTTCAACAATCGCGCAAGAAACCAAGCATTGGTCTTCACCGGCTCGCACATCACATGCGCGCAGCCATCGGCAAGCTCGGTCAATGCTTCTTCGCGCGTTGTCGCATGAGCGACGAGTTTCGCGATCATCGGATCGTAGAAGGGAGAAATCACATCGCCTTCTTCGACGCCCGTTTCGATCCGCACGTCTTGCGGCAGCCACAGATAATCGAGCGGGCCGGTCGAGGGGAGGAAGCCGGTCGCGGGATTCTCGGCATAAAGCCGCGCTTCCATCGCCCAGCCGTTGATGCTGAGCTCATCCTGCCGCTTCGGCAACGCCTCCCCCGAGGCGACGCGCAACTGCCACTCGACCAGATCCTGCCCGGTGATCTCCTCGGTCACCGGATGCTCGACCTGCAGCCGCGTGTTCATCTCCATGAACCAGATGCGGTCGGCGCGCAGGCCCTCGCTCGCATCGGCGATGAACTCGATCGTGCCGGCACCGACATAGTTGACCGCCTTGGCCGCTTTCAACGCCGCGGCGCAGATCGCTTCCCGTGTCGCCTCGTCCATGCCGGGGGCGGGGGCTTCCTCGATCACTTTCTGGTGGCGGCGCTGCAGCGAGCAGTCGCGCTCGAACAGATGGACGACATTGCCGTGGCTGTCGCCGAACACCTGAACTTCGATATGCCGGGGCGAGAGGATGTATTTCTCGATCAGCACCTGGGTGTTGCCAAAGGAGGACGCCGCCTCGCGCTGGCAGGACAGCAGCGCGTCGGCGAAATCCTCCGGCGCGTCGACCCGGCGCATGCCCTTGCCGCCGCCGCCTGCGACGGCCTTGATCAGCACCGGATAGCCGACCTTGGCGGCCTCCGCCGCGAGGCGTTCGGGCGACTGGTCGGCGCCGAGATAGCCGGGGGTGACCGGCACGCCGGCGGCGATCATGCGCTCCTTGGCGGCATCCTTCAGGCCCATGGCGCGGATGCTGTCGGGGTTGGGCCCGACCCAGATGATGCCGGCATCGATCACGGCTTGCGCAAAATCGGCGTTCTCGGACAGGAAACCATAGCCGGGATGGATCGCCTCGGCCCCCGTCTGCCGCGCGGCGGCGATGATCTTCTCGCCCACCAGATAGCTCTCGCGCGCCGGGGAGGGGCCGATGTGCACTGCCTCGTCGGCCTGGCGCACGTGCAGCGCCTTTGCGTCGGCGTCCGAATAGACCGCGATGGTGCGCACGCCCATCGCCCGCGCGGTGCGGATGATGCGGCAGGCGATCTCGCCGCGATTGGCGATGAGGAGGGACTTCAGCAAGATCAGCCCTCGCAACCCGTGGCGCGCGCGGTCCAGGTGATGTTGACGATCTTCCACGTCCCGGCTTCGCGGACGAGGTCGAAATGATCCATGCCGCAATGATGCGCCTTGCCGTCGATGAAGAAGGTGTAGGGCGCCCAGACCATCGCGATATCGCCGTCGATCTCGATCGCGGGGTTGCTGATGCGCTCCTCATATTTCTCCGGGCCGGGTTTGACGCTGGCGGCGAACTCGGCCCAGGTCATGTGGCGGATGGTATGCACGCCGTTGGGTGCCTCATTGGCGACGGTGGCGCCGCCTTCGGGGCGGAGTGGCGCCAGGATCGCCGCCGGATCGCGCGCGGCGAGCCCGGCGAACAGCGCGTTGATCGGCGCCATCACCGCGCCCTCGTCCGTGCCGGGGGGTGGCAGGCCGGTGCCCTTGGGCATCGGCTGAACCGGCGTGATCTGGGCGAGAAGGGCAAGCATCAGGGACATTCACAGGACTCCATGGCAGGGCGCCGTCTCGACGGTCACGATGATATTCCGAGCTCATCGTCCATCGATTCCCAGACGAGAAAGGGCGGATGAGCCGGTTCGTACGCAAAGGCGACAAAGGCCGCGATCACTTCGTCGATCGTGAAACGCGAGCCACCCGCCGGCCTGGCCGCCCGGAAATGGTGGACCGGATTCTGCGATCGCCGTTCGATGACGTAGCCATCGCTCTCGCAGGCGGCCTGCATGAAATCGCCATCCGACAGGGTCAGAATCGCGAAGCTGTTCCTGCTGTTCGGTGCGAGGACACGCAACTGCGCATCCAGCGTCGCGGCATTGGGCCTTGGGAATACCAGGCCGTCTTCGAGCTCGAATTCCATCGCTTACATCCTGAACACGCCGAACGACGCCTTTTCCGGAACCGGCGCGTTCAGCGTCGTGGCAAAGGCCAGCCCGAGCACATCGCGCGTCTGCGCCGGGTCGATGATCCCGTCGTCCCACAGCCGCGCCGTTGCGTGCCAGGGGTTGCCTTCGTCTTCGTACTTCTGGCGGATCGGCGCCTTGAACGCTTCGGCCTGATCCTCGCTCCAGCTCTCCCCATCGCGGTGCACGGTGGCGAGTACCGAGGCGGCCTGCTCGCCGCCCATCACCGAGATCCGGCTGTTGGGCCAGGAAAACAGGAAGCGCGGGCTATAAGCCCGGCCGCACATGCCGTAATTGCCAGCACCGAAGCTGCCGCCGATCAGCACCGTGATCTTCGGCACGCTCGCCGTCGCCACTGCGGTGACGAGTTTGGCGCCATGCTTGGCGATTCCTTCCGCCTCGTACCGGCCGCCGACCATGAAGCCGGAGATATTCTGCAGGAACAGCAGCGGAATGCGGCGCTGGCAGGCCAGCTCGATGAAATGCGCGCCTTTCACCGCGCTCTCCGAGAAGAGCACGCCGTTATTGGCGAGGATCGCGACCGGAATGCCCCAGATATGCGCGAAGCCGCACACCAGGCTCGATCCGTAGAGCGCCTTGAACTCATGGAACTCGCTGCCATCGACCAGCCGCGCGATCACTTCGTGCACGTCGTAGGGCGCCCGCACATCGCTCGGCACGATGCCGTATAGTTCCTCGGTATCGAACTTCGGCGCCCGCGGTTCGACCAGCGCGATGTCGGGCTTGCGATTCTCCGGCAGGGTGGAGACGATGTCGCGCACGATCGTCAGCGCATGCTCGTCATTCTCGGCGACATGGTCGACCACGCCGGACTTGCGGCCATGCGTGTCCGCCCCGCCCAGTTCCTCCGCCGAGATCACCTCGCCCGTCGCCGCCTTCACCAGCGGCGGCCCAGCGAGGAAGATCGTGCCCTGGCCGCGCACGATGATCGTCTCGTCGGACATGGCGGGCACGTAAGCGCCGCCCGCGGTGCAGCTGCCCATCACGCAGGCGATCTGCGGGATGCCCTTGGCGGACATGTTTGCCTGGTTGAAGAAGATCCGCCCGAAATGATCGCGGTCGGGAAATACATCGGCCTGGTGGGGCAGGTTCGCGCCACCCGAATCGACCAGATAGATGCAGGGCAGGCGGTTCGCCTCGGCGATCTCCTGCGCGCGCAGATGCTTCTTCACGGTCAGCGGATAATAGGTGCCGCCCTTCACCGTCGCGTCGTTGCACACGATCATGACCTGCCGGCCGGAGACCCGGCCGATGCCGGCGATCACGCCAGCACCCGGCACTTCGCCGTCATACATGTCGCACGCGGCGAGCTGGCCGATCTCCAGGAAGGGCGAGCCGGGATCGAGCAGCCGCTCCACGCGGTCCCGTGGAAGCAGTTTGCCGCGCGATACATGCCGCTCCCGGCTTTTCTCGCCGCCACCCAGCGCCGCCCTGGCGACGTCGGCGCGCAGCCGTTCGGCCAGGGCCCGGTTGTGCGCTGCATTGGCGCGGAAGGTCTCGCTCTCCGGCGATAGCTTGGTGTCGAGAGCCGGGGCGCTCATGATTGCATCCTCATTATTGGCAATGACTAGACAGCGGCGGCGCGATTGGGAAGCGCGCGGGAACGGACAGGTATCTGGCGTTACCAAAAACGCAGGTGTATTTCGTGCCTCATACACCTTGGAGAGGGTTTTTCATGAAGCGTCCAACGATCTTTCTCGCCGCCCTGCTCGCGACCACTGCCTGCACGCAGAGCGCAACCACGCCGGTCGCTGGCACCGCGATCGGCGTCGACGTGGCCGGAATCGACAAGGCGGTTAAGCCGGGCGACGATTTCGACTCCTATGCGAATGGCGGCTGGCGCGCGAAGACCGAAATCCCGGCCGACCGGTCGAGCACCGGCATTTTCCTGCAGGTGTTCAACGTCGCAGAGGGGCGCAACGCGGCCCTGATCGCCGAGGCCGCCAAGGCCAATGCCGCGGCTGGCACCGATCAGCGCCGGATCGCCGATTACTACACGGCGTTCCTCGATACGGCCGGCATCGAACAGCGCGGCCTCGTGCCGATCAGGCCCGAGCTCGATGCTATTGCCGCGATCGCCGACAAGCCGGCGCTGGCCAGGGCGCTGGGCGCCGATCTGCGCGCCGATGTCGATCCGCTCAACGCGACCAATTACCACACCGAGCATCTGTTCGGCCTGTTCGTGACTCAGGCGCTCGACGATCCGGCCAGGACGGTGCCCTATCTCCTCCAGGGCGGCATCGGCCTGCCGGAGCGCGACTATTATGTGTCGCCCAAGCCCGAGATGGCGCAGATCCGGGCCGCCTATAAGGCCTATCTGGCGAAGATTTTCACGCTGGCCGGCATGAGCGATCCCGCCGCACGTGCCGAGCGGGTGATGGCGCTGGAGACCAGGATCGCGACGCGCACGTCGATTATGTGACGAGCCAGGATCCGCACAAGGCGAACAACCCATGGACGCGGGCCGACTTCGCGAAGAAGGCGCCGGGGCTCGACTGGGACGCCTTTTTCGGCGCGGCCGGGCTCTCCGGCCAGCAGGACTTCATCGTCTGGCATCCGACAGCGACCGCAAAGCTGTCGGCGCTGGTCGCGAGTGAACCGATCGAGGCGTGGCGCGACTGGCTGGCCTTCCATCATATCAACACCGTCACCGCGGTGCTGCCCAGGGCGTTCGACGATGCCTCGTTCGAATTCTTCGGCAAGACGCTGAGCGGTACGCAGCAACCGCGTCCGCGCGACAAGCGGGCGATCAGCGCGGTGAACGTCAATCTCGGCGATGCCGTCGGCCGGAGCTACGTCGCGAAATTCTTCCCGGCCTCGTCCAAAACCGACATCCAGAACATGGTGAAGAACATCCTCGGCGCCTTCGACAAGCGCGTCGCGGCGCTGACCTGGATGGCGTCCGCGACCAAGGCCGAAGCGCGCCGGAAGATCCAGACGATGAGCGTCGGCATCGGCTATCCCGACACGTGGCGCGATTACGGATCGCTCGAGATCAAGGCCAACGATGCGCTGGGCAATGTGCAGCGCGCGCAACTGGCCGAGTACCGGCACCAGCTCGGCAAGATCGGCAAGGCGCCCGACAAGGGCGAATGGTGGATGACGCCCCAGACGGTCAACGCCGTCAATTTGCCGTTGCAGAATTCGCTCAATTTCCCGGCCGCGATCCTTGAGGCGCCCTTCTACGATCCCAGGGCGGATGCCGCGTCGAACTATGGATCGATCGGCGCAGTGATCGGGCATGAGATCAGCCACAGCTTCGACAATGTCGGCGCTGAATTCGATTCGACGGGCAAGCTGCGCAACTGGTGGACGCCCGCCGATTTCGCGCATTTCAAGGAACAGAGCGCGGCGCTCGTCGCGCAGTACAACGCCTATGAAGCGCTGCCCGGTCTCCACCTGAGCGGCGAGCAGACGCTGGGCGAGAATATCGCCGATGTGGCTGGCCTGACCGCGGCCTATGATGCCTATCATGCTTCGCTGGGCGGCAAGGCGCCGCCGGTGATCGACGGGCTGACCGGGGACCAGCGCTTCTTCCTCGCCTTCGCGCAGAGCTGGCGCGAGAAGACGCGGGAGAAGGCGATGCGCCAGCAGATCGCGACCGATGGCCATTCGCCCGGCAGGTTCCGCGCGCAGACCGTGCGCAATATCGATGCGTGGTACGGCGCCTTCGCGGTTCAGCCGAACCAGAAGCTCTATCTGGCGCCGGAGAAACGCGTGAAGGTCTGGTGATCCGGAAAGGGGCGGAAAATTCCGCCCCTTGCTGCTATAAGGCTGGCACAACGGCACCAGGACCACCGTCCACCCGCGAACAGGCGGGGGATGGCGGCCCGCGGACCGCAACGATAAGTCGATGGAGCGGGCGAGATGGGCGGATTGATAGAATATTTTTCTACCGCCTCGGTCCACTCGCCGCTGCGCCTCGATTATTGGAACATGATCGCCTCGGAGAGTTCGGCCGGCCTGTCGATCGACAGCGGGAACCGCGCGTTCGATGGCGCGCTCGAGCGCTGGCAGATCGGCGACCTCACGCTGATCCGGGCGCGTGCCGAGCGGTCCAGCGTTCACCGCGCCGCGCTGCCCGCCAGCGAGGAGCGGCTGCGGGTGCATCTGCAGCTTCGCGGCGTATGCGAGCAATATCATCTCGGGCGGGAGATCGTGTTGCGCCCCGGCGACCTGTCGATCTGCAGCAGTGCCGACGCGACGCGCATGGAGGCTGGTGGGCATGAGATATTGGTCCTCGATGTAAGCCGATCGGCGCTCGAGCAACGCGTGCCCGGGCTGGACGATCATCTGGGCTGCCCGACGCCCGCGACATCCCCCGCCGCCCATAGCTTCGCCGAATTCGCGCGGGCGCTGTGGCGCGAGGCGGATCGTTCGTCGCCGAACCGCGACCTGGGCTGGCAGCAGGATTCGGCGAACATCCTGCTCGATCTGCTCGGGCTGGCCATCCGCAGCTCGGCCAGGGGTGCGCCGAATGCGCAGCGATCGCTCGTCGAGCGGATGAAAACGATCGTCGAGGCGCGCATCTACGAAGACGATCTGAACGCGGCGACCATCGCCGATGAGCTTGGCGTCGCCGTGCGGACCGTGCAGCACTGGTTCGCCGGCCAGGCGATGACGCCCGGTACCTATATCCGGCAGCGCCGGCTGGAGCGGGCCGCCGAGCGGCTGGCCGTCGATGACGGCGAGTCGATCACCGACATCGCGCTCGAACACGGGTTCAACGATTCCTCCTATTTCACCCGCTGCTTCCGGGAAACCTTCGGGGTCGCGCCGAGCGCGTGGCGCAGGGGCGAACGGCACTAGGCACCTTTGCGTTCCGCTCCGGTCGCGTTGCGCAAATCTCCGGGCGGCGGCTGGCCCGTCTGCTAGGAAGGGTGCTTGTCCGGATCGTCGGACGGATCGCGCACCAGAAGGCCGACCGCTGGCGATTCCCAGGTGGAGGATGCCAAAAATGACCGAGATCCTGATGACCGCCCCGCCATCGACGGCGCGCAAGATCGTCGCCGTGCCCGAGCTGTTCCAGACGTTGATCGATGCCCGCGGGACCAAGGGAAAGTTCGTCGGCGCCGAAGAAACCGACAGCCCCTGGGTGCCGTTCGGGGAGAATGCGGCGATCAAGCATCTCGCCTTCGACGTGCGCAATAACATCTATTCGAACATCCTGTGGATGAAGGGTCCGAGCGTCATCGGCACGCACAAGCATCGCGGCACGGTCGTGATGGTGTGTCTCGAAGGCAGCGCCCGCTATCTCGAATATGATTGGGTCGCGACGCCGGGCTCCTTCATCTACGAAGTCCCGGGCGAAGCGCACACCCTGGTCACCGATCACCCGGAGGGCACGAAGCTGTTCGGCTGGATGCAGGGCGCGAACGAATTCTATGACGAGAATGCCGAATTCGTCATGACGGCCGATGTGTGGTGGTTCATGAACCACTACGAGACTTATTGCCGGGAGAACAATATCCCGATCAATCCGCAACTCTATATATAATTCCAAGTATATGGAGAGCCGCCATGAATGAAGCAGCTAAGAAATATCTGCGCAATACCTGGTATATGGCCGCATGGGCCAGCGATCTCGGTAGTGATCTTTCCGGCGTCACCATTTGCGAAGAGCCGATCCTGCTGTTTCGGAAGACGAACGGCGATGCGGCGGCGATCGGCGGCCTGTGTCCGCACCGTTTCGTGCCGCTCACCTTCGGCAAGAAGATCGGTGACGACGTACAGTGCGGTTATCACGGCATGGTCTTCGACAGCAGCGGGAAATGCGTGCTCAATCCTCATCATGGCGGCACCATCTCGCCGGGCATGAAGGTGCCGAGCTACCCGGTCGTCGAGCGATACGGCATCATCTGGCTGTGGATGGGTGTCGCGGAAGCGGCAGATGCGGAACTGATCCCCGATTTTTCCTGCTACGACGATCCGGCCTTCGAGACGCTGCACGGCGTGATCGACATGAAGGCGAATTACGAGCTCATCACGGACAATTTGCTCGACCTGACTCACGGGGAGTTCGTCCACGAAGGCCTGTTGTCGAGCGAGGCGATCACGATCAGCAAGCTCGAAACGCTCGAATCCGGATCGACCGTCTGGGCCAATCGCTGGTGCCCGAACGATCGCGCGCCGCCCGTCTGGGGACAGGTGCTGCGTGACGTGCTTGGGCTCGATCTCGATACGATCGTCGATCATTGGCTCTACATGCGCTGGGACGCGCCGGCCCATCTGTTGCTCGACGTCGGCATCACGCCGCTCGGCAAGACGCGGGACGATGGCATCTGGGTCTATGCCGCGCATCACATCACCCCGGTCGACGCCACCCGCAGCCTCTATCACTGGGCGATCGTGCGCGATCACGGCCTGGGCGATCCGGCGATCGACGCCTTCTGGCGCGCCTCGATCGACGCGGCGTTCGTCGGCCAGGATCAGCCCATCATCGAGGCGCAGCAGGCAGCGATCGGCCATCGCACGATCGAGGAAATGCGGCCTGTCGGCATTCCCGCGGATATTCCCGGCGGCAAGGCTCGCCGCGCGCTGCGGCGCCTGATGGCCAGCGAAGCGGGCGGCCAGCGGCCGGAACGGTCGATCAAGTCACTGCGCGCGATCCTCGCCGAAGGCGCGCAAAGCCGCGAGCCGGTGCTGCCGGCGGTGTGACCCGGCTGCGGGCGTGTGCCCGCGGTCTCGCCGTGTTTTCCCTCGTTCCGGTCATCGCTGACGGGCAGCGAGATGACGATTCTCGTCCCGGCGTTTGCCGGGGGACGCCGCTTCTCTTTTTCGACGCGCGATTGAAGGCGCACGGCCGGCGGCGGCCGTGCGTGATACGCCGTTTCCGCAAAATTCCAGATATGATGCAATGCAGGCGATTTGCCGCAGTGCAGAATAGTTTCGATTCCTGTTCTATTATCGCGCGGCAATAGCAAGTGTCCAAAACGGATATAACTTAGTGATATCTTGTGCGGGCACGTTCCTTGACGAAAATAGAGATAATGATTAAGGTTAAGCGACTCGACACCTCTTGCCGCTCGTACCAAACCTTGAGTAAACATGAGAGGAGTGAACCATGACGAAGCACATGCGCATTGATTCCCGGAATCAGAACTCCAATGTGACGACCAGCGCAAATCCCAAAGACTTTCTGTCGTCCATGGGAATCGAGATCGACGCCAATACGGAAGCATTGCTTCAGACGAAGCTCGCGGCGGCGACCAACGGTCAGCAGGCAGCGGCGATCATCCACGCGGATGGGTGAATAACCGTCCTCGCTAGGATGCTCACGTCTGGCTTTCGGAAAGGAAGTTCGAATGAAAGGCTCAATCACCGTGGACCTGGCGAAGGCCCAGGCGGCGGTCGACGCACATAAGGCCAATCCGCCCAGTGGTGACGAAGTCGCCAAGGATCCCCGCGCTTTTCTCGCTAGCCTGGGTATCGAAGTGGATGAAGATGCGCTGGCGCTCCTGAAGGCCAAGATGGCTTCGAATCCCGGCTTGGCGGACGCCCCGAAACAGGCCGCGATCCTCCACGTGGACGCGTGATTCCAGGCAGCATTTGATTCCAGACCGCATTGGTTTGCGAAAAGGCGCGTCCTGCAGGGACAGGACGAAGCGGCGGAGTGCCAGATATGGGACTATCTGTCGGCCCGTCCGGCACTGAAGTGCAACAGGTTCTGAACCCGCTGAAAACGCTGGTGCTGAACGTTACACTTCAGTGTCCCCTGCGATGCGCGCATTGCTGTTTTTCTTCCGACATGTTCAAGGGCGGATGCCTGTCCGCCGCTGACGTCGAACTCGCCATCACTCAGGCGAGCCGGACGCCCGCGCTCGATACCGTGTGCTTCGTCGGCGGAGATCCGCTGCTGCACCCCGCGCTGGTCGCTGACGGTATCGCCTTCGCTGCTTCGCTCGGGCTCAAGACGAGCATCACCACCAGCGCCTTCTGGGCGAAATCGCCTGTAAAGGCGCGGTCGGTATTGAGCGACTTGCGCGCTGCGGGCCTCACCGACGTGACGATCTCCTACGACGATGCTCACGCCGCCTTTGTGCGCGAATCCTATATCGCCAACGCCGTTGCCGAGGCGCGCGCGCTGGGCATCAAGGTCCGGGTCGCGGTCGTGGTCGAAACCGGTAGCATCATCACCGCCGACAGCCTCAGGAAATCGCTCGGGCTGGAAGGCGATCGCTCCGTGAAGGTCTATCAGACCGTGGCGAACTCCACCGGCCGGGCGGCTGAAACCGCGGCCGGTGCGGTCGATCGGCCGGTCGCGCATCCCGATGCGTATCGCGGGCCGTGCCAGTCGGTGCTGAACACGGTGGAGATCGATCATGAAGGCGGCATCCGGCCCTGTTGCGGCGTCCTGCCGCATCACGATGCGCTCGCCATCGGCCATATCCACGGCAACGGTATCGGCGAAGCCATCAGCGCCGCCGCCGCCGATCCCCTGTTTCGCTGGATCAGCCTCGAAGGACCCGTGGCGATCCTCGCGCAGGTGACGGCCGAGGACGAGACGCCGCTGCGGCGTGAGGATTTCGACGGCATCTGCACGGCCTGCGATCTCCTGTTCGGCAACCCCGCGTTGCTCGCGAGGGTCCGCGCCGCGGCCGAGCTGCGGCGCGAGCGGATCGGCCATATCGAATCTTTGCTGATGCGCGTGGCGCAGGGCCAGCGCGAGATGGTCGCGGCGGAATGACGATGGACGTCCTCCTGTGCTGCGCGCCGGTCATGTCGGTCGTCCGGCCGTCGCCGGCGCTGGGCCTGTTGCAGGCGACCTTTCGCGACCGGGACGTCAGCATCAGGTCGCTGTACCTGAACCTGATCTTCGCCGAGCGCATCGGGATCGACCTGAACGAAGCGCTCGCCGAGGATATCCCCACGCACCTCCTCACTGGCGACTGGCTGTTTGCGCCGCTGCTCGGCAAGGTGCCGCAACGCGCCGAGATCGCGCTGCACCGCGCCGAACTGGACGAGACATTGCGGCGCAAGGAGCTGGAGCGGCTTTTCGACGTTCGCGCGCAGATCGCAGCGCCGTTCGTGGAGGATGCAGTCGATCTGATCCTGGAGAACGATCCGCGGATCGTCGGCTTCACCACGATGTTCGAACAAACCGCAGCCTCGCTGGCGATCGCCGCCGGCGTTAAGCGGCGCGCGCCGGCGACCAGGATCGTCTTCGGCGGCGCCAATTGCCACGGGCCGATGGGCGCGACGCTGCTGCGGCACTATCCCCAGATCGATTATGTCTTCACCGGCGAGGCGGAGCTCGATTTCGCGCCCTTCGTCGAGGGTCTGTTGCGCGGGAGCGGGGATGCATCGCCCGTTCCGGGATGCATCGGCCGTGAAGCGCCGGCCGCGCTCGCCGCGGTTCCGGTCAACAATCTCGATGTGCTGCCCGTCCCCGACTATGCCGATTATTTCGATCAGCTCGCCTGCTTGTCCGAGCGGGAGCGTGTGCGGCCGTCGATCCCGTTCGAATCGTCGCGCGGCTGCTGGTGGGGCCAGAAGCATCACTGCACCTTTTGCGGCCTCAACCCGACCGGCATGGCCTATCGCGCCAAATCGGCGGAGCGGGTGGTCGACGAGATCGAGGCGCTCGGCGCCGCTCATGGGATCGATCGTTTCTTCGCGACCGACAATATTCTCAGCATCCCCCATATCGACGGCGTGATGCGCAAGCTGGTCGAGCGGGACGGTAACGCCAGGTCGCGCCGGCTATTCTATGAAATCAAGGCGAACATGGATGAAGCCCAGCTCACGGCCCTGGGCCGGGCGGGGGCGACCTGGTTGCAACCCGGCATCGAGAGCCTGTCCGACGCCGTCCTGAAGATCATGCGCAAGGGGGTGAGCGCGCTCACCAACCTCAAGCTGCTGCGCAACAGTCGCGAAATCGGCGTCGGCACCATCTGGTCGATCCTGTACGGCTTTCCGGGCGAGCCGCCGGAAGATTATGCGCGACTGGCGGTGCAATTGCCGCTGTTCGAGCATCTTACGCCGCCCAACAGCTGCCTGCGCATCCGGCTGGACCGTTTCAGCCCCAATTACGATCAGGCCGCGACGATCGGTTTCGACAACGTCGTTCCGATGCCCGCCTATGGCGCGCTGTTCGATATTCCCGAGGCCGATCTCGCCGATATGGCCTATTTCTTCCAGGGCAGCGCGCCGACCTCGGCAAGCGAAGCTGACCTGGCGCCGCTAAAGGCTGCCGTCGCGCTATGGCGCTCGCATTGGGAGCGCGGCCGTGTCACCCCGCAACTGACCATGGCCGAGGCAGTACACGGGAAGCTGATCCGCGATACGCGCAGTTGCGCCGATCAGGAGTATTTCTTCGCTGAAGGCGCTGATCTCGCAGTGCTCGATCTGCTGCGCGCGCCATTTTCCCGCGTGACCATCCATGAACGGCTTGATGGGCGGTACGGCGCCACCGACACCGAACGGGCGTTGTGGGAGATGCGCCGCCGCGGCTTCCTGATCGAGATCGACGGCGTGCTGATGACCCTCGTCACCGAGGGTGGCCGCGAGATCTTCGACGCCGATGGGCGTGCCGACATGCCGCATGGCTATCTCATCGCGATTGACGACGCGGCCGAGGCGAAGCGGGACGCCCTGCATCGTCCGCGCCACAATGCGATGAACGCAATGGCGGGACTATCGGCATGACGGTCGAGGTCCGTCCGCTCGGCGACAAGTGCAATATCAAATGCCGATATTGTTATCAGGAGAATGTCCGTACCGCCGGCAACATCCCCGCCGGCTACGATATCGATGCCGTGATCGAGCGGCTTGCCGATATCGGGCAGCCGTTCAGCCTGTTCGGCGGCGAGATCATGATGACGCCGCGCCGCGATATCGAGCGCCTGCTTGCCCTGGGGCTCGATCGCCACGGCGGCACCGGCCTGCAGACCAACGGCACGCTGGTCGAACCGGACGATATCGATCTGTTCCGCACCTACCATGTCCGCGTCGGCATTTCGATCGACGGGCCGGGCCCGCTCAACGATGCGCGGTGGGCGGGCACGCTCGCAGCGACTCGCCGCGCGACCGCGCGCACCGAAGCGCTGATCGAAACCCTGTGCCGCGAAGGCATGCCCCCGAACATCATCGTGACGCTGAACCGGATCAACGCTGGTGCCCGCCTGGACGAGCTGTGCGAGTGGCTCGAATTCCTGGACGGGCTCGGGATCAGGCGGGTCCGCCTGCACACGCTCGAGAAGGACGATACGGTGGCGGGCGATGGCCTGCCGCTCAGCGATGCCGAGAATATCGCGGTATTGCGCCGGATGCGGACGATCGAGCGCGGCTTCGGTTCGATCGCCTTCGACCTGTTCGGCGAGATGCGTGCGCTGCTGCTCGGCGACGACCGGGACGCATCGTGCATTTTCCACGCCTGCGATCCCTATGCCACCCAGGCAGTTGTCGGGGTCGAAGGCGACGGTTCGCTCGGCAATTGCGGGCGGACCACCAAGGACGGAGTCGGCCATCTCCAGGCGGCCAACCCGGGCTATGAACGGCAGCTCGGCCTGTACCGCACGCCGATGGCCGACGGGGGCTGCGCCGGATGTCGCTTCTTCCTGATGTGCAAGGGCAATTGCCCGGGCACTGCGCTCGCTGGCGACTGGCGCCTGCGATCGTCCGACTGCGCGGTTTGGTTCGCGCTGTTCGAGGATATCGAGAGCGAGATGACCGTGCAGGGCAAGAGCGCGCTCAGCCTGTCGCCCGCCCGCCCGGCGATCGAGCGGGCGCTGGTCGAGGCGTGGGAAATGGGGGCGAATCCGTCGCTGGCATCGCTCTGCGAGGTCCGGGCATCGGCATGACGACGCCCTGGCTGAGCTGGCCGCGGCCCCCGCTGTCGGCGACGCAGGCGGAAGCCGTCACGGCACAGGCCGTACGGCACCGGCTGTCCTATGCGAGTTCGCGCACCCGGACGATCTGGGAGCCGAGACTGGCCAGGCTCGCTGCGGCGGCAGTCGAGACCGAGCTGCACCTGATCGCCGCGGGCAGGATCGGGGCCGGCGTCATCTGGTGTTCCTATGCGGCCTTGCCCGGATTCGTCGAGCGGCTGCAGGCGCTCGGCCTTGCCCGAAAGGCAGGCCGGCCGACATTGCGCGCCATCGAAATCGGCGACGGCGCGGGGAATCGCGCCGATCCGCTCACGCAGATGACCTTCCCGTTCGTCGTGGCGAAGTCTGCATCCGAGGCGGCATGGCTGTCGCGGGAAGAGGATGCGTCGATCGCGGCGGCACTGGCCGGCGGCTATCCCCCCTGTTGCGCGCAGGCCTGGATCGCCCGGATTCGCGGCGGCGCATCGGATCCGCTGGCGGCGCTGCTGGCGGATCGGGCATGGGCGGATCATCCCGCCGCGACCGGCGTGATGATGGGCGCCATGGGGTTTGGACCCGTTCGTCACTTGCCCTGCGGCCCCGACTGCACCGCCTCGCACAAGCTGGCGGACGATTTTCTGGCGACGATGCGTGCGCTCGGGTGGCGTGACGAAGCGGACTGGCTAGCGGACATGGTCCAGTGGCGCGCCAGGGCCTCGGTTGCCGCTGGCGTGGCGCAGGTGGAAACCGGCGCGTTTCGCTTCATCCATTTGTCGGACTCGCAAAGCCCGCCGCCGCCTCCCGTCACCAGCGGCGCGCTCGTGCCCGAAGGGGCACCCGCCGGCCTGTCGTCGATCTTCGCCGCGCCGACGATGCCGGATCGGGTGCGCGCCCTGCCGGGCGCCGGCGACCTCGCAGTGGCGGACGACAGTCACGTCGCCGCGGGTTTCGCCACCCGGTTCGCGCAGCGGTCGCGCTGGAGCTGCATCCTGTGGGAGCAATCGGCGCTGATCCGGAAATCGAAAACGGCGATTCATCTCGGCTGCGGCAACGGACTCCTCCTTGAACTGCTGGCCCAGAGCAGGCCGTCGCTGCGCATCTGCGGGATGGAAGCTGATCGGGCCGCTGCCGCGCTTGCGCGGGACCGATTGGGCGAGGGGCGGGCCATGATCGTCGAGGCCGACTGGATGGCCGAGGCAAGCGGGTGGCGAGAGGCGGCCGATCGCTATGATCTCGTTCTGGTCGATCCCGAACCGCTGCTTGCCCTGTCCGGGGCGGCCCGCGACGCGATCGTCGCCGGCCTCACCGCGCTCGGGCGGTCGATCGTCCCGCTCGCCAGCGATCGCGCCCTCCGGCGCTTCGGGTCGCTCGAGGCGATGGCGACAATGCTCGGCATGACGCTCGAGCCGGGTCGTGCACATCGAATCTCCGCTGCCATGCTCGTGGCGGAACAGGCACCAGTGCCGCGCGTGGCGGCGGAATGAGCTCGGGCATCGACTGGGCCCGGATGAGCGAGCCACAGCCGGACGGCAAGGACACGGCGACTCTGCTGGCGCTCGATCGGGCCTCGCGCGCATCCACGACGTCGCCCGAACCGGGGCCGACGGTGTGCGACGGGCGGGTGACGTTGTCGTGCGAAGGCCCGCTTATGCCGTCGCCCCCCTATGTGGCGGTAGCCGGCACCCCCGAGGTGCTGGCGCGTGCCATCGATTATGTCGGGCGCTGGCCCCCCATGGCGGCGCAATGGCCGCAGATCGTGCGGGTCATCCAGCCATTCACCGATCCCGTCGGCGGTGGGCCGCTGCGGTCATCCAGCCATTCGGTCGATACCCGGCCCGGCGTCATCGCCCTTACGGTCGATTGCCCGCTGGCGACGGCACAGGCGATCGTTCACGAAACCGCCCATTTGAAACTCCGCATCATGGGCGTCCGCAACCAAGCCGCCGACCGGATCGTCATCAATCGGCCGGAACAATTGTATGAAAGCCCGGTGGTGATCGAGATGCTGCGGCCCATGACCGCCGTGCTGCATGCGCAATATTCGTTCATGCATATCCTGCAGCTGGATCTGGAAATGCTGCGGCAGGAGGAAGATGCCGCTGTGCGGCGGGACATCAAGTCTCTGCTGGCGCGCAACGTTCCGCGGATGACGAAGGGTCTGGCAACGTTGCGGCGTGACATTCAGTGCGACGAAGCGGGCGCGAAATTCTGCGAGGGCTTTTTTGGATGGTGCGAAACCGCGATCGCAAGCAGCCGGGCCGCCCTGGCGCAATCATGACCCGGTGAGGAAGGGCGTACCGACGATCAGGAGGCGTAAAGCGTAAGCGTCTGCGCTGCGATTGCGACCTGGGTCCGGTTGCGCACGTTGAGCTTGCGCATCAGCGCTGTCATATGCGCCTTCACCGTCGCTTCGGCGATGCCCAGGTCGAACGCGATCTGCTTGTTGAGCTGGCCCGAACGAACGCCGCGCATCACCTTGATCTGAGTCGGCGTAAGCCGCACCGGCGTGCTCGCGCGCTCGATCGCGCACGGTTTCACGGCTGGTGTCGCCGCCATCTGACGAGCTTGCTGGAAATCGCCCTTCATATCATCCTCCCTCGGCTCTTTGGCCCCGTCATTGTGGCGGATCGGTCTCGCCGCGCGTCCGGTCCATGTCCCGGTTGTGCCGGAATCGGTTGGACAGCTTTCAGTATGTTCTTCAAATGAGTGCTTGATCAAGCCTTTTTTGCGGCTGTGTTGCAAAAACCTGTCCTACAGATATGATACATGATCCGTGGGCGAAGACACCGCGGGAAAAGGGGAGGACGGGAATGCCCGTAACGATGAACGGCCGCACGACGCGGTGGGGACCCTGCCGATGACCGGCGCCGATATCCGGCTGGTGATGGCCGCCATCGCCGGTATTGCGCTCGCGATCGTGATGATCGTCCGGGGCCGCCTTCATCCCTTTATCGGCCTGTTGTGCGGGGCCTTCGCCGTCGGCATCCTGGCCGGCCTGCCGCTCGGGGATACCGCCAAGGCAGTGCAGAAGGGCGTCGGCGACATCGTCGGCGGCACCGGCCTGGTCGTCGCGCTGGGCCTGTCGCTTGGGGCGATGCTGCATCTGTCGGGCGCGGCGGCGTCGCTGGCCACCGGCGCGCTGCGGTTGACCGGGCCGAAGGCCGCGCCCTGGGCGACGCTCGGCATCGCCATCATCATCGGCCTGCCGCTCTTCTTCGAAACCGGGCTGGTGCTGCTGTTGCCGATCGTGGTGGCCGCGGCGGCGGCGATGCCCGACGATGGCGATCGGGACGCGGCCAAGCTGCGGCTGATCATGCCCGCCTTGGCCGGTCTCGGCGTGGTCCATGCACTGGTGCCCCCGCATCCCGGTCCGCTGCTTGCGGTCGAGGCGCTGAACGCCAGCCTCGGCCTCACCATGCTCTATGGCATCATTATCGCGATCCCTGTCGCCATTCTCGCCGGCCCGGTGCTGGCGAAGTTCACGACGCGCGGCGTGAAGCTGACCGAACCGGTGCTGAGCGATCACGCGCTTGATCTGACGCCCCCGCGGCGGGCCGTCTCGCTGTTCATCGTGCTGCTGCCGATCGTGCTGATCGCAGCGGGCGAACTCGGCAAGCTGGCGCCGGGGCTCAAGGACGCGGCCTGGCTGACCGCCGCGAGCAATCCGGTGCTGGCGCTGCTCGTCACCAATCTCCTCGCTTTGCCCTTGCTGTTTGGGCGCCGGCTGACGGACGCGGCGATCCAGGATGCGGTCTGGTTCGAGACGATGGGCCCGGCCGGGGCGATCCTGCTGGCGATCGGCGCCGGTGGCGCCCTGAAGCAGGTGCTGGTGAGCGCCGGCCTGTCGGATCTGCTCGCGCGGGTGGTGATGATGTATTCGATATCGCCGCTGCTGCTCGGCTGGCTGGTCGCGGTCGGCATCCGGCTCGCCGCCGGCTCGGCGACGGTGGCGACGATCACTGCGGTCGGCGTCATGCCCGGCGTGGTCGCGGCCTCCGGCGCGTCGCCCGAACTGGTCGTGCTGGCGATCGGGGCCGGCTCCGTGTTCTTCAGCCATGTCAACGATCCCGGCTTCTGGCTGGTCAAGGGCTATGTCGGCACCAGCACGGCCGACACCTTCCGCACCTGGTCGATGCTGGAGACGGTCATATCGGTGGCGGGGCTCGCCGCGGTCGTGGCGCTCAGCTACGTCATATGATCGTGGCAGGCACCCGCATCGGCATCGAAAGGCCCGTCGTGCAGGAGGGGAGGCTGGCGGATCGCGCCTACACCGCGATCGTCCAGATCATCAACGACGATGATCTGGTGGCCGGCGACCGCCTGCCGTCCGAGGCGCGGCTCGCCGAAATGTTCGGCATGTCGCGCACGATCGTGCGCGAGGCGCTGGTGCGGCTCGCTGCCGACGGCATTACGGAGGCGCGGCGCGGCGCAGGCTCCTATGTGAAACGCCGTCCCTCGGAACGGCTCGGCTCGCACATGCCGATGCACGGCCTGGCGGCGACGCTCGGCACTTTTGAAGTCCGTTTCGTGCTTGAGGCCGAAACCGCCCGGCTTGCCGCGCAACGCCGCTCGCACGAGCAGATGGAGGCGATCGAGGCCGCCCTCGCCGCCCTGCGCGCCGCACTCCTGTCCAGCGACCCGGCGCATGCTGAGGACTGGCTGCTGCACCGCGCCATTGCCGAGGCGACCGGCAACAGCGCGTTCGTTGCGACCTTCGATTGTTTGGAGGAGGAGGTGATCCTCATCCTGCGGGCCGGCGTCGATATCTCGCGCTCGCGTCCCCCGGAGGTGATCGGGACGATGATGGACGAGCACGACGCGATCGTCGATGCGATCCGCGCGGGGGATGCGGACGGTGCTGCGCTGGCGATGCGCTGGCATTTGTCGCAGGGCCGCAAGCGGCTGATGCCATAGCGAGACGGGGCCGCACGAAGGCGAGACACGCGGGAAGGGTTAGAAAAGTTTCGTTTTGATCGATTCAACCGCGATCGAGGTCGTTGCACGGCGGACTGGCCGGGTTTGGTGAAACCTCGGCTCGCTCTTTCCCATGGTGAAGCGTCGATTCCTCGCCCCCGACCCCGTGCAGAACTGTTCCCTAAGAGGCTCGTCTGCCCCGTTTTCACTGAGTTTTTCCCCTGTTATCCAATAACAGGGAAAAATGCTTTTAAGCTATTGATATTAATCAGGAAAATATCCAACAAAATTGACCATAACAGGGGAAAAAAATTTCGCTCCACCCACCGGCGGGAACGCGGCTAGCCAGCAGCCAGGATCACGCCGCTTCGTGCCCAGGCAAGGACGTCACGGCCAAGCTCCTCGACCGGCGCATAGCAATGCAATGTGAGGGCGCGCTCGTCGGCGGCCGGACGTTCCAGCACGGCGAACTGGCTGTCGAGCAGGCTTGGCGGCATGTAATGGCTCTTGCGCTCGGCGAGCCGCGCCGCGATTTCGGCACGATCGCCGTCGAGCAGCACGAACAGCAGCGGCACGCCCGCCGCCTGTTCGAGCCGTTCGCGATAGCATCGCTTGAGCGCCGAACAGGCCGCGACCACGATGCCGTCCTCGCGCACGGCCAGGCCGATCGCGGCGCCCAGCCGATCGAGCCAGGGCCAGCGGTCAGCATCGTCCAGCGGCTGCCCGATCCGCATCTTGGCGATGCTTGCTGCGGCATGGAAACCATCGCCTTCAAGGGCGAGGCAGGACAGAATGGCGGCGAGGTGGGTGACCAGCGTCGATTTGCCGCAACCGCTCACCCCCATCACGACAATCGCGCAGCGCGGCAATCCGGTCTTGTTCCGCTGTGATGGCACTGCTCGTCCTCAGCTTTCGTCACGTCGGCGCGAATTCGAGCCACGCGTCCGGATGCGATGCTATTGGGCGCGTCGCCGGCTTTGACCATTGCGACCTTTGTCGCGGTCGCGGCTAGGCCGGCACACGCTTATCGGGCTGGTAGCTGAAAATGGGTTCAGAGAAGGGTGGAGAGGCATGATGGCCAACGCAGCACGCGCGATCGCGCTATGCCTGATTGCCGCAGCGATGCAGATCGGCCCAGCCGCCGACGCTCAGCCCGTCCGCTCGGTCTCGGCGTTCTTGGTGGCGCCGACGGATCCGGGCGCGGTCACCGTCAAGGCGCGCGGCGACGGCCTGGCCGACGATAGCGCGGCGATCCAGGCGGCGATCGATGCGGCGGCGGCAAAGCCCGGCGGCGGCATCGTGTTCCTGCCCTCGGGCCGGCATCGGCTCACCCGCACCCTGTATATGTGGCCCGGCGTGCGCCTGTTCGGCGTGGGCAGGACGCGCCCGGTGCTCCTGCTCGCCCCGAACACGCCCGGCTTCCAGAACGGTGTGGGCAGCATGGTTTTCTTCACCGGCAACCAGCCCGGCGGCCGTGCCCCGGGGCCCGGTGGCGTGCCGCTGCGCGGCAAGGTGCCGGTGCCGCCGCCGACCAGCGTGCCCTTCGATCCGGACATTGCCGATGCCAATTCGGGCACCTTCTATTCGGCCATGGCCAATGTGGATTTCGAGATCGGCGCGGGCAATCCGGCGGCGACGGGCGTGCGCTTCCACACGGCGCAGCACACCTATCTCAGCCACATCGATTTTCATCTCGGTTCGGCGCTGGCGGGTATCTATCAGGTCGGCAATCTCGGCATGGACCTGCGTTTCTATGGCGGGCGCTACGGCATCCTCGCCGAGAAGACCTCGCCGGCCTGGCAATATACGCTGCTCGATTCGGTGTTCGAGGGCCAGCGCGACGCTGCGATCCGCGAGCATGAGGCCGGGCTGACGCTGGTCAATACCGTGTTCCGCAACGTGCCTGTCGGGATCGAGATCGATCGCGGCTATGGCGACTGGCTGTGGGGCAAGGATGTCCGCTTCGAGAATGTCTCGCGGGCCGGCGTGATCATCAGCAATGAAGGCAACAGCTACACCCAGATCGGTTTCGACAACGCTCTGGCCAGTGGCACCCCGGTCTTCGCGCGCTTCCGCGACAGCGGCAGGACCGTGGCGGGGCCGGCGGCGCGCTACCGGGTCAAGGAGTTCACGTACGGGCTGACCCTGCCGGGGCTGGGCCAGCCCGGCACCTATGCGACGCGCATCGACGCGGCGCCTTTGTCGTCCCTGCCGCGCCGCCGCGATCCGGCGATCCGCGCCTTTCCCGGGACCGCGGCCTGGACCAACGTCCGCGATCTCGGTGTGAAGGGTGACAATGCGACCGACGACACTGCGGCTCTCCAGCGCGCGATCGACTCGCACCGCGTGCTCTATTTCCCAACCGGCTTCTACCGCGTCACCGACACGCTGAAGCTGCGTCCGGACAGTGTGCTGATCGGCCTGCATCCCAGCCTGACTCAGATCGTGCTGGCGGACGATACACCCGCCTATCGCGGCGTGGGCCCGGCCAGGGCGCTGGTGGAGAGCGCCAGGGGCGGCGACGCGATCGTCTCCGGCCTTGGTCTCGCCACCGGCGGCATCAACCCGCGTGCGACGGCGCTGTTGTGGCGTGCGGGCGAACGCTCGCTGGTCGACGACGTGAAGTTCCAGGGCGGCCACGGCACCAATCTCGCCGATGGCAGCCGCTTCGATCCGTACAATGCCAACCACACGGCCGATGCCGATCCGAAGAAGCGCTGGGACGGGCAATATGCCAGCCTGTGGGTCACCGATGGCGGCGGCGGCACCTTCAACGGTCTGTGGACGCCCAATACCTACGCCCAGGCCGGGCTGTACGTGTCGGATACGGCAACGCCTGGTTATGTCTACGAGATGTCGGCCGAGCATCATGTACGCGCCGAGATCGTGCTCGATCGCGTGCGCAACTGGGAATTCCTCGCGCCGCAGACCGAGGAGGAGGCAGGCGAGGGCCGCAGCACCGTGGCGCTGGAAGTACGCAATTCGCGCGACATCCTGTTCGCCAATTTCCACGGCTACCGCGTCACCCGCTCGCTCCAGCCGGCACCGGCGGCGGTCAGGCTCTATGGCTCGACCAACATCCGGTTCCGCAATGTCCATGTGAACGCTGAGAGCGGTTTCTCGACCTGCGACGCCAATGGCTGCGGCACCTATCTGCGCGCGAGCAAATACCCTTATTCGAACGCGATCCAGGATTTGACGCGCGGTGCAGAGGTGCGCGAGCGCGAGTTCGCGGTGCTCGACGTGACCGACGCTGCGGTTCCCGCCGCGGCTCCCGCGCTGACACCCGTGAAGCGGCTTGCCGGAGACTTTTATGCGCTCGGCGGCGGCGCGGTGGACTCGGCCGGCAAGCTCTACTTCGTCGACCGGCAATATCACCGCATCCATGGCTGGTCGGAACAGGAGGGGCTGTCGATCGTCGCCGATGCGCCGCTCGATCCGATCAACCTCGCGGTCGATCGGTCTGGCAATCTGCTGGTACTGTCCTCGGACGGGCCGCAGGCGACCGTCTACAGCGTCAAGCCTGGCGCGCCCGACGCCGTCCGGGTGATCGCGCCGACTCCCGCTACCGACCGCTCGGGCGCGCGCATTGCGCTGCCCGGCAGCTATTGGAACAATGGCGAATTCCGCGACCAATATGATCCGGCCACCGATCACTTCACCACGCTCGCCGAGATGTTCGCGCGCGACATGGCCGTGCCAAAGCAGCGCGATTATGTGTCGCCCGACGGCAGCCTGGTCCTGCCCGCCTTCCGCGTCTGGCAGCAGGGGCCTGCCAACCACCTTGGCTGGCGCTTCTCCGATACGCTCGATACTTATGGCTGGGTCACCGGCAGGGTCGGCGAGCGAATCTATATTGCCAACGGCTCCGAAAACCGGACCTATTCCGGCCTGCTCGGCGCCGGCGGCGCGGTGACTGACCTGAAGCCCTTCGCGGCGCGCGGCGGAGAGAGCGTGGCGGCGGGTCCGGATGGGCGCGTCTATGTCGCGAACGGCCAGGTGTTCGTCTATGCGGCGGACGGCAGGGAAGTGGGCCGGATCGACGTACCCGAGCGGCCGCTGCAGTTGCTGTTCGGCGGCGCCGACGGGCGCACGCTGTTCATCCTCACTCATCACGCGCTCTATTCGGCGCTGCCGTGAGCGCAGCATCGGCACGATCGCGTCTGCGACCATGGTCGTAGATGATGGAGGCGGCCTGATCCGGTAAGCAGGGGCGCGTACCGGCGAAGTGCTTTGGCTGAATGCACGCGCCCATGACAACAAATAGGGGATGGATGATGGGGAATGTTTCGTTTGATCGTCGCACTTTGACGCTGATTCGTGGTAGCGCTACCAGCCTGGCGGCACTCGCCGCCGCGCTGGCGTTTGCTCCGGCTTCGGCGCAGACCGCGCCTGCTGCGCGGGACACGGTCGCGCCAGCCCCGCTCCAGTCCACCCCGCCCGCCGAAACGCCGGAGCGTGACATCATCGTCACCGGCTCGCGCATCATGTCGAGCGGCTTCAACGCGCCGACTCCGACGACGATGATCGGCGAAGAGCAAATCGCGAACAACGCGCAGCCCAACATCTTCAACACCATCGCCCAGCTGCCGTCGCTGCAGGGCTCGACTGGCGCCGCGACCGGCACGTTCAGCACCTCGAGTGGCCAGCAGGGGCTCAGTTCCTTCTCGCTGCGCGGCCTTGGGCCGATCCGCACGCTGACCTTGCTCGACGGCCAGCGGGTCGTCGGCGCCAACGTGACGGGTGTTCCTGATATCAGCATGTTCCCGCAGCTGCTGGTGAAGCGGGTCGACGTGGTGAACGGCGGTGCCTCGGCATCCTATGGTTCGGACGCGGTCGGCGGCGTGGTCAATTTCATCACCGACACGCGGTTCACCGGCTTCAAGGGCAACGTCCAGGGCGGCATCACCAACTATGGCGATGACGAGCAGGTGCTCGTCCAGGGCGCCTGGGGCGGGGCCTTCCTCGACAACCGCCTGCACGTGATCGTCAGCGGCGAGTTCGATCATGAAGACGGCGTCGGCCCGGGCGATTTCGGCACCGACCTGGCTGGCGGCCGCGACTGGTATCGCGCCACCACGCTGATGGATACCGGGCAGTCCAGTAATGGCCGGCCGCGGTTCAACTACCGCGACTATGCGCAGCCTTATCAATATGCCCGCTATGGCCTGATCAACAACGGCCCGCTCCAGGGCATCGCGTTCGACCAGAACGGCGCACCCTATAATTTCAATTACGGGTCGGGTGGTACGCCCACGGGCACCGGCACTGTCACGGGCTGCTTCGCCGGCAACGGCTTCTGCGTCGGCGGCGATCTGACGGGCGCGCCGGGTTCGGGCGCATCGCTGAAGTCGGCGCTCGAGCGCATCAACGGCTTTGGCCGGATCGGCTACGACTTCGCCGAAAACAACGAAATCTACCTGACCGTCAACGTTGCCAAGGTGACGACCAGCAATCAGCCAAGCCCGGGTTACAATCGGCAGAACCTGGCCGACGTCCAGTGTTCGAACGCGTTCCTGCCGCAGCTGGTGAAGGATCGGTGCGTCACTGCCGGCATCACGAAGTTCAACTTCGGCTCAAGCAACGGCTATTTCCCGGATCCCAAGGTCTCTACCGATCGCCGCCAATACCGCTTCGTCGGCGGTCTCAAGGGTGAGTTCGATGTGGGTGGGTCCGACTGGAAGTATGACGCTTATTACGAACACGGCACCACGATCTCGGACATCGAGGTCCATGATATCGTCATCCAGAACCGTTATCTGGCCGCGGCTAATGCGATCACGCTGAACGGCGCCATCGTCTGCGCCGATGCCGCAGCGCGGGCCGCGGGATGCCAGCCGATCAACATCTTCGGTGGCGTCCCATCGTCGGCAGCGCTTGCCTATATCACGCCCGCCAACGGGCCTTTCCAGCACACCAAGCTCACGCAGGATGTCGCCAGCCTCAACTTCTCCGGACAACCGGTCGACCTGTGGGCCGGTCCGTTGTCGGTAGCCTTTGGTGGTGAGTATCGCCGAGAATTCTACCGCGTGAATGCCGATCCGTACGGTGCCGGCGTTTCCGCCATCAGCCCGAACAGCGCTGCTTACCCTGCTGACCCGTTGCTCAATGCAGGCCAGGGGAGCAATTGGGCGGCCGGTAACTACAAGAACGGGCGCGGCAAATATGAGGTGTATGAAGGCTTCCTCGAACTCGATCTGCCGTTGTTCGACAATGAATCGATCGGTCGCGCAAACCTGAACGGTGCCGGTCGAGTGACTCACTACAGCACGTCCGGCACGGTCTGGGCGTGGAAGCTCGGCGGCACCTGGAATACACCGCTCGACGGTATCCGGTTGCGGGCGGTGACGTCGCGCGACGTCCGCGCGCCGAACCTGTCGGAGCTGTTCGCAGCACCGACCGTCACGACGCAGCCGAGCTTCACCAATCCGTTCGGCCCGCCGGTGCAGGCGTTCCAGAACACGGTCGGCAATCCCGATCTGAAGCCGGAAATCGCGCGCAACACCGAACTGGGCATCGTTCTGTCGCGTCCGTCCTGGCTGCCCGGGCTGAGCCTGTCGTTCGACTATTACAACATCAAGCTGAAGGGCGTGATCTCGACTCTGTCGGCGGCGCAGATCGTGCAATTCTGCGCGGACGGCATCCAGTCCTTCTGCAGCGCCTTCAAGCTGGACAATGTCAATCAGGCCGACAATTTCATCAACGTCCAGCCATTCAATCTCGCCTCGTGGAAAACCAGCGGTTTCGACATCGAGGCGAGCTACCAGTGGCAGAGGCCGCTCGGCCTGCCGGGCAGTTTCACCATCCGCGCGCTCGGCACGCACATTCGTGAATTCCTCGTCGATGCGGGCATCGCCAATGTCGACGTCGTGGACCAGGCCGGCGCCAACACCGGCAACACGCCTGACTGGAAATGGCTGGCGACCCAGAGCTACCGGAACGACCAGTTCAGCTTCACGGTCCAGGAGCGCTGGTTCAGCGACGGTGTGTTCGGCAACCAATATGTCGTTTGCAGCACCGCTTGCCCGACCTCGACCACCAACCATCCCACGATCGATTACAACAAGATGAAGGGCGCCTTCTATATCGATATCGGCGGTTCGCTGAAAGTGACCGAAGGAATCGAGACCTTCTTCAAGGTCGACAATCTCTTCGATCACGATCCGACAGCGTCCCCGCAGACCAATACCGGGCTCGACGTGAACCCGGCACTCTACGACACGCTCGGCCGGATCTATCGCATCGGCGTCCGCGCGAAGTTCTGATCCCTTTCGGATCGGTCGGGGCCGAGGAGATGAAAATCTCCTCGGCCTTGCGCTGTATGGGGCAGGCTGACTGGCCGCGTGCCGTCAGTCACGATGCAGGAACCCGTACGCGCGCCTGACCAGCCACAAAAAATGGGGCCGGCCAGGGAATAGCCGGCCCCCAGGGGAGCTCGATAGGGTGCGACGGATCAGAAGCGCCCGCGCAGGCCCACCATGACCTGACGGCCCGGATTGAAGTCCGTGTAGGTCGCGTTGGCGAACTGGAAATAGCTGCGCTGACGCTCCTTGAAGATGTTCTGGACGTCGAAGGTCAGCTCCGGGAGGCGCTCGTTGCCGAAGATCTCGCCGAGATCCACCGAGCTGCCGAAATCCCATTGCTGATATTTGTCGGTGTAGAGCGCTGCGGCGGGAATGCCGTTCTGGTTCGTTCCGGAGGCGACGAAGCCATCGGTGAACGTCGTCGACAGCCGTGCCGAGATGCCCCCGCGCTCATAATAGGCAGTGATGTTGTAGGTCGTCGGGGCGATGCCGGTCGCGATCGCTGGCGCCGCGCCGGATCCCTTCTGGTCGATCAGCGTGATGTTGGCGCTGAATCCGAAACCGTTGATGCCGAGATACCGGCCTAGCAGGAAATCGAGCGGCTGCACCCAATTGCCCTCGAGACCCTTGACCGTCAGCGTGCCGCTGGCGTTGACCTGTTGCGTCAGCACGACGCTCGCGGCGTTCGGGCCGCCGCGCGAATTGATCGCCAATTGCTGAGTCGGCGAGAGCGTCTCGAAGGTGACGCCATACGCGGACAGCGCGCTGAACGGCACGGTGACGTTGCCGTTCACGGTGAAACCGGTGACGTCCTTCTGGAATGCCGCGACGCCGATATAGCCTTCCTGGCCAGTATAATATTCGGCGCCGAAATCGATATTGGTCGACAGGAAAGGCTCGAGCGACGGGTTGCCGACGCTGCCGACATCGGCAGACGGGCTCGAGAAATTGAGGCCGGGCAGCATGGAGGACGGATTCGGCCGGGTCATGGTGCGCGATATGGCCATGCGCAGCACGGCCTTGTCGCCGACATGGAAGGCCGTCGTCACCGATGGCAGCCAGTTCTCGTATTTCGCGTCCGTGTAAACGAAGTTGAGCAGGTTCGGATAACAGGAGCCGTCGCGGGGATTGCCCGTGCCCGGGCATGCCGCGGGCAGCGGCCCCGCCCCGTCCGGATCGCGCGCGTTGCGCGGATCGGAGATCGATACATAGCCGCCGATCTGCTGGTCGGTCTTCACCCAGCGCACGCCCGCGTTGAAGGTGAGGCGGTTGTCCCCGATCGGCAGGTCGCCATTCATCTCGCCATAGATGCCGAGCGTCTTCTCGCGGACATAGCCGCCCGAGGCACCGGTGTTGGATCCGGTCGCCGGCGGCGAGGCGTCGTGGAAGGCGTCATAGTTGGACGCCTTTTTGAACTTGTCCCAGTCGACCGTGATGAAGCCGAGTGAACTGCTTGGCTGGAGGAATGATGCGACCGCCGAATTGGGAATCAGAGATCCGCCATAGGTCAGCGGGCCCAGCCCGGTCGAGAAGCCGGTGCCGAGCGTGGGATAGGTCGGATAGCCCGCGCCGGGGGTCGGCGTGTTCAGGCCTTCGCAGGGCGGCTGGGTGTTAGGGCTCGGCAGGAACACGCTCGGCCGATTGCCGCACACCGCGTTCTGGAAGGCCTGGCTGTTGTCCGTTGCCGTGATCGATCGTGACACGTCGTCATAGGCGCTGCCTACCTTGAGATTCAGATGGGTGTCGCCCCAGGTGAGGTCGCCGCGGACGCCCTTGGTCTTGGTCGTGCGATATTCGTCCTGAATATTCACCCGGCCGCCGGGCCAGCCGAAATTGGTCGGCTTGTTCAGATCGACATTGGAGGTGATGCTCGGAATGCCGCCGCCGGTGTTGTCGTAATTGACCGTGACGCCGGAATTGGCCGGCGTGATCACGAGCACGGTCGGCACCTCGCGGTGGAATTTGCTCTTCGTGTAATTGCCGTTGAAGTTCAGCTTCAGCGTGTCCGCAACGCTCCATTCCAGCCCGGGATTGACGCCCCAATAAGTGGTGTCCTCGATGAATGGGCGATATTCGAGGAAGAATTGCGCATTGTAATAGGTGCCCTTGGTCACGACGCAGCCGGCCGTGCAATCGCTGCGGTCATATTGTGTGTTGACCGGGATGACCGCGCCGTTGCGCCCGACCCAGTTCATGTCGATGCGGCGAAGATCGTTCTTCTTCTTCGAATACATGCCGTCGACATAGGCGTGCAGCGCATCGCCCTTATATTCGAGGCTGCCGATCAGGCTGATGCGATCCTTGGTGCCGGATTCGGTGACCGGACGGCCGAGCCGCGGCAGCAGGCCATTGTCGATCTGGCCGATATTCGCGCCGGGGTTCTGCGCCAGCAGGAAGTCCTGGTTGATCACGGTTCCCGCGGCCACACCGGGGATACCCGCGTTCGACGGCACCGTGCCGGGAATGGTGAAGTTGCCGCCGCCCGAGCCGTTGCAGGGCGCGGTGCGGCACTGCGCCGCTGCGATCTGCGCGAGGGTCGGCGTGTTGGGCACACCGTTGGTACTGCCGGCGATGCCCTGCGGTGTCGATAGGTTCGGGTTGGTCAGGCCGATGGTCTCGTACCCGTTGACGTTGACCTGGTTGCGCACCCCGGCAAACCCGACGAGCAGGCCGAAATCGCCCATCGTCGTGCTGGCCAGCACCGATCCGCGATAGCCCCATTTGCCGGTATTGCTGATGTTCGTCGCCTGGCCCGAATAGGTTACGCGTGTGCCTTCCTTGTCGAAGGGCCGTGCGCTGCGCAGATTGACGGTGCCCGCCGCGCCGCCTTCCAGCATGGCCGCGACTGAGCTCTTGTTGACGGTCAGGCTGGTGAACAGCTCGGTCGGGAACACGTCCAGATCGACCTCGCGATTGGTGCTCTGCGCGCCGTCGCGGCCGGTCGACGCGACCGCGATCGGCGCATTGTTGAGCAGCACGCGCGTGAAGTTCGTGCCCAGGCCGCGGATCGTCACCTGCAGACCTTCGCCGGTGATGTCGCGGCTGATCGTCACGCCTGGAACCCGGTTCAGCGATTCGGCGATATTGGTGTCAGGGAATTTGCCGATGTCCTCGGCGAAGATCGCGTCGGAAAAGCCGGTCGCATTCTTCTTCGCCTGGGTCGCGCTGCTCAGGCTGGCGCGATAGCCCTGGACGATGATTTCTTCGGGTTCTTCAGCCGCAATTCCGGTCGGCTGGTCCTGCGTGGTCGATTGCGCGGAAGCCGGGAGCGTTAACATCATCGCCGGGAGCGAACCTGCGGCGAGCAGCGCCGCGCGCACGCGCTTCGAGCGTATGTCGGACATCATTCAACCCCTCCTCATGGCCTCCGTTTCAACGCCGGATGGCCGGTTGCGCGCTTTATGGTAGCGCTATCATCATCGATTAATACGGCGGGCTATTGTTGTCAAGATGGGACCGGATCGGGCGGATAAGCCTGCATTGATAAGTGCAGATAAATTACTGTCCAGGCGTCCCCCCGCGTCCCGATTAACTGGAGAACAACTCTTTCGACCTACGCCGTTTCCGTTAAGAGGCAAACTGCGGAACTGATCCTCGTCGATGACAAGTAAGCGTCTGAAAGAATTTGCAGCCACGCTGCTCGTTATCTTGGGTTGGCTGTTCTTCGCGCCGGCTGCGGTGGCCGCTGGCTGCTCGATTGCAACCTCGCAGGGTACGACCGGGCCGTCCGGCTGGCAGACCTATTGCTGGATCGACTTCTCTTCCTACAACGACACTCTCGCGCGCTCGGGCTCAGGTCAGAACTTCAGCCTGACGCTTCAGGATGGCACAGTGATGACCTTCAATCTGAAGGTCGCATCGACGTCTGCACTTGATACGACGGCGGCGCCTTCCTGGTCGGGCGCGGCGATCGGCAACACTGCCTTTATCGGCATCGCCGGCCAACCGATCCTGTACCAGACCAATGACGGTACCTCGGCGACCATCACCATGTCGAACATCAAGCTGACTCCGCCGCCGGGGGCGACCGGCGGTACGCAATATATGATCGTGGCGGCTGACGGCGAATCCACCAACGGCGGCGAATCGGTGAGTTTTCAGACGAATGGCGGCAACTGGGTTCAACTCGATCAGGCCGGGCCGACCAGTGGTTCGATCTACCCCATTCTGTCGGGGGTCGGCACCAACACCTTAACCGCAACCGGCGTTGCCGGCACGGTGGGGGCCTATATCGGCGGCACCAGCACGCCGACCACCGTGACCATATCGCTGGTCGGCGCCGGCCTGGAGGGCGCGATGTTTGCAGTACGTTACGCCTCGGTCCGGCTCTATACCCAGATCTCGGGGGTCCGGCTGAACACGGCCGACCAATTCACCTTCTCGATCAACTCCACATTGACCGGAACGGCGCTCGCGGCCGGCGCGACCAGCGGCGGCGGTACAGGGCCGTTCACCGCCGCAGCGCTGACGCCCGCATCCGCGGTTCCCGTGACTCTGGTGCAAACGATGTCAGGCGGCAGTGTCAACGCCCTGTCGCATTATCGCTCCTCGCTGACCTGCACCAACAGCTTCGGTTCCCCCACCCCGCTACCGAGCGGGGTCATCACCTCATCCTACAGCTTCGGCCCGCTGCAATATGGCGATGTGGTGCAATGCACCTTCACCCAAGTGGCTTTTCCGCATCTGACATTGAGGAAAGCACTGGCCGCCAGCGGCCGCCAGTTTGCGGCCGACCAGTTCGAGCTCAATATAGATCAGGGGGCGACGAGCATTGCCACCATCACCACCACCGGCACCGGTGCGACGATCGCCAACGGCGCGACCGCACAGACCCAGCTAGTGCCCGGCACCGCCTATATGCTCTACGAGGATGGCGCGGGGACAACCGCTCTCAGTCAATATACCTCGACCATGGCCTGTACCAACGCCAACGGCGGATCGACGACGACACTGCCGACCACCCCTGGCGGCACGATCACACCGGCGGTGGGCGACATCGTCACCTGCACGATCACCAACACCAAGCGCGCCGCCAACGCGCTGCTGACGATCCTGAAGAGCTCGACCCTGGTGTCGGACCCGGTGAACGGCACCACCAACCCCAAATTCCTTCCCGGCGCGATCATCCGCTACACCTTCACCGTGGCCAATACCGGGCCCTCGACGGTAACCAACAACTCGGTATGGCTGATCGACGCCTTGCCCTCCCAAGTGCGGGTCGGGACGGCATCCTCTCCAATCTTCACACAAGGCTCACCCACCAGCGGGCTGACTTTCACCGCCGCGACCGGCATCAGATATTCGAGTTCGGCGACGGCGCCGACCACTTTTGCCGGCTGCACCTATACGCCGATATCGGCCTATGACGCTGCGGTGAAGTTCGTCTGCCTCAACCCCAGGGGCACGATGGCCGGATCCAGCGGCACCCCGCCCAGCTTCACGCTCAGCATCCAGGCCCAGCTTAACTGACGCGCCGCAATTTCCGCGAACAACTGCCGCCCATTGCGTGGCCTGCTTGACCGTTCGGGCACCCGTCGTTCGGCAATGACCGACGCTGGGGAAAGGGCGGCAACCTTGCATATCACGCCGCCCGACGGCCTCGATGCGCCAGCCCTGTCTCTGCGTAACCAACCGACCGCCGACTGGGTTGAGGATCGAGCCTGAGCGAGGGCGTTCGTGGCGCGATGCGCGCCCGCCCAAGCGCTGGCTGCCTTTCCTACCGCCGGCCGAGCCCCAGGAACCCGAAGGTGCTGGTGTCGAACTTGAGCTTCAGCGTTGCGAACACCCCCCGGTTGGTTGAGCGGTCGGCAGTGAAGTCACGGTCGCGGAAGCCAGTGACGTTGTAGCCCAGCGACAGCAGCATGTTCCTGGCGGGCACGACACTCGCCGATGGACCGATCGCAAAGTTGGTGGTGTGATCAGCGAGGTTGCCGCGCAGCGTGAAGCTGCCACCGACTGCGACGCGCCGGCCGATCGCGAGATGCGCATCGAGCCCGGTAAGCAGCGTGGTGCCGGCGAGGTTATAGCCATCATAACGGTCGAAATTGTAGCGGCCCGCGGCGAAGAAGCCGAATTCGGAGCGCTGCACGAACGCGCCATTGTCTCGGCTGCGCGGCGACCAGTTGGCGGAGAAGCTGCCGATCAGGCGGCGCGACCTGGCATCGCCCGTGACGATGAGCGCGGTTGTGCCCGTCGCGCCGCCGATCCCCGCCATCCCCGCGGTCGCCCCGACCACCATGTCGCTGCGATATCCGACCTTGGTGAGGAAGGCGAAGGTCGAATTCGCCGGGCGGTTCGCGACCGCGATCGCGCTGTCGAACACCTCGGTGATGCTGCCGTCGCTGCCATTGGCGTGAGTCCAGCTGACCCCCGACCCGACCATGCTGCCCTCGCCGAGCTGGCGGATCGCGCCAAGGGTCGCGCCCTTGCGGCGGGCGAACTCGCCGTCACGCCATTCGCCGCGCAGCGTCGCCGTCCATTGGCCAGCGCGCCAGCTCGCGCCGAGCGTCAGCGCAGTGTAATCCTCGGTGAGCGTGCCATTGCCGCCCAGCAGGCCGCCGCTGACGACCGGCTGGGCCGGATTGACGACCTTCGAAATATCGAAGCCACCCAGCACCTTGTTGGCGTCGATCGTCCCGTCGATCGTCAGGTGCCTGGTCACTTCGAACGACTGGGTGAGGCCAAAGGCGGCAAAGCTGCGCGGGCCATATTCGGCGATGTTTTGCTGCTCGACCGCGCTGATGATCCGCCCGCCGGTCCAGGGCTGCAGCTCGAAGCCGACCCGGGCGGTACGGGCGTCGATCGCCGCGCCGCTCGCGATCTCATAGCTGCCGATCAACTTGATGCGCGGCGACAGGGCGTAGCGCACCGAGAGCAGATGGCGGGCGGGCAGATCGATCGACTCGGTCTTGCCGAGGCCGAAACTGGTCGAGGCGTCCATCTGCAGCTTGTTGTCGAAAAGCCGCTTGGTCGCACCGACATCGAGCACCGTCGAGTCCGCATTGGTGCCGTCGGCGAGGTGGTCGAGGATCGTCGAGATGCCGAGGTGGAGGTCGGTGCCCTTCGTTCGGTATTCGCCCTTGACCTGAAGTGCCTCGCGGTGCGTGGGGTCGGTCAGGCTCTCGTCATACCAGGCGGTGGCGTTGATCGAGAGGGCCGCGGTCAGTTTCATCCTGGCATCGACGCCCATTTTGCGGCGGCCGATTTCGGGGCCATTCAACTGCCCGACGCCGAATTTCGCGTCGACCGAATGGGCATAAGCCAGCAGATCGATGCGCTTGTCATGATGCTCGGCCTCGGCCAGCCAGGCGACCGAATTGCTGCCGTTCCGCTGGCTGACAGAGGCTTCGGCACGAAGCTCGGTCGTCGCATTGGGCCGCGCCCGCAGGTCGATGGCAACCATGTTGGTGCGCGCCGCATCGCCCTTGTCGGTGATCGCGGTGGCGCCGATGCGCAGCCCGCCGTTGCGGGACGTCCAGTCGGTGCGCGCACCGCCGTTGAGCGATCCGTCGGTGTCCGTGGTCGGATCCACATCATAGTCGATGACGATGAATTGCGGGTTGAGCGACACGTCGCGGCTCAGGATCGGCTGCTTGAAGGAAATCGTCCCTGAAAGCATGTCGATGTCATAGTCGATGAAGCGAGTCAGCGTCGTGCTGTTGACGATGATCTCCGACCTGAACCGGTCGCGGACCTGAAGCACCACCGTTTCGCTGTTGGCGACGATCGCGCGCCCCGACAGGGCATAGGGCCCGGAAATCCCGCCGCCCTGGATCTCGTCATGGCGATGAGTCGATGAAACTCGGGCACCATAGGCCTCGGCGTGGAAGCCGCCCAAGCCGCCTTCTGCCTTCACGCCGGTTATCGTGCGCTGGTAACGGGCCAATTGGGTCTGGTTGAAATCGGTGCTGAAGTCGCCGAACAGGGCGTTGAACGCCCGCGCTTCGATGCGCACGTACAGCTTTTCCCGGCTGGCGGCGTCGAAACGGCGGTTCGATCCATCAGCGAAGACGGTGTAATAGGCCTTGGGATCGATCGCGCCGAGCAACTGCTGGTCGTCGCGCTGCTTGGCGCTGTCATAGGCGAGGGTGAGGATGTACCGCCCAAGCACGCGCCCCTTGGCGTAGAAGGCCACCCGGCCGCGCTTGCCGATGTCGCTGCTGAAATTGCCGGTCCGCTCCATGGCATCCGCGATCGTCCGCGCACCGACCGAGCCCTCGGCGAGCCCGACCAGGGTCCATTTCAGCTTGCCCGGCACCACCCATTCGTTGAGTGTCTGGCGACGCCGCTGCTGACCATCGATGAAGGTCAGATCGAGCTGAAGCGCGCCGCTGACCATGGTCGGCGCGAGCTCGACCAGGGCGATGCCGTCATCGCCCTTCACCGTCCAGTGCGGTGTCGCCCGACCGAGGCCCGACAAGGCGCGCGACTGCATCGCATCGACCGCCTCGGCGCTCTCATAGGGCGCGTTGAGCGAGATATCGCCGGAGATACCGGCATGGACCGGCCGGCCGTTGCGATCGAGCACGCGGAGCGCGATGACCGGCTTGGTACGACCATCGGCGACCAGCACGGTCTTCTCCCGCACGATCTGGACCTGGGCCGGAGTCTGCGTGAAGTGAACATCGCGCGCGAGAGTCGCTGCGACCGACCCGTCGGGATTGCGCACGATTGCCGTCAGGTGGGTGACGTCGCCGTCGAGCGGAATGCCGCGCCAGATGCCGACCGCCCAGGCATGGTTGGCCGCGACCTTGTCGCCGTCAAAGGCGATCTCCGCGACCGGCTTGCCGTTGGTAGCCAGCTCGACCTTCTGGCCGGGGCGATAGCGGATGACCACGCGGAGTGCCGGTGCCCGTGGGTTATAATCAACTACAGGGAACAGGAAATCGATCGGGCCGTCACCCAGGGCGAGCCAGTCAGTCTCGGCGCCCGCGGCAATCCGGTCCGAAACAGGCCCGTCGGGGTCTGCTGGTGCAGAGGCCTCGGACGCTGTCGAATGTGGATCAAGCGGCGGCATGTCCCCCGACACGCCGCCGCCGACCGGCTGAGCGCGATTACCCCTATCGGGACCCAGCTCCGGAATCTGTTTGCTCTCCAGCTCGGCGGCAGCTTGCTGTTCTTGCGGAAGTTCTGCGTAGAAGTCGGCAACGGCAAGGCTGCCGCCCCGCCCGCTGACGAAACGCGAAATGGCACTGCCGGCGCTGCGCGTCGATTGACTGCAATCAACGAACCGCCCGCCCTCGGGCAAGGTCATGTCCATCACCTGAGCGATATGCTCTCCCGGCACGAGCCCGTCGAAATGGTAGCGGCCCTCGTGATCGGTGACCGCGAAACTGCCATCCTCGAGCATGACGCGAACGCCGGGAATTCCGGCACGGCTCGCGTCGGCCGAGCAGCCATTGTCCGTGACGCGCCCGATCAGCGTCATGCGCGCGGTCAGGCCATCGGGCTCGATCCGGACCACGGCGCCGGCATAAGTGGTGGTGCCGCGATAATCGGTCGCGACCGCCTTGTTCAGCGCCTGCCCCGTGGCAGCGTTCGGCCGCACCGTCATGGCATAAGTGACGGTTCGGACGGTGCCGACCGGGATATTGCCGAGCCTGACGGTCAATGTCTTGCCATCGGGCGGGATCGTGATCTGGCCAGGACGGGAAACACCGTCGATCCGCACTGAACCGGGTCGCAACCGCAGCAGGGGCGACGGCGTATCGACGAGGGTGACGTCGCGTTTGGCGTGCAAGCGATCGGGATTGTTCACCGTAACCGTGTAGAATACCACGTCGCCCGGCTGGGCGACGACGCGCGAGGCGCTCTTGGTCATCGTGACCGCGGTTGGCGGGCGGTCAGCCGGAATATCCACCTTGATCGGCTGCGGATTCGAGATCGTGAACGCAGAGCCATAGGACGCGCCGCTTAGCATCAACGGGCTGCCATCAGGCCGGGTTAGCCCCGCGAGCCGGGCAATGTCGGCGGCCGAAGGCACGCGATAGGGATTGGGCGGCTCCACCACGATCCGGTATTGCCCGGGCGCGAGAAGCGGAAAGCAATATTCGCCCGGCGAGAGCTGATAGACGAGCCCGGCCCCGTCAGTAACGGACTGCCCGGTATAGACCGTCGATGGCCACGGCGTGACACCGTCGGCGGCGAACACCGTCGCTGGCTGGCCGGTTGCCACGTCGATGATGGAAACCTTGGCGCCACTCACCATCGTGCCGTCTTCGCTGTCGAAGACCAGGCCGAGGGCTGGCGTCGTCCCGCTCTGTCCATGGCCGATCGGTGGCGTATTTTTTTTGAGAACGACAAAGGACACGCTGTTCGACGCCGTCGAAAACGGCACGTCGGACTGCATCCAGTTGGCGTTGGCGGTGTTGGTGACGGTCTGCGCACGCAGCCCTGGAGCAAAGAGCACCATCAGGGCGCAGAGAAGCGCGACCGCTACCGCCCGCAAGGGATGGTTGCGACCCATAGGGTTCTCAATGATGAGGGCGGCAGCGGCTATCCGCCGCCGCCCTGGCTCATCAGTTGATCGTCACGCGGAAGCGGAGCGTTTCACTGCTGCCGGCCGAGAGGTCGGCAAGCCCACCTGATACGGTCGGTGTCGGCGTTGCCGAGTAGCTGCCGCCGGCTGCACCATCGCTGTTGCAGGTGCCGCCCGTAACCGTGCCGTTGACGAAGATGCCATAAGCCGAGTTATAGGTCACCGTCGTCGGTAGCGGATCGCTGATGCTGAGGCTGGTCGAGGTCGCACCACCGGTAGCGTTGGACACGATGATGCAATATTCCATCACTGCGCCCGGAATTGCCTTCGGATTGGTCGTGCCGCTGACCGGATCGCTGATCAGCACGCTGGTCTTGGTGACGGAGAGCAACGCCGCCGAAACGGTATAGTCGCCCTTGATCGAGAAAGCGCCGTCATTTGCAGAATCCGTCGCGCCGGCTGCGTCGGCGAAGACCGTATCGACACCGGCGGTGTTGGCACCGACCGTGGCGGTGAGCAACGCACCCTGCGTGCCGATGGTGCCGCTTGCTTCGGCGCGTGACGTCAGGACGATACCGGCAACCTGACCATTGGTCGCGCTGATCGGCACGTCGGAAACGACGAACACAGTCTTCGTCGTGTCGGCCGCGACTTCGTCGAGCCAGGTGATCTCGGTGTCGGTGCCAGGATTGTAGGCACCGTTATTGTTCGTATCGATGTAATATTTGAAATTGCTGACATCGATGGCATCGGTTCCGCCATGAGCGGCAACGCCGCCCGACTGGTTGAGCGCCGCCAGCGAGAGATCAAGCGTATCGTTGGACGAGTTGGTGATCTGGAACGTCGTCACCGCGGCAATCTGCCCCGGCGAGACCGATGTGGTGGAACCGAGGTTGACGATCGTCAGATTGACTTTGCGGTCGACCGTGACGCTGTTCGATGCGGTTTGTGCCGTCTGCGCGACATTGCCAACCTGGAAGTTGACGGTAACGGTGTTGGTGATTGTCGCACCTGCGGCGGTGCCGGCCGCATAAGCCGGAGTAGCACCCAGCGCGAAAAGCGCAGTGATGCTGGCCGCACATAGCAGCCGGTTGGCGTGTTTCATCAGTCGTACCCCCCCTTGAGTAAAAATGTGGCCCGCTCCCCCAATCGCCCGCGGACCTGGGCGAACTGGTCAGCGCACGATGGCGCGATATTCGAGACTGCCGGAAGCGCCCGGCGCGATGGCTGGGATGATCCAGCGCACATGGGTGACGTCAGTGGCCTGCGCCGCGCGCTGCCCACCCTTGCCGTCGGAGACAGTGAGCGTCGAGAGCTTCCCCCAGCCCTTGCCGCCATCTACCGAGACGTCGAAATTGCCAGAACCTTCACTGGCCAGCGTCACCGCCGAAGGCAGCGGATTGGTCACGATGAAATGCTGGATCGATTGCGCACCGTTGTTGCGATATTTGGTCGAGAAGATCAGATGATCGCCCGGCACGACCTTGGTCGGCGCGGTCAGAACATGCTTGCTCACCCCGTTGGTCACCACGACCCTGTCGAGCTTGACGTCGCTCGTCAGCGCAACCGGGCTGGCGGCTGTGGCTTGCGCCATCGCCGACGCCGGCATCAGCGCGGCGGCCGCCACGAAACCAGCACCCAACATAAAATGCTTCATATTCATGATGATAGCCTCAGTTGATCTTGACTTTGAAAGTAATCGTCTTGTCCGATGAACCCGCGGCGATATTGCCGAGTGAAACGTCGATGCCCGCGGCACCGGCAATGCCGACATCGCCATCGGCGGCATCGGTCAGCCCCGCGCTGTTCAGCGTCAGCGAGCCCGGCAGATAGGTCGTGGCAGCCGGAATGCCGTCGGTCACATGGACGCCGTCGGCCGTGCCGGTGCCGGTCGTGTGCGCGACCAGCGTGTAGGTCACGGTCGATCCGGGAACCGGCGTGGTGCCGCCGAACGGATCGGCGATCGTAACTGATTTGGTGAGCGACACGGTGGCGAGCGCAGCGATCAGCGATTCAAGCGCAGAGGCCTGAGCGGTGGACGCGCCAACCACTGCATCGACACCGCCGCTACCCCTGCCGGCGAAGACCGTGCCCGGCGTGCCGGTGCCGATCACCGACGCGGCGGTAAGCCGCACTTGGCTGGTCTGGGTATCCGAGAAATTGGCGGGAAGATTGACGAGAACGAAAATCCTGAGCGACCCGTCGGCGACGATGGCAGGGCTGGCGGCGCCGTTGGTGATGATCGCGTCGACGCCAGCATCATAGTCGCCATTGCCATTGGTATCGACGACGACCAGCTGGATCGCGCCATTGAAGCCATTGCCGGTTACATTCGGGTCGGCGGTCAAGTTAAAGGTGTCGGAACCGTTGCCGGTATTGGTTACCTGGTAGGTTAGAATTGTTGGCCCGCCGCTCGCTGCTGCGCCAAGCGAGTTGCTGAGTGCGGTGGTCGCGACGTTGAGCAAATGGTCGACTTTCACGACAACTGTGTTCGACCTAATTGTCTCGGTCGTGTTTCCGGACGAGTACGTCGCTGTCGCAGTGTTTTGAATCAGCGTGCCCGACGCTGTACCGTCGGCGAGTGCCGGCGTGGCGGAGAGGGCAGTTGCGAAGGCCAATGAACCGGTGGCGATTTGGATGCGCTTCTTCTTCATGGCGCAACATTTATAGCTGAACTGATTAAGGCGAAGTTTCTACTTGGGCCTTTCATGAAATATGTGCGAGAGAATTTAAGATGTAAGCTAAAGAAACATAGTAAATAGGAATCGAGAAGGACGTGTTGGGACCATCGTTGACTGGACGTGATCCCCGGGAGTCCTTCGCGAAGGAGGGTTTGATTTACGAGTTGAAGAAGGCGCTTTCGGACCGGATGCTGTCAGCGGAGTTGGACCATCAGCTCGGTCGGGCCGCGATGTTTGATGCGATCAACGCGGGTTCCGCGCATTTACCAACTGATCGCGACCGGCGACCTCGAGATTGCGAAGGATCGTCGCGGCACGCTCATCCTCGTGAGCAGCCTTCGCGATGTGGTGGCGGGCGATTCGAGCAGGCGGGGAGCTGGATACCGACCGCGGCACTATCCGGGGAAATCCGCCGGGATCCGAGGAGCTATTCCGGCCATATTCCAGCCAAATCGCCATCAAAATCGGAATTTTAGACCTAAGTCATTGAGATGACTTGGTGACCCCTACGGGAATCGAACCCGTGTTTCAGCCGTGAAAGTGACGGTTTCTGGACGCTGGCGGACGGCTATGGATATCAATAAAATCAATCAGTTAATGCGGTCCCGTGCTTCCGTGTCCGCATCAATTCGGGTATTTCCATGGACCATGTTTTGACGATGGATATGACATGGCCCGTGTTTCCGCCGACCTTCGGCTGCAGGATCGCAGCGCCCGCACACGCCTGCGCGTGCGCCAGAACCCCTATTGGCGCATGGTGTGCGAAGGCCAGCATCTCGGCTATTACAAGGGCGCTCGTGGCGGTACCTGGATCGCGCGCTACCGGCCACCCGGGACGGATGGTAACGGCTCCAAGCAGTCGCTCGGCGTCGCCGACGATTTTGGCGATGCAAATGGCGAGACCATCCTCAACTGGAAGCAGGCGCTCGACCGGGCGATGCACTGGTTCGAACTCCAGGAAAAAGGCGGCACCGAGACGGCACTCAACCCCGACATCACCGTCGCCGACGCAGTCCAGGCCTATATTGCGATCCGTAACAAAAGGCGCGCCTCACAGGCCGGGCGCGAGGTTCAGTCCGAGGCAGCGGGAGGCCTGACGCGGCACGTCCTCGGGACAGGCGACTCGCAGGGCTCACCCTCGCAAGGCTCACCGAAGCCGACCTCAAGGCATGGCAGGAAAGAACCCTGCGACGTCGCGCCACCATCCAGCGCATCGTCAACGACCTCAAGGCCGCCCTCAACCGTTCGTGGATCGAGCATCGCCGGGCGCTGCCCGGTGACCTGCCGGTCGTAATCAAGCACGGGCTGGCGATCGAGCCGCAGGATGTCCGCAGGGCGCATGCCCGGGAAAACCAGGTTCTTCCCGACGACGAGATCCGTCGCATCGTCGCGGCCGCTCTCGCCCTGGACGAAGACTTCGGGCGGCTGGTCGTGCTGCTCGCCGCGACCGGCGCCAGGTTCGCGCAGGTCCGGCGCATGCGCGTTGCCGACGTCCAGGTAGAACAGGGCAGGGTGATGGTCCCGGAGTCGTTCAAGGGAAAAAAGCAGGCGGCCGCCTATATTCGTGTCCAGGTCGGCAGCGACACGCTCGGTGTCCTAGCGCCTGCGGTCGAGGGTCGCGCAGCCGGCGCGCCACTGCTCGAGCGCTGGCGCCATGTGCAGGTTCGCACGGACGCGCGGCGAAACGCGACCCAGGTCTGGGAACGGGGCGGGCGTGGCCCCTGGATGACCGCCTCGGAAATGACCCGGATGTGGCAGCAGGCCTGCGAGAATGCGGGATTGCCGCCGACGACCATTCCTTATGCCCTTCGGCATTCGTCGATCGTGCGGGGCCTACGCGTAGGGCTTCCGATCCGGCTGGTCGCGGCGATCCACGACACGTCGGTCGCAATGATCGAGCGGCACTATTCGCGCTGGATTACCGAAGGCCTCGACGAGATGGCGGCGCGTGCGGTGGTGCCGTTGATCGCGGCTACGGCGTGAATTTGCGAGGAAGGACGGCACGTCAAGGCCCCGCCTGTACGTCGGCCTTTCCATTTCGGTGGTCTCTCCGTAGCCTTCCGAGCCCCAACGCGTGCGTTGTGGCCTCGATTCTGGCCTACTGAAATCGGCGGAAGGGCGTCCGCTACCTGCTGACGGCTGATTTGGGGGCTCGCCTCTCGTCGGCATATAAAATTGGCTATATTCTGGACCTTATCCGCGGGCGTCGCATTGAACACTGGAACCATGGAGACTTGCTCGATGCCGCCGTCCGCCCAATGTCGCCGACATCCCCGAGGCGGTGTGTGATGGTCCAGACGAGGGTGGGATCGCTCGAGCTGCCAAGCTTGCCCGGCATGGTTCGCGGCTATTGACCAGTCGAGGAGCGGGCAATGGCCAAATATGCCGTCAAGCGTGCTGCGCTGCTCGCGAAGTCCGAAACGGCGCCCCAATTGGTTCGCGCGTCAGAAAGCCAGCCTGAGTGTGACGATATTGACGGAAACGCAGATCGCAATCCGCGACGTGGTGCGCACTTTGCGCAGGAGCGAATACGCCCACAAGGCCAGCGTTTCGAGGCTAATGGCGGCTACGATCCCCAGTGAAGTCAGGTCTGCGCCATCTTCTCAAGTTTCGCCAGGAAGAAGCGGTCACTCCATAATTCCAATGACTTCGCCTCCGCTGGACGCAGAAAGCGTCTGACGTCGTCGGCGGCTGCCTTCCAATCGACAGTGGCAATTGTGCCTTGAAGCGTGTCCTCCAGCCATACCATATCGATTGCGATGTCTTCCTGCCCCGCCCATGGGCCTGCTTGGATCAGAGCGGCCTGCAGATGCCGCAGATTGGGAGACACTCCGTTCGAAACATACCAGGAAAAGTCGAACCAATCCCTTCCTTTCAGATAGCCTCGACAAAGAAGCGCATGGATTTTCAGCGCGAGGTTAGAAGGCAGATCCTGATGCCGCACCTCGTAGTCGGCGGGGAAATCGAGAAAGGTGGTCGCTTCGCCGGACCCCGGCGGCGGATTGGTGTCGATCTCCAGCTTGATCTTGATCGACCTGCGACGCCCCTTGCCCGCAAAGGTCAGATCGAGTTGGCTGGCGATGGAATCGTCCTTGAGCACCGCCTCCCGAACCGCCTTGTCCATCCTCTCCTTGGGCTGAGCATCAAGCTTCAATCCGAACTGGGCGAAAACCTCGACGAGGATTTTGAGATAGGGCCCCCAGTCGAACTCGGGGTTAGGTGACCGGAGCATAAAATCGAGATCTTCGGAAAATCTCGGCAGGCGGTGCAGAATGCGCAGGCTGGTACCGCCTTGAAAAAGCGCGACGTCGAAAAAATCGCCGCGCCAAAGCGCGTATAGCGCGATCTCCTGGATAATTTCCTTGGTCGCATTCTCTTCCTCGACTGCGTTGGTTGCTCCATATTGGCGGAGCTTCTCCTGAATAATCTCAATCATCCGAGGAACGTCCTTTGGTCGCGCCCCTGGTCGTCAGAATGGCGTCTTCGAGTGAGCGCAAGAAATCGTTGGCGGCCTTGTGCCTGTAAACTGGCCGGAGCGCGGCGAAATCCTTGCGTCTGAGCGATTGGAGCCGATCCTCGTCGATCCGCATGCCCTTGGTAAGCCAGTCCATGCCGGACCAATGCTTCTTCCGTAAAGCGACAAGATCGATCAGCGCTCGTAACGGTCGCGCTATAAATGCCGTGAGTTTGCCGAGCTTTTCGCGATCTACACTCGTCAGGAATTGGTATTCCCGTAGCGCGAGCGGTTGAAAGGTGAAATGACCGAGGACCGGCGTATCGTGGATGATCGTCTTGCGGCCCGGCGAAACACTCGCCGTGCTCACGACAGCCTCGGGAATCCAGCCATGATGGGCTAGGGCGGTTTCAAAGGAGACATAGCTCCCTGGCAGGAGAGCTTGGGCTGCGGCAAAGGGGTGAACACCCTCGCTGCGACTTCTCTGGCCGAGCATATAGGTGGCCCGTTTAAGCCGGATCAGTGAACCGTCTTTCACTGCCCTGTGAACAAGTGCATAGCGCCGGGCATCGCTGCCGCCCAGGAGCTCACCAAGCTGAGCTTCGTTGAAGATGCGATCAGCAAGGCCTGATTCTGCAACATGTTTGGCAAGCGTATTCATAAATACCAGATACTTTCAAATATTGAAAGTTTCAAGAATTTCTTAGAGCGCCGTAAGCGGCACTCGTCAGTCGAGCTTGACCTGACAAATCACCCGGGGCGGATATTATGCGCCGCGGGCGGCGGCCTATGATCCCAGGATCAAGGCGTGCGCCCTCTGGGGTGCGATTCCCTATCACACGAGCGTCGCGCTGTATCATCACATCGAATCCACCGCCGCCTCTTTGCCGGACTTCGTGGTTTACGGCATGTGGTCCTTCGGTATCGACGATCCCAACGCATATATTGAATATCTCGCGGGTGCAGTCTTGAGGGAATTCTGGAGCGGCTGACGCGCCCGCTGCACATCATTCATGGTGAGAATGATCGCCAGGCCAATGTCGATCTTGCGGCAAGGGCGGTTTTCGAGCACGCGAAGATGGATAATAAGAAGCTTAAGATCTTTACCAAGGATGACGGTGGCGTCGAACATTCTCAACTCGACAATCGTACTCTGGCGGCGGATACTCTTTCGGACTGGTTCGCTGACATATTCCATACGCATAAGTAAACGGCCCGGGACGCGACATTCGCTCAATCGGTACAGTACGCCGATATGCCGAAGGCTGCTGATTGAGCGATTACTGCTCCTGGATCAGAGGCGCTGGCCGCTCCGCTTGAAACCTTCGCGGCGATCATGTGCTGCAAAGGCGCAAGGTCCGCTGTCGCGGACTCCATTCCGCAGCCCGAGTCAGTCGCCTTGGACTGACCATCCTGATGGGACGCGGGCTGTGGCTCACGTCCTTGGGTGTTGCGTTCTCCGCGAGCGCACGCGCTTCATCGACGCTCAGGTTCGAAATACGCCGAGATGCTCGAGCAGGACGGCGGTTCCAGGTCCGATCAGCAGGCACCGCCGACAGCCGGAGCGGCACATGAGGCGCTGGTCTCGCCAGGCGGCGATTTCCGCTGAGCGAACCACGTGCGAGGGCAGGTAGGTTGACCCGTTCCCGGTTTGGTGCCGGAAGCTACTTCAGGGAGCCGGCCACTAGTCGACCTGGTCTAGGTTGGCACCTCAGGCGAGCTCAACTGGACGTCGCGTGATGCGTGCATCCGGCACAAAAAACAGCGACTGCACTGAGTGCTGAAACTCCCTGATAGCAACTGCGCCAAGATCCCCGTTCGTCGCGTGGTCGCGCGTGTTCAGGGAAGGGTGTGGGCGTGGCTACCAGCCTCCAGGATCAGTTCAGCTGGAAGGCGATACCCTCACCTCGGTCTGCTTGTCGCCGGCGTGGAATGGAAGATCACTCCTTGTCTTGCACGACGCTTGCGTCCCCGTCCGCTGCGAAGTCCATCATCATTCGCCCGTCGGGACTGAACGCCGGCCAGGCGGGCAACTCTGGGCCGTTGGGATTGCCGCGCTTCGCGAAGTTCAGGATGTAGCTGCTGATCGACCGGCCCATGGCAATGTCGCGGCTGGTGGTCCTGACCCCATATTTTATCCCTTGCGTATCCAGGAAGAACGGGATGTCCGTCGCATGACCTGCCCCGGCCCCGCGCTCGAGCGAGTCCGCGACGTAGGAGAAGCGATAATAGAAAGTAGGGACACCGCTCAACGCGAGCGTCTTTGCCAACTCCCGCGCTCCGGCGAGCATGTAGCCGTCGGGACCACCGATGTCCGCGCTGGTCGCGCCGATCATAATCGGGACATGGGCGAATTGCCCGGCACGATAGGCCTCGGCAACGGCGACGGCCATTTGGCCGTCCGGATAGGGGCTCGCGAAGGTGCGCGGCCCTGTCGCGCCGCTGAACAGCGTCCCCAGGTTGAGGTCGGCGGTCACTTTCAGGGCGGACAGGGAGCGCAGCCGCGCGGCACCATCGGCATCGTCCCGGGCGATCCCCTTGCCGTCGGCAAAGGCGATGCTTGCCTGCTCCGCCGCGGCGCGCGAGGCGCCCATCGCGGTGCCGTCCCCACCCGACATGACGACGGCGCGCTGGAACAGGCCGGCAGATTGGGGTGAGGTCACCAGCGTGTTGACGGACATGCCCCCCGCGCTCTCGCCCATGATAGTGACATTGCCCGGATCGCCGCCGAATGCCGCGATATTGGCCTTGACCCATCTGAGTGCGGCGAGCTGGTCCATCAAACCGAAATTTCCGGATTGCGGGCCGCCTGCGGCCCGGTCCAGCGCGGGATGGACGAAGGTGCCGAAGCGCCCGACGCGGTAGTTGAAGCTGACGAACACGACGCCCTTGCGCGCAAGGCTGGCGCCGGCATAGGTCGGGGGCGACGAACCGCCGTTGACGAAGCCTCCGCCATAGATCCACACCACCACGGGCAGCCGGGTGCGCGGCCCGGCGGTCCGCGGCGCCCAGACATTGAGGACCAGGCAATCCTCGGCCGGCTCGGTCCCGAGCGGGGCGGCGTCGCTGGGGAAGGGCTTCTGCATGCAGTCATGGCCATAAGCGGTCGCCGGACGCACGCCGGTCCATCCGGCGGCTGGCTGCGGCGCCCGCCAGCGATTGGCGCCGACTGGCGGTGCCGCGAAGGGAATGCCCAGCCATTCCTTCACGCCGTCGCGGACACGTCCCTCGACCGGACCGGAAGCTGTCCGTGCGATCGTGTCGGACACCGTGGCATGGGCCGCGAGCGGAACGCTGACGAGCAGGGCGGTCAGCGTGATAGCGGGCCGCATCGATACTCTCCTGGTGATCATTTCACGGTATAGGACGCGGTGAGGGGCGTGTCGCGGGACGATCGCCCGACAAAGATGTCGTAGCGTCCCTTCGGCTGGCGCCAGCGACGCGCAGCGGTGTCGAACACCGAGAGCGTCAGCGGCTCCATCGCGACAGTGATGATTCTGCTCTCGCCTGGCGCCAGGTCGATCCGCGACCAGCCTGCCAGCTGGCGCGGCGCATGGCGGTGGGCGACGGGCAGGGCGGCATAGACCTGCGCGATCTCGGTCCCGGCGCGACTGCCCGAATTGGTCACGGTAAAGCTCACTTGCCCGGCCCGCGCGCGCAGTCCGGCATAAGTGAAGCTTGTGTAGCTGAGGCCATGCCCGAACGCGAAGAGGGGGGTGGCGCCGCGTGCATCGAACCATTTATACCCGACCTGCGCGCCCTCGGCACGATAGTCGATATCGAACGCCGGCAAGGTCATGCGGCGCTTGCCGTTGGGCATGATGGAAAACGGCGTGCCCAGCGGCATCGGCTCCTCCTTCAGCGTGCTTCCCGCCACGACCGGGTGCGGCAGGTCCGCCTCGCGGCGCGGGAAGCTGATCGGCAGCTTGCCCGCGAAGTTCGCCTCTCCCAGCAGCAGGCGGGCGATCGCCTCGCCGCCACGCGCGCCTGGATACCACATCTCCGCGACCGCTCCCGCCTTGTCGAGCCAGGGCATGGTCACTGGGCCGCCAGTCTGCAGGACGACGACCGTGCCCACTTTGGCCGATACGACGGCGTCGATCAGCGTGTCCTGGCCATAGGGCAGCGACAATGTCGCCGAATCGCGGCCCTCGGTGGACGGTTGATAGGCAAAGACGATGGCTGCGTCCGACTTTGCTGCGAGCGCGGCCGCGCGACGCGCATCGCTGCCATCGTCCCAGACGAACCGCACATCCGGCGCAGTGGCCTGCAAGGCCTTTAGCGGGGACGAAGGATACCAGACGGGAATGCGCGAGAAGATGCCGGCCGGCCCCAGATCGTCCTTGCTCGTGTCGCCTTTGACCGCGTTGCCACCGGGCGGGTCGACCTGTCCCGATCCGCCACCGGTCAGCACGCCGACATCGGCATGGCCGCCGATTATCGCGACAGTGCGCCCCGGCGTGCGCGCAAGCGGCAACGCGCCGTCATTCTTCAACAACACCGCGCCCGCTTCGGCGACCCGCTGCGACAGGACGAAGCCGGCATAGATATCGACGACCTGTTGCTGCGGCGGGGAATCGACGATGCCATGGGCAAACATCGTGCGAAGGATGCGGCGCACCGATGCGTCGAGCCGGGCCTGCGGGATGCTGCCGTCGGAGATCGCCTTTTTCAGCGCTTCACCGAAGAAGCTGTCCTGCGGCTGCTCCTGGTCGAGTCCGGCGGCGATCGCCTTCGCAGTCGAATGGGTGCCGCCCCAGTCGGACAGCACCCAGCCCTTGAATCCCCATTCCTGTTTGAGCGTCTTGTTGAGCAGCTCGTTATTCTCGCACGCCCAGTCGCCCCACAGCTTGTTGTACGAGCACATGACCATGCCGGGCTCGCCTTCCTTCGCGGCGATCTCGAACGCCAGCAGGTCGCTTTCGCGCGCGGCCCGATAGTCGATCCGCACGTTGCCGACATTGCGCCCGGTTTCCTGGTCGTTGAGCGCATAATGCTTCAGATCGCCGATGACCTTCTGGTCCTGCAGCCCACGGATCGCCTGCGCGGTCAGCTTGCCGGTGAGTAGCGGATCCTCACCGCGATACTCAAAGGTGCGGCCGTTGCGCGGTTCGCGCATCAGGTTGGCGCCGCCGGCCAGGCTCACATTATAGCCTTGCGCGCGCAGCTCGCGGCCGATGAGCGCGCCATAGTCGTAGGAAAGCGCCGGGCTCCACGCTGCCGCCTCTCCGATTGATGCGGGCATGAGCGTGGAATAGCGGCTGCGCGCTGCACCGCGGGTAACCCCGACCGTGGAATCGGCCATGTTGAGGTCGGGCAGGCCGAGCCGCGCGATGCCCGGCACGAAACCGCCGCCGCCATTGCCCAGCGTGCCGCTCATGGCATACCCGCCGCCGTGGACCAGCTGGATCTTCTCCTCCAGCGTCATCCTCGTAAGGACCAGCTCAGCCCGGTCATCGGGCGACCTTTTCTCGTCCAGCCAAGGCATCGTCGCCCGGTCGATCTCCGGCTTCGAGGGCGCCGTCTGCGCGAGAACGGGTGCGGCTGTCGCCAGCATGGACGCAATCAGGAGGAGGCGGTTCATTCGCACGCGCAGCGGTCCTTGTTAGGAGAGGTCAGGGAACATCAGGGGATCGCGCGTCAGCGAAACAGCAGCGGCGCGAATTCGTGGAGGTTGTCGCGCCAGTTGCGCCAGTCATGCCCACCCGGCGTCTCGCGCGTCGTCAGCCGAACGCCCTTCGACCTGAAATAGTCAGTGATCTCGAGCGCGCCGGGGCGCGCGAAATCGGTGTAACCCCATCCCCACCAGAAAAGCTTCAGTTCGCTGTTCAGGCGCCCGATCACATCCTGCTTGTGGTCGTAGAACCATTGGCGGTCGGGCTGCAGGAACCACCCAGATCCGAAAATCCCGACATAGCGGAACGTGCCGAGATTGGAGAGGCTGGTGTTGAGCGTCTGGACGCCGCCCATCGACAGGCCCGCCATGGCGCGGTTGTCCGGGTCTGCAAGGGCGCGAAAATGACGTTCGACAAAGGGTATGATGTCGGCGGTCATCTCCCGGACGAACGGATCCTTGCCCGGGTCGGAGGTCATCACCTGGCCGGCATCGGGCGTGTAGCCGCCGGGCATCACCACGATCATCGGCTTCGCGCGACCCTCGGCGATCAGATTGTCGAGAATGTCGTTCATGCGACCCGCGGTCGACCATGAGGTCTCCGAATCGCCGCCGCCGTGCATCAGATAGAGGACGGGATAGTTGCCCGCGCCCTTCTCGTATCCCGGAGGCGTATAGATGATCAGGCGCCGGTCGACGCCGCCCAGCGTCGTCGAGAGGAAATGCTGTTCGAGCAGCGAGCCGTGCGGCACGGCCCGATGCTCCGAAAAGTCGCCCGGAACGACGAGAAGACTGTTCTGGCTCGCCCGCTGCGGCGACATCATGGTGTTGCGGGGATCGAGCGTGACCATGCCATCCACCACGAAATAATAACGATAGGCGCCCGGGCGGATCGGCGTGCTGGTCGTTCCGGTCCAGACGCCGTCGGCGCCCTTCGCCATGGTGACGGCGGGTCTGGGGCCTTCACTCATGTCGCCCGGCGGAACCTCGACCGCGTTGGCCTGGCGGAAGAACTCACCGTCGATGGTGACGCTGGTCGCCTGGGGCGCGCCGACGCGGAAGGTGACGCGGCGGTCCGGCAAGATCTCGGGGGACATCACGGCGGGGGCCTGGACACCGCGTTCGACGGTGATCGGCGGCGTGGGGCGCGACTGCGCGGATGCGGATGCCGGCGCCATGGCACAGGCGGCTAGCGCCAGGGCGGCAACGGGGCGGGACCTTCTCATCAATGATCGTCCTCTCCGGTCGGCGCCCGGTTCCGGCAGCGGACCGGGCGATAGATCAGTCCTGCGCACTTCCGGCGCGTTGGCAGCAGTACCTGCACGCGCCTTGTAACGTCCGTCAACGGGATTCTTCGATTCATTTCGTTTGTTTGGGCGCTGGCTTTCTTTTGTGTCTCAGCGAGACGCTGAGACACGCCGAAACGCTCTGACTTCTGCGTTGACAAGCAGGGATGTGGGGCGCAGTTCATGGCAAAGACAATCGAAGAAAAACGAAGAGAGGGTGCGGTATGACGAGACGCAGCGAGATTCTGGCGGCGGTTGCCATCCTCCTTTGCGGCACGGCGATGCCGGGCTTCGCGCAGCCACCGCCGCGCGCTGCCAAGCCGTTGCCGGTCTATCTGGAAACGCCGGACGGGCAGAAGCCGCGGGTCGTGATCACCGCGGACCCCGAGCTGGACGATTCGAATTCCCTCGTCCGCTACCTGCTCTACAGCACCGATTTCCGGACCGAAGGGCTGATCTATGCCAGCAGCCAGTTTCACTGGACAGGTGATAGCAAGGGAACCACGCAGTCCGTGCCCGGGCGCGAATATAACCGGTTCGGCAAGGACCTGTGCCCCTGTACTTCATGGCGCTGGCAGCCCGGCGAGCGCTTCATCGACGAAGCGGTCGAGCATTACGCCGAGGCGTATCCCAATCTGCGCGTCCACCACCGCGACTATCCGACGCCCGCGCTGCTCAAATCGAAGATTCGCTGGGGCAATGTCCAGTTCGACGGGGAGATGGCAAAGGACACGCCGGGCTCGAACCTGATCAAATCGCTCCTGCTCGATGACGAGGAAGCACCGATCTACCTCCATGCGTGGGGCGGCCAGAGCACGATCGCGCGAGCGCTCAAGTCGATTGAGGAACAATATCGCGGCACGCCGCGATGGGGGGCGATCCGCGCGAAGGTGATCCGCAAGGCCGTCATCCATCCTTCGGGCGATCAGGATGATACCTACGCCAGGTACATTCAGCCCAACTGGCCCGAAATCCGCTATCGCCAGCAGGCCGGCGGCGTTGGCATCAGCTACAATTCGCAGGAGCGCGTGAGCCTTGACGACGCTCAATATCTGGGCGCGGACTGGATCGCCCGGAACGTCACCAGTCGCGGCCCGCTCGGCGCGTTCATCCGGGTGTGGGGCGACGGCAGGCAGATGGTGAAGGGCGACAAGTTCGATTATTTCGGCATCGCCGGAAAATCGGCGGACGAGCTCAAACAGGAGGGCTATGTCGTATGGACGCCGCCGCGGCCCAAGGGCGATTATCTCGGCGAGGGTGACACCGGCACCTTCTTCAATCTGCTCGACAATGGCCTGGGCGGGTATCGTGGTGACAGATTCGGCGGCTGGGGCGGTTATGCGCGCAGCGGACCGGTCGGCGGTGGGTTTGCCGGATTTGGTGTCGAGTTGAGCCAGCAAGTGGCCGGAATGGGGACGGTGGCGCCCAATCCGGGCGCTCGCACGATGCCGCCGCGCGCCCCGACGCATCCCTTTTTCGCCGCGGCCCAGCGCGATTGGGCCGCGCGTTTCAAATGGGCCGTGACGCCCAACTACGGCGATGCCAACCACAATCCGGCGATCAAGTTGGTCGGTCCCGGGCGCCTGACTGCCCGGCCGGGGCAACGCATCGCATTGTCGGCCAAAACGTCCGATCCCGATGGCGATCGCGTCACCCTGACATGGTGGACCTGGAAGGGCGCCGGCACCTACGAGGGCGACGTGCCGATCGAGGCCGGTAGCGTCGTCGTCCCCGCCGACGCGCGGCCGGGGGATACCATCCAGGTGATCGGCGAGGCGACCGACAGCGGAACGCCATCGCTGTCCCACTATGCGAAGCTCATCGTTACGGTGCGCTGACCGCCAAGACGGGAACCTATGTTCCCGCCACCCAAGGGAAATCCGTCCCGGCCGGACAGGCATCGACCTGCGTCGCAGGCGATGCGGCTCTGACAGCCGCGCGGGTTAGGCAACGGGCATAGGTCTTCGCCAGGCTGGATCACGCCATTGCCCGGTCATCGTCGTGTCGCACAACCCGACCGACGACTACGCGCCTCTCCACGACCTACGCGCCCGCCGCCGGTCGCCCCCGCTCCAGTCCTCGCGGCGGGTTTGAGGCCGATCGCCGCGGCGCGCCGCCCACGCGCCGGTCGTCCCGGAAGTCCGCCACCCGGCGCGCACTAGATGCCCCTTTCAGGTGAGCCGGCCAACGGCATGCCGGCCCCTTTCACACCCGGCTCGCGACGCGCTCAGCGGCGCATCAATGTCCGCAGCTGCGTATGGGGATCGCTCTCGATCCGGCTTTGCAGGTTGAAGATCATCGTCTGACGCTGGGCAACGTCATATTGTGGCCAGGTCGGGATAGCAGTCGATTGCGGATTGCCGGTCTTTGCAAAGGCCACCCAGGCGGAGTGCATCTGCGCCGACATGCGGGCAGGGCCATCGCCCGGGCCGACGAATCCGCGGATATTGTCATAGGTCCCGAAGACGAACGACAGCTCGACCGCATGCCCGGCTTTAAGCTTCCCGCCCAGCATCGGCGTTTCCCAGTCCATCCGGTACATCCAGACGGGCGCCTTCTGACGAAGCTTGCGCTCGGCCAGCGTGACCGAATCGACCCAGAACATCGCATTGCCGTTCATCGCAGTGACGAGGTCGCCGGGGGTGTAGCCGGGATAGGCAGCGCGCAGGGCAGGGGCAAGCTTGTCCGCCGTCCTGGGATAGGTCTTGCGCACCGCAGCGTCGAAACCGGCGTCCGTCTCGGTTGCAAGAGCCTGGTTGCCCAGCGCGAACATCGTTCCCTCGTCCTTGTTGGTCCCGACGATCAGCGGGATGTCAGCCGCCATCGCCGCTGCTTCGGGCGTGAAGGGACCGCGCGGCAGGGCGTTCCCATCAATGCTGGGATTGAAGCCGCCCGCCAGGAAGCCGCCGCGATCAAGCTTCGCGACCTTGCTGGTCGCCGCCGCCTGGCTGTCGAAGATCTTCTGCGTGTCGATCGCGGCAAGGGCGGCGACGTCGCCCGGTTTCACGTCCAGAATCTCGGTCAGCGCGCCGCCCAGCGCTTGGGCATAGGCACGCGGCGTCGCGTCCAGCGCGGCGCCGCTCTGGATGATCGCCTTGTGATACAGCCCTTTCGCCGGCGGCATACCAAGCAGCAGCGACACTTTCGCCCCGCCGCCGCTTTCACCGAAGATGGTCACATTGTCGGGATCGCCGCCGAACAGCGCGATGTTCGCCTTCACCCATTTCAGCGCCTCGACGATATCGAGCATGCCGGCGATACCCGAGGAAGCATAGTCCGGGCCCCAGCTGCCTGGCAGCTGCGTGTAGCCGAACACATTGAGCCGGTGGTTGACCGACACCAGAACGATGCCGTCGCGCGCGAAATGATCGCCCCAATAGGTCGGCCGGCTTGAAGCGCCCGAGGAAAAGCCGCCGCCATGCAGCCATATCATGACGGGCTTCCTGCCCTTCAGGTCAGCGGTCCAGACGTTGAGAAAAAGACAATCCTCGCTCTGCTTCTCGTCGAACGGCGCATCCGCCTGGCCGGGACTCTGAATGGCCACGGTGCCGAACTGTGCGGCGTCGACCACCTCTGTCCAGCGGGCAAGCGGCTGCGGCGGCCTGAACCGGAGCGGGCCAACCGGAGGTGCGGCATAACGCAGCCCCTTGAACGATTGCACCAGCCCCTTCTCGAAGCGCCCGCGAACTGGACCGTTGCTGGTATCGACGATTGCTGTCGCTCCACCGAGATCGGCGGCGATGCCGCGGGTAGCGGCGAGCGCCCCCAATGTGGCCGCCGACGTCAGGAGGCCACGGCGTGTCAGATGCAGCGATATGTTCGTCATGAGAGTCCCCTCCGCCGATCGTGGTTCTGCTGTTCGTCGGCTATGGCGACGGAATATGAAAGTAAACGAAAGTAGTCAATTGCTATCCGCAGAATCAGACGTTATGCAAGTCGCAAGCAGCATCCACCGGTGCAGCGTCCAGATCGCTTTGCAAAGAGGCGGCTGGCCATTTCGGAGAGGGGAGTTTCGCGGTGATGAAATTCGCAATTAAGCGGTATATGCTTGGCTCGGCCAGCGCGCTCGTATTCGTCATGGGCTGCGTCGATGCAGCCTCGGCTCAAACGGCCGCCACGGACACGCCGGCAGGTCAGGCGGGGGGAGGCCAGGGCGCACCGCCGAGCGCCGCCGCACCGCAGACGGACGAGCAGGATGCCGCCGAGCAGACAGGCGCGGATATCGTCGTCACGGGCACCCTCTTTCGCGGCATCGCACCGGTCGGCACCAACGTCGTCAGCGTCTCGCAGGCCGATGTCATCGCGACGGGCGCTCAGTCGTCGAACGACCTCCTCGCAACGATCCCGCAGATCAGCAACTTCAACGCCATCCCGACCGGCACTGCCGGCTTCGGCCAGCCGATCGTGCAGACGAACCTGCGCGGGCTCGGCGCATCGGGCGGTACGACCACGCTGACGCTGCTCAACGGCCATCGGGTGGTCGGTTCGGGCATCCTCCAGACCTATGTCGATCCTCAGATCATTCCGCCCGGCCTGATTCAGCGCGTCGAGGTGATTCCCGACGGCGGCTCATCCATCTACGGGTCGGACGCGATCGGCGGCGTCATCAACTTCATCACACGCAAGCGGATGAACGGCATCGAGGCGACGGGCCGCTACGGCTTTGCGGACGGCTACCGGACCGCTGACGCCAATCTGACGGTCGGCAAGGACTGGGGGTCGGGGTCGCTGTTCCTGTCTTACGCTTATGCGTGGCACAATAACGTTCAGGGCTATGAGCGCGACTATGTCACGCAGAACTTCACCGCCCATGGCGGCAGCGACAATCGCAGCTTCAACTGCGAGCCGGGCAACGTCCGGATCGGGACGACCTATTATCCGTTGCCGGGACGCGCCGCGACGAACGCGGCCGGTGCCAATCGCTGCAGCACCACCGATTTTGCTGACATCTACCCGCGGGAGAACCGCCACTCGGTGTTTGCCACGCTCGATCAGCAGCTGAGCGCCTCGCTGTCCACCAACATCACTGCCTATTATTCGCGGCGGGTGACCAGTTCGATGCAGACGTCGCTCGCGGGCAGCGGCACCATCACCAGCGCCAACCCCTATTTCCGGCCGATCGGCACTGAAACCAGCCAGGTCGTCAACTTCGACTTCTCGTCGGTGTTCGGCCGCGGCATCGCCAGTCCCGCACGGTTTGATTCCTGGGGCGTGACGCCGACCTTCGACGCGGACCTTGGTGGGAACTGGCATCTTCGCGGCATGGCCAATTACGGTCACAGCTACAACCAGACGACCGAATACACGACCAATGCCGGCAACATCGCCGCCGGCCTCGCCGGCACGACGACCGCGACGGCGCTCAATCCCTATAACATCTCGGCGACCAACGCCGCGGTGCTTGCCTCGGTCCGGGACTACAGCAACTATTCGGAGGCCATGCAGGACCTCGCCGAAGGCCGCCTTGTTGCTGACGGCCGGCTGTTCTCGCTCCCGGGCGGTGATGTCCGGCTGGCGGTCGGCGGCGAATATCATTGGGAAAAGATCGACGCAGGCATCCGCTTCGGATCCTCGGCTTCACCTTTCCGGAACGCCGCCGCCGCGACCCGCAACGTCGCCTCTGCATTTGGCGAAGTTTTCGTGCCCGTGATCGGTGCGAGCAACGCGATGGGCGGTATCCAGGCACTCGATCTGACCGGCTCGATCCGCTACGATCATTATGACGATGTCGGCGGGACGACCAATCCGAAGATCGGCTTCAACTACAAGCCGATCGACGGCATAACGATCCGCGGCAACTGGGGCACGTCGTTCCACGCGCCGAGCCTTGCGGACACAGTCGGCGCAGTCGATTCGCGCATCTCCTTCACAACCGGCATCGGTTATGCCGCCGGCCGGCCGATCATCTGGATTTCGGGCGGCAGCCCAACGCTCAAACCAGAAAAGGCCCATACCTGGTCGCTCGGCGCGGACATCAATCCGTCGTTCTTCAAGGCGCTGACGCTGAGCGCGACCTATTACAATATCGACTTCACCGACATCATCAGCGTCAATGCAGGCGGTTTCGGCGGCACGGCCTGGTATGCGGATCCGCTGAACGCGCCCTTCTTCATCCTGAATCCAACCCAGGCGCAGGTGACGAGCTTCTCGGGCGGCGTTCGTCCGGACAATTTCCCCTCGCTAGATTTCCTCTACGCGAACCTGGGCACGCCCTATGCGATCCTCGATCTGCGTCGCTACAACCGGGGGCGGCTGTTGCAGGACGGCATCGACTTCAACGCCGTTCTGAACCAGCCGACGAGCTTCGGCTCGGTCAATGCGAGCTTTGGCGGAACCTATACGCTGCACCGCAAGTCGAGCCCGTCGAACAACGGCGTTTATACAGAACTGCTCGACAATGGTGTCGGTCGCTTCAACTTCATCGCCTCGCTGGGTGCTCAAATGGGCCCGGTGACCGGACGTGCGCAAATGACGCATAGCGCCGGCTATCCTATCCTGTTCGATGCGACCCAGAGCAGGGTCGGGCATTTCGATACCGTCGACCTGTTCTTCTCGCTCGACCTCGAGAAGCTGGGGGTGATCGACGGCGCATCGCTGACGCTCAACATCGACAATGTCGCCGACCAGGATCCGCCTTACCGGAACGCCGGATCCGGTTACGCCAACGGCTCCACGCTCGGCCGGCTCGTTTCCATCGGCGTCCGCACGAAGTTCTGAAGCCCCCCCTGAGCCCGCCATGGTACGCCATGGCGGGCGTTTTTTCCCAAGGGGTCCAGCGTCAGGGAGCATGGCAGGTGCGGATGAAGAACAAGCTTGGCTGGCTATCGGCCGCGACGTTGGCGCTGACACCGGTTCCGGCCTTGTCCGCCGATCCGGCACCCGCGCCGATACCGGCGAAGGTGCGCGTCCTGGTGCTGACGGACATCGGGAATGAACCCGATGACGCCGAATCGTTCGTCCGCTTTCTCCTCTATGCCAACGAATTCGATATCGAAGGCCTCGTCGCGACGACGTCGACCTGGCAGCGCGGCAGGGTTCAGCCGCAGCTGCTGGCTACGCGTATCGATGCCTATGCCGGCGTCCTCGCCAACCTGCGCCGTCACGCCGATGGCTATCCGGAGCCTGCGGCGCTGCGCGCGGTGCTGCGCAGCGGGACTTCCAGCTATGGCATGCAGGGCGTGGGCGACGGGAAGGACAGCGAGGGTTCGCGCCGGATCATCGAGGTCGTCGATCGCGCCGATCCGAGGCCGCTCTACATCCCGGCATGGGGCGGCGTGGCTGATCTTGCCCAGGCATTGTGGACGGTGCGACGGACGCGCACGCCCGAGGCCGTGAAGGCGTTCGTCGCGAAGCTCAGGGTCTACTCAATCTCCGATCAGGACGATGCCGGGCCGTGGGTCCGCCGCACCTTTCCCGACCTGTTCTGGGTCGCCAGCATCCATGGCTGGGGCCAGTACGGCATGGCGGCCTGGAGCGGGATTTCCGCAGATCTGCACCTGCCCGAGAAATGGCCCGGCGCGGAGATGGTCACGAATGACTGGCTCGAGAAGAATGTCCGGCGTGGACCGCTGGGCCAGACCTATCCGCCGCACCAGTTCATCATGGAAGGCGACACACCGTCCTTCCTGGGGCTGATCCGCAACGGGCTGAACGATCCCGAGCATCCCGAATGGGGCGGCTGGGGCGGTCGCTATCTGCCGTCCTATGAAGGCGCCGGGCATCGCGGCGACGCGCAGGACCGCTATACCGACGAGGCGGGAAAGACCTGGTCGGGAAACCAGACGACGATCTACCGGTGGCGCCGGGCGTTCCAGGACGACTTCGCCGCCCGCATAAGCTGGACGCTGTCCCCCGATCCGGGGCGGGCGAACCACAATCCCGACATCATGCTCAATGGCCAGGCAGGATCGGCGCCGCTGCGATTGACGGTCAAGGCGGGGTCGACCGTGCGATTGTCGGCAGCCGGCACGCGCGATCGCGACGGCAACGCGCTGCGGTTTCGCTGGTGGCAGTATCAGGAACCGAGCAGTGCGCCGGGCATCAACCCGCCGACGCTCGATATCGCCGGCGCAGACGGCCCGAGCGCCAGCTTCGCGGTCCCGTCTTTCACCACGACCGCACCGAACGTGCCGAAGCCCGATCACCCGCTCGCCTATCATGTCATCCTCGAGGTGACTGACGCGGGTACGCCGCCGCTGACCAGCTATCGCCGCGCCATCATCACGGTGACGCCCTGAGCGCGGGAGGACGACGCTAGAAGGAGCGTTCCTCGACAATGCGCAGGCCGAAGCCGCCAAGGCCGACGAGCTCGCGATGGCCGCTGGTCAGCAGCACCATGTCATGGATGCCGAGGTCGGCGAGGATCTGTGCGCCGATGCCATATTCCCGGATTGCCGCTTCGCGCATTTCGGTCTCCGCCGGATCGTCCCGGCCGGTCACCAGGACGAGCACGCCCTGTCCAGCCGCATCGATCGCCCGCATCGCGCGTTCGATCATGGTCCCGCCATCACCCTCCTGCGCGAGAACGTCGCCCAGCGGATCAAAGGCATGGACGCGCACAAGCGTGGGAGTGGCCGGGTCGATCCGTGCTTTCACGAGCGCGCGCGACACGATGCCGTCCAGCTTGTTGCGATAGCTGATCAGGCGCCAGGCGCCACCCCAGCGCGACACGAAGGGATCGTCGCCTATCCGCTGGATCAGATTGTCGTGGACATGCCGATAGGCAATCAGGTCGCGGATCGTGCCGATCTTGATGCCGTGCCGCTCGCCGAACAGGATGAGGTCGTCGAGGCGCGACATCGTGCCGTCGTCATTCACCACTTCGCAGATCACGCCGGACGCATTCAGACCGGCCAGCCGCGCGATATCGACTGCCGCCTCGGTGTGGCCAGCGCGCACCAGCACGCCACCGTCGCGCGCGATCAGCGGAAACATATGGCCGGGTGTGACGATGTCGTCCGGCCCGTTCAGCGCATCGATCGCCACCGCCACGGTGCGCGCGCGATCTGCCGCCGAAATGCCGGTGTCGATCCCCATGCGGGCCTCGATCGAGGTTGTGAAGGCCGTACCGTGACGAGTGCGGTTGGCCTTCACCATCGGTGTCAGGCCAAGCTCCTGCACGCGCCGCTCGGTCAGCGTCAGGCAGATCAGACCGCGGCCGTGCACTGCCATGAACGCGATCGTTTGCGGCGTGCAGAGCTGTGCCGGGATGATGAGATCGCCCTCATTCTCCCGGTCCTCGTCATCGACCAGGATGACCATCCGGCCGTTGCGGGCCTCGTCGATGATTTCCTCGGTCGAGGCGATGGCGCGGCGCGGCAGGGGAAAGCTGTTCATGGCAATGGCTCTAGTCATGCGGGGACGGCGTTGGCAATCGCGCTGCGCCAGCGGTGATGGATGCGCTCGCGCTCGGCCGGTGTCATGTGCGGCGTAAAGCGCTCCTGGACCGGAGACCGGGCGGCGGGTTCGGCGATCGCCAGTGCCTCGGCCGCCATGCGGGCGACGCCGAGCGCGCTCAACTCGGGATCGGGCCGGCGCGCGACCGGTGTCCCGAGCAGGTCGGCAAGCAGCTGCAGCAGAAAGGCGTTGCGGGTGGCGCCGCCATCGACTGACACCGTCGGTATCGCACGGCCCATATCGCTTTCGACGGCGCGGCACACATCCACGATCTGCATCGCGATCGCCTCGAACGTCGCACGCGCGACATGGGCCGGCCCCGTGCCGAGCGTCATCCCCGTGATGATGCCGCGGGCGCGATCGGCCCAGTGCGGGGCGCCGAGCCCGGCCAGCGCCGGCACGAAGGCGACGCCGCCGCTGTCCGCGACTGACTCGGCCAGAGTCGTGAGCGCGGTTTCGTCGGCCAGACCCAGCAACCGCGTCGCGAAAGCCGCTGCCTGGCCCGAGACGGTGATATTGCCCTCAAGCGCATGGGATATCCGCCCCTGCCGGCTCCAGGCGATGGTGGCCGAGAGGCCGTTCGCCGACACCACGGGGCCGTCGGTCAGAGTCATGACCGACGATCCGGTCCCGATCGTAACCTTCGCGGCGCCTGGCTCCGACAGGCCGTGGCCGAACAGCGCTGCATGCGAGTCTCCCATGATGGCATGGATCGGCACACCCGCGGCGAGCTTGGTGCGGCCGGCCGCAACGGTCCCGAAACAACTGTCCGAGGATCGCACCACCGGGAGGATCGCTAGCGGTACATCGAACAACGCAGCCATGTCCGGGTCCCAGGCGAGCGTATGCAGGTTCAGAAGCTGCGTGCGCGAAGCGTTGCCATGGTCGGTTGCATGGACTGCGCCGCTGGTCAGCTTCCAGAGCAGCCAGCTGTCGATCGTACCCGCGCGCAGCTCGCCCGCCGCCGCGCGGGTGCGTGCCGCGGGAACATTGTCCAGCAGCCAGGCGAGCTTCGCGCCGGGGAACAGCGGATCGAGGCCGAGCCCCGTCGCCGCGACGACCGCCGCCCCCTGGCCAGCGTCGCGCAGCGCCGCGCAGCGATCGGACGAGCGTCGACATTGCCAGCTGATGGCCGGGGCAACCGCGCGGCCGGAAACGGCGTCCCACAGCACGATCGTTTCGCGCTGGTTGCTGATCGCGAGCCCGGCGACGGCCGTCTCGGGCGCGGCGGCGACAAGCTCGTCGATCACCGCTACCACGCTCGTCCAGATCGCGTCAGCTGACTGTTCCGCCCAGCCGGACCGGGGATGCGTCAGCGTCATCGACCGGCTGGCGCGGGCCAGGATCGAGCCATCGGGAGCCACCAGCAACGCCTTGGTGTTGGTCGTCCCCTGGTCGATTGCGAGGACCGCTGACCGCGGCATCATCCCCGCTTCAAGCTCGCCAGTCCGCGCGCGGCGCTGGCAATGCCGGCCGCGGTCAGTCCGGCACGCTCCATCAGCCACTGCGCAGAACCGGTCGGCTGAAAGCCGTCAAAGCCGAGGATGCGCATCGCCACCGGCCGGCGGGTCGCGACGACCTCCGCCACCGCGCCGCCCAGCCCGCCCCGCACCACATGCTCCTCCGCGGTGACGATTCCACCGGTCTGCGCAGCCGCGAGGATCGCGTCCTCATCGAGCGGCGTGATGGTCGCCATGTTGATCACGCGAGCGGCGATACCCTCCGCGGCAAGCGTCGCCGCCGCATCGAGCGCGCGGTGAACGAGCGTGCCTGTGGCGATGATGGCGACGTCATCCCCCTCATGCAACACCTCCGCCTTGCCGATCGTGAACGGGCCGCGGTGCGACAGTTCGGGCACGGGCATCCGGCTGATGCGGATGAACATCGGTCCGTCGAACGCGACCGCCGCCCTGATTGCCTCCGCCGTTTCCCAGGGGTCCGAAGGGACGATCACCGTCATTTCGCGCATGGCCCGCAGCCAGGCGATATCCTCGATCGAATGATGCGTCGCGCCGAGTTCGCCATAGGCGACGCCGCTCGAAATACCGCAGAGCTTCACGTTCGCGCCGCTATAGGCGAGATCGGCCTTGATCTGTTCAAGCGCGCGCGCCGTCAGGAAACAGGCGGCGCCGCTGACGAACGGCACCTTGCCGCCATTGGCGAGGCCGGCCGCGACGCTGACCATATTCTGTTCGGCGATGCCCACGTTCACGAGCCGCTCGGGAAAACGGTCGCGAAATTTCCCGAGCTTGCTCGATCCGACGCTGTCATTGACCACCGCGACGATCCGGGAATCGTCCGCCGCGAGCAATTCCAACGTGCGCACATAGGCGTCCCGACAATCGAACAGCCCTGCAGCAGCGGGCGCGGCGGCGCTCATACCTCTTCCTCCGACAGCGCCAGTTCCTCGAGTGCCTGGGCATATTGTTCTTCGCTCGGCACCCCGTGGTGCCAGCTTGCCTGATCGCGCATGAAGGAGATGCCGAAGCCCTTGATCGTGTTCGCGATGATGCACAGCGGCTTGTCGCGCGGTACCGGCGGTGCGTCGAGCACGGCCAGCAGCGCGGCATGGTCGTGACCGTCGATCTCGGCGACGTCCCAGCCAAAGGCACGCCATTTGTCCGCGAGCGGCTCGAGCGCGTTGGTCTCTTCGGTGCCGGCGCCTTGCTGCAGGCGGTTGCGGTCGACGATCGCGGTGAGGTTGGCGAGCTTGCGATGGCCGGCAAACATCGCTGCCTCCCACATGCTGCCTTCCTGAAGCTCGCCGTCGCCGGTAAGCGCAAATGTCCGAAAGGCGGCCGCGTCGATCTGCCCGGCGACCGCGATCCCCACCGCGACCGGGAGGCCGTGACCAAGGGGGCCGGTATTGGTCTCGACACCAGGCAGGTAACGGCGGTTGGGATGTCCGTTCAGTCGCGACCCCGGCTGGAGATAGGTCGACAGTTCCGCTTCGGGAAAGAAGCCTGCAGCCGCGAGCGCGGTATAGAGCGCGCCGGTACAATGGCCCTTGCTCATCACGAACCGATCGCGCTGCGGGTCGAGCGGCTGTGCCGGGTCATAGCGCATGACGCCGAAATAGAGGGTCGCGAGGATGTCGGTCGCCGACATGTCGCCGCCCGGGTGTCCCTGACGCGCCTCGAAGATCATCTGGATGGCGCGTTGCCGCATCCAGTTCGCCTGACGCCGGATCTCTACGACGCGTGCCGCCCCCTCGTCGGTGGGCACGCCGATTGCATCCTGTTGCATTCACTCTCCCTAACGATGCGCGATGTACCGTCCCGTCAGTGGCCCGGCAAGCGAAACCTTCGAATGGTTTCGTTTTCTGCGCTTCCGGGTTTGCCGCATTTGACAGAAATTTGCCTTTTGGCGGTAGATGGGTTTGACAACGAAGGGGATGACCGGCATCTCTGCGCGGGCAAAGTGAAAAAGTTCGAAGCAAATGCGTCAATCCAATGGCGCTGGGAGGGATGTTGGGACGCAGCGCATATCGACGCGGGAAGACAGCGGCGGCTCTGTCGGCGTTCCTGGCCGGCGCGTGCCTGCTTGGCGGCTGCAAGGTGCTGACGATCGAAGAGGACCGCGCGCTGCGAGCACGGCGCGGCGCGGATTTCGACGCTGCAAGCTATGTGAAAGACATCTGGGCGCCCCGAGTGCTGCCCACCATCGTGCAGACCGCCGTGCCCATCGGAGCGCTGCTTCCCGCCGTGGATGCAGGCCTTGGCCGGGCCGGTACGAGGCTCGGGCGGCAAGTAGGCGACGGATCGGCCTGGACGTTCGTGGTGAAAGGCGTCGGTCAGGTTCGCTCGATCGACACAGCGACACGCCAGGGCGGAATCGATCTCACCCTGGATGGCGCCTCGGGCGACCGGACCGTCCGCTTGCAGGTCGGGCCGGTCGTGTCGGGTAGTGCGATCCGCGATGCGCTGCCATTCGTCGCGTTTGACGATTTTTCCGATCAGCTCGCCTTTGCCGATCTCGGTACCGCGCTGACGAACCGCGCGCTTGCCGCCATACGGCCGCAACTATCGCGCCTTCGCCCGGGTCAGCATATCCGCTTTGTCGGCGTCGTGAATTTGCGCGACGCCGGTGACCCGCTGGTCGTCACGCCCGTCGAGATCGGAGCGGGCGACAATGACTGACGGTCCGGCACCGGCGGTGTCCGTGCCGCTTCGCGCGGAGCGGATCGTCAAATCCTATGGCGTGACGCGCGCGTTGCGTGGCGTCGATTTCGACGTGCGCGCCGGCGCCGTCAACGTCCTGATCGGCGAAAACGGGGCGGGCAAATCCACGCTGATGCGCATCCTCGCCGGGGTCGAGCAGCCGGACGGCGGGCGGCTGCTGCTCGACGGGGTGCCTGTGGCCTTTGCGTCGGTCCGCGATGCGGCGAAGCGTGGCATCGGCATCGTGTTTCAGGAACTCAACCTCTGTCCCAACCTGTCAGTGGTGGAGAATATCTTTCTCGGCCGCAGTATCGTGCGGGGGCTGAGACTGGACCGGGAGGCAGAGCGTGTCCGCGCGTCGGCGGTGCTCGTCCGGCTCGGCGCGGCGATCGACCTGGACACACTGGTCGGCGACCTGCGCATCGGCCAGCAGCAGATCGTTGAGATCGCCCGCGCCCTGGCGGAGGATGCCCGCATCCTGATTCTCGACGAACCCACCTCCGCGCTCAGCGAGAGTGAGGTCTCGACGCTGTTCCAGGTGATTGCTGACCTGAAGCAAGGCGGCGTCGGCATCGTCTATATCTCCCACCGGCTGGAGGAGCTGATGCGGATCGGAGACCAGATAACGGTGATGCGAGACGGGGCCGTGGTCGCTTCCGTGTCTGCCCACGAAGCTTCAGTGCCGTGGATCGTCGAACAGATGCTGGGTGAGGCGGGCGTGCTCGCCGCGCGGCCGCGCATCGGGGTAGTCGGCGCGCCCGTCCTCGAGATCCAGGCCGTGTCAGTCCGCCGTCCCGACGGCTTTCCGCTCGTGGACAATGTGTCGCTCACCCTGCGCGCCGGAGAAGTCGTCGCGATCTACGGCTTGCTGGGCGCCGGACGGACCGAACTGTTCGAATATGTTCAAGGCGCGCGACGCGGGGAGGGGGCGGTCCGGCTGAACGGCGAGCGCATTGATGCCTTGTCGATCGCCGAACGCATCGATCGCCGGCTGCTGCTGGTGCCTGAGGATCGGCAGCGCGAGGGATTGTTCCCCAATCTCGCGGTAGGCGGCAATCTCGGTTTATCCTTCCTCGCGCGACTGGCCCGGCGCTGGGTTATCTCGCGTCCCGCCGAAGGGCAGGCGATCGATCGTATGATCGCCCGGCTCGGCATCAAGGCACCGTCTGGCGAGACGCCGATCCACGCCCTCTCCGGCGGCAATCAGCAGAAAGTCGTGATCGGGCGATGCGTGATGCGCGAACCGGCCGCGATCCTGCTCGATGAACCCAGCCGGGGCATCGACGTCGGCGCACGCAGCGAGGTGTTCGAGACGATGCGCGGCCTGTCGGCGCAGGGAATCGCGGTTGCTTTCACCACGTCCGATCTGATCGAGGCGCTGACCATCGCTGATCGCATCGTCGTCATGGCCTCCGGGCGGGTGACGGCAGACGTTGCGGCCGACGATGCCGACCGGACGATGCTGGTGCAGGCCTCCAACGGCATTTCCCACCATCATGCGCCGCTTGTCGCGCAGATGGCGACCTGAAGGCGATCATGGCGACCCTGTCCTCCTCGACTGCATCCGACGCGCCGCCACCAGCGACGCGCGGCGATGCCGGCGTCCTGGCACTGCTCATCCGCCTGCGCGCACTGGTCGCGCTGATTGTCGTGCTTGTGTTCTTCTCCGTCCTGGCACCGAATTTCCTGTCGGTCGGCAGCCTGCTGATCATGGCCAAGCATATCGCGATCATTGCCGTGCTCGGGATCGGGATGACCTATGTGATCCTCACCGGCGGTATCGACCTGTCGGTCGGCTCGATCGCGGGCCTGTCGGGCATGGTCGCGGGTGCGCTGATCCTCAACGGGCTGACGATCCCGTCGCTCGGCTGGGTGATCTATCCCAGCGTCCCGCTGGTCGTGCTCATCGCCGTCCTGCTCGGCGGGCTCATCGGCATGATCAACGGGACGCTCGTGACGCGCTTCGGCGTCGCCCCGTTCATTGCCACGCTCGGCATGCTGTATGTCGCGCGCGGCGCGGCACTGCTGCTATCCGACGGGACGACTTTCCCCAATCTCACCGGCAGCCCTGACTATGGCAATCAGGGATTTCCCCTCCTCGGCGCGAGCCGCATCATGGGCATTCCCGCGCCGGTCCTGATCGTCGTCGTGCTGGCAGCACTGGCCGCGTTCGTCGCCGCCCGCACACCGTTTGGACGCTATGTCTACGCGGTCGGCGGCAACGCGCGGGCAGCGTTGCTGTCGGGCGTACGGGTGCCGCGGATCAAGACCGCTGTTTACGTCATATCGGGCATGTGTGCCGCGCTTGTCGGGCTGCTCGTCGCCTCGGACCTGGTCGCGGCGCATCCGGCGAGCGGGGAGACGTTCGAGCTGAGCGCGATCGCAGCCGTGGTTCTGGGCGGGGCCTCCCTGGCCGGGGGGCGCGGCACGATTGGCGGCACGATGATCGGCGCCTGCGTCATCGGCACGCTGGGCGACGGCATGGTGATGATGGGGGTGAGCGAGTTCTGGCAGATGGTGATCAAAGGTACGGTGATCGTGGCTGCCGTGGTACTCGATCAGCTTCAGGGCCGACTGGGCGGCATGAAGGGTTGAGGATGACCATGGCACGGCAGCGCAAAACAAGAGCCGACGGGGCGCAGGCGGAAACCGGGAAGGCGGCGGCGATCGCGAATGCCGCGGTCAAGACGGCACGCGGAGTCTTTACGGCGTCGGGCAGTTCGCTTCTGGGCGAGCCGCGCCGCATGAAGATGCTGGCCTGGTTTCAGGAGGTCGGCAGCGCGCGGGTCCGCGATCTGGCCGAAGCCTTCGCCGTCTCCGAGGTGACGATCCGGCAGGATCTCGAGCGACTGGAGACGGAAGGGCATATCGTCCGCGAACATGGCGGAGCCTATCTTAAATCGGTGCCGCAGCAGGTCCGGGCGATGGCACTCCATCATCTCGTCAACATGGACGCCAAGCGCCGCATCGGTCGGGCCGCGGCAGCGCTGGTGGAGGATGGCGAGACGATCATTCTCGATTCAGGGTCGACGACGACCGAGCTGGCGATGAACCTGGCGGACCGGCAGCACCTGACCGTTATCACCAACGCGCTCAACATCGCGCTCGTGCTCGGCGCGATGCCGACCTGCACCGTCCACATGCCGGGCGGGCAGTTCAAGGCGCCGACGCTGTCCTTGTCGGGCGAACGCTCGGCCGACTATTTCACGGGCCTGTTCGCGCAGAAGCTGTTCCTGGCGACGGCGGCGGTGTCGTTCGAGGCGGGGCTCACCTTTCCCGCGCTCGCCGACATTACCGTCAAGCGGGCAATGATCGAGACGGCGTCGCGCGTCTACCTGCTCGCTGACTCAAGCAAGATCGGCAAGACGTCCTTCTCCTCGCTCGGCGGGATCGAGAACATTCATGTGCTGATCACCGACAGCGGCATCCGCGACGAGGATCATCGCGCCTTCGTGGCGGCAGGAATCGAGGTATTGATCGCATGACGGCAGCGCGCTCCCGGATCCTGCTGATGGCGGGAGTGCTGATCGCGGCTCTGGCCGCGGTGTTGCTCGTCATGATTCCGTCCGCGAGCAAATCGAAGCTGATCGTCATCATCACGCCTTCGCTCGACAATCCGTTTTTCGGGCAGGAGGCGCTGGGCGCCGAGGAGCGCGCACGCGCGCTCGGCTACGAGACGCTCAAATTCTCGCACGGCGACGATGCCTACAAACAGAGCGAACTGATCGACACCGCGATCGCGCGCAACGCAGCCGCGATCATCCTGGACAATGCCGGCGCCGATGCCAGCGTCGCGGCCGTGATGCGGGCCAAAAGCGCGGGCGTCCCGGTCTTCCTGATCGATCGCGAAATATCGGCGCGCGGCGCCGCGACGGTTCAGATCGTCTCGAACAACTATCAGGGCGCGACGCTTGGCGCGCTGGCGTTCGCTGGGGCGCTGACCGAGCGCGGCAATTATCTGGAGCTGGTTGGACGCGAATCCGACACCAACGCCAAGATCCGCTCGCGCGGGTTCCACGACATCCTCGACCAGTATCCGGCTCTGAACATGGTGTCCCGCCAGAGCGCCAACTGGGATCAGGCCCAGGCATTCTCCGTCACTCAGTCAGTCCTTCAGGCGCATCGCGACATCAAGGGCGTGATCGCCGGCAACGACACGATGGCTCTTGGCGCGATCGCGGCGCTGGAGAGTGCCGGCCGTGCCGATGTGACAGTCGTCGGCTTCGACGGATCGAACGACGCGCGCGACGCGATCCTTTCCGGCAAGATGCGCGCGACCGTGCTGCAGCCGGCGAGGCGCCAGGCGCAGTTCGCGGTCGATCTTGCCGATCGCTTCCTGAAGACCGGCACGACCGGCCGCCCGGAAAAGCTGCTGATGGACTGTTTCCTGATCGAGCGCGCCAATGCGGCACAGCTCAAGGATTTTGCGCTGGCTTCCCGGCCGGCTTCCCCCCGCACCAATTGAGGCAAGCATGAGCACCAAGCAACGATACGGCGCCGGAATCTGGCATTTCGCTACTTATGTCGATCGCTATGCGACGGACGGCTATGGCCCGCCGCGTACGCTGCTGGAGATGATCGATCTTGCCGGCACGGTCGATGACCTGTCGGTGGTTGACATCAATTATCCGTTTCCGGGCGGCAAGGTCGAACTGGGGGACATCGATGCCGCGTTGAAGCGCAATGGCCTGTCAGTGATCGGCATTACGCCCGAAATCTATACAAGGCAGTTTGCCAAGGGCGCGTTCACCAATCCCGATCCGGGCGTCCGGCGGCTCGCCAACGAGATATGCAACGAAGCTGCCAACATGGTACGCCACTTCGGCGCCGACTATGTGAAGCTGTGGCCTGGACAGGATGGGTGGGACTATCCGTTTCAGGTCGATCACAAGGCGCTGTGGGCGATGTCCGTCGATGGCGTGGCTGAACTCGCCGCGCAGAACCCCGACCTGAAATTCGTCATCGAATATAAGCCGCGCGAACCGCGCGTCCATATGAGCTACGACTCAGTGGCGCGCACGCTGCTCGGGATCGAACGGATGGGCGCGCCAAATGTGGGCATCCTGCTCGATTTCGGTCACTCGCTCTATGGCGGGGAATCGCCTGCCGATGCGGCGCAGCTGGCGATCGATCACGGCCGGCTGTTCGGCATGGACGTCAACGACAACATGCGTGGCTGGGATGACGACATGATCGCCGGATCGGTCCATCCGATCGAGTTGTTCGAATTCTTCTACACGCTGCGCAAGAATAATTGGGAAGGCGTCTGGCAGCTCGACCAGTTCCCGTTCCGCGAAGACTCCGTCGCCGCCGCGAACAGCGCGATCGGGTTCCTCAAGCGCATCGAGCGCGCGCTCGACCGGCTTGATTTCGACGCGCTTCAGGCTGCCCAGCTACGGCAGGATGCGGTGGGCGCCCTGAATCTCGCGCGCGACGCGCTGTTCGGCGACTGATCCGTCATCCCCTGATCTGCCGTTCATCGCGAGTCCGCGGCCGCACTGGGTACCCTCGACCGTAATCGATTTAGGAGCATGCAATGGCCGTTCGGTCCCTCCCTCTCACTGTGTCCATTGCCATTGCATTGACGGTGCAGGCCGCCGCAGCGCAGCAGGTCTCATCCAGGGAGCTTGCCCAGACCGAGGCGGCGGCGGATCGCTGGGCCGCCGAGACCGAAGCGAAGATGACCGATGACGAGCGGTTCTCGGTCATCCATGGCTTCATGGCACTGAGGCTGCCCGGCTTTGGCGACAATGCCGCCCCCTGGCCGGCGGATGTCGTACCGGGCGCGGGTTATATTCCCGGGGTACCGCGCCTGGGTGTGCCGTCGCTGCGGGAGACCGATGCGAGCCTCGGGGTCACCAATCCGTTCGGGGTACGCAAGGGCGACAGCGCGACGGCGCTGCCGGCCGGCCTCGCGCTGGGGGCGACGTTCAATCCCGACCTTGCCTATCGCGGCGGCAACCTGGTCGGAAAGGAAGCGCGCGCGCGCGGATTCAACGTCCTGCTTGGCGGCGGCATCAACCTCATGCGCGATCCGCGTAACGGCCGAAATTTCGAGTATGTCTCTGAAGATCCGCTGCTGTCGGGGCTGATGGGCGGTGCGGCGATCAGAGGGACGCAGGACGCCGGCGTGATAGCGACCACCAAGCATTTCGCGCTGAACTCCAATGAGACCAACCGCCACGTGTGGAATGCCGTGATCGGCGAGGCGGCACACCGCGAAAGCGATTTGCTTGCCTTCCAGATCGCGATCGAGACCGGTCGGCCGGGATCCGTGATGTGCGCCTATAATCTGGTCAATGGCGACAAGGCGTGCGGCAACGATCACCTGCTCAACACTGTCCTCAAGAAGGACTGGGGTTACAAGGGATGGGTCATGTCCGATTGGGGCGCCGTCTCGGGCCCCGATTTTGCGATCAGGGGCCTCGACCAGCAGTCGGGCGACCAGCTCGACAAGCAGATCTGGTTTGATGCACCTCTCAAGGCAAAATTGGCGGACGGAAGCTTCAGTCGCTCGCGCCTCTCCGACATGGTGCGCCGAATCCTGCGCTCAATGAAGGCGGTCGGCGTTACTGACTGGGTCGCTCAGGCACCCGTCGATATGGCGGCGCACGCCGCCGACGCACTGGAGGTCGAGCGCCAGGGCATCGTCCTGCTCAAGAATGACGGGGTTCTGCCCATCCTGGCTGGCGCCAAGTCCATCGCGGTCATCGGCGACAAGGCGCATGTCGGCGTCCTCTCCGGAGGCGGGTCGTCGCAGGGGCTGCCGCCCAAAGGATGGGCTGCAAGCGATCCGATTGGGGGGACCGGACAGATGGGCGCGTGGCGCGTCGCGCGGTGGTTTGCCGGCGCACCCGTCGATGCGTTGCACAAGGCCGTGCCGCAGGCGAAGGTCGAATTCGATCCCGGCCTCTATCCGCAGGCAGCCGCTGCCACTGCCGCCCGCGCTGAAGTGGCGGTGGTGTTCGTCAATAAATACGAGATCGAAGGCTTCGACTCTCCCGATCTCAGGCTTTCGGGCGGACAGGACGCGATGGTGGAGGCAGTCGCCGCGGCCAATCCCAACACCATCGTGGTGCTGGAGACGGGCAATCCCATCGCCATGCCATGGCGTGACAAGGTCAAGGCGATCGTCGCTGCCTGGTATCCCGGACAGGAAGGAGCTCAGGCGATTGCCGAAGTCCTGACCGGAAAGGTCAATCCGTCCGGACGCCTGCCGATCACCTTCCCCGACACCGTCGAGCAGCTGCCGCGTCCGACGCTGCCGGCCTTCGGCACACTGGAAGACACCCCGGTCACCGTCGAAATGAACGAAGGCGCCGATGTCGGGTATCGGTGGTTCGCCAGGAAGGGGCTCGCCCCCATGTATGCCTTCGGCTACGGGCTGAGCTATACTGACTTTGCCTATTCAGGCCTTAGCGTGACGGGTGGCGAGACCGTCACTGCCCGGTTCACGGTGCGCAACACGGGCAAGCGCGAAGGCGCGGACGTGCCGCAAGTCTATCTGCAGGCGATTGACGGCGGGGCAACGCCGCGGCTGCTCGGGTTCCAGCGTGTCTCGCTCAAACCCGGTGAAAGCCGCACGATCACCGTTGTCGCTGATCCGCGGCTGCTCGCAGACTACGATACTGCGGCCGGACAATGGAGGATCAGACCGGGTGCCTACACCATCGCGCTCGCCAAGTCGGCGACCGATCCGGTACAGGTAAGGGCTGTGCGGCTTCGCGCCCGAACGTTCGGGAAGTAAACGGCGGGACACGCGCCGCAGTCACGGGGGTCGCGCCGAGCGTTCAACTCGTCGGGGTATCGAAACGATGGATTGTCGGCCGATCATTGCGCCCGCTACGCCGCGGCGCGGCGCGATGATCGTATCGAAAGTCGAGTTGACCCGGTCTGCATTTCCGGCCCGCTGGTCCAAGAACGGGGTGCGGCTCGATATCGCTGCGTCGCTCAAGCAGATGTGTCTCGCCACAGTGGTGCACCCCGCCAGTGTACCCCAACAACCTCACCGTAATACACCGTGTCCCATTGCTTTCGCTAGTTTGTGCCGCGGTCAGCGTTTCATTAGAGGTGTCGGAACCGCAAGCCAGACTAATGCAAGCTTGCTTTCCCGATTCTCGATCTATCGCGCTAGAACCGCATGGTGGCACCAAAAGCTACTGTTCGGCCGCTCACGGTATTCGTCATCACCCGCTTTGCGGTTCCGTCGGCATATTGGACGATGGGCTCGTTGGTGATGTTTATCGCCTCCAGCGTTAGCTTGAACTGAGGCGTCAGATTGACATAGGCGGACGCGTCGAAGTTCACCGAACCCTTGATATATTCACCGATGTTGCCGTTGCCGCCATCGCTCCAGCGGTAACGCGAGCGCGTCGCGACGGATCCTCGCATGCCCCAGCGATCGGTGTCGTAATAGAGGGTGGCATTGGACGAGAATTTCGACAGCGTCGGCAACGGCAGGCGAACCGCGACGCCTGAATAGAAGACATCGGTCGATCCGTCCGCGACGGTGACGTTGCCGAGCACGCCAAGCTTGTCGAATGGGGCGGGCAGGAAGTCGAAGTCGCGCTTTGCAGCGATTTCGACGCCCTTGATCGAGGCGCCGGGGCCGTTGACCGGGCGGGTGTAATTGACCAGCACCGCAGGATCCACGCCTGTGGGGAGCAGGGACAGCGGATACCCCGTGCTGTTATACGCGACCAGCCTCGTCTCGGAGGTGATGTACGATTCCATGTATTTGTAGAAGACGCCGATCGCCAGCGATCCGCGCTTTCCGTCGTAATATTCCAGGGATCCTTCGGCCGAATTGGCGATGAAGGGCGCGAGGCCTGGATTGCCGGCGGCAATCGTCCCGCCGAACGAGGCGAGGTTCAGCGTGCCCGCAGCACGCATGTCGCTCAGCGCGGGGCGGCTTAGATTGCGATTGCCGCTCAGGCGAAAGACCAGCGAGCGACTGAGGTCGAACGCCAGGTTCGCGGCCGGCAGGAAGCCATGATAGCTTCGCTTCACCTCGACCGGTACCAGATTGGTGCCGACCAGCGCCGATCCCGACGAGCTCAGGTCGGTATGGTAATAGCGCACGCCGAAATTGGCGCGCACTCCGACGCCGCCGAGCTGTGTCTTCAGATCATATTGAAGAAAGGCGCCGTAGCTCTGCTCGAGAATGTCATAGCTGGTGCCGGTGACGGTCTTGCTCGCGTCCAGGGTCGTGCTCTGGCCCAGCAGGGCATAGGTACCCAGCACGTCGCCGACGACATAGGGGGCAAGCGTGCTGTCCGATAAAACGCTGGTCGGCACGTCCGGAATACCGGGCTTGTTCTCGTAGCTGGGCGCGACCTTGCGTTGCCAGCCGCTATTTTCGAAACGCTTGAATCCGACGCCCGCCCTGATCGTCGAAGCACCGCCGATGCGCCAGGCAAGGTCCGCCTTGCCGTTGTAGAATTCGCTCTCGATCCGGTCGGAACGTGTCTCCAGGCCTTGCAGGTCCCATTGCGACGCGTCGCTTATGTCGAAGCCGTAGCTGTTGGTCGGCGACCCGGTATTCAGGCCCGAAAACGCGTAGCTCTTGTCGACGGCTTCCAGATATACCTGGGCATATTGCGAGTCGAAGGTGGATCGCGACCAGCCGCCGGTAAGGTTGAGCGTCAGGTTGCTGCTCAGATCGGTGTGGCCGTTCAGGGCGGCCTGCCAGAAGGTCGTCTGATCCCCGGTGATCTTCGATTCCGTGCGCAGATCGACGTGATCGAAGGATGCGCCGACGATATCGTTATATCGGTCGAAGGTGACACCGGTCAGGACCTGGGTCCCGGTGATGTTGTTGGCGGAAACGCCATTGGTGCCGGCCGCCCCGATCACGCCGGAACGGCGATTATTGTTCAGCTTGCCGTATAACAGGTCGAGCGTGAGGTCGGTACGATCATTGGGATGATATTGCAGAGCCGTGGTGACGCCGAGCCGCTCGCGCTTGTTGAAAAAGGTCGCGTAGGTCTGCGCGCGGCTGTTCCAGATGCGGTTGGCCCCGGTCGCGTTGACCAGCAAGGCGCGGTCTGCCGCTGAGACGTTCGGGCCGACATTGGCAGCCCCGAAATTGATCTGCGACCAGTTCCAGTTGCGATAGCCGAATTCGACCGTCTCAGCGGTGCTGTATGCGACCGAGGCAAGGACGCCGAAAGCGCCCCAGCGATCCGATATGAGGCCGACCAGCCGGGGCGTGAGGGTATTGGTATATTGATTGGCCTGCCCCTTGGCGGACGCCACGGCCGTAAGCCCCGCATAATCGAACGGCTTGGCCGTGCTCAGGCCGACAGTGCCGCCGATGCCGCCCTCGTCCTGCGCCGCCGCATAGGATTTCTCGACGATCACTTGATTGAAAAGCTCGGACGCGAAAATGCTGTAATCGAACGCGCGGGAGCGGCTCACCGATGATCGGCTGTCCAGCCCCGACGACGTGTTGGTGAGCACCTCCATGCTGTTCAACTGGGTGCGGGTGAAATCCGCTCCCAGACCGCGAAGCGATATCTGCCGACCTTCGCCGCTGTCGCGCGTGATGGCAACGCCAGGTATGCGCTGCAGGGCTTCGGCGAGGTTCTGATCGGGAAATGCCGCGATGTCCTGCGCCAGGATGACGTCCTGCGAGCCGGTCGCCGCCCTTTTGATCTCCAGAGCCTTGGCAAGGCTCTGGCGATACCCGGTGACGACGATGTCGGTCCCGCCCTCGGCCGATGAATCCGGCTGCGTCTCCGGGTCTGCCCCGGCTTGTGCCCCCACTGCGTTGGCTGCGGCAGGTGGGGCCGACAATTCTGCGGTTGCGTAGCGCATGCGCCGCACGACCGTGACCGTGCCGCCCACGATCCTTCCGTCCAGGTCGCTTCCCGCGATGAGCTTCGCAAGGGCCTCCTCGGCCGTCATCTGCCCGCGCAAGCGCTGACTGCGCGCTCCCTCCAGGAGCGACGGCGAGGTCGCCAGTTGCAGCCCCGTAAGCCTCGAAAAGGCGAGCAGCGCGGCTCCAAGTCCCTGCGCCGGCATGTCGAACTTGAACTGCCGTGGCGCTGGCGACGCTGCATGCGCCACGCCCGGCACGCCGACAAAGCCGGACATCACGGCAGAGCTTAGCAGAATGTGCGACATATGGATTTTGCGGAACATGTTTCCCCCCTCGTGGTTCGTTGGCAAGACGGGCAGGGGAGGAGAAACCCGACAAACTATTTTGTTTCACTTATATTACATGAAAGTTTCGTTTATATTTCTTGCCCTAGGGCTGGCGGGGAAGCGTTTATACTTTGCATGTTTCGACACTACTTCCGGCTGACCTGTCAGCTGCGCGACCAGTGAGGTCGATTTTTTCAGCCGTGTCGAAGCGCTGAAGCACGTCACGGCGCCTTCACCGAGATTGTCACAAACAAGCCCTAGGGCGCCGGGAGAACAACCCGGATCTCCCATGCCAGCGCCGCAGCATCAGATCGAACGCCCCGCAGGCGATGCGCCCGCCGAGGATTGGCGCGCGATCGGCGCGGCGCTGAACCGCTATGTGCGTGCGCGTACCAGCCGCACCGACGTGGCCGAGGACGTCGTGCAGGAGACATTGTCGCGGCTGGTATGTCAGAGCCGCACGCAAAAGCTGGTCAGCGTCTATGCGCTGGGCTTTCGGATCGCCGCGAACCTGCTTGTCGACCATCATCGTCGAGACAGCCGCTATGTCCCGGAAGGCGGGGAGGAGCCGGCCAGCCAGGCCCCCTTGCCCGATCGGGTGCTGGTCGGCCGGCAGGAGCTTGCCATCCTGAAGGGTGCGCTTGCCGCGATGCCGCCGCTTCGGCGCGACGTACTTGTCCGTCGCAGGCTTCAGGGGCAAAGCTGCGCGGCGATAGCGAGGGATCTGGGGTTGAGCCTGAAGGCGGTCGAAAAGCACATCACGCGCGGCCTGGCCGATCTCCACAAGGCGATGCCAGGGGATACGGGCTCGCATGGGGTCGGCCGATGAACCCGGAAACCCGCATCGCCGAGGAAGCTGCGGCCTGGATCGATCGGCTCAATCAGCCGGCGTTCGATGCCGCGGCCGGTCCCGATTTCGACGCCTGGATGGCCGCGGCGCCGCGCCACCGGGAGGTGTTTGCCGATCTGCAGGCGCTTTGGCAGTCCGATGCGTTTGTCGAAGCGCTCGGGCAGGCCGGCGCGCCGGTCGCGATCGGCGTGCCGCGGGCCGATCGTTTCCCAACACTGCGCCGCGCCGCGCCGCTGGCAGCGGCCTGCGGGGTGCTGGCCGCGATCGCGCTGATTCCACCGTTGTTCTTGACGAGCACCTATCGCACCGCCGCCGGCACCGGCAGAGCCGTCGTGCTGGCGGACGGCTCGCGCGTGGATCTGAGCGGCGATACCGAGCTTCGGGTGCGGATCCTGCCGTGGCGGCGGGACGCAGTGCTCGTGCGCGGCGAGGCGTTTTTCGACGTTCGCCACGAAACAGCCCGGGCGTTCCGGGTCTCGAGCGGAACCACGTCGGTGCGGGTGTTGGGTACTGCCTTCAACGTCGATCGCCAGAGCCCGACGCGAACCGCAGTCGCGGTGTACCGCGGCGCGGTCGAGGTCGGCGTGGCCGGTGAGCCCGATCTCGTGCTGCGCAAGGGAGACGGCGCGCGCGTCGTCGACGGCCATGTCACCGCGCAGCCGCGTCTTGCGGGCAGCGCTCCCGAATGGAAATCGGGCTGGTTCGAGGCTTCCGATATCCCGCTGGGCGTGCTGATCGGCAAGGTGCAACGCTATTCGACGCGGCCGATCGTGCTGCAGGACCGCGCCCTGCTCGCGCTTCCGATCAGCGGGCGCTTCCACGTTTCCGACACCGGTCAGGTGCTGCAGGCAGTGGAGGCGGCGTACCACGTCGATATTTCCTATGGCCCGAAATCGATTTCGATCCGCCCCGCCGGAGACACGGGCAACCCCTGACCGCGTCACTGCCGCCCATCTTCCGGCAATTTTCCGTGTAGGGTTTCGCGGGACTGATCCGTCTTCCCGGCACATCTGGTCGCGAAGCGATGCCGGAACGCGTCCGTCGTCCTGTTTGCGCCGCGCCATGAAGGGAGTCTCGTCGCAGTGCCTCAGTTCGATCGCCGCAATCTGATCAAGGCCGGCCTTTCGCTCGCGCTCCTCGGCGGGATGGATGCCCCGAGGCTGCTCGCGCAGGCGAGGTTCACGCGCGATCCGTTCACGCTCGGCGTTGCCGCGGGGGATCCCTGGCCCGATGGTTTCGTGATCTGGACCCGGCTCGCGCCCGAGCCGCAGACGCCCGACGGGGGCATGCCGCCGCACGACGTTCCGGTGCGCTGGGAAGTTGCCGAGGATCCCGCTTTCCGCAAGATCGTGCGCTCCGGCAAGGCAGTGGCGAACGCGCTTCTCGCGCACTCGGTCCATGTCGAGGTCGATGGACTGCGCCCCCACCGGCCTTACTGGTATCGCTTTCTCGTCGCGGGCGCAGCGACGAGCCCGGTGGGCACCGCGCGCACCGCGCCGGCGGCCGGGGCGCCGCTTGATCGCCTCCGGCTCGCGATGCTGGGATGCCAGGATTTCGAGATGGGCTTCTTCACTGCCTATGCGCATGTGGCGCGGGAGCCCGATCTCGACGCGGTCTTCCACTATGGCGATTATATCTACGAGATGGCGGCGCGTACCGAGCCGAGCGCGCGCAAGCACATCGGCGCCGAGACCTATACGCTTGACGACTATCGCCGCCGCTATGCCCAGTACAAGGCGGATCCCGATCTCCAGGCGGCCCACGCCGCCGTCGCCTTCGTCATGTCGTTCGACGATCACGAAATCGACGACAATTGGGCAGGCGATTTCGACAAGGATGGCAACCCGCCCGCCGTCTTCGCGCGCCGCAAGGCAGCGGCCCTGCAGGCCTGGTACGAACATGTTCCCGTTCGCCGCGCGCAGCGGCCGGGGCCCGGCGCCGCGCACGCCTATCGCCGGCTCGATTACGGCACGCTCGCCCGGATGCACGTGCTCGATACGCGGTCCCATCGCAGCGATCAGCTCTGCGAGCGTCCGGGGCTGTCGCGCGCGCAGCTCGACGCCTGTTATCCGGTCGACGAGCCGGCGCGGACGATGATTGGCGCGGCCCAGGAGGCCTGGCTGGATCGCGGGCTCGCCAGCGGCGCGCGCTGGAACTTCATCGCGCAACAGGTGCTGTTCATGCCCTTTGACGCGCGGAGGGACGGGGCTGCCGCGCCGGTCGTCGGCAAGGACAATTGGAACGGCTACCCCCTGTCGCGCCAGCGGCTCGTCGACGGCATCGCGCGGCGGGGCCTGACGAATGTCGTGATCGGCAGCGGCGATCTGCACCAGAATGTCGTCGGATCCGTGCCCCGGCACATGCAGGATCTCGAGGGCCCCGCGATCGCCAGCGAGTTTCTGGCGACGTCGATCTCGTCGGGTGGAACCGGTGGAGCGCATTACCCGGGAGAAAGCCGGGCGCTGGATTATAATCCGAACGTGAAGCTGCTCAACAACCAGCGCGGCTACCAGCTCTTCACGGTCACGCCGGATCGCTGGCTGGCGGAGGTGAAGGTCATGGATCAGGTCGACAGGCCCGGTGGAACGATCGCGACCCTGGCCAAATTCGCCGTGGATCCCCGGCAGCCCGGCCCGCAGCTGGCCTGATCGGTCTCTTAGAAACGCGCCCTTATCGCAGACTGGCGCCTTCAATGCCGAGAAATGGCTTCGTTGGGCGAGCGCAGGAGGTGAGGCAGGCAGACCCGGCTCGAAGCCGGCTCCTACCGCTCTTTGGTTATAAAGCTTGATCGCCGGGCGGCTCAGTACGTAGCGAGGCGGTCGCGTTAGTCGAGCACCTGCTCGACAAGCGAACGTACGCGTCGAAGGCGCCCGCGACGTGAGGATGCTGGACTTGCCGACGCCCGTCGGCCGCGCGCCAGGCCGACGATTTCAGAGCCGGAGCAAATGGCGAGGGTGACCCGCTCCGTTGAGTGCGCCTCGCGCGGCTGGGCGCCGCTCGACCCTGCTCTATGGCGCGGCGCTGCGGCCGCGCCACCGAGCCCTTCCTGCGTGCGGTCTCGGCCTGGCGGTGACGATCAGATGGCGCGGGTCGGCCTGAGGCCGACGCAAAAGACCGCCTCACAAAGCGATACGTTGTGGGGACCCCGGATGGAGCGGGCTATCGTCGCACACTGCCGACGCAGGCTTACGGCAGGGTCCGGAGCCTGATGCAGGGCCCGCGGGCCCGCTCTTCCTGCGCGCCGGCGGTGCGCCCGGGGTCGCGCGCGGCGACAGGCGCCGCCGTGCGGGACCCCGACCCTGCACCGCTGATCCGGCGCGCATTCCTTGAGAGGGCCCCTTCCCGTTGGGGGCGGCTCCGCCGCAGGTTGAGCGGACGCCGCGCTGGCGCGCGGCGGCGTTGTTTGTGCCTTCCCGGCCAAGCGCGGGTGGGCGGCGCTTCGTCCTGGGACCGCCGCGGGCGCCGGCAACCCCGGCTGCGCCGGGGTGCTCCACTGCGTTTCGCCCCTTTCGGGTGCCGGCGCCCGCTGTGGCGGTCCCGGTCCTTCGCTGCTGCCGCCCACCCCCGCTTGTCCGGGAAGGCCGTGTTTTTTTGGGGCGGTGGAGGACAATATCCATGCGCAGGACCAACAGAGCGCGCGCTTCGGGCCCGGACGGCGCCCCGCGCGGTAATGTCTATGACGACGTGACGACCCGCATCATCGCCGAGCTCGAAGGAGGCCGCATCCCATGGGTGCAGCCATGGGGGCGGACCGGCGGGGCAGGGGCCGCGCTGCCGCGCAACGCGTTCACCGGGCGGGCCTATTCCGGGATCAACGTCCTGCTCCTGTGGAGCGCGGTGATCGAGGCTGGGTATCGTTCGCAAGGCTGGCTGACGTTCCGTCAGGCGCAGGAGGCGGGCGGCTGCGTCCGCAAGGGCGAACGCGGCGTCTGCGTCGTCTATGCCGACCGGTTCACACCGGAGAAAGAGCGCGAGCGGGCGCGGGAAGCAGGCGAGGCGGCGCGGGTCGTTCCGTTCCTCAAGCGCTTCACCGTGTTCAATATGGCGCAGTGCGAGGGTCTGCGCGACGGCCTTGCTTCCGACCCCGCCCCGCTGCCCGAGCGCGAGATCGTGCCGGTCGCCGAGCAGGTGATCGCGGCGTCGGGCGTGGCGTTCCGGATCGGCGGCGACGAGGCCTTTTATTCGCCTTCGCACGATTTCGTGCAGATCCCGCCGCAGCCCGCCTTTTTCGATCCGATCAACTGGTACCGCACCGCGCTGCACGAACTGACGCATGCGACCGGTCATGCGTCGCGGCTCGACCGGAAGCTGGTCACCAGTTTCGGCACCAAGGATTATGCTCGCGAAGAGCTGGTCGCCGAGATGGGCTCGGCCTTCCTCTGCGCCTCGCTCGGCATCGTGCCGACCGTGCGGCATGCCGATTACCTCGCTTCGTGGCTCGAGGTGCTGCGCGAGGACAACAGGGCGATCTTCCGCGCCGCGTCCGCCGCCAGCAAAGCCGCCGACTGGCTGCTGGCGCGCTATGCGCTGACGCAGGGCGGTGCGCCAGAAGGGGAGGTCGCGGCATGAGCGACCTTCTCACCCCCGAGCTTCGCGCAGGGCTGCGTGCCAATGCCGTCGCGCACCGTGAAGCGGTCGCGCAGGGACGGGCCGAGCCCGACCCCGCGCCGGTCGTGCGGCTGTTCAATCCGTTCGGGGCCGCGACCTGGCTCGCGACGGAGCTCGACGAGGACGGCGACACGCTGTTCGGGCTGGCCGACCTCGGCTTCGGCTGTCCCGAGCTTGGCTCGTTCAGCCTGTCCGAGATCGCGAGCGTGGACCTGCCGTTCGGGCTGCGGATCGAGCGCGATACGGCGTTCGAGGGGCATTTTCCGCTGTCGGCCTATGCCGAGGCGGCGCGCAGGACCGGCAGCATCCTTGGTGCCGAACGGCTCATGCACGCTCTTCTGCTCTCCATCCAGACCAACAAGCTTCCCGACCCGTCCGACGAGGGCGGCGCGGGCTGACGTGGCGGCCGTTTGCCGCCGATCAGCCGGTCCCGCTCCGCGACTCTAACCCGACGCGGGACCGGCTCTCCCGAAGGAGACTGACATGAAACTCGAATTCATCCCGCTCGACAAGCTGGTTATCAGCAAGAGCAACATGCGCCGGGGCAAAAGGCCCCCCGATGTGTCGGATATCCTGCCGACCGTGCGCCGTCGCGGCGTGATCCAGCCGGTGCTGGTGCGCCCGAACTGCGCGCCGGACGGCTATGAGATCGTCGCGGGGGCGCGGCGGTTTACCGCTGCCTGCATCGTCGCCGACGAGCGCCGGGAAGCGGGCGAAGATGTCGAGCCCATGCCCTGCGCCATTCTCGATGACGGCGATGACGCCGCCGCCGTCGAGGCGTCGATGATCGAGAACATGGCCCGGCTCGATGCGGACGAGGTGACTCAGTGGGAAAGCTTCACCCGGCTGGTGAAGGAGGGCCGCAGTATCGAGGATATCGGGCTGACCTTCGGTTTGCCCGAGCTGATGGTGAGGCGCGTGCTGGCGCTCGGCAATCTGTTGCCCCGCATCCGCGACCTCTACCGCCGCGACAAGCTCGACCGGGTCACGGTGCGCCACCTGACCCTTGCCTCGAAGGCGCAGCAAAAGGCGTGGCTGGCGCTGGCCGACGATCCCAAGGGCCGCGCGCCGACCGGCCAGCAGGTCAAGGCTTGGCTGTTCGGCGGGCAGTCGATCCCGGTCAAACATGCCCTGTTCGACTGGGAAGCGAGCGGCACCGCGACGATCGCAGACCTGTTCGGCGAGGATCGCTATTTTGCCGATGGCGATGCGTTTTGGACCGCGCAGCATGAAGCGATCGAGGCGCGCCGGGCGGCGTTCATCGAGGCCGGGTGGTCGGACGCGGTCGTGGTCCCGCTGCCTGAGCAATTCCACAGCTGGGAATATGAGAAGGCGGGCAAGAAGAAGGGCGGGCGCGTCTATATCGACGTCCGCGCGAGCGGCGAGGTGGTGTTCCATGAAGGCTATGTCAGCCGGAAGGAGGCCGCGCGGCTGGCGAAGGGCGACACGACTGCGACCGACCCGAAGCCCGCACGGCCCGAGGTCACGACCACCTTGCAAACCTATATCGATCTGCACCGCCACGCCGCCGTCCGAGCGGCGCTGGTCGCCCAGCCGGGAGCGGCGCTGCGGCTGATGGTCGCGCATGCCATTGCCGGGTCGTATCTGTGGCGTGTGTCGGTCGAGCCGCAATCGACGCAGAATGACGCGGTGCGCGAGAGCGTCGAGAACAGCGTGGGCGAAGCGCGGTTCGACGCGCGACGCCGTGCGGTGCTGGCCATTCTCGGGCTGGGTGCCGAGGCGCCGACCGTCACGCGGGGTGCGAGCGGCGAGGCGGGCGTGGTCCGCCTGTTCCACCGGTTGCTCGACCTGCCCGACACCGAGGTCATGGCGGCGATCGCGATCGTCATGGGCGAGACGCTCGCCAGCGGCAGCCCTGCCGTCGAGGCGGTCGGGCTGCACCTTGCGGTCGATATGGCGGACTGGTGGCAGGCCGATGATGGCCTGTTCGACCTGATCCGCGACCGGCAGGTGCTGGTCGATATGGTCGGCGAGGTGGCCGGGATTACGGTCGCCGAGGCGAACGGAAAGGAGAAGACGAAGACCCTGAAAGCCATCGTCCGCGATCATCTGGAGGGCGCGGGCGGGCGCGACAAGGTCGAGCGCTGGGTGCCGCGCTGGATGGCGTTCCCGCCATCCGCCTACACCGCGCGTGGCGGTGTCGGCACGGTCGTGGCCCATGCCCGGGCGCTGGCGGGGCGCGAGATCGAGGCGCGGGCCAGCAATGATGACGAGCCAGACCCCACAGGGCCGGCCGCGATCCTCGCCATTCCGGATCCCGATGACGAGGGCGAAGGCGCCATCGAACCGCAGGCGCTGGCGGCGTGAGGCGGGCGGGCGCCGGATGTCCGGTGCCCGCCATGCATCGGGCCGAACCCTCAAATCCGGCCGCGCGCCTCAGCCGTTCCGGCTGCGGCGCGCGGAAAAGGAGTGATGATATGGATGATTCCCGACCCTCCCGTCGAGCATTGTGGCGCCTGCGCCGCGCGCTTTATACCATGCCCGAACGCCCGCGCGCGGTGTTCGACCTGCACCGGTTCGGCGACCGTGATTACGCGCAAATCGCCGACGAACTCGGCATCGAACTGGCGGAGGTCGAGCGCGCCATGGCGGATGCCATGGTCCATCTCGACCGGAAGACGGGGCCCCACAGGAACGTCGCTCGATTTGGGGCTTGGCTTCGCCGCCGGTTCGGGCGATTCTGGCGGCGATGAAGCACGATCTGGATCATCTGCCCGAGGGCAAGAGGCGCGAGCTAGACCGGGTCGTCGAGATCGTTCGCGAGGGGTTCGCGCGCGCAATCAGGTTCCGGAGCCAGCCGCGCTTCCGCAATGGCACGCTGCTGAAGATCATCCTGTTCGGCAGCTATGCGCGCGGCGACTGGGTCGAGGATCCGGTCGGGCGCTACTTCTCGGACTATGATCTGCTGGTCGTGGTCGATCATGAAGACCTGACCGATGTGCCGGAATTCTGGCTCAAGACCGAGGACCGGCTGCTCGAAGCGCTGGCCGAAGGCACGGTGCTGCGGACCCCGGTCAGCCTCGTCTATCACAGCCTCGACGACGTGAACGAGAAGCTGCGGCTGGGCCGCTATTTCTTCATCGATATCCTGCGCGATGGCGTGGTCCTGTTCGAGGAGCCGGGGCATCCGTTCGTCGAGCCGCACCCGCTATCGGCGGAAGAGGCGCTGCGTGAGACGCAGGTCTATTTTGATGAATGGTTCTCTAGCGCGAACAATTTCGAAAAGTTGGCTAACAGCGCCCGTCTAGAAGGCATGCCTAAAGAAGCGGCGTTTCTTTTTCATCAGGCCACCGAGCGGCTTTACCAATGCCTGTTCTTGGTCCGCACGCTCTACATGCCCAAGACGCACAACCTGAACCGGTTGCGCTCGCTTGCCGAGGACATGGAGCCGAGGCTGAAACAGGTCTGGCCGTCCGGCACCAAGCAGGGGCGACAGGCTTATGCGCGGCTGCGCGAGGCCTATATCAAGGCGCGCTACTCGCGCGAATATCGTATCACCGCCGAGCAGCTTAGCTGGCTGGGCGAGCGCGTTGCCGTGTTGAAGGCGGTTGTCGAAAGCGCGTGCGTCGAGCGCCTCAATACCCTGGCCCAAGCAGCCTGACCGCAAGTCGATCCCATCGGTAACAGCGACGTCACTCCCCCAACGAAACAGACCGTCTCCGGCCTTGACTGCCTTTGACCTATGGCCGGTCGGTTCGCCCGAAACCATCGCGGACAGACTATTTTCCCCGCCGCTGACGCGGCTCCTCGCGGTTCAAAATAGCCCGCCGCTCCGGTCCTTCGCTGCGCTTCGGCCTGCGGGTTCGGGCGCCCCTTGTCCCGTCCATCTGGTCGGCATGTCGGCGCGGGAACGGTCCCGTGTCGCACAGACAGGAGTGATCATCATGGCTGCCATCGGATATGTGACCAAGGGTTCGGACGGCTCGTTCAAGGGCCAGTTGAAGACGCTCAGCATTCGTGCCGAGATCGAGATCGTCGCCAATCCCGGCAAGACGACGGACGCCCAGCCCGACTACCGTGTGCTGTCAGAAGGCGTCGAAATCGGCGCGGGCTGGCTGCGCCGCTCGGAGACCTCGGGCCGCGATTACGTGTCGCTCAGCATGGCGGCACCGGAGTTCGGCCCGCGCACGCTCTACGCCAATCTCGGCCGTGCCGCCGGCGAGGCCGAGGACCGGTTCGCGGTGATCTGGAACCCCGCCGACTGAGCGGACAAGGCTTGGCCCCGGCATCGCGAACGCGATGTCGGGGCTCCTTCGCTCACGGGTTTGCGATGAAAAACGCGCTAGCGATCAGCCTGAACTCGCGACTTCATAATTAGGGCTACGCTGACAGATGTCACGATGAGGCTCCAATTGGGGGTACGGAGTTTGCGCTCCAATTTCTAGGTCGGAGTCCTCATCGGCCGCGCGTGGCGGAACTCTTCAATCAGATTGGATAGGGCTCGAAGTCTCGGTCGCCTTTCCACATGCTGAGCATCGCAACAGCCAGCTTTCGAGCCACCGCTGTCCTCGCTTTGCGGTATCCAAGGCGGGTCCTCAGGCTGACGCCCCAGTCACGAATCGCGCACGGTGTCTTGGCGCGCGAGATCATCACCCCGGCGGCCAGGACCAAGTAGCTCCTCGTCATGACGCTTCCCGCTTTGGTGATACCTGATCGCTGATGGCCATTGCCCGACTGTATCACCTTGGGGACCATTCCGAGATATGCACCAACATCGCCCGATCGCTCAAAACGGCTGGGATCATCGATCGCGGCGTAAAATGAGAGGGCGCAGATGGGGCCGACGCCCGGGATCTGCATGAAGCGATTCGTCACCGGATTTAGCATCGCGGCGCTCTCTATCTCTTCGTCCAGTCGGTCAGTGTAGGCGGCTATCGCCTCCCAGACATTCAGCAGCGGCGTAAGTTGTTTTGCCACTCCGCGCATCCCTTTGCCTTCGAGCAGAATAAGCTCTGCCTCGACGGTAAGCTTAAGTGCTGCCTTCCCCCGCCCAAACTGACGGATACCGCTCCCGTGATTTCGAAGCATTGAACGGAGAGAATTGCTGACGGCCGAGCGCAAAACGATGAGCCGTTGTCGCACGGCGAGCTGGTTCCGTAGTTCCTGCGCCTCGGTGCTTCTACAATGCACGGCCAGCCGAGAGAATCTGCCGAGCCGGGCGATCTCTGCGAGGCCACGGGCGTCGTTCAGGTCGGTCTTGTTCTGTCGGATAGAGAGGTACCGATGCGTCTTGCGCGCGTCGAGCACGGACACCGGATACCCGATGCGCTGAAGCTGTCGCTGCAGTTCCGTCGACGCTCCACTCTCCATCACCATCGCCTGGATGTCGGCGATTTCAATGCCGGAGAGGCCACGGGCAATCTCGTCGGGGCCCGAACCTGTCGAGCACTCGATTAATGGGGGTTCGCTTTCTCCCAGCACGCAGATGCTGGTGAATGCCTCTCCGACGTCCAGTCCAACCCAGTGCCGTGCACTCATGTCGACCTCCCTCGATGGCGGCTGGCGGCCACCATTTGGCACAACTAGGTTGCGTGCCCGCGAAGGCTACGCGCCTAACAAAAAGACTCGGCGACCCGCCAGCCGTGGTCCGTCTGGACCGAGATTGGCCGTGCGGCGGCGATGCTACATTGGCATGACGGTCGCCCGGAAACTGCGGTGAACTGACGCACCCATGATGCGGAGATGGGGGAGGGCTCGTCTCGGATCGTCCAAGCATGGCGGCTGCCGGCGCGCCTGTGCAAGGCCGGCGGCCCCTCCAATTTTGCCGCGAGATGGAGCGCGCTGCGCGCGCGCGTTTGCTTGTTTCAGCGCGACAAAATCGGTTCCTCCGCCGCCGCTTCGCGGTGCCTGCGCTTCGCTCCGGCAGCCCTGACAGGCACGCCGGCAGCCGCCGTCGAATGGATGTCTTCGATGATGAAGGCGTCAAGCGAGGAGGTTCACATGGCCATGTTTCAGACCGTCGGATCGGCATCGGATCGCGTGATGGCAGCGCTGGTTGCGGGGCTCGAACTCGAATTTGGATCGCGCGCGGCGGAAGGTTTGGCGCGGCGATTTCTTGCAGCGGAAGAGTGCGATTTCACCTGGGATGCGCGGGATCAGGAGCGCTGGATCGGCAGCTATGAAGCGCCGTCGGAGGATGATGTTCAGCTCGATCGGGTGGCGATCATGGGGCGTCTCGATGGTCGCTGGATCGTCGCGGTTTGCATCGTGGATGGCGATGGGCGGGCACACGGGATGACCGCAAAACGTACGTTCGGAAAAGCTCATCTGGCGCGCAGGGCGTTCGCGGATCAGCGCTGACAATGACGAAATATCGCGGCCGGGGCGCGGTGTCGGACAGGCATCGCGCTTCGGCCTTTTTGTCCTCGGCGGCGGGAGGTGGCAGGGGAATGGGGCGTGGGCTGGGAAGGTAGTTTGGGCGTTGTGGCGGAGCTAGGGCGCAGGAGAAGAGTATAGCAAGATAGAAAGCTATGCCTCCATGAGGCGTCGCTAACGGGGTCTGCACGTCCTTTTCGGTGGAGGCACGCCGCAGGGCATGCCTCCACAGGGGTTGAGAACTGCGGGTTTCCGCCACGCGTGATGGAGCACCTTGATGCGGGTGCTGCGAGTTCCTTCATCGGGACGTTTTAGCCGCCCCAGGGATGCCGGATCATGGCCGATGACGATTTCGAACTATGGCTTGGCCATATCGGTCGGGACCGATCGGCGGCGCGCCGCATTCACCTCGCTACCAGGCGCATCGGTGGCAGTCATGGCCGATCGCGCGGCACCTTCACCGGCGTTCGGATCGGGCGCGGCGTCGGTGCGGGCGCGATGCTGTCATCACCGAGTTATCGGAGCGGGGCGACGGGGCGTCGCGCGGTAGTCAAGGCAAGCATCGTCCGGCTTGGCGCGAAGGGCTTGTCGGGCGCGGCCGCGCACCTGCGCTATCTGCAGCGCGACGGCACGACGCGGGAGGGCGAACGCGGGCAGCTTTACGGGCCCGGCGAAGAGCCAGTCGATGCCAAGACTTTCCTTGAGCGCGGCAGTGGGGATCGCCATCAGTTCCGCTTCATCGTCGCGCCAGAGGACGGCGCTGAATATGACGATCTGAAACCCCTCATCCGGCGCTGGATGAACCAGGTCGAGCAGGATCTCGGAACCAAGCTGGACTGGGTGGCGGTCGATCACTTCAACACTGGCCACCCTCATTCGCACGTGGTGGTGCGCGGCAAGGACGAGCTGGGCAGGGACCTCGTCGTCGCGCGCAACTACATGGCCCATGGTCTGCGCGAACGCGCCATACAGCTGGTCGATCTCGACCTTGGGACGCGATCTCCTGAGGAACTGCACCGCGCGGCGGTCCGGGAGATCGAGCCGGAGCGGTTCACCGGCATCGACCGGCGATTGATCCGCTCGGTCGGTGAGGACGGGCTGGTGCGCCCGGTTCATGCGGACCCTGTCGAACAGTCGTTACGTGCCGGCAGGCTCCAGGCCCTCGGCCGCATGGGGCTGGCGGCGGAGGAGCGTCGCGGGAACTGGCGATTATCGGCAGACCTCGAACCTGTCCTGCGCCGCATGGGGGAAAAGAACGATATCATCCGCACAATGCAGCGTGAGATGCGCGAGCACCTGCCCGAGCGGGGACCTGGCGCCTATGCGATCCATGACTCCGGGACTGGCGCGTCGTTCATCGGCAAGGTGATTGCACGCGGTCTGTCCGACGAGCATCGCAACCGTCATTACCTGATCGTCGATGCGACCGAGGGGCTCAGTCATTATGTCGATATCGGTGAAGGTGCGCCAGAGACGAGCCGCGGCAGCATCGTGCGTATCACCCCGACACCGATCGAGGTCAGGGCGGTTGACCGGACCGTGGCCGATATCGCTTCGGCCAATGGCGGTAGCTACTCGGTGGACCTGCATCTGCGCCACGATCCGAACGCCAGCGAGGCGTTCGCCCAAACCCACGTCCGTCGGCTCGAAGCGTTACGCAGAGCGAGCAAGGTGGCCGAGCGCAATGCCGATGGCAGCTGGACGATTGCGCGGGATCACCTTGCGCGCGTCGAGGCACACGAGCGCCAGCGCGCGGCGCGTGCGCCGGTAACGATCGAGACGCTCTCCGAGCGATCGCTTGATCGGCTGGCAGCGCATGATGGTGCGACCTGGCTCGATCGTACGCTTGTCTCCGACGAGCAACCGACGCTCGGCGGTGGGTTCGGTGGCGAGGTCCGTCAGGCGCTTGCGCGCCGCCGGCAATGGCTGGTCGAGCAACAGCTGGCCGCGCAGGACGGCGACACCGTTCGCTACCGTGCCAACCTGTTGACTGCGCTCCAACAGCGCGAATTGCGCAGGGTGGCTTCCCAATTGTCGGAAGAGCTGGGGCTGGCCTTCTCCGCCAGCCACGCCGGCCAGAAGGTCGAAGGTATCTACAATCGCGCGATAACCGTCGGTGACGCGAAGTTCGCGGTGATCGAAAAGTCGCGCGAGTTCTCGCTGGTGCCATGGCGACCTGTGCTCGAACGGGCGCTGGGAAAGCAGGTGTCGGGTATCGTTCGCGATGGTGGCATCAGCTGGACGATCGGGCGCGGTCGATCCGGGCCGGAGATCGGCTCGTTCTGATCGACCTCGGTTGGCGAGGCGAGGCGTGATCTGGCGAGACTGGGACCGTAGCATCAGCCGCCACAGCGTCGCACAGTCCGTGCATCATGAAGACGTTCAAGACCCGCCACCAGTTCTACCTGCCCGACGATTTGTCGGACGCGCTCGACCGGCTTGCCGCCAAACCGGGCAATTCGAAAACTGCGATCCTGACCGATGCGTTGCGCGCCTGGATCGACCGCAAGGCGGCGAACGAGCTCGATGAGCGGTTTGGACCGCGCCTCGATCGCCAGCAGCGCCTGTTGCATCGGCTGGAAACGGTGTCGAGCAGGCAGGCCGCAATACTCGAACTGTTCGTTCGTCATCAACTGACGCTGGTCGCGCACAACCCGCCGTTTGATGAGGCGACGAGGACACTTGGCTTGCGACGGTTCAACGCGTTCATGGATTTGGTCCTGCGGAACATGGGCTCGAACCGGGATAGCCTACCGCCTGCGGCTGACGATCGGGGCGAGGAGCCGGTCCGATGATCGATAGTGCGCCGGAGATCCTGACGGTGCGGATCAAGGACGCGTGCCGCATCACAGGGATAGGCCGCTCCAAGCTCTACGAGTTGATCGAACAGGGCGAGATCGAGATCATCAAGGTGGGATCGATGACGCTTATTCCGGTCGACGGGTTGCGGGCGTTCCTGGAAGCGCGACGGGGGCAGCGATAGCGGCCGGTAGGCTTCGCTCCCGTCTTTGCCACCCAGCAGCCTCGAAGCTCCTTCCGGAGCCGCTTTTTAGTTTACATGGAAAGGTCGACTTTGGTGGATAGCGGCCCGGCTGCTTTCGGCCACCGACTCTGCGTTTCCAGCCGTTCATTCAGTTAGAGCGCTACGGCAGCCGAGCGCCCTAAACTCGGTCATTCGCAGACTATTTTGCCAAGCAGCAAAGCAGACGCTCTCCCGTTACTGCTTTTCCTGAAGACCGGCACGCAGCATCGACTCTATCGTCCCGACGGCGTCGTGAATCGGCCGGTCCGGTGCCCAGATGCCGAAGCGTAGTCCAAGGAAGACGTTCATCCCCATGACTGCCCAAGCGCGAACTTCGTTGTCGCCCAGTAGCATGGCGCCGGTGGCGACGTTTTCGTCGAGTCGTGCCGCTATGCGTGTTGTCGACCGTTCGGCCGCGGTTCTGATCGAACCGTCGGTTCAGGTGTGGGGTGCGCGGGCTTATTGCGGCCGATCGGCATTGCGAAGTCAGTCGGCGAATTTTTGTTGGAGACATTTTCCGCTTCGGTTCTGCCGCTTCGATTCACCGATCAAGGCCGCGATGTTGCCTGCGGCCATTTTGAATGGAGTGAAACGATCATGGCTCGTGACGACAATATCAGTTCGGTCAGTGCGCTTCCGGACGCTGCCGGTTTTGCCTATAGCGTGAACGGCGTTCGCCAGCACACCAGCGATCCCGTCATCGACGGACGCCAGGTCTTGAATGAGTCGGGCCACACGCCCGCTGACGAACACGTCCTGATCAAGTTGCGTAAGCTCGGTACGACCTCGGTCGGCCTCGACGAGAAGGTGGATCTGCGCGAGGGCGGCAAGGAGGCGTTTCGCGCCTTTCTTGACGACCGCATCTATCTCTTCACGCTCGAGGCGCGCGGTTACGAATGGGGCGCGCCCGCCATCAACGAAGCCGAGCTCCGTGCGCTCGTGCAATTGCCGCCCGATCAGGTATTCGTGCTCGAACAGGTCGAGGCACCCGATGCCGTGATTGACGACGAAAGCGACATCGATCTGGCGGCGCGCGGTACCGAGCGGCTCGCCATTGCGCGCCGACGCACGGTCACCGTCACGGTCAACAACAAGCGGGTCACCCTGGCGCGGGGTTGGCATCGCGGAGCACAGATCAAGCACGCCGCGATCGAACAGGGTGTCGCGATCGAGCCCGACTTCACGCTCGATCAGGAGCAGCCCGATGGCACCGCGACGATCGTCGGCGACGATGATCGCGTCTTCATCAAGGGCGGCGAGGTCTTCTCGGCGGTGGATGACCATGATGACAGCTGAGGCGCAGTTGAAGGTCGGCGTGCGACGCGCCCTCGAGGAGTTGCGCGCCACCTTCGCGGGTTTCCGGGTCGATGTTCTGCCGAGCGCGTGTGGCGGCGCGTTCGTCAGGGTCGAGGACGTGTCGCTCGGCGCGCCTTTTGTTCAGGCGACGACCTGGATTGGCTTCTTCTTGTCGAGCGCGTGCCCCGACGACGATGTCTATCCCCTTTATCTGCGGGGCGATCTCAGTCGGTCCGACCAGGCCGCGCTGACCTCGCCGCTCCACATCAATCAGCAATGGCCGGCGGTGGAAGGCATGGACACCCGCGCCGCCGTCATGGTCTCGCGCCGGCAGAACAATCAGTCCTGCTGGTCGATCGAGACACCCTCACTCAAGCTTCGAACGGTGATCCGATGGCTGAAATCGCTGTAACGCCCCCGAGCTGCCGAATGCGGATGGCGGCGGACCTGTACGATCGGCTCCATGCGCATCTGTTCCCCGGTGATCGCGATGAGCATGGTGCGGTGATCATCGCCGGGCTTCGTCGCTCGAAGCACGGAGTAACGCTGATCGCCCGCGAGCTGATCCTTGCCGAGGAAGGCAAGGATTGGGTGCCGGGCAAGCGCGGCTATCGCGCGCTGCCGGCAACGTTCGTCGCCCGATGCATCAGGCATTGCCGCAACGAGGTGCTCGTCTATCTCGCAGTCCACAACCATGGCGGCGTCGGCCATGTTGCTTTCTCCGATGTCGATCTCGAAACGCATCGTCGCGGCTTTCCGGCCTTGCTCGACATTGTCGGCAACGACCTTCCGGTGGGCGCGTTGGTCTTCGCCGAAGGCGCGGTCGCCGGCGATATCTGGCTGCCGGATCGCACGCGCCTGACGTTGACCGACCTCGTGATCGTCGGACCCAGTCGTGTCGTCCTCGCGGATCGGCCGCGATACGAACCGCGTACCGTTCCCGGTCGCTTCGACCGTCAGGTGCGCATGTTCGGGCACGAAGGGCAGACAGTCCTGTGCTGCGCCAAGGTGGCGATCATCGGTCTGGGCGGCGTGGGATCGATCCTCGCCGAATTGCTCGGGCGTCTCGGCGTCGGTCACTTCGTGCTCGTCGACAATGATCGCGTGCAGCCAACCAACCTGCCGCGCCTGATCGACGCAACCGGCTGGGACGCCATGGCCTGGCTGTGCGCCGATGACCGGCCGGCCTGGATGCGGCGGCTCGGCTATCGCCTCGCCACGCGCAAGGTCGATCTGGCCGCGCGCGTGATCCGTCGCGCCAACCCTCGGACGCAGCTGTCGCTGCACTTCTCCCGGATGGAGGACACCGCGGTGGTCGAGGCGCTGAAGCATTGCGACTATATCTTTCTCGCCGCCGACAGCCACCGGGCGCGCCGCCTGTTCAACGCGATCGTCCACCAATATCTGGTGCCCGGCGCACAGCTCGGTACGCGGATCCAGTCGGACCCCGAAACCGGCGATCTGGTGAACGTGCACAGCGTCGTGCGTCTGGTGACACCATCGTCCGGCTGCCTCCTGTGCAATCAGGCGGTCAACCGGACTCGGCTCCGCGACGAGAGCATCTCCGCTGACATGCGCGAGCGGCAGCGCTACACCGACGAGCAGGGGGTGGTCGCGCCCAGCGTCATCACCTTGAACGCGCTCAGCGCGGGTCAGGCCGCCAATGACTTCCTCTTCCATATGACGGGGCTTGCCGCACCCGGCGCCTATCAGGGCTATTTTCAGGGCCGCCCGATCGAAAGGCGCGTGCGGCTGCAACAGCCGAGGCGCGATCCTGCCTGCCCGGATTGCGGGAGCGGATCGCACAGCCGGTACGGACGCGGCGATGCGCTTGGCCTGCCGATGATCGACTGACCCGGCGATGCGTAACGTTATTCGTCGCCGGCGAGGCGTTCCTTCTGCTGTTCAAGCAGCGGCCGAAGAGACTATGACGGGTGCATAATGTGAGGTTTGCCACGTGCTCAGGGCGTTGACCAAGAAGCGGACGGACGGCCAGCTGTACCAGCGGCCGATGGCCGTCACCCAACGCTTGCACGCCATCGCCGGCGTCGATCGAGCAAGCCTCAGAACGCTTCTTAGAATATCGGATCGACGTCATCCCGATTATTTGCCGTCGGAATGTCTGGTCTACTTGCTTCGCGAGGCGGTGCACGATCCGGATCACGCGTGGTTCGATCGATTGTGTTCCGCGTTGCTCGGACGCTGCGTGCTCAATCTGCGCTGGTCGATCCGCGCCGGCAGCCTGCCCGATGCCGAGGGCGTACGCGAAGACATTCTCGGGGCGTTCGCGCTACGCCTGTCAGAAGCGCTCCGGCTCGACCCCGAACGCCTGGATCCGTTCGAAGTCATGTTCGATCTGGCATTCGTCGCCTTGCGACGCGACCAGCATCGCCGCGAGACGAAGCGAGCGCGGCGCGAGCCGAATTTCGATCCCGCCCCCTCCGACGACGCGGAAGATCCGGACCGATGGGTGCTCGCGCTGCGCGCCGATGACGGGTCGGACGATATCCGCCTGTATGGCGCAGAATCTCAGATTTTCCGGAATTCGGTTCTCGCAGCGATTGACCAACTGCCCGAACCCGAACGTGTCGCGATCACCCTGAGGCTGGAAGGTATCCCGCTTCATTCGGATGATCCGGCCACAGATTCGATTTCAAGGAGATGCCAGGTGGATGAACGTACGATCCGCAACCGGATAAAGAGTGGTGTTCGCAAGCTGCAACGCCTGTCCAGCGACGACGTGCGGTGACGGCCGTGCCCGCGACACCGTCCCGCGCTGATATCCTGGAGGATTTCGCGACTGGCGATCTCGATGCCGGACGGCTTCATCAGTTCGTCGCTCGGTTTCCCGCCATGGAAGCGGATTTTCGGGCGATCGCCGCAGAATTTGTCCAACTGGCGCAAACTGACATTCCCGCGTCCGACGCACGAGCGGATGCCCCGCTGGTTGATCGCGCCGCATTGTCGCTTGCCGACCTCCATCGCGACCTTGCGGAAGCGCGTGGCCATGTCGACGTCTTCGCCGCCCGTACGCCTGCTGAGATCCGCACGATTGCGCGACAGCTCGCCTTGCCTGCCCCCTTGATGGACAAGCTCAAGAATCGAATGGTCGATCTCGCGACGATCCCGGGGGGCTTTGTCGCTTGGCTCGCGAACGGCTTCGGTGTGCCCGACGCCGATATGCGGTTCACGCTTGGCCGGCCGGCAATGGCCGTCGGTGCAGGCAGTTTCGTAGTCGATGCGTCGCCTGGCTCGTCCAAGCAGAGCTTCGATGCGGCAATCTTGACGACACCGATGAGCGAGGAAGACAGAAGCCGAATGCTGCAATTTTCCATCGCTGCCGACTGACATCGCTCGGGAGGGAAAGGGCGTGACGCGGAAAGATTTCTTTTCGCCATTTCCGTTTTGCTTCGCTCGCATCGATTGACGAGGGAAGATCGGGTCTGTCGTGACACAGGTCAGGATCCGTCGACCATCGGGATGTGCGTTCCCGACGGTTCGACCTGGACGGTCGTCGTATCGAGGGAACGTAACAGGTGAGCACAGGCAGACTTGCAAGCGGCAGACCATTGCCCAAACTGTTGTTCGCGACCTCGCTCGTGCGCCTCAGGGAGTCGATCGGGGACAAGGCCGACGAAGCGGCGGAGTTGATTCGTTCCGGTGGCGCCACGTTACTCGACTTCGCGCCGGATAAGGTCAGCCCTGCGGCTGTTGCAGCAGCGGCCGCGGGATACGAAGGGCTCGTCTTGGTCGGCGGCTACAACGTCCTCCCGGCATTACGGCTCGATGTGCTGGCGCCGGCGATCCGTACCGCGATCGGCCATGGCGGCGATCCGGATGATTTTCTCGTCTGGAGTGACGAACCCTATGCCGACGTCAATGGCAATGGGCTACCGGACCTGCCGGTCACGCGGATCCCCGATGGCGGTTCGGGGGACCTCTTGATGACGCAACTCACCGGCACGCTGGCCAAATCGCGCTTTCGCCGGTTCGGGCTGCGCAACAGCGCACGGCCGTTCGCCGACCTGGTTTTCACCGGGATTCCCGGCCCGGAGCAGATCCTCGCGTCCGCGCCAACCACCAGCGCGACGCTTCCAGTAGAGCAGCTCGATGCCGCGCATCTCTATATGGTGCTCCACGGCTCGTCGTCCGATCTCGCATCCTATTGGGGTGAGAGCGCTAGCGGTACGATCGAGGCGCTCAACTGCGCTCAGATCGGACCGATCGTCGGCGGTGTCGTCTTCGCGGCCAGTTGCTATGGCGCGCTGACGGTCGAGGAACGAGCACATGAAATCGGCGATACCGAACAGCCAACCATCGTTGCTCCGGCCCACTCGATCGCGCTCACGTTCCTGGCGCAGGGCGCCTCGAGCTTTGTCGGTTGCACCGGTGCGCATTATTCGCCCGCCGGGGCGCACATTTCCTTTGGCAGCCATATTTTGCACAAGGCGTTCTGGAATAGTGTCTGCGCTGGCGCCCCGCCGGCCAGGGCGCTGTTTGATGCCAAGGTTGCCTTCATTACGGCCATGCCATTGACCATGGATCCCGGTTTGACCGCAGTCGCGCTGAAGACGTGGCGTCAGTTCAACTGCCTTGGCCTCGGCTGGTAGAAACGGAGAGAGTCCATGACCGAGACACCCAAAGAGATCGCCCAGGGCTTATTGCCGGGCTGGCAGGTCGTTCGTTCAGAAAAGGCCGGAGCGACGCACGCGCACGCCGATGCGCAGACGCCAAACCTTGCCACGTTGCGGGCGGTTTACGACATGCGCAAAACCGGCGTCACCGAGGGCTTTGCCACGGCATCGACGGCTGGTCAGGAAGCCGAATTTGTCATCATGGCGCCCCCGGCCGGCGAGAGCCAGATCGGCGAGAAGGTCGTGGTCGTCTTCAACGGCCGCGCGATCGCGGTCCAGGGTTGATTAGGTGCCGATTACGGCGACGTTCTCGACTAGATTGGCTGCCTTAACCTTGATCGCGACCGCTGCCATCAGGTCGATATCGGCTCGCGGACTTCGGATCGAGACGATCAGGCTGAATCGCGCCTTGCCATTGTAATAGGCAGGGTCGCGACGGTCGGCCCACCAGCCTCTCACCGGATAGACCGAGATTCCGTCGCGCTGGGCTAGTTCATGGGCTGGCCCGGTCCAGATATCGTGATGGATCGTACCATAGCCGCGGCGCCGGGCGCCGATGCGCCATCCTCGATCGACCGGACCAGCGCTCGGCGGCAAGGTCGCGCCTTCCTCGAGCTCGGCCAGGGTATTGATCCGGCGCTGTGCTTCGGCATGGTTGTCGTCCGCTGCCTTGAGATTGAAGCGCAGTCGGTGGGAGGCGTAGCGATCCAGCCGGTCGCGGCTACCCGCATGCAGATCCGGCTCGGCAAAATAGGACAGGGTGCAGCGCAGCTGGACCTCTTCCTGGTTGAGCGATTGCAGGATGTCGGTCGGCCATGGCAGCCGGAAATACTTCATCTCGCGCAGCCGAACGCGTTTATCGACATATTCAAACGGGCTGAGCTCGTCCTCGATGATCATGGTGAGCGCATTGCCGGCGCTCGCCATCACCCGCTCTTCGACGGGCATGCCCCAGCCGAAACAGTCGAGAACGCTGGCGACTGCCTCGCCTTCCGAAGCGCCCAGCCGTCGGGCGGCGCGCAGCCGGTCCATCATCGCCGGCGTCCAGTCGGCGGCATGGACCAGCATGCCTCTGAGCGTTTCGGCGCGGAATCTGGGATATGCTGACGTCAGCCGTGTCGCCATGCCGGCTGCACCCGCGGTTGCTGCACTCGTCTCGGCGACGCATTGCAGCGGATGCGAATTGACGTTGCGGCCGGTCGTCAGAATCATCGTCCGCTTGACCGGATGCGAGCACGGATCGCCGTCGTCGACGACATGATTGCCGCCTTCCATCACGATATCCGGCTTGTTCGCGGGACGAAGGCTCCACTCCTGCGCCGTGCGCGCGGTCGGACACAGATCGCCCGACGGTGCCAGAACCGTCAGATCGTCGGGGCATTTGATCGTGGCGGCGCCGACAGTGAGGGCGTTCAGCGCCTGGCCGGGGCTTTCCAGCCGATGTTGCTTGTTGCGCTCGGCATAATGGGCGATTTCATAGGGTTCTAGTGCGGATGTCGGGACATTGCCGGCCGCGACGCAGAACAATCGTGTTTTCTCGCCGTCGTTCCAGGCCAGTTGGTCGACAGTAGCCGAGGTGCTCGTTTGGCGGCCGTCATTGGCGTCGCCTGGCGCCGTCTGCGCGAGGCAGAAGATGCGGGCATTGGGATCCTGCTCGGCAAGCATGATCGCTTCGCCAAGCGCGGTGTGGGCCGGCACCGCCGCCTTGTCGGCCGGCGCCGTCACGATGATGCTCTCTACCGCGGTGGCGACGCCTAGCGGGTCAGCGCCAACCGGCACATGGTTCAGATCGCCATAGAGGGCGACGCCAGCCATCATCGTGCCGTGACCATGATGATCGGCATTTCCCCAATCCGCTCTGATCGTTCGGCACCGTGCAGGCGGCAGGAACGGGGCGAGCAGGGGATGGATATGGTTTACCCCGGTATCGAGGATCGTGGTCAGCGGCGGCGCTCCTGAAGCCGGCACCAGTCGGCTCGCCAGCGTCTGGACGAAATCGGCCCGTTCCTCGGGATCGAGACCATGGTAATGGCTCGAGAAATTCGACGCGCTGCGCAATTCGACGATTGCAGCGCTGGCGCGGATCAGGTGGGCGATGGTCGCGCGATCAGCACGGATGTTAACGACCGCAATGTCGATGAAGTCGGTGGGCGCGCCGCATAGCTGGGCCTCGCTCGTCTCGACGATCCGCAGGAACAGCGGCAATGCGGACAGGCGGATCCAGATTTCCCACTCGACCACACCGGCCTTTGCCGAGGACAGCCGGTCATCGGGATCTGTCCAGAGATCCTCGATCGTCGCTTCGCGAAAGTCATCGACGCTTTCGAACAACCAGAACCGGTTCGGTCGTCGGTCGTCTTCTTCCTCGTCATAGGCCTGGTATCTATCGAGGGCCTTCAACAGGCTTTTGGCGCTCCGTTCCTTCAGGAAGAAGATGGCGCGATCAGGCTGGTTACCCTGGCCGCGTTGCACGCTGAGCAATTGGAGGCCCCGGCTTTCCAGCTTCAGATCGCCGACCTCGATCGCGATCATTGGCCGGCCTTCGACCGCCACCGCCATGCCGCGCGCGGCGGCGGGAACCCGATATTGCGCTTGCTCGCGGGCAATTGCCGGCAAGTCGGCGACTGCTTTGGTAAAGCTGGCGCGGAGTTTGCGCGCATGGGCGTCGCGGTCGGGAACCTCTTCGGGCCGGTCTTTCGAACCGCCACCTTGCGGTTGAAAACGTTCAGACGCCACTCCGAGATTTCGGAGATGGAGATGCCGATAGACGGGCATGGAATTCCCCCTGATCCTAGTCGCTCATTATGAGCCGGACCCATCATGGGCGTCAATGTGCGTGAAGCTGAACCCGGTCTTTGAGGGCGCGAACAAGAAGATCTGCGGTCAATTGACCGTCATTCTCGAGCACCGCATCGCGCGCGGCATCTTCGGCGGCCGCCGCGACATCCGCATGACTTAACGTCTTCGTTGCTTTATCGACCTGATCCCAGTCGATTGCGTCCCGGTCGAACTGGACCAGATGGTTGCGCATGACCTTGCGTGCTTCCTCCACTGACGGCGTGTCATAGAGAAAGAAGCCGTCGAAGCGCCGGAAGATCGCCGGGTCCAACAGCGTCCGGTGATTGGTTGCAGCGATAATGATTGCGTTGGAATTTTCTTCCTCCAGAAACTGCAGGAACGAATTGAGCATCCGCCTCGCTTCGCCGATGTCGTTCTCCGAGCCGCGTCGGGTCGCGAGCGCATCGACCTCGTCGAAAAAATAGACGCCGCGTGTCGTATGCATGGCGTCGAAGATCAGGCGAAGCTTGGAAGCGGTTTCCCCCATGAATTTCGTTATCACGCCATCCAGGAGGATCGTGAGCAGCGGGAGGCCGAGTTCCCCTGCAATCGCTGCCGCCGTCATGGTCTTACCAGTCCCCGGCGGCCCTGAAAAAAGGAACTTACGGCGTGGCTTCAGGCCGCGGCTTTCGAGAGCAAGGCGCTCGCGGTGCTCCCGCACTACACGACGAACCGATTGTTCGAGCCTCGGGTTCAGGACCAGATCGGCCAGCGTTTCATCCGGATAAGCAGCGCGAATGAGCCCCACCAGTTCGCCGCGTGCCCTTGCAAGCGGCGTGGCGGTCGCGCTGGACTTTGCCGACGCGTCCGCACGAATGGCCCCGATTAGCCGTTGAACGTCTTCAGCGACCTTGGTCTTGCCGGCTTTCTCCGCATCCCCGGCGATTTCCTCCGCGATCGACAAGAAGCGCTCGCCATCGCCTGCTGCATGGCTTCGGATCATGCTGATGAGTTGGCGAGCGGTGGTCATATCGGGCGTCCTTGGTTCCCCGGCGACTCCGCCGCCAGGGCATCGACTTTGCTGTCTAGCGCAACAAGTAAATTATATGTTTTTTGCAATAAACGCAAATTTAGATCTACGAACTTATCGTCAGATCCAGATCGTTGCAGAAAAGCGGTCGCTCGGCGGATGAAGCCCGATGACGCGCGTCCTGTCGACAGCGCGCGGCTCAGCGTCGAGTCAGAAACTGAGAGCATTTCAGCCAAATACCTTTGATTCCAGCCTCGCTGTGCCATGAGCGATTGGAGCGCCTCGATCGTCGACTCGGCTCGGTTGTTGGGCTTTCTGCCGCGCATGCCAAGCGTGTGCTAGAGATTTGCATAAATTGCAAGAAATGCTTGAGGATGTTGCCATCGGGATAAATGAGAGCTGTCGAGTCGAAACAAGTCAGTTGAGAAGGGGGTGTGGGATTGGCTGGCGATGCACGAAGTGCCGCTTGAACTGCCACTCGGCCGGAATGCGCGGCCGTCCGCTGGGACGCTATCTTCCACCTAAAGGGGCGTGTCGGTAAGCGGTTCCGTCGTAGCCGGCGCATCACCGCTTAATGCGATGTCCGCTTTGCTCGGCTCACTCGCAAAAAACTCTCAGTCCGGAATCGGCCCACTTCGAGCCGAAAGCAGCACCTGAACTAACGTCCGGTTTCGGGAGCCGTGCAAGCCGCCTTGGGTGTCCGCATCTGGATCGTCGCGGCAACGAGATCATCGGCGGGTGTCGACCAGCTCAAGACATTCAGCGTCGGTGACGCGAACGGCGGCTTTCGCTGAAACCCGCCAATCGGGTAGCACAAACCGGCCGGTCGGCTTAGCGCCCCAACAGCGGTCATTCCGGCAGTCCGCCTCCCATCCTGAAAGCCGCCGTTCTCCAAGATAGTGGCGGCCGAATGCCGAGCCCGAGATACTTTTGCCAAGGAGCAGTTGGTGTTGAACTGAAAGCACCGCGCGGGGCTATGGTCATGCGCGCGCGCAGATCGGCAAGGACGGCATGGGAGGCCATGGTACCATTCAAGACTCGGGGGTCGATTGATTCGTTCCCTATTTGTTCTATTGTGTCGGTTTGCGAGTCAAGCCGGGTGCTTGTGGGCAACTGTTCCTGTTCGCGGCGGCAGGGGCTCCCTTCGCTCGGGAATCTGAGGCTTTGGCGGCACGATAAATATTTGCTGGCGGCAGTGGGACACGCAGGCGATGAACAGAATCATGAAGCAGGACGATCCTTTTGAACTGCAGCGATTCATCGATGCACAGGCAACAAGCTACGACATGGCACTCACCGAAATCCGCCGCGGCGCAAAACGCAGCCATTGGATGTGGTTCATCTTTCCGCAGGTCGCCGGGCTAGGTTCATCGGCGATGGCACAGCGTTATGCGATCGGCTCACTGGACGAAGCGCGCGCTTATCTCGCGCATCTAATGCTCGGAGCAAGACTGCAGGCCTGTGTTGCCGCACTCCAGGATCTGACCGGCACCACCGCCGAAGCGGTGTTCGGCAGCATCGATGCGGTGAAGCTGCGGTCGTCGCTGACCCTGTTCGTAAAGGCGGGTGGCGGGCCGTTGCTTGAGGCGGCGCTGACGCGCTGGTTTAGCGGGTCGGATCAGGCAACGCTCGATATTCTGGGCAGGGGCTGACCGATGGAAACCGGGCGCAGGAAATCGGGGCGTGCAACGGCCACCACACCGACGCCGCCCTATATCGCGATCGCCTGTTGGCTCGACCTGCTCGGCTATGGCGGCGAGATCGACAAGGCCGGGTTCGATCCGACTCATCCGGATGCAAGGGCGCCGCTGCGCCGCCTGCGCGACTTCCAAGCGGTCGTCTCTGAACATAGCAGCGGCGGATTCCCGACTCTGGTGATGAACGATGGCGCTGTGGCCTACAGCAACATCGAACCGAGCCGCAGCGACAAGGCCTGGCGCTTCATCGCCCGTTGCTGGGCGCTCTACCAGGCAGCGACCGAAATCGATCTGGCCAATGGCGGACGAGGATTGCGCGGTGTGATCGCGGTTGGGTTGCGCGCCAAGGGCAGCAATCGCGGCATTCTCGCACAGGACGAAGCCGTGACCGGGATCATCGAGCAGCTCGTTGCCGGGACGATCGACCGCAAAAGGGCGCTCGCTGACGCGCGCAAGGTCCGGCGGGTTTTCGATATCATTCCGCAGCTCCAGGCTAATTTTGCCTTCACCCGCGCCTATGAGGCCGAAACGGCAGGCACCGCTGCCGGACTTCCCGGGCCAGCGCTCTATCTCGACACGGCGGTCTTCGCGCATGACTTACCGCACTGGATTCGTTCGGGGCCGCCGGTTCCTTGGCGGCCAGCCAAATCTTCGCTTGCGACCAGCTTTGTTGCCCTCGAAGCCATCGAGCCGGTTGCCGACGAAGTGGCGCACACCGCGCTCCGCTCCGGGCAGGTCTTGCGGACCATATTGCAGGGGCGGCAACCAGCTCGGGTCCAACGGGACGCCGATCCTTACCTCTACAAATACACGTCCTTCGAGACCGCGCGCATCGTGCTCGGATCGGGCCGGCTGCGCTGGACCACGCCGCCGTTGCTCAACGATCCCTATGATTTGAGCTTCGACCTCCATCTCGACTTTCATCACGACAGCGTGCGCGACGCGGCGATCGATCTACTCTGGGCCGATTGGCGCAACGATTCAGTGCCGGCGCCGCAGGCGTTGTTCGAGGCGTGGAAGCGGGTCACCAAGGCGGCGCAACCCGATCTCACGCGTGCGGCGTTCGCAGAGATGGTCGCGCCGATCATCGAGGAGTCGATTGCCGCCACCGCCTCGATCGTCGAAATGAACGCCGAACTTCAATTTCATCTTCAGCGCGCCAAATTGCTCTGCCTGACCGAAACGCCGGGCAATATGTTGATGTGGGCGCACTATGGTCAGCAGCATCAGGGCGCCGTTCTGCGGTTCACCCGCGAAGGCGACAACAATGCTTTCGGGATGGCAAAACCGGTCCGCTACGCCCGGGCCATGCCACGCTTCGGGGACAGCGCGACACTGGCTCGCATGATCACCGGTCGTTTGCAGGATCCCAAGGCGCTCACGGACGCCCAAATCTATACCAAGGCGATCGACTGGGCCTATGAGCGCGAATGGCGCATCCAGTTCGGCTTCGGGCGCGATCGCGATGCGGCGCATGAGGATCTTCCCTTTGGGGCCGAAGAGCTCACCGGGCTGATCCTGGGCTGTCGGATGGACGCAGCGAGGCAGGCCGAGCTGGCCGACCTCGCCCGGAGACTCAATCCCGAAGTCGAGATCTTCGTGACCCGTCCGTCAACGCGCGCGTTTGAAATGGCTATCGAATCCTGGGTCGAGACCGGTGCCTGACAGGCGGGCCGCGGCGCCCGGTTCGAGACATGTTCCACCGGCCAATCGCTCGACCGGGATGGGCGAGCGATGAACGGTCGCGAAACACTGCGTGGTGACGCAGCAATGGCGATCGTCGAGCGCGAGATCATGCACCACGGCGACGCGGTTATCGCGCACCTCGCGCCGTTCGAAGCGGCGGGCGCAATCGCGACCTGGCATGCCGCTATCCGTTCGGCCGAGGAGTTCATCAATATACCGCAGTTCGCGGTCCCTGGTGCCGTGGAACACCAGCTGCTGTCGCTACCACTGGGCGACGCGCTGGCGGCTGACCCCAGTCCCGCGATTGCCGCGCGCGATCTGCTCGAGCCTTTGCTCGGCGAGGCCGTAGCCCGCCGCTTCATGCTTTCCATGATCCAGCTGACCATCGCCTCGGTCGGCCTGCGCGAATCCGGTCGTTCGCTGGCGGGCGGCTTCGTACTCGACAGCGTCGCGGCGGGGATCGATTTTCTCCAGTCGCGGCGGCGCCATATGGTCTCGCTGCTCTACGCTATACCCAAGGCCTGCACTGGCACACAGGCGCTCGCGCCCGAGCTCGCCTGGCGTGTGATGCTGCCGCTCCTCGAATACTGCTGCGATGGCGTGACCGGATGGAGCTGGAAGAAAATCCAGCTGCTTTGCCTGCCCGATTTCGCGCTCGAACTGGATGGGGTCGGGGCAATGGCGAGCCAGGCCTTCAACCCGCTTGGCACGATGTTCCTCGAGCCAGAGCGGGTCTCGATCATGGATATGATCGACCATCGCGGCGAGCAGATCGGCGCGGCGCGGCGCGAACCGCAGTATCCGCGTCTGGTCTTCTCGGCCGCGGAGCTGCGCAACAATGTCCGGCTGCTTGAAGCGGTCTTCGCGCAGTTCGGGGTGGACGACGCCGCTTATGGCGCGATCAAGCGGCTGTTGATCCTGTGCTCCCGTCACTGCCGCGACGATTATTATGTCGAGCTACCGCGGACTTTGTTCGACGCGGCGATCGTCTGCCAGGATGCGATCCCGGCGCCCGAGCTGGAGGCGCTGCTGATCAGTCCGTCGGGCAGCTATGCCGATTGTTCGAACGATTATGCACCGTTTCTCGCGCTTGGGGACCGACTGATCAGCAACGTCGTGCTGCTTTCGCGCTTCGCCAACATGTTCAAAAACCTCCACCTCGGCAGTCGGCGAAGTTTCCTCTCCAATGCCGGCTTCATCTTCGAGGATATGGTCAAGCGCGACCTCGCCAAAGCCGGGTTCACGGTCACCGACATCAAACGGATTAACCGCAAGGAATTCGACGTCGTCACCACACTCGGGCAGGTGATTCACAACTTCCAGTGCAAGAACAACTGGATCGATCTCGCCAGGGTCGAGCGCGATCCCGTGCTCTACGCGCGCTATAACCGGCGGCTGGTGCGCTACTACAAACGTGCGCTCGGGAAAGAGCGCCGTCGCGAGGGGCTGCTGACCGAAACGCTCGCGCGAGACAAAATTCGACATCATGTTGTCAGCCGCTTCGCGGTGATCACCGACGATCCGGGCGTCATAAACTACAACCAGCTTGGAATGCGCGCGCAGGCGATCATCGCTGAGGCTGGGTAATTTCCGCAGACGTCGCGACACGTTAGCCGGTTCGCTTTTCGGCGCCGGGCAATTTGCCCATACGGGAGCGAGGCGAGGTAAGGGACAAGGGCAGTGGCAAACGATTCGGTCGAGGATCAAAACGATCAGGGAGGGACCAGTGGCTCGCCCGCGATTTTCGACGCCTTGAACCACGCGTGGGATCATGGTGAGTCGATCAAGGGGGCATTCCCCTCGCTCACGCTGGACCTGCCGCAAATCCCGCGCATTGAACTGCCGGTCCTCGCCGTGCCCGCCGCCGCCGAGCTGTCCGAGGCCATCCAGCGCTGGCAGACGGCGATCGCGCCCTTGACCAAGATTGGCGAAGAGTTTCGCCACCGCTACGCCGAGATCATGAAGCCCTTCGCCGGGCTGAGCGAGCCTTTGCGCCGTCTTCAGGTCATTGATGCGCAATGCGGCCGCCTCGAAGCGCTCGGCTGGTTGCCACACGCCAATTCGCCGCTCGATCTCGTCGCCGACGACCCGGAAGATCCCGCTGCGGTCAATGTCGCGATCCACCAACATTATGCGATCCACTGGCCCGATATCGCGCGTGCGCTGTGCGCCGACATCGACGTCAGCGCATTGGATGACGAGGCAAAGGCGACCTTTGCCGAAGCGGTCGCGGCCCATGGCGCGGGCTTGTATCGTTGCGCGCCGCGCCTGCTGTTTCCCGAGATCGAGCGGGTGTCGCGTAAGGAAATTCATGGCGGCGCGCTCGACAAAATGGCGAGCCAGCAGCGCCTGATGGAAGCGATCGGCGGTCTGACCCCCGCCGAAATGTCATCGACCGGTGTCGCCGGCCTGCGCTTCTATAAGAAGCTCACCAAGCATCTCTACATGCATATGAAGGATGAAGCGGCGGTCGGGATCGCATCCGCGGATCCTGTGCCCAATCGGCATGCCTCACTGCATGGGATCGTTTCCTATTCCTCCCCGCAAAGCAGCATCAACGCGATCCTTGCAGCCGACTATCTCCTGCGCGCGATATCGACGATCAAGCAGGTCGCGGCCGAGGATGCGGCGGCCGCGCGTGGCCGCGCCGTCGCATCGAGCTGAGGCGCAGCAATGGATCTTGATCGATACCAGGACGCCGCGTGGCGCGAGATAGCCTGGTATGTCGAACGGCTCCGGTCCGAAGGCGCGGACGCGCTGTGGCGTTCGGGCGTCGTGCTCGGCGCCGCCGGGATCCACGCCATCCTCGAGGATCAGGGCGCGGAGCTGAGCGACTTCATGGGCGCGCCACCTGCGAAAAGGGCACGAGCGCTGGCGAGGCATAAGGATCCGGTCGAGCGGCACGGCTTCCTGATTGCCGCGACCTATTTGGCACGCTGCGCCGCTGCCTGGCTCGACGTCGCATGTCGCTACGGCGTGTCCGCCGGTTATGGTCCGGAACCCCGCTTTCTGCTCGGGCAGGCGGCTGCTGCGGCCATCGAGCTTCGCGATGGTTTTCCGACGCTATGGCCGTTCGAGGATCATCCCGACCCCTTTGGTCCTAGCGAACCCTAGAATGATGGCGGAAGGTGAGTCAATCTCGCGGTAGATGCAGCTTCATCCTCCCATGAGGTAAGCGTCGCTTCGTTTGAGCCAGTGGCCTGTCGGTCTGCGCATCGGTCGAGGGTGCGCCCTAGCTCGCGTCCGAATCCGGTGGCCGCGCCTCGATCAGCGCGAGCCGCCGATGAACCAGTATGCGCAATTGTTCGAGCGCAGCGTGCCCGGATGGCAATTTGACGAATTGCAGCATGGCGGCATGATCGGCGAGATCTGCACCGCGAAATATCCAATAGTTGATGTGCCGGACGACCAGCTCGCGCAGGAACTGTCCGAGATCGTGGAGATCGTCGCCCGAGACACCGGCATGGACGTAATCGTTCCGCAGCCGGGCGATGTGCGCCAGCTTCCACCTCGACAAGGCTGGCTCGCGCTCGCCAAACAGCGCGCGTTCGATCACCTTGTCGTTCGAGCCATTCTTGGCGTCCGCCTCGACATAGAGCTGTTCGAGCGCCGACCAGTAGCGCAACAGTCTGAGACTGCCGTCCCGGCTGACCAGACCATCCTGCAGCAGCATGACGGCGCGCACCAGAACCTCGCGCAACGGATGTGTATCGAGCGAAGCAAGTGCCTTTCTCGCCCGGGGCACGACCTTGAGGATGCGCTTCATGTCCGGAGGGAAGTGCCCCCAGGCGTCCTCGTCATAATCGGGATTGTACCAAATGCGGTTATCGCCCCGGAACGCCTTCCCGCGAAATACGAACTGGGTCGGACCCGGCCATAATTTGCCCTCGGTCCAGTTGCGTCCGCCCCAATGGGTATGGCGCCGCCAGGACTCGTAGAGATTGAGCAACCCCAGCATGAGCTGCAGCGCGTCCATCATGCGATCGGCCGCACGATTCTCGTCGCGCTCATCGCAGCTCAAGATCACATAGCCATAGCCTTCCGGCTGTTCCGGAAAGATATAGCCGACCCCGCTCAGCAGGTAATCCTCGCGCCGCATCCAGGCCGGCAAGGCGACTGTGGTACGCAACGTGACGCCGCGCCAGTTCAGACTGAATCCCTTGCTATGGGCCATGTCTCGCGCCCGGAACTTGCTCCATAGCGAATAGCGTTCGAGCGGCACCGCGAGCGTCTGCCGGTGAAGCACCGAAGCCTGTTCGATCAATGCCGCAGCCGTCATCGTCTGTGCGTGGCGGCAGGCGCGCAGGGCCTTGGAAAACAGGCCAATCGCTTCGGACCGGCTGACTGTCGGTTTGACCGAGAACGCATCGGGCAGAATTTCATAGAGCTCGTTGAAGTCGTAATGCTGATAGCTCAGCGTCCCCGCCTCAAGTATCGTGCCCGCTTCGAATGCGCGAAGCAGTTCATTGAGCATCTCATCCGAGACCCATTTTTTGGTGCGAGTGATCTTCATCGGACGTGTTTCATCAATCCTCTCGACGTGCGGGCGCCCAGCCTCACTTCAATATCAGCGAACGACAATCCCGGACTTCTTCAACACTATCGGCCCGCTACTGACGTTCCGAGACACCGGTCGAGCGAACGTTGAACGTCGGCTTCTGACAAGAGCCGCCGTTCGACACTCCTCAGGCGAACTGCAGCAATGTCTCACTTCTCGCCGTCCGGGCGGCTCGGTGTCGCCGCATGAAGGGTGATGACCTAACATAAACAAGCGTCCAAAGTTGGGAAGCGATCAGGGCAGCCTAAACGTCCGGGAATGGATCCTCCTTGCCGCGACCTGGTCGGCAGCAAAGCCCTAATCCCGGTCGTTCGTCGGGGTCTATTGAAGGTCCTGAAGGCAGGCGCTCGCTTAAGTCGGGTCGTTCAACAAGATTTGGCGGCAAGCGCGGTTGTGCTAGTCCGTACGCAATGAAATCGCGCACCACAGCCGTCCTACGTTGGATTAGTGTACAGCTGGGCCGAGCCGCGACCTTCTTGGACAAACAGCAGCATCCCGCCAGCGCCGGGTCGAAGTTCATCGACCTCGCCCCGACGGACGAGCGGGTGGATTGCTGACGGATTGGAGGAGCTCGCCGCGCGCGCAGTGATTCCACTCATTTCGGTTCATTCCTCTTCAGCAATCTAGCCGTGCCCGTTGGGTATGGTGCAGTCCGCACTGTGACAGCGCAGGTTGACGTTTACGTCATTGTCGCTTCGCAGGTTTTCAGATATTGTAACTTCAACGATGGGATTCGTGCGCTTCTTGTTAGGCGTGCTAGCCTTCAACGCCCTGCTTGGGGCCACGGCTAACTTCGACCCCGACGCGATCTACGATTTGATCTGGCGCAACGCTGTCGTCGTTTGCGTGGCGCTGGTGTTCAGCGCGATCAAGACGTCGTTTCGCTGGGCTAAATCCTATGTCGAATTTCACGAAACTTGCGAGAAATTTCCTGCCTTTTTGATGAAGGATCTGTTGCTGCTGCGCCAGTTCCTCGGCGGGGCGTGGGGCTGTCTGCGCCGGTGGGCGGGCGCGACGTGGCGCTTTTTTCGATGGCTGGGCTCACTCCGGCTGGTGATTGTCTCGAGGTTGCCGAGGCAGGGCGGCCCGCAGTTGCCAGGCGCACCCGAACCCGAACCGGATCCCACCGGCGGCGGCGGCGGCGGTAGCGGTGGCGGCGGTTCGCCGTGGCGGCAGGTGACGCAGCGTCGTCCCGACGGCTCGCCGGTCAATTGGAAGATCATTGATGGCGGCGGCATCAAGGCGCTGCTCGACCAGCTGGTTGCGTGGTTGCGCGCTGCGCTCGGCCAGGCGGTCCCCGGCGTTGCGACGCCGCGCCGGCTGCGGGCGGTGACCGCGTCGCTGCTCGCCGGCACCATCCTGTCCGGCCTGCCGGGCAATGCCGCGGTGCCCCTGATCGCCAAGGCCCCCGAGCCCAAGCCGATGCATGTCGCGCCCGTGTCCGACACCGGCCCGCGCACGATCCGTTCGCTGCGTGTCGAGGGATCGCAGCGGATCGAGCCCGACACCGTGCTCAGCTACACCAAGCTGCGCGTCGGTGGCGCCTATTCCGATGACACCATCGACCAGGCGATCCGCGACCTGATCGCATCCGATCTGCTCGCCGACGTCCAGATCGAGGGCATGGTTGACGGTGACCTGATCGTCCGCATCCGCGAGAACCCGGTCATCAATCGCGTCGTCTTCGAGGGTAACAAGCGCCTCAAGCAGGACAAGATCGTCGCGGTGCTCAAGCTGCGGCCGCGCCAGATCTTCACGCGCACCGCGATGCGCGCCGATGTCTCACGAGTGATCGACCTCTATCGCCAGCAGGGCCGCTTCGCCGCGACCGTCGAGCCGGCGATGGTCCGCCTCGACAAGAACCGCGTCGATCTCGTCTTCGCGATCGTCGAAGGGCCGGTCGGCAAGGTCCGCGGCATCGTCGGCGCCGCCGCCTTCTCCGACGCTGATCTGCGCAAGGCGATGGCGCCCAAGCGGATGGGTTTGGAGTCTTTTTGGTCGGACAGCGATTATGACGCGGACCGCCTTGCCACGGAGCAAGCGCAGCTGCGCGAATTCTACCTGACCCGGGGCTACGCCGATTTCGCGCTGTTGTCGGCGGTCGCCGAGCTGACGCCGGACAAGAAGGACTTCATCGTCACCTATGCGGTTGAAGAAGGTCAGCGGTACCGATTTGGCAAGGTCGGCGTGGACAGCGGCATCGCCGGCTTCGAGGGTGCCGCGCTCGCCGCCGCGCTGCCGGTCGCGCCCGGCGACTGGTACAATGCCAAGGTCGTCGAGGATGCGGTTGCGCTGATCGCCACCAACGCCAGCAACTGCGGCTTTGCGTTTGCCGAGATCATGCCGGTGCTGGAGCGCGACGCCGCCGCTACCACCATCGACCTCACATTTGGTGTGCGCGAGCCCAACCGGACCCTCATCGAGCGGATCGACGTCGCCGGCGATGTCATGGGCAAGGACAAGCTGATCCGCCGCGAGTTCCGCGTTGCCGAGGGCGATGCGTTCAACAGCCACCTCGTCGCGCGGTCGCAGGACCGCATCAACTCGCTCGGCTATTTCGAGGACAAGTTTGAGACCGAGGACAAGCAGGGCTTGGCGCCGGGCGGCATTGCGTTGCAGGCCGACGTCGAGGAACCCGTCAAGGCCGAGCTGACTTTGTCGGCGGGCTTCTCCAGCCTCAAGCAGTTCATTCTCCAGGCGTCGATCGCGCAGCGCAATTTCCGCGGCAAGGGCCAGACGGTCTCGGCGTACCTGGACTATTCGACCTATTCGAAGTCAGTCGAGCTTGGCTTTGGTGAGCCCTACCTGTTCGATCGTAACCTTGCGCTGGGCGGCACCCTGTTCCGCCGCGACAATGGCGCGTTCAACTATGCCGGGTCTGATCATGCTGTGACCTACAGCCAGGTTTCGACCGGCATGCAGATCGTCGGCGCCGCCGGGCTGCTGCTGCCGGCCAAGCTCGATGACGCAACCGATCTCGCTGGCCGCACGCTGCTAGTCCTGACCGACGGCATCGAGAATAGTGGCGCGTTGGCCGGTGGGCGGGACTATTATACCAGCCGCGTCTCGCTCGACGTGCTGGCTGGGGTGGGCGGCAACGATCTCGGTTTGCGGCCTTCGGTGTTCGCGCTTACCGGCCCGCTGATCAGTGCTGCCGGTCCGACTGCGCCGATCGCCTTTGCGCAGGCCCGGGACGGTGAAGGCCAGCCGGTCTATCATGCCAGTGGCGCGCCGGTGCTGCCCGCGGTTGGGCTCGACGCCAAGGCGATCGCCGTCCCCGTCTCCGAGGTGGGTGCTGCGCCCTGGTCCGATCGCTTCATGGGTGACAACGCACGCCCTCGGCTGACGATCGGGTTCGCGGCCAACTGGAATTTCCCGTTCGGCCCGATGCGAATCGACGTAGCCAAGGCGCTGCTGTCGGGCGAGCCCGGCGAGGACGACGCCGACATCGACGCGCTGCCGCCTGCGCGGGCCTGATTAACCAAGTCGAGTGAGTGATGAACGCCGGTTAGGTGGCGTTGATCGCTCCGCCTCTGCTGTTTCCTGTCCTCACGCATTAAGGCTGGTGCCCCGCATCGGGGCGATGCGCCTGTGGAGCTGGCAGCCGCCGCGCTTGCCACCAAGGGTCGCGTTTTTGCTCAAGTTATCGCGCCAAAGCCGGTCGATATGCCCGTCTGGACACCCCGGTACAAGGCTGGCACCATGCCAAAGCAGACGGTCGCCAGCGGCAGCATGGTGATTGTGGTAAGAAGTGTGGGAATACTGGGACTGCAATCTAGAAAAGCATGCTTTTCCGCGACTTTCCGGATCAGATTTGGTGGAAGCCCTGTCCGCTGGCGTACACATACGCACTGAAGCTTCGCACGGTGCAAACGCAGTGATGGTACGCCGACCGGCGTAATCACGTCATCCATTCCAAAAATGAGTAGAGAGCGCCCCGTTCCCCGATCGGTCAACGGTGCGAATCGCAATTTCGAGAGAGCCCGAATCCGCCACCGTCCGCTCCCGCTTATTTGACGGTTATTTGACGAGTTTTCGGCTGCGGCCGCTAAGTCATTGAGAAATGGTGCACCCGACTGGATTCGAACCAGTGGCCTCTGCCTTCGGAGGCGCCCTTGAAACAGGTCACGCTCGGACCTGCACGATAGGCGAGCGCGAACTTTGCGGCGAGCCTGCTACAGCCCGTGCGCTCCGGTCTAAGCGTCTGCGCGCCCGCGACGGTTCGGCTTCTCGGTCCGGCCCTTCCGTTCCTTCGCCTGCTCGCGTTTTGGCGCGGGCGGGAGATGCTTCAGCTCGCCCTCGCGGAAGCCGGTCAGGATGCGATAATAGAACTCGCTGAGTTGTTCGCGGCGCTTGTGTGATTCCCGCATGCCCATGGCGTAGTAGCCGACCTGGTGAAAGTAGGTGATCCGAGCACGAACGAAGGCTTCGTCGAGATCGTAGCCGGCGTCCAGGAACAGGCGCTTGAGCGCCCCAATCCGTAGGTCGTCGATCTCATGGACGACCTTGGCGACGTTGGGCGACACACGCGACCAGCCGCGGACGGCCGCATCGAAATCGGGATCATAGTCCTGCTCTTCGATCCACAAGCGCATCAGGGCGCGAAAGCGCTCTGGTGGAGAACCCGGCCCGTCGAGGGTGTTGATGATCGGCTGGTGATTGGTTTGACGCCAATGGTCGATCAGCGCATCGAGCATACCTTGCAGGCTCTTGAAGCGATAATAGAAGCCGCCGCGCGTGACGCCCGCCTTTTTGGCGAGGCGATCGATTTTCACCCCGGCGATGCCTTCCTGGATCAAGGTCGCCTTGGCAATGTTGATCCACTCCTCACTGGAGAGGCCCCGCTCGGCGGTGCTCTTCGGCACTATCGTATTTCCCTGCGATCGGCTCATGGCGCAATACACTAGCGTCTTTGGAATCGTGGCGCCAGCCGAGAGAGGGCGGCGGACGCTCCCTGGTTGGGGCGGCGTGACGTCAAGTCGGTACAGAATTGTCGCCCATGCACCAGCGAGAGGGGCGGGCGCCTCAAGAGTTGAGCATGAGAGAGCGACATCGGTGCCTTCATGCGCGCCCAGGTTTTGAGGGTCGTGCAGTTGACATGTCAACGTAAGGCGTGACATCTGCGCCACCAGGGGACGCGCTGCCCTTGACCCTCGCGGTCGGGAAGGCTGGCGAAGGGCGAAATGAGAAGAATGACCCAGACAGTTTTCGAGAACGCGCGCATTTTCGATGGTTATTCGGCGGATTGCGCTGATGGCATGTCGGTTCTGATCGAGGATGGCACGATCCGGGAGGTTTCCGAACACCCGATCAGGGCCGACGGCGCGCAACGACTCGACGTCGCCGGCAAGACCTTGATGCCCGGACTCATCGATTGCCACATCCACGCTTATTTCTCCGACCTCAACGCCAAGGTCGTCGACGGCCGCGACGCGCCCTACCGGACCGCCCATGCGGTCAAGAAACTCGGCCATGCGCTCGATTGCGGTTTCACCACGGTCCGCGACATCGGCGGGGGTGACTTCCCGTTGGCGGCGGCTGTCGCCGACGGACTGATCCGGGGGCCGCGATTCTTCTACGCGGGCAAGGTGTTGTCGATGACCGGCGGCCATGTCGATTACCGCACGCCCACCGAGCAGTATCATACCCACGGCTATTGTTCCTGCGGTTCGATGAACTGGGGTGGCATCGTAGTCGACGGCGTCGACGCGTGCATCAAGGCGGCGCGCGAGGAGCTTCGCCGCGGCGCGCATTGCATCAAGATCACCGCGTCGGGCGGGGTGATGTCGCCCAGCGACCCGATGTGGATGAACCAGTTCCGCGAGGACGAGATTCGCGCGATCGTCAACGAAGCCACTGAGCGGAGAACCTATGTCTCGGCCCATTGCCATCCGGTCAGCGCCATCCGCCGTTCAGTCGAGTTCGGGGTTCGCTGCATCGAGCACGCAACCCTGATCGACGCCGATACCGCCGGGTGGGTCGCCGAGCGCGGCGCCTATGTTGTCCCGACGATGTCTGTGATCTTCGTCAGCATGGAGGTCGGCGCGAAGCTGGGCATGGCGGCCGACAGCCTGGTCAAGCTGAAGGTTGCCGCCGATGCTGCGATCCAGGGTCTTCAGTATATGCGCGACGCCGGCGTGAAGCTTGGCTACGGCACCGACCTGCTCGGCTCGACCTATGACCAGCAATGCCGCGAGTTCGAGTTCCGGTCGGAGGTCTTCACGCCGCTCGAAATGCTGCGCCAGGCCACGTCGATGGGCGCGGAGATTTTGATGCATGAGGGCAAGCTCGGCTGTGTCAGCGCCGGAGCTCATGCCGACCTGATCGTCGTCGACGGCGATCCGCTGAAGGACATCGGGTTGCTCGCGGCGGATGGCCGAAAGCTCGATCTGATCATGCGCGCCGGCGAGATCGTGAAAAACCGGCTGGATTGAGACTGGCCTTGCGCCGGCATTGGAGTGACGACGATGACTGCTGTCGGAGAGATTCCACCCGGCTCCGGCCTTCCGCCCGCGGCGCGCGCGGCGCTCGACCACCGGCTGGGCGGGCGGGTGAGCTATGCGGAGGCGATTCTTTCGCAGCACGCCCACAGCGAAACCCATTTCCCTTCGCGCCTGCCCGACGCTGTGGTCTTCGCCCAAAACACTGAAGAGGTGGTTTTCGTCGTCCGGCTCTGCGCGGAATACGGGCTCAAGCTCACCGCTTTCGGCGCCGGCACCTCGATCGAAGGCAGCGCGCTGCCGATCGCCGGCGGCATCTCGCTCGACATGAGCCGGATGAGCCGCATTCTCGACGTCAATGCCGACGATTTCGACGTTACCGTTGAAGCCGGCGTAACGCGGATCGCGCTGAACAATCACCTCCGCGACCAGGGCCTGTTCTTTCCCGTCGACCCTGGTGCCGACGCGACGATCGGGGGCATGGCCTCGACGCGCGCGTCGGGGACGAACGCCGTTCGCTATGGCACCATGCGCGAGGCGGTGCTCTCGCTCCGCGTCGTGACCGCCGACGGACGCGAGATCCGCACCGCCCGCCGCGCCCGCAAATCCGCCGCCGGCTACGACCTCACCCGCCTGTTCGTCGGCGCCGAGGGCACGCTGGGCATCATTACCGAGGTGACTCTTCGCCTCCACCCGATCCCCGAGGTAATCTCCTCTGCGGTCTGCAGCTTCGAGACGATCGAGGGCGCGGCGACGACGGTGATCCAGGCGATCCAGCTTGGCGTCCCGCTCGCCCGCGCGGAGCTCCTCGACGACGCCCAGATGCGCGCAGTCAACCTTTGGTCGAAGCTCGACTTTCCCGAGAAGACCACTCTGTTCTTCGAATTCCACGGGTCGCAGGCCTCGGTCGACGAGCAGGTCTCGCTCGTCGAAGAGCTCGCCAGCGGCAATGGCGGGAGCGCGTTCGCCTGGTCGTCGCGTCCTGAGGAGCGGTCGCGGCTGTGGAAAGCGCGGCATGAAGCCTATTACGCAACCCTGGGCCTGCGTCCGGGATCGTCCGGCTGGGCGAGCGACGTCTGCGTGCCGATCGGCCGCCTTGCGGACTGCATCTCTGCGACAAAGCAGGACCTGGCGACGTGTTCGGTGCCAGCAACGATCTGCGGCCATGTCGGCGACGGTAACTTCCACGTCCTGTTCGCGCTCGACCCCGACGCACCCGCTGAATGGGAGGAGGTCGAAGCGTTGAACACCCGCCTGATCGCCCGGGCGCTTGCGATGGATGGCACATGTACCGGCGAGCATGGAATCGGCCTCGGCAAGCAGGCCGCCTTGATCGACGAACTCGGCGACGGGGTCGATCTGATGCGTCAGATCAAACGCGCCCTCGATCCGCACGGGGTGTTCAATCCCGGTAAAATCTTCGTGCCGAACTGATGGCGGACCAGCCGCCGGGCTCCACCGGGCCGCAAGCGCCGCCGCAGCCATGGCTGCTCTTTTCGTCGCGGCAGCGCTGGACGATGCTTGCCGTTCTGTTCCTGGTCTCTACAGTCAGCAATGTCGATCGCCAGATCATGACGGTCGCGATCGAGCCGATCAAAGCCGAGTTTCACGCGACCGACACCCAGATGGGGTTGCTGACCGGCGCCGCTTTCGCTTTGTTCTACGCGACACTGGGCCTGCCGATCGCCCGATGGGCTGATCGTGGTGATCGCAAACTCATCATCGCGATCTCGATTACCTTTTGGAGCCTCATGACCGCGGTCTGCGGCGCGGCGCAGAGTTTCGCGCAGATGTTCCTCGCCCGCCTCGCCGTCGGGGGCGGAGAAGCCGGAGCGCTGCCGACCTCGCAAAGCCTGATTGCCGATTATTTTCCGCCGGAAACGCGGGGCAGGGCGATTGGCATCTTCGCCATGGCGGGGGTCGCGGGCTATGCGGCGGCGCTGATCGGCGGGGCGCAGATCGCCAGCCGGTTCGGATGGCGCGCCATGTTCGTGATCTTTGGCCTGTCCAGCCTGCTGATCGCAGTCGTCGTTAGCCGGGCGCTGCGAGAGCCACGGAATATGGTGCGCGCGGCCGATCGGGCCATCGGCGAGCGGACGGGCCCGTCGATTCGGGCGCTGGCCCGTAAACCCAGTTTCCTGTGGCAGATCGCGGGCGGCGGTTTCTATGGGATCGTCAGCTATGGCGCGTTGATCTTCGTCGTCTCCCACCTGGTCCGCAGTTTCGGGTTGCCGCTGGCTCAGGCGGGGACGGTCTATGGTTCAGTCTCGACGGTCACCGCGATCGTCGGCGCGCTCGCCGGCGGCTATCTGACCGACCGACTGGGGCGGCGCAGCCCCGCCGCGGTCCCGACGCTGACCGGGGTGCTGATGATCGCCGCGCTGCCCGCGTATGTCCTGGCGATGCTGACCAACGACGTCATGACCTTCGTGGTCACGGCGTTGATCGGTGGGTGTCTCATCTTCTGCGCGGGTCCTTCCCTGTTCGCCGGCATTCATATTGTCTGCGGATCAGCGCGCCGCGCGACGGCGATCGCGCTGCTCTATCTGGTCATGAACTCGGTCGGCCTGGGCGGAGGACCAGCGTTGACCGGCATCTTCAGCGACGCTTTCGGCGCGCATCACGGCTCGGCAATGGGTTTGCGAATCGCGATGCTGATCGCTTTCACGGCTTTGCTGCCAGGCGGCGCCTGTTTCATCATCGCCGGCCGGACGATGAAGGCGGATGCCGAAGCCTGAGTAATGCGCGGCCGGGCCGGCCATCATATTCAGGGTTGACATGTCAACATACTGCCCGGTACGTCTGACGTAGTTTAATACAGAACTGTATCAGGACATCCTTTTCGGAAAACGACGCCGCTGATTTCGCGGCTCTGGGTGGGCTGGCCTGGGCCTTGCGAGCCGCCGGTTCAACGGCCGCCGCGCGGCTTTACCGCTACGCGCGCCATTGGACCAGGTGCCCTGGAGTGCCGAAGACGGCGTCCGGAGCCTGCTGAAATACAAAAAGAGGGGAGAATACAGACATGCGTTTCCACACCAAAGCCCTGCTTCTGGCGTTCGTCAGCGCTCTGGCTACGCAAGCTGCGATGACCCAGGCCGCCGCGCAATCCACGCCAGAGGGGCCAGCGGCGAATGGTCCGGCCGCGATCGACGAGATCGTCGTCACCGCGCGTAAGCGCGAGGAGAGATTGTCCGACGTTCCAGCGACGATCGATGTCTTCTCGTCGAAGGATCTGACCGCCGCCGGCAACACGACGATCAGCGACCTGTCGACCCGGCTTCCGAACTTCTTCATCGCATCGCCGCGCGTCACCCGGATTTCGGTGACGATGCGCGGCCTGGGCGTGCCGGGGGTGGGCCTCTACATCGACGGCGTGTATCAGCCTTCGGATGTGGCCTTCGCTATCCCGCTGTTCGACCTCGAGCGGGTCGAGGTGCTCAAGGGGCCGCAGGGCACGCTCTACGGACGCAACGCCTATGCGGGGGCGATCAGCTACGTCACCCGGGCGCCGACCAACCACGCCGACGCCGAGGTCAACGCCGAAGCGGGGAATGCCGGCACTTTCCGCGGTTCGGCGACGCTCGCCGGACCCATCGTCGAAAATCTCATCACTGCCCGCGTGTCGGGGGCGATCCAGCGGCGTTCGGGTTTTCGTCATTTCACCGACGGCAGCGATGCCGATCGCGACAATTACGAAGCCTTTACGGGGCGGCTGACGATCACGCCGGCCAGCAATCTATCGATCGACCTGAAATATACCTATCTCAAGAAGCTCGGCCCGTCCTTCCTCTACCACCAGGTCACCGACATCAACGACAAGCACGGCCGGCTAATGCTGACGCCAAGGTTCGGCGCGGCGACAGGCGCGCTTGCCGGCAGCCGGACCGAGAGCCGGCTTCGCAGCGACAGCTATTCAGGAAAGATCACCTACTCGGCCGGAACGCTAGATCTGATCGGCACGACGGCTTATAATAGCCAGCGATACAGCGACACGTACGACGTCGACATGAGCCCCGCCGATTTCTTCGTCGCGCGGGGTACGGGCTCCTTGCGCAACTTCAGCCAGGAAATCCGGGCACAATCGACCAACAGCGGTCCGTTCAAGTGGCTGGCCGGGGTCTATTTCGATCACGGCAAGAACGGCGATTGCGGTACCTGCGGCAATGTGCTCGGCGGCCTCGCGCTTGGCGGCTCATCGATCTCCCAGCGCAATCCGACGACCGACGTCACCAGCTATGCAGGCTTCGCGGATCTAGAATACAAGGTGAGCGACCATTTCGTGGTCGGCGGCGGCGCCCGCTATGACGAGATCACATCGGAATTGCAGCCGCTGACGGGCTCTCGGGTGAAGGCCAGGTTCAACGGTTTTCAGCCCAAGGTGACGACGCGCTACCTGATCACGCCGCAAACGCAGATCTACGCCTCGATCACCAAGGGCTTCACGCAGGGGGGCTTCAACGCCCCCCTGGCCGGCACGACGAGTCCCCAGAAGACTTACCCCAACCAGACGCTCTGGTCCTATGAGACCGGCTTCAAGAGCAGCTTCGACGAGCGGCGCGGCGACATTTCAGTGGCGCTGTTCTACATCGACGCTCAGTCGTTTAACGCGGCGGCCACCGTGCCGACGCCGATCGGGCCGCGCGTGGTCACCGTGCCCGTCGGCCAGGTCAAGTCCTATGGCGTCGAGATCGACGGCTCCTATCGCGTGACGCCGACGCTATTGCTCGAGGTGAACGGCGGCTACAACCCGGTCACGCCGACAGTCCTATCCCCCAATATCTCGCCGGGCGTCGGCAATGTCGACGAGCAGTTCCAGCGCGCGCCGAAATGGAGCTACCGCCTGGCCACCACCTATACCAGGCCGGTGTCGGACGGGCTGTCGCTAGAGCTGAATGGTGCGGTCAACGGCATCGGCCCGACCCATTTCTGCGGCGAGGCCGCAGTGTTCGGGCCGTGTCCGACTCGCGATCCCTACACCCTGGTCGACGCCAGCGCGTCGCTGGTCTGGTCGCGCTATCGCGTCACCCTCTTCGCGCGCAACCTGTTCGACGCGACCTACGCGTCGGACTGGCTGGACAAGACCGCGCTCGCCCAGTTCGGCGCGCCCTCGGCCGGTTCGGTCTATGGTGATCCGCGATACTGGGGCGTTCGCGTCAACGCGAAATTCTGACCGCGTCCGGAGGGGGAGGGAGCCGCGAAGCGGCGCTCCGGTCCGCGATCGGATCACCTCCCCGCACGCGTGCCGCGAAACTCGATCCGTGTGGAAGCTGGGAGGAATGCCGTGAGTCACCCTATCGATCGTAGATTCGCCTTGTCGGTCGCCGCCGGGGCCATCGCCGCGGTCGCGACGGCGACCTTGCCGGCACGCTCCGCCGCCCGCCAACAGGATCGCTCCGGGTCTTCGCCGGCGAAGAACCCTACAGGCCTGGTGGAGTCCGCGCCCTCCTTCGACGCGCTCTTTCCGTCCACGCGGTATTTCGAAATGGACTCGGGCAGCGTCGGCGCACGGTTTGCGGTCTGGGTCACGCTGCCCGCGCAATATGATGCCAACAGCACAAAAACCTATCCGATCGTCTACCAGATGGATGGCAATCTCTTTTTGCCCACCACTGCGCCGTTTCACCAATCGGGAGAGGGTGACAAGCTGTCGCCCCATATCCCCTTCATCATGGTGTCCGTGGGTTATTCGAAGCGCGAAAGCCACGCCTGGCCGTGGCTGCGCATCCGCGATCTGACCCCGCCTGGCGAAGCGGTCCCCGACGTGATCCGCCAGACGGTCGAGCCCGCCGTGAAAGCTGGTCGCCTGTCGCAAGACGAAGGTCGACGCTATCTGGCGATGTTCGCCAACCCGGCGGCCGACACGTTCCTCGACTTCCTCGAACAGGAGCTTCATCCCCAACTGGCGAGGACCTTTCGGACCGATCCGAACAATGTCGCGCTTTGGGGCTATTCCTATGGCGGCTTGTTCTCAACCTACGTCGCGATCAAGCGCTCGGACCTGTTCTCCTGCATCGGCGCGGGCAGTCCTGGGATCGTCGCGCAAGACAGCCGGATCTTTGAACTCTATCGGCAGGCCGCGGCGTCGAAGCGGGACTATTCGGGCCGCCGGCTGCACGTCACGCTTGGCGCGCGCGAGCTTGCGCAGCCAAGCATCTATCAGTGGCTCATCGCGCGCGGGACCAGCGAGCTGCTCGCGCAAACAGCACTGCATCCATTGCCTGGGCTCAAAATCTCCAGCGAGATCATACCGTTGGAAACGCATCTGACCGGGGCGGTGCCGGCATGGTTCAGCTTCGTTCGTGCCTGTTTCAGCGGCCCCCGATGACCCCGCGCCGGCCTGTGCGTCCCATCCAGCCGCGCTGCCAATACTATGGGCACGCGCCCAATTCCCGGCCGCGACGCACTATGGCGGGTCCGGAGAACCCATTGAGTAATAACATTATTATCTGTTGTTGCGCCGTCTCCGTGGTCGGGTGGCGTTTGCGTTCTATCCGAGCACCCCAGGATTTTACGCTTGACGAAAGGCGGGGAGGCTTTCACGATACACTTGTGTATCGGGATTGCTCAATAATATGACGAAATATTCCGCCTTCAATGTGCTTCTGCAGGGATTGCGCGGGCAGCGAGGCTGGACGCCGGCCTGGCGCTCGCCCGGACCCAAGCGGCGCTATGACGTCGTCATCATTGGCGGTGGCGGTCACGGCCTGGCCACCGCTTATTATCTCGCCAAGGTCCATGGGGTGCGCAACGTCGCGGTCCTCGAGCGCGGCTGGCTGGGCGGCGGCAACACCGGTCGCAATACCACGGTGATCCGCTCCAACTATTATTATCGTGCCAGCGCCCAGCTCTATGACCTGTCGTTGAAGCTGTACGAGGGGCTGTCGCGAGAGTTGAACTACAACGTCATGTTCAGCCAGCGCGGGATCGTCATCCTGTGTCATAGCCGCCACGACATGGAAGGGGCCGAGCGCTGGGTCGGAGCGATGCAGCTCAACGGCGTCGATGCGGAGATGATCTCCACCGACGAGATCAAGCGCCGCATCCCGGCCCTCGACACTTCCGCCAACGCCCGCTTCCCGGTCTGGGGCGGCTTCATGCAACAGCGCGCGGGGACCGCGCGCCACGACGCCGTCGCTTGGGGATATGCGCGGGCGGCCGATGCGCTTGGCGTCGACATTATTCAAAACTGCGAAGTCCGGGGCTTTCGCAAGACCGAGACGGGCCGGGTGACCGGGGTCGACACCAATTTCGGGGTGATTGAGGCGGGCAAGGTCGCCATGGCTGTGGCGGGTCACTCCTCGATCGTGGCCGAGATGGCGGGCTTTGCACTGCCGGTAACCAGCCACGCCCTGCAGGCGTTCGTGTCAGAGCCCTTAAAGCCGGTGCTCGACACGGTGATGCTGTCCTTGGCCACCGGTCTCTATGTCAGCCAGTCGGACAAGGGCGGGCTGGTGTTCGGCGGGGGGCTCGACCACTATCCCTCCTACGCCCAGCGCGGCAATTCACCGACCATCCGCCAGGTCGCCGGCGCGCTCGCTGAGCAGATGCCTTCGGTCGGGCGGGTGCGCCTGGCCCGCCACTGGGCCGGCATCGTCGATATCGTCCAGGATTCCAGCCCGATCCTCGGCGAGACGCCCGTCCCCGGCCTCTACATCAACTGCGGTTGGGGGACGGGCGGGTTCAAGGCCATCCCAGCGGGCGGCTATCTGCTGGCTCATCACCTCGCCACAGGCCAGGCCCATGAGATTGCCGAGCCCTTCGGGCTTAACCGGTTTTTCACGGGTGCCCTGATCGACGAGGCTGCCGCCTCCGGCATCGCGCACTGAGGGGGCACCATGCTGCTGATCAATTGCCCCTATTGCGGGTCTCGCGACGAGGTCGAGTTCCGCTGCGGCGGTCAGTCTCACATCACCCGGCCGGGCCCGCCCGAGACGGTCTCCGACAAGGAGTGGGGTGACTATCTGTTCACGCGCATCAATCCCAAGGGCGTCCATCTGGAGCGCTGGGTCCACGCGGCCGGATGCCGCCAATGGTTCAACCTCGCGCGCAGCACGGTCACCCACGAGATCCTGGCGGTCTATCGCATGGGTGACGCGGCGCCGGATTTGACGGGATCCATGCAATGAGCGGACGTCGCCTGCCGCTCGGCGGCCGGATCGATCGCACGCGGCGCGTGCGGTTCCACTATGAGGGCCGGATCCTGGAAGGGTTCGCCGGCGATACACTTGCCTCGGCCCTGCTCGCCAGCGGCGTGACGGTCGTTGGCCGGTCGTTCAAATACCATCGGCCGCGCGGGGTTCTGGCCGCGGGCGTCGAAGAACCCTGTGCTTTGATGCAGGTTGGGGTGGCGGGGCGCAGCACCCCCAACCTGCGCGCCACTGAGGTCGAACTCGTCGACGGCCTTCAGGCTCGACCGGTCAATTGCTGGCCGAGCGCGCGGTTCGATGTCGGCGCTATCAACAATGTGATCAGTCGCTTCATCCCGGCCGGCTTCTACTACAAGACCTTCATGTGGCCGGACTGGCACTTGTTCGAGCCGATCATCCGCAAGGCCGCGGGGCTGGGCACAATGTCTAGGGACGCCGATCCGGATCGCTACGAGCACCGTTACGCCCATTGCGACGTGCTTGTGGTGGGGTCTGGGCCGGCCGGACTGGCCGCCGCTCTGGCCGCGACGCGCCAGGGCCGACGGGTCATGCTCTTGGAGCAGGACACCGCGCTGGGCGGGTCGCTGCTGAGCGCCTCGGCGCGCATCGACGGGCTAGACGGTGGCGAATGGTTGGAAGGGGTCAAGGGCGAGCTCGAGGCGGCGGCGGAAACCAAGATCCTGACGCGCACCACGGCGGTTGGCTATTTCGACCACAACAGCGTCAATCTCGTCGAACGCCTGGCCGATCATCCAGGCGCCGGCGCGCCGGAGGTGGTGCTGCGCCAGCGTCTCTGGACCGTTCGGGCCAGCCGGGTGGTGCTGGCAGCCGGCGCGCTCGAGCGTCCGTTGGTCTTCCCGGGCAATGACGCACCCGGCGTCATGCTGGCCTCGGCCGTCCGCCAGTACCTGACCCGATGGGCAGTGCTGCCGGGTGACGCCACGAGCCTGTTCACCAACAACGACAGCGCTTATGGCGTGGCTCATGCGCTGCTTGATGTCGACGCGCAGGTTCCTTGCCTGGTCGACAGCCGCCGGGCCCCGCCGCCTGAGCTGGTCGAGGCTTTGGTCGCGCGCGGCGTCCGGGTTTTCACCGGCGCGGCAATCATCAGGACCCATGGTGCGCATGGGCTGCGCGGCGTCACCGTGCGCACCGAGGACCGCCGCTTGGTGCGCATATCCTGCGAAGTCCTGGCCATGTCCGGCGGCTGGAATCCCACGGTGCATCTGTTCTCCCAGTCGGGCGGCAAGCTGGCCTGGGACGCCAGGATCGCCGCATTCCGGCCGGACGTCTCGGTGCAGGCCGAGGTGTCGGTAGGTGCGGCAGACGGTGAGTTTACCTTGGACGCGGCCTTGGCGGGGGGGTGGAAGGCGGCCGGGGGCGAAGCTGGCGAAGCACCGGTCGCGCTCGACGCGGACCCGGGCTGGAGCATCGAACCGCTCTGGCGGGTCGATGCCGAAGGCAAGGCCTTTGTAGACTTCCAGCATGATGTGACGGCCGGCGACATCGCCCTGGCGCAGCGCGAGGCGTTCGTCTCGGTCGAGCACCTCAAGCGCTACACCACGCTGGGCATGGCGCCCGACCAGGGCAAGACCTCGAACGTCAACGCCCTGGCGATCATGGCGGGACTGACGGGGCAGGGGGTGGCGGAAACCGGCACCACGCGGTTCCGCTTTCCCTATACGCCCCTCAGCCTGGCGGCCCTGGGCGGCCAAACGAGGGGGTCGGTGTTCCGGCCCTCCCGTCGTTTGCCGACCCACGAGCGTCAGGAGGCGGCCGGGGCGGTTTTCGAGGAATATGGCGGCTGGCTACGCCCGGCCTATTATCCCAGGCACGGCGAATCGCCGCACGCGGCCGAACAGCGCGAGGCCCGCGTGGTGCGCGAGGGCGTCGGCCTCTTTGAAGGCTCGCCATTGGGTAAGATCGAGGTTGTCGGCCCCGACGCTGCCGAGTTCCTCGACCGCATCTACGCCAACACCATGTCAACCCTGAAGGTCGGTCGCGCGCGCTATGGCCTGATGCTCAACGAGCTGGGCGTGCTGATCGACGATGGCGTCACGCTGCGCCTCGCCGAGGACCGCTTCCTGGTCGGGACGACCGGCGGCGGCGCCGATCGCATCGCCGCCTGGCTCGAAGAATGGCTTCAGTGCGAGTGGCGGGACCTGAAGGTCCTGGTCGCGCCGATCACGACCGCCTGGGCGGTGCTGACGCTGAGCGGCCCGCGGGCGCGCGAAGTACTCCGTGCGACCGGCGTGGATTTCCCGATCAGCGCAGAGGAATTTCCGCATATGACGTTCAAGGAGGGGCAGGTGGCGGATATCCCGGCCAAGGTTGTCCGCGCCAGCTTCACCGGTGAAGTGACCTATGAGATCAACGTTCCCGCAGACCGCGCCGACGAGTTGTGGGACCGCCTGATAAAGGCCGGCCGGCCTTGCGATATAACGCCGGTCGGCATTGACGCCTGGATGTTGCTGCGCACCGAAAAGGGGTTCATGCACATCGGGGCCGACACCGATGGCGAGACCTCGCCGGTTGATGTCGGCTGGGGACAGGTTCTCAAGCGCACGCACGACTTCGTCGGACGGCGCTCGCTGTCACGGCCGGCCAACACGCGCGAGGATCGTCTGCAGTTCGTTGGCCTCGAGCGGGTGGGGTCCACCGAGGCTTTGCCGATCGGCGCCCATCTGCGCGGACAGAGCCAAGGCGAGGGCAGCGAGGGCTATGTGACCTCGGCGGGCTTCAGCCCGGCGCTGGGGCGCGGCGTCGCCCTGGGCATGGTCAGGCGCGGCCGAGTCCGCCTGGGCGAGGAATTCGACGTCGTCACGGGCGCCGCCAAGGGCACGCGCGTGCGGATCATCCCGCTGGCCGCGTACGACATCGGTGGAGACCGCCTTAATGGCTGACGTGCGCGCGGTCTGGGCCCTCCAGCGGCCGGGCCTTTCCATCACCGAGTCGGCGGTCTCGCTTTCGGTCCTGCGCGTGATGCGCGACGATCTGGACGCGGCGACTGAGCTCGAAGCGGCATTCGGGTTCGCCTGGCCGACCCGGCCCAACACCCTAGTGGAGGCTGGCCTCCGGGTGGCGTGGCTGGCCCCTGGGGAGTGGGCGATCTTCGCGCCAGCGGACCAGGTTCGCGGTCAGGTCGTGGAGGCATGTTCGGGCCGGCTGCACCATCTAGCGGAACTGTCGGCCGGGCGGCGGGCTTGGTGCATCTCGGGGCCGGACGCGCGGGCGCTAATCTCCAAGGGCTGCAGCCTGGACACGCATCCGCAGGTGATGGCCAGGGCCCAATGCGCCCAGACGCTGCTGACGCAGGTCTCCGTTCTGATGCTCGCCGACCCTGCGACGTCCACTTTCGACATCGTGGCCGATGCGAGCTTCGCCGGCCATTTGCGCGACTGGTTCAGCCGGGTCTCGCAGGAGCCTATTGCATGACCGCCGTTCATTACGTGATGCTCGTCAAATGCCCCGACACCCTCGGCGTCGTGGCTGCCGTTTCCGGCTTCCTGGCGGAAAACCGTTGCTCAATCGGGGAATCCCACCAGTTTCTCGACGAGCAGACGGGCCGGTTCTTCATGCGCATCACGTTCGCACCCGAAGCGGCCGAGGAGTTTGACCTGGCGGGCCTGGGCGAGCGCCTGGCTGCCGTCGCGGAGAGGTTCCGGATCGATTTCAGGCTGTTCGATCCGGCGATCCGGCCGCGCGTGCTGATCGCCGTTTCCAGGTTCGGCCACTGCCTGTTCGACCTGCTGCACCGCTGGCGCGCCGGGATCCTGCCGGTCGACATCGTCGGGGTGGTCTCCAACCACGACGCAATGCGCTCGTTCGTCGAGTGGAGCGGGCTGCCCTATTACCATCTGCCCGTCGACAATGCCGACAAGCGGCCGCAAGAGCAGCAATTCCTGAAACTGGCGGCCGACCTGCAGGTCGATCTGGTGGTACTGGCGCGCTACATGCAGATTCTCTCCGAGGAGATGTGCGAGGCGCTGTCGGAGCGCTGTATCAACATCCACCACTCGTTCCTGCCAAGCTTCAAGGGCGCCAGGCCCTATCACCAGGCGCATGCGCGCGGGGTCAAGATCATTGGCGCCACGGCCCATTATGTGACGACCGATCTCGACGAGGGCCCGATCATCGAGCAGGGGGTCGAGCGTGTCAGCCATGCCAGGTCGGCCGATGACCTGGTGACGATCGGCCGGGACATCGAGTGCGCCGTGCTTGCGCGCGCGGTGACCTGGCATGTCGAGCACCGCGTTTGCCTGAATGGCCAACGCACCGTGGTCTTCAGTTGATCGGCTCCAGAGCCGCCCGCCCCAGCGTCGCGCCGTAACCGCGATGACGCTCGGTGGCGTGGCGCAGGCCCAGGCCGTACTTGCCGAAGTCCGCGCGAGGGCCGAATGCCTGCCGCGGCGACTGGGTCTCGCGGTAATCCTGGTTGGGGACGACCCTGCCAGCCATGTCTATGTGCGCAGCAAACTCGAACGCGCGACCGAGGTCGCGTTCGAAAACCAGACCGCGCGGTTTCCGGCCGAGGTCAGTGAAGCCGAGATCCTGGCGCAGGTCGCCACGTTCAACGCCGCGCCGGAGGTGGACGCATTCTGATCCAGCTGCCGCTGCCGGATCACATCAACACCCTGCGGGTGATGGCCGCGATTGACCCGGGCAAGGACGTGGACGGGCTGCGCGCCCTCAACGCCGGCAAGGTCGCCCAGGGCAGCGGCGGCGGCTGACGCCTTGTACGCCGCTGGGGAGGCTCATGCTGCTCAGGTCCGTCACCCGGATCTCCCGGGATGAACGCGGTGGTCCTGGACAGCTCCAACATCGTTGGAAGGCCGATGGCAGCGTTGCTGCTGGCCAAGCGGGCGACCGTCACGGTGTTCAACATCCACACGCGCGACACGCCGTCCCTATGTCGTGGGGCCGATGTGCTAGTCACGGCCGTCGGCAAACCGCATCTGGTCAGGCAGACTGGATCAAGTCGCGCGCCATCGTCATCGACGTCGGCATCAACCGCGTGCTCACGCTCGAGGGCGGGACGCGCCTGGTCGGCGACGTCGACTTCGACGAGGCGCGCAACGGGGCCGGCGCCGTCACGCCCGTGCCCGGCGGAGTCGGGCCGATGACCCTCGCCTGCCTGATGCTGAACACGTTGAGGGCGGCGCAAGCGCGTCAAGGCCGGTGAGACCTCGATCCCGAAGACTAAGGTCGCCGGGTTTAAGAATGCGGCAAGGGGCGCCGATAGCCTCAAGCACTGGTCGTCCCCTTGCCTGGCCGTCAGCACTCAGGTCGCCGAGCCGGCCAGCGTCAGGTCCTAAACCAGCGGCCTGGAAAGATGATGCTCGCCGACCAGACGGCAAGCGCTCAGACTTCCGCCCGCGGGGCCGCTAGGGCCACGCAATGATCACAGCCGATCGAAGGGGTCGATCAGCCCTTACGTCCGTAACAGGCGCGCAGAAAGCTGAACCACGCTGGAATCGTCGCGGTGATGTGACTTTCCAGCGGGAGCAACTCCGCCGAAACCTGCAAGCCCGGCAATGGATTTTGGGAGGTCCTGGCGAGCAATTCGCTTGCACCGCGGGCCGTAAGCCACTGATACAGGCTCGGGTCCGTCCATTCGCGCCCGCCGAGCGTGACGTGGAGCCGCCGGCCCGTATAGTCTTTCTTCGAGGCGACAGCTTCCCGGTACATCTTGAACACCTGGCTTTCTTCCAGAAGTCCCGGACTGCCGGCTCCGATGGATTTGAACAGTTCCGACCGCTTGACGGCGACATAGGCGGCAAACAGGCCGCCATAGGAGTCGCCCCAAAGGCCGACGTCACTCTCGTCGATCCGATAGACCTTGGCCAGAAGGGGGTGGAGCTCGTCCTCCAGGAAGCCTAGGAACTTGTCGCCCGCCGGCTTGTCGAACATCTTCAGATACCGGTCGGCTTCGTCCCGTGGCATCTTTCCGTATTGCACGGAGAGTTCCACCGCTTGGCGCATGACCTCCGGAACCGGTTCATCGGGCGGAAGCAAATCGCGGACGCGCAGCCAGGTCCACGCTTGGCTCTCTTCCTTCGAATATCCGACGGAGACGAGAATGAACGGGCGCTGGGGCGAAATGGGGTCGCTTGTTCCGGCGTGGTGAAACGGCGCCGTCGAGGGGAAGAAGAGGTTCCCATCGACCTGGTAGACGACCGGAAACGTCTGGGATTCGTCGGCGTCATACTGCGCCGGTGGCGTAACCCATGCCGCGAAGCGGACCCCGGCGATCTTTGAATCCAGTTCAAAATAGCGAGTAGAGGGAAAGAGCGCGCCAAAGGAAGGTTCGAGCTCGGTGAGTTCGACCGAACTCGACGCTTTGGCTTCGGCGGCTTTTTTGTTCGACAAAGCGGACTCGTGATTGGCGATGTTTTCCATGGAAGTCCTTCTGCATTTTACGTTGGTGCGCAGATATTCGAAAGCTGGGGATGCTTGATCTCGGGCGACCGAGATCGTCCCTAGAACATCGTGCTGACCGCGAAGACGAAGGTGCGCGGGCGCGTCAGATAGGCGTATGACGGAGACCCGGTCACATAGCTCGAGACCGTCACACGGTTGGTGACGTTCTCCACACGGAATTGGACATGATAGTCGTGCAGCTTGAGCCCGGCGCGCAGATCGATGGTCGTGTTGCTCGGTAGCCGGACGTTGGGGTCGGTCAGGCTACCCGGGAAGGACGTGACCCGATCCGACTGATATCGGATTGTCGCGCCCAACTGTCCTTGCGTGTCCCCACCAAGTGGAACCTGCTGATCGAGATTGGCGGACGCCGTCCAGCGCGGTGTCTGGGGAATCCTGTCACCGGCGGCTGCGCCCGCGATGGCGGTCACACCGGGGTCGACCTGGGTCAGTCGCGAATTGGTGTAAGCCAGATTGGCCGTGGCGGCGAGGAGAAGCGTGGGCCGTGCGGTGATCTGAGCTTCGAACCCGTCCACCTGGGCCTTGCCGGCGTTGGCGAGCAGCTGCGAGTTGTTGAAAAGGGTGTAGAGCTGGATGTCATTCCAGTCGATATGATAGGCGGAAGCCTCGAAGCTGAGCCTTCTATCAAACGCATCGCCCTTGATACCGATCTCATAGTTCCAGACGGTGTCGGGATTGATCTGGGTCTGACCGCCGGGCGGCACGATCGCCGCGACCTGCGGGCCGCCGGGCCGGTAGCCGCTCGCCGCGCGGACGAAAACACTGAGGTTCGAGGCTGGCCGCCAGCGCAACGTCGCCAACTGTGTGAGATGGCCGTCCCTCGCATGAACCGTTGGAAGTTGCACCGGCCCGCCCAGAAAGGCGGTGTAATAAACGCCACTATAACTGAGATCGAAATCTTCTTTGTTGTGAGAATAGCGCAGCCCGCCCGTGATATCGAGATTGTCCGTAAGGTAGACAGTGGCGTTGCCGAAGCCCGAAAATTCTTCGTATGTGTCCCTGACGGGCGTTGAGATGATCGTACCCAAAGGCGCCGCCAGGTTGCTATTGGTCGCCATGTTTCTGGCCACGACCTCGGTCGGCGACATCATGTGTTCATGGGTGTAGAAGCCCCCGACGACGAACTCGATTGTTCCCAGTTTCTTGGACACGAAGCGAAGTTCGGCAGTCTTCTTCTCCATGTGGACCCTGGATTCGATGGCGACCCCCGTGCCCGTCGGATACGCGAAGCCCGCTGACGCGAATATCGGAAGGTAGGATGCGTAGGTCGTGTTCGCGTCGGTCTGCAGTTTGAGCTCGCTTTTGAGGTACGCGCCGGTGGTGATGATCTGGCCGACATCGGTTTCATACTGCCCGGTGATTGACGCCAAACGGTACCGCACCAGGGTCGGCGCATCGAAGAAATTGTTGAATTTCCGTGTGCCGATATCCGGCGTGAGGGTTCCGGCCACGGTCGTCTGAAGCGCGGGGCCGCGCGTATCGATGTCTTGCATCTGGCCGACCACGTCGACGGAAAGCCGCGTATTCGGCGTCCAGCGCAGAGCGAGCCGCCCGCCTTTGTAGTCGCTGCTATTGACGTTGTCGGAGCCGGTGCCGACATTGTCCACGAACCCGGGCGCTCGCCGATAGAAGCCGGTGGCGCGCAGGGCCAGCCGGTCGGTCACCAGGGGCGCGTTGATCGTGGCGCTGGCCGAATATCCGAAGCCGCCGCTGTCGATCGCGGCCATCTCGGCCCGAGCGCTGCCCGAAAATCCGGTCACGTCGGGCTTTTTCGAAACGAGGCGGATCACCCCGCCGAGGCTCGAAGCGCCGTAGAGCGTGCCTTGTGGTCCCTTCAGAACCTCGATGCGTTCGATGTCGGTCAGTTCTGGATCCGGCGCGATGAAGGCGCCTCCGCCATTCGCCGAACTCGCCGTGAACGGCACTTCGTCGATATAGTAGACGGTTGTGGCGGACTGTTGCAGCGTCCCAGTCGTGAGGCCGCGGATGAAAATCTTGCCATAGCCTGGGGCTGAACCTTCCTGCACCGTCAGGCCCGGCGTCAATGTCGCGTAGTCGCGGACCGATCTTATGCCGAGATTGCCGAGGGTCTCGCCGGTCATAACCGTGATCGCGGAGGGAACATCGCGCAGCTTTTGATCGCGCTTGCTCGCGGTCACGACGATGTCATCGACACCCACGCTCTCCGTCGACTTTGCAACTTCGGGTGAGGCGGCCGTCTGTGCTGCTGCATTAGTCGCGCCGAGGCCGAAGGCCAGCATACTCGCCGACATGCAGTAGACCGATTTGTTCAGAGTGCGCATCGCATCCCCCTTTTTCCGTTGGCATCGTTCCGTGCTGGCAGTATGTCTTCTTGTCGGGACCGACTTGCGAGCTGGCCAACAGAAGCACTAGCCCAGTGGGTGACGAGGTGGCTTTCTCTCGCCGCCAAAAAAACTTCGAGCGCCGCTAAAACGACAGCCGATGGCGGCGGCAGGTTCAGTTTGCGATCAACAGGTGACCATCGATTGCAACGTCTATGCGAACGCATGGCGTCGATAGGGATCGTCAGTAATTCGTGCAGCGCTGTCAGCGCCTGCGGGCGGGCGCTCCCGGTCGTTGCAATTTGCGCCCCTGCAGCCTTATCTGCCGGCCGAGTCGCCATCCAGGGAGCGAAGATGTCAGCCGAGTTCGAGGCGCAACGAACAGATGCGTCGCAGGCTGCTGACGAAGAAGTCGGCGGTCACGCCCTGGCGATCATCAGCATCCTCTATAATCGCGTCGTCACCGGCGCGGCCCCGTCGGTGCGCAGGCACCTGGGACTGAGCCTGACCGAAGCCAGGATCGTCTTCTTCCTCGGCGCCAGCGGGGCGATCACGGCGAACCAGCTTGCCCGGGACTTCGGCCTCGACAAGGCGGCGATCAGCCGCTGCATCAACCGTCTGATCGAAATGGGGTTAGTCGTGTCGGTGCGGGACCGGCGGCATGCTGGGCGCAACCGATTGTCGTTGACCGACGCCGGACAGACGTCCTGCGACGCGGTGGCCCACTTCACCTTCGCGCGGGAGAGGCATTTGCTCAGTGTCCTCAGCGCCAAGGAGCAGCGAATTTTCCTCGAAAGTCTGCGAAAGATCCTGACAATGGTCGATTCGACCAACAATTTGGTCGAGGAGGGCCATTTCTGGCCTCGATCCTGAAAGGATCGGGCTCGGCGACCTCGGCCGGGCGCCTGAGGGGCGGGAACATCTGTCGGCCGGCACACCTTGCGCTCGCTCCGCGAGCGGGGGGCTCCGGCCAACTCAGGTGGCTGGCCCCTGCGTCAGATTCTTTCAACTGATCCAGGAGGTGATCGCCTGCAGGTGTTACGCAGGCGGCTGACTGGCTTTGCGGCGAACTTTACTGGGCGTTGCGCCGAAATGCCGTTGGAACGCTACCGAGAAGCTGGAGGGACGATGATAGCCTACGGCATAGGCGATCTGGATAATTTGATCGTTGCCTTCCCGAAGGAGAGTCAGCGCCTGCTCCATACGGAGATCTCGAATATACTCGTAAACCGATTGGCCGACTATCTGACGAAACCCGTTGCACAGGGCGCTGCGGCTCAATCCGACTTCAGCCGCGAGTTTCTCAAGGGAGGGTGGGTTAGCGAAGTGCTCCGCGAGGAAGAACTGGGCCTTCAAGACGCTTCGCGCCATATGCCGGCTCGATTCACCCGACCGAAGGAACTCGCTCTGGTCAAAGGCATCAAGGGCCTGGCAGATGATCTCCAACGCCTTCGATTGCAGGAACAGCCGGCGTAGACGTCCTTCCAACGAGCAGGCGTGGACATCTTCCAGGCATCGCAACATGACTCCGCTCAAGGGCAAGGCGCGACCTGAGGTCTGCGAAAGCTCACCTGCTAAAAATGCTTGCAACGTCGCGGGCAGTTCGTGGGCACTGCCTCCATAGAGCGTCTTGAGTACTTCTCGGTGCAAGATGATATATATGTATCGCGTGCAACCGTCGAAGGTGATTTCGGCGGGAGCCGTGCCGGCCGGCTCGATAATAAGCACCGTGCTAGGCGCCTCGAAGCTAATGGGCTGGCTGTCGGCCGGAACATATTCGCCGTCGCCGCTGCACGCGAGGTAAATATGTAAACTGTCTGGAGAGTCGAAATATACTGACCGCGGTGTATAATATTCCGAGTCGACGGACATGATGAAAAAGCCATCAAGAATGCCACAGAACTCGTAGCTGCCCGCCGCGTATGGTTCGTTCACGTGCGCGCGGTAATGGCTGTTGCCGTGTAGCACAAAGTCATCGGCCAGTTGCCGACCATACGCGCTTATATCGAGAGCGTAGTCCTCGACGGCGTATCGCACGGAGACCAGTGCGGCATCCTTCGCCAGCGGCGGAAAGCGGCGCGGCGGTGCGGTGCGAGCCGGCGCAGTAAATGTATCACTCCGACCGTTGCTGTTGGAGGCAATCGTCATACGTAAGGTGTGAGCACGGCCAAGCCCTCCGTCAAGGCAGCAGATGGGCTTTCACGCGGGACGCGTCAGCTCGTGCGCTCAGTGCACTCTGGCCGGGGAGGGAGAGGTGCTATGTTGTTCGGCCGCGGCACCACTCATTGCCGGTGTCCCGACAGCACACTGACCGGTTTTCAGCGGGTCGACTTCTCCAGAAGATCGGCGCAACCGGCTTTGGTCGCCCAGTACACCCACGCTCGCTGGAGCTCGGGCGCATTGGGTGACACGTCGGCGATGTTCCGAATCTCCCCTTCGGAAAGGGTGACGACGGGTCCGAGCTTCAGCGCCTCCGTCAGCACCAGGGCATTCAGACGTAGGTAGATCGCCATGCGGAGCACCTCGATGAGGCTACGTCCCGCTGCCGTGAAACCGTGACCTCGCATCAGTACGACATGCTCCTTATCGAGCATCGTGGCGAGATCCGCCCCTATCGCGATGTCGCTTACAAGGAGGTTGGTATCTCCAAAATGCGCGCGGCTGTCCCAGACGGGCACGCGCGACCCGACGACGCCGGCATTCTGGATGACGGGCTGGAGGGGAGTCTTCGAGATCGTAAATGGCAGCACCTCCGCCGCGTGCGCATGGATGATGGCACTAACGTCTGGGCGGGCGGCGTAGATCGCCGCATGAATGAATCTCTCGATGTAAAAGGGCGACCTCTCCGGCATCACAGCTGTGCCGTCCAAGTTGAACTCGACAATGTCGCCCGCCTCGACGAGTTCCGGGCTCCTCGATCTCGATAACAGGAATCGGTCCGCGTTAGTCGGATGCCGCATACTGACGTGGCCGTAGGCGTCGACGACCTCCTGGTTTGCCAGTATCCGGTTCGCGATCACGACATCGAGGATGGCCCGCTCTAATGTGGGAGTGGGAACTGGAGCGACTGTGGCCGCCACCAGCACTCTCGGGATGAATCCTACCGCCACCACGGACAGAGCTGAAGCGATCGCGCCCCTCCTGCTGACTATCCCCATCTGCGCCCGCTCCATAAAGTTAAGAGACACTACTTCACCGCCTTCAGTTGTACGATCGCGTCTCGGCGGCCCTGCTCGTTCGCCATCCCCGCATAAGGTAGCTTGTTGCGCGGCAAGGAGTGCTGCGCCGCGCGGAGAAAGCGATCAAGCGCAGCATCGTTCCAGACGATTCCGGCGCCCTTCATCGCGGGCGAGGATCCATACCCCTTAGCGGCGTCCGGCTTACGGCCAAACATGCCCAGCAGGGTTGGACCTACGCCAGCAGACCCCTCTATCGAATGGCAGACGCACTGAGCGGTGAACTGACCGCCCGTCTGTACGCTGGCCGGCGGTTGGACAGCAAGCGCGGGGGTAGCGATCGCTGGGCAGAGGCTCCCAGCTAGCGATAAATATCTCATCATCTCTCCTCCTCCGGCAATGTGCCACGCATGCCTAATATCGTCAATATATTGACGTTATGGAGCGCGGACAGACGCTCGAGGAGTTCCAGGCGAGTCGTAACGCCCCTGGCCCTCTATTCAGTCGTCAGCACCTTGGGCGAGACCTGAACCGACAGGCCTGGCGCACAGAAGCAGTCGATGAAATACGGTCCAGAATAATATCAATGTATTGACGATATTTGGCTTCTGTGCGACCTTTCATCACCGACGGAACCGATATCGCCGGGGATGGAGAGACATGAAAAACGCCAAGCATCTCGGTCGTCGCAGCTTCCTCAAGGCTTCAGTGCTGGCAAGTGTTGCGGCGCCCGCGATGCCCGCTCTCGCACAAGGTCAAGGCGAGCCCGCTCCGAGGAAGGCGGTACCGCCGGGTACGGCGGCCGCAATCGCCGAGAACGGCGCTGTTCCGCAAGCCGACGACGAACCGCACCTGATCCACCGCCCAGGGTCGGACTTCATGGTCGATCTGCTCAAGGCGACCGACACGCGCTATGTTGCTGCGATGGCGGGCTCGACCTTCCGCGGTCTCCACGAGTCCATCGTCAACTATGGGGGTAATCGGGCGCCTGAATTGATCGTCTGCGTGCATGAGGAGATTTCAGCCGGAATCGCGCATGGTTATGCCAAGGTCGCCAACCAGCCGATGGCGTGCCTGGTGCATAGCACGGTCGGGCTCCTTCATGCTTCGATGGCGATCTATAACGCTTGGTGCGACCGCGCACCGATGATGGTGATAGCGGGCAATAGCCTCGACGCCACGAAGCGGCGTCCCGGTGTAGAATGGGTGCACTCGGCCCAGGATCTGGGCGCACTGGTCCGCGAATACGTCAAATATGATGACACCCCCGTCAGTCTCCAGCACTATGCGGAATCCTACATGCGCGCGCACGAACTCTCGATGACGCCGCCCTATGAGCCGGTCATGATCGTGGCTGACTCCGAGCTCCAGGAAGAGGACATCGGGGAAGCCACGCCGCTAAAGATTCCTGCACGTGCCCCGGTGTCGCCGCCGGCTGCAGCGCCTGAAGCGATTGAACGCGCCGCGAGCATCCTTCTCGCCGCATCGGCACCCTTGATCGTCGCCGACCGGGCAGCGCGCTCGCAGCGGGGCATGGACCTGATCGTTGAACTGGCGACGCTTCTGAACGCTCCAGTGATAGATCGCGCGGGCCGGCTGAACATGCCGACCACGCACTATCTGTGTCAGACAAGCCTCCAGAACACGCTCGTGCGCCAAGCCGACGCGATCCTCGGTCTCGAGCTGACTGACCTCTGGGGCACTATCAACACCGTGCCAGATGTCATCGGCCGCCCCTCCCGACGGATCGCGAAGGTTGACGCGAAGGTGATCGGGATTAGCGCCAACTACGGTCATATGAGATCCGTAGTGCAGGACGCTCAGCGGTATTTCGCGGCGGATCTGGCGATTGACGCGGATGCGGAGGCGAGCCTGCCGTCCCTGGTGGCCGCCGTTCGCCGGCAGGCGTCGCCGGAGCAGCTGGCCACGATCGGAGGTCGGACGGACAAGCTCCACGCGGCCTACGCGGCGATGCGCGCGGACGATGCAGCGGCCGCAGCGATTGGCTGGGACGCCTCTCCGATCAGCACCGCGCGGCTGTCGATGGAGATCTGGGAGCAGATCAGCGGGCTCGACTGGGGACTTGTCTCCAACCACGCGTTCGTCAGTTCATGGCCCCAGCGGCTATGGCACTTCACGAAGTACCACCAGTATATCGGTGGCGAAGGGGGCTACGGCGTCGGATACGGCGCACCAGCCGCAGTCGGTGCAGCGCTCGCCCACCGCGACGCCGGCCGCATCGCGGTCGCCATCCAGTGCGACGGCGACCTCATGGTGCTCCCCGGCGCGCTCTGGACCGCGGCTCACCACCGGATCCCTCTGCTGATGGTAATGCACAATAACCGGTCCTGGCATCAGGAGACGATGCACCTCAAGCGCATGGCGGGACGGCGCGATCGGGATCCCTACTCTTGGGCGGTAGGGACGATGATGACCGATCCCGAGATCGATTTTGCCCAGATCGCCAGGGGCATGGGTGTCCATGCCGAAGGGCCCATTTCGAAGCCGGACCAACTCCGGGGCGCCCTCCAACGAGCACTCGACGTGGTGAAGAGCGGTCGTCCGGCGCTTCTCGACACCCTCACGCAGATGAGGTGATCCGTGCGCATTCCACTCCTTGTCGCCCCAACCATCGTGCTTTCCGTGGCAATCGTCCTCAGTCCGAGCGGCGCGCGCACCAGCGACCAGTCCAACGCACAGCTGACCGCTCCCTATGAGACGGCCGATCCGGGGCAGCGGCTCTACGTCCGTCAGGGCTGCTACCAGTGCCACGGGTTAGTGGGCCAGGGATCGATCCTGTCCGGGCCACCGCTCGCTCCGCTGCGGCTGGATCAATCCTCCTTCCGCCGATACGTCCGGAATCCGAAGGGGGCGATGCCACCCTACACGGCTTGGGCGCTCCCCGAAGCCGACCTCGGTCGGATCGAGCGCTTCGTCCGATCGCTCCAGGTCGGCCGTCCCTACACCGGCGTGCCCGCGCTGGCGAAGGCCGCTGCCTCGGGAGCGCGGCCGATGACGGCGAAAACCGCGGCGGACGGTGAGGCTCTCTACCAGCGGAACTGCGCCGTGTGTCATGGAGCCGCACGGGAGGGGGGCGTAGCGCCGAGCCTGATCGACGAGGGCAAGAAGCGCGATGTGGCGGCGATAGCCGCGCTGATCCTCGATCCTCCCAAAGGCATGCCCAGGCTGAGCCCCGATCCTTTATCCAAGGGAGAGGTGGATGCGGTCGCCGGCTTTCTGGCGACGCCGCAATGAATCTCCGAAAATAACGACAATATATTGATCATCAACATATTGACGATACTAAAGTCGGCAGATAACAGGGCGGCGGCCGCTCGAAGACGGTGGCAGCATTAGGGGAGAGGCAATGAGGAAGATCCTTCGTCCGATAGGCGTATCGGCAATCGCGATAAGCTGCGCGATCAGCGCATCCGCCAATGCCCAACTGGTCGATCCGCCAGTACCCGCGGGCACGCCGGAGGCGCAGCAGTCCGCCGACACAGGCCTGGCTGACATCGTCGTCATGGCGCGCAAGACGTCCGAGAACGCACAGCGCGCACCCGCCTCGATCGTGGCGGTCGGTGGAGAGGAGCTTCAGACGCGCGGTATTACGGACGCGATTTCGCTGGGCAAGATTCTCCCGAGCGCCAATCTGCGTACGCAGGGGCCGGTCACGCAGGTGTTTATCCGCGGAATCGGCACGCGCAGCGACCTTCCCAACTTTCAGGCGGCCTCGGCGCTGCTCTTCAATGGCGTGATCATCCAGCGCTACGGCACTTTCGGCCTCACCTACGACCTGGACCGCGTGGAATCCATCGCCGGCCCTCAAGGCACACTGTACGGCGGATCGGCGGCTGGCGGCGCGATCAACCTGTATTCGCAGGTCCCCAAGGGCGATTTTTCGGGGAACGTGCAGGCATCATACGGAAACTACAATTCCGTAGAGGTGACCGGCGGTCAGAACCTCGCTGTCTCGGATGCGCTGAGTTTCCGCGTCGCCGGTATCTACAAGCGCCGTGACTCCTTCTACGGCAACGGATTGGCCGCGCAGGATAACTGGAGTGGTCGTATCTCGGCGCTGATCAAGCCAACCGAGGGGTTGCGGGCCTATGTATTCTACCAGCACGGCCATGACACGGGCGAGCCGATCACCAACTTGGTCACAAACCCGCCGGCAGATCCGGACCATCCGTTTCGGCTGCCAGCTGTCGGAGCCGCAGGCAATCCGCTGAACGGCCGCGAAAACTACCAGGACAACCGCAATGACATCATGGGAGCGAACGTAACACTTGATGTCGGCGGCAGCACTTTCACCTACGTTCCAGCCTATGTCGACTTCAAGGCGGAGTACCTTTATTTCAGTGGCTCGACAGGCAACAAGCTCTACGTCTTCGACCGCGAGCGCCAGTTGTCGCAGGAGCTTCGCTGGGACGGCAGTGTTGGGCCGGTCAAGCTCACTGCCGGTCTGTTCTATCTGCGCAACAAGACTGATTTTACGGACAGCCAATACCGCTACACGTCCCCCACGGCGTTCACGCGCGTGCTGCTCAACCTGACGGATCAGACGAATACCAGCTACGCGGCCTTCGCGCAGGCGGTCGTGTCAGTCACCGACGCGCTGCGGCTGACAGCCGGCGCGCGTTACTCGCGCGACAAGATCGAGGCGACGGGCACCGGTGCCGCAGGCGTTCGGATCGCGTTCGACCGCGCCCAGTCGCGGCCAGACTACAAGCTCGGCATCGACTATGACCTGGCCGACCGCGTGCTGGTCTACGCCAATCTCCAGTCCGGCTATATCGGGTTCGGCTACAATCCCGACGTCGGGCCGACGGCAGGCAACCCGATGAACCCGGTCGTTCCGGAATCGAAGCTCACCGCGATCTCCGCTGGCGTAAAGTCGCGATTCCTCGACAATCGGCTGGAACTCAACGTCGAGGCTTTCCATTACCTCTACAAGAACTTCCAGGCGATCCAGTTTGTCAGCGCGACCGGGCTGTCGACGGTGCTCAACGCCGACAAATCGACGATCTACGGCGTCGATATCAATCTGCGCGCCCGCATCACGCCCACCTTGTCGATCAATGGCGCAATCGTGCTCCAGCACGCCCGGTACGATGATTTCGCTGGCGTCGGTTACAACTTCAGCGGCAACCAGATGATCAACGCGCCCGATGTAAATCTGCAGGCGGGGATAGAGAAACGGTTCGAACTTCCGGGTGGCGCGACGATCACCGGGCGCGTCGACACGCAATATGAGGATGGCCACTACGGCGCGTTCAACAACCTCCCGACCCAACGGCAGGATGCGTTCCATCGCACCGACGCGTCGCTGGCTTTCGCGCCCAGTGGTGACCGTTGGAACATCCAGTTCTATGTCCGCAACATAGAGGACTCGACCGTGTTCACTACCATCAACGGGGGGTCGGCCACAGCTGCCGCGAGCGGGGGCCTTGAGCCGCCGCGGACCTTCGGTGGACGACTCTCCGTCAAGTGGTGAAAACCCCGCCCGATAGAATCTGAATTGCGACTCGGCAGGGGCCCCTCAGGTCTCCTGCCGTTCCGCTTTCCGGATGCCACCGCCGACGTCGCCGGCGATTGCGCGTTGACACGCCGCACCGTGCAATATAATCAATACATTGATTAGTTTGGGCCGCCCGCGAGGCGGCGGGAGAGGCTATGATGACCACGAACGACCCTCACAAACCGTCTGCCTACGATGGCTATTACCGCAAGCAGGTCGCAGCGCCCGATATGATGCTGTGCGGCGTCGGACGCGGCACCCCTGGTGGCGAATACCTGCGGCGCTTCTGGCACCCGGTCGCGTATGTCAGCGAACTAGGCGAGCTCCCCCTACGGGTGCGTGCGCTCGGCGAGGACCTGGTCGCCTTCAAGGACGGCGGCGGTGAGGTCGGTGTGCTCCATCTCCATTGCTGCCATCGCAATACCTCGCTCGAATTCGGCATCGTCGAGAAGCGTGGCATCCGCTGCTGCTATCATGGACGGCTGTTCGCTCCGAACGGGACGCTGCTCGACATACCGGGCGACCCGAATGCTGAGCGCCTGAAGTGCGAGGTGACGCAGGGCGGATATCCCGTCCGCGTCTTCGCGGGCATCGCCTTCGTCTACATGGGTCCGCCCGAACGCATTCCAGCCTTTCCAATGCTGGATCGCTTTGACATCCCCGGCGTCGAACTGGTTCCCGGCGAGCGCCTCGAGCTCGAGTGCAACTGGGTGCAGATCAAGGAGAATGTCGTCGATCCCCACCACACCAACATTCTCCACGTCATACCGCAAAAGCGTGGTGTGGAGCACTTCGCCGACGAGTTCGAACACTTCCCCGAACTGACCTTCATGGAAACACCCGCAGGCGCCATGTACCTCGCCGCCCGCCGCTCCAGCGACAACATCTGGGTCCGCTCGGCCGAATTCTACGGCCCGAACATCCACTGCATCAGTTCAATCTTCGAGGCGGGTTCTTCACCGAAGGACGCAACACCGCCGTTCATGACATTCTGGACGCTGCCGGTCGATGACGACAAGAGCATCAACTTCTACGTCAGTCACGTCGCCGCCGAGGAGACGATGCCGTTCGAGAAGCGGCGCGAGCTCGAGGTGTTCGGGCAACGCGACGACCGGCCCTACGCTGATCGCCAGTGGTTGCCCGGCGACCATGAGGCTCAGGTCGGACAGGGCCCGATCAACATCATCGCGCTGGAGCATCTGGGCACGCACGATCGCGGGATCGTCATGTTTCGTCGTTACGTGCGTCAGGGCATCAAGGCCGTCGCAGAGGGCAGGGACCCGAAGGGGTTCTATCTGACCGAGAGCGAGCTGCCACCGACATTCTCCAACGACCGCATATTGCCGGCGGACTCAATCCTTGGATCGCCCGACGATCCGGCCATACTGGTAAACATCGCTGAACAGGTTGGCCGTGACTACCTGCGGAGCCCGCCGATGCCGACGCTCAAGGCGATGCGAAGCGCCAAGATCGAGGCGCTGGCATGAGCGTTATGGGGACTGACGGCGATTGGGTGCCGACGCTACGAATGGAGGATGTTGATTCCGAATTTCCGTCGATGGTCACCGTTGGCGACGTGGAGATGGTCTTGTGCCGGTCAGACGACGGTTTCTTCGCACTCGGCAACATCTGTTCACACGCCTATGCGCGGCTCTCGGACGGTCACACCGAGGGCAACCAGGTCTTCTGTCCGCTCCACATGGGCAGTTTCGACATCCGCACGGGGGAGGCGGTCGCCTCCCCGTGCTACGAGCCCATCGCCACATATCCGACCAAGGTTGATGGTGGGATTGTATTCGTCTGTCCGGCAGCCAACCCGCCGAAGGGTTAATATGCCGGGCCAATCTGGCCATCACTCGCAGGCTAGGCGCGGACCTTGGTTGACACCATCTTCTCCCGACCCGTAACGCTCGGGGACAATCGCACCCGATTGGGCTGGAGTCCGCAATAGCAATGAGTCTGAAGCTTTCGGAAATTACCGGATACAGCTCGTCCTACGATGTGCTCGGCTACCTGCTGAGGCTCATGTCCTCGATCTGGCACCGCCAACTCAACGCTGAACTCTCCAAGATTGACCTCACCGAAATGCAATTCGTCCTGATGATCGGTCTCGGCTGGTTGCTGGAGTCGAACGTGAAGGGCGTGACCCAGCGCGAGCTCGCTGACGCCTGCGGCATCAGCACGGCGCTAGCCTCGCAAGTGATGAAACCGCTCACCAAGAAGGGCCTCGTCGATGTCGCAAGCCACGCCAGCGACGCGCGCGCTCGCGTCGTCAGTCTGAGCTCCCAGGGCGAGGAGAAGTTGAAGGAGGCGGCAGCCATCCTGCGCCGCGCCGACGAGCAGTTTCGCGCGGACAATCCGAAGGTATTCGACAAGCTGTTCACGGCCTTGCGCGAAGCCGTCGACGTCAAGACGAGCATAGCCGGTGGCCACCCGGAGGATCTTGGAGCCATGCCCCGCTAGAGCTGGGTCATCCGCTGAGCATATCCTCGCAGCCCGCCCGCTTGGCCCAGTATCGCCAGGCCCGCTGCACCTCCGGCGCTCCTGGGTCGATGCCGCCGATCTGCTCGATCTCACCCTCGCTAAGGTAGGTCACCTCGCCAAGCGCGAGCGCCTTCCCAAGCACCGCTGCGTTGACACGCAAATAGACGCAGATGCGGATCGCCTCGACCAGCGACCGGGCCACGGCGCTGAAGCCATGACCGCGCATCAGCACGACCTTGTTGACGCCGAGCCGCTCCGCCAGATCTCGAGCTTGCGCCATGTCAGCCACAAGCATGTTCGTGTCGTCAAAGCGGTCGCGAATGTCCCAGCATGGAATCTCGTGTCCGATCACGCCCGCGCTGTGAATGACGGCACGGAGTGGTGTCGATGTGACCGTATAGGGGAGGACGTCGGTGGCGTGGCTATGGACCACCGCTAGGACTTCGGGCCGAGCCGCGTAGATCGCGGCATGGATGAAACGCTCGACATACGGTGGACGTGGATCCGTTCCGGCCACCAGACCGTCGAGATCGAATTCGAGAATGTCATCGACATCTACCAGCGCCGGACTGCAGGAACGTGACAGCAGGAACCGGTCAGGGCGGAGGGGGCTGCGGATGCTGACATGGCCATAAGCATCCGTCACACCCTCCCTCGCGAGGATGCGGTTCGCGACCACCAGTTGGTTCTTAGCGTTGTCGATATCTTTCATGCTGTCTCTCTCCGATGCGGTGCGCCCTACGGGCGGCCCGGCGGCCAGCCATGCACGGCTAGCGACTATACGAAGCCCTCGTCAGTCAGGCTCTGCCGCACGGCATCGAGCTGCTGCATCGTGGTATAGCCCCGGTGGATGCCGGGCGGGAGCGGCACCTCCGACATGACTGCACCGAGCGCGAGCCAGTAAATGACGAAGTCCGCGATCGACAACTCGTCGGCAAAGTGAACGTCGCCGGCCATGCGACCATCGAGCACCCGCAGCCCTTCACCGACTATGCGGCGTCCTTCCGCTTTGATCGCTTCCTCATCTTCCGCCTTGCCGAAGGCCGAGGGGACGAAGATGCGGGTCGTCCCAAGCGCGTGGATGGTCGAAATGCAGTATTCGACGGTCTCCTGGATGCGAGTCCTCGCCTCGTTGTCGGTCGGCAGCAGTCCGTGCTCCGGGTGGCGCGCGGCGATCCAGGCGAGGATCGTGCCAAGCTCGGTGAGGACGGAGCCGTCCTTCCTGACCAGCGTCGGCACTTTGCCCTTCGGATTTATTGTTCGGAAGCCGGGAGACCGTTGCTCGCCCGCCGAGAGGTCGATCGGGACGGGCTCGAACGGCTCGCCGACGTGGTTCAACACCATGCGGACGATCATCGAGCAAGCACCCGGCGAGAAGTACAGCCTCATGCGCTCCGTCCCGGATCAATTGAGAGGACAATCACAATCACGAGCGTACGATCCGCGACGTCAGATCCTCCCAGTTGCGGTGGGCGATCCGCTCCTTGTCGTCCTGTGATATCGGCGCCGTCTCCAGAAACGCGCGCGCACCCCCGCCGCCGGCCATCTGGTAGGGATAGTCCTGTGAGAAGATGATCCGTCCGACACCGACTGTCGCGATCGTCCAGTTCAGATAGTCCTGCGTGAAAATGCCGCTGGGCGTGTAGTAGGCGTTCTGTTGGAAATATTCCTTGAGCGGCCGCTCGAGTTTGAGGTTGGCCTTGTCGAGGAGGGCGATACGGTCAACGTAGAACAGAACGACCTCGCCCCAATGTCCGAGCATGACCTGGAGTCTGGGAAAGCGATCAAAAACGCCCCCCATGACCATACGCAGGAACTCGAGCCCGGCCTCGTAATGCCAGCCTACCGCCGCCGACGCGAGCATGAACCCGGCGACCGGCTCGAACCCCTTGTAATAGGCGTCCATGACGCTCGGGGGCGGCAGCTGGGGATGAATGTACAACGGGGTGCCGAGCCGCTCCGCCGCCGCGTAGACCGGATCGAACACCCGATCGTCCATGTGCAGATCGCCAGTCCGGCCACATAGCAGCGCGCCTTGCAGGCCGAGCTTGCACACCGCGCGGTCGAGCTCCGCAGCGGCCGCCTCCGGGTCCGGCATCGGCAGCGCGGCGAACGCTTCGAACCTGTCTGGGCGACTGGCCACCGTCGCCGCCATCACGTCGTTGAAGTCGCGCGACAGCGCGATGGCCTCATCAGGCTCGAAATTCTGAAACGCGGGCGGCGGCAGCGACAGGACCTGAACGTCGATGCCGGCGTCGTCCATTTCCGACAACCGCAGGTCGCCCAGATCTTCGAGCCTTCTCGCGAGGTGCTGCGGGGTGAAGGCCACGCTGGCGTCCTGGCGATCGGCGGTGCGGACCCATTCCTCGCTTATGTGACGAGGGACGACATGCTCCTCCAGCGCGATGATCTTCATGATGATCTTCCTGAAGGCGATGCGTTCCAAATCATGCGAGCGCGGATTCGAAAAAGTCTCTTGATCGCTGGTCGGCAAGCTCAGCGCCGGCCTCGGATCGCCGCTTGCCGAACATGTCTGCGAAGCCGTGATGCTCACCTGGATAGTCATACAGCGTGACTTGGGGGTGCGCGTCGAACGCAGCGTGGATTTTCTCCTGCACTTCCTTCGGCACGTGGTCGTCGTGCTCGGGGATGTGCAGCATCAGCGGATTACGGATCGCGTCCCTCTCGCCCAGCATGTACTCGATCATGACCCCGTAATAGCCGACCGAAGCATCGACATCGGTGCGTGCCGCTGCGTAAGCGGCCATCCTTCCCCCCAGGCAGTAGCCGACGATCCCAACCTTACGATTTCCAGACAAGGCACGCGCGCGGTCGATCGTCGTCTGGAGGTCCCTGACCCCGACATCAGTGTCGAACTTGACGACGAGATCGACGCCCTTGGCCATCGACGCCGCGTTGTCGGCATCGAGTTGAAGTCCCGGCTCAAGGCGCCAGAACAGGTCGGGCGCCAGAGCCAAATAGCCCTCCTGCGCGAGCAGGTCGCACTTGCGGCGGATACCGGCGTTCACGCCGAAGATCTCCTGAACAACGACGATTGCGGCGCGCGGTGTCCCAGCAGGCTCGGCGACGTAGACCGCGAACTCGCCGCTCTGGTCAGACGCGGCGATGGTGGTGGAGTAAGTCATGCTTCATCTTTCCAATCATTCCGGCGAGTGCCGAGTTCAAGTTCGCACCGCCCCCGGTCATCCTGCCTCCGGGCGGCTTGGCCCGCCGGCGGCTCAATACGACCTCGGCGCCGCACCACGCCGCGAATAATCCCGCCCGAGCCATTCCATTTGGTCATGCCTCGACGCGGCGGCAATCGCAGCTCAAAAAGGCGAGCTAGGGCAACCACACCTGTTCTACGCCTTCCAAGCCAGTCGGACTCGTCATACGATCGCGAGTAAGAGACTGCGCCCTAATGGCTGTGGCAGCGAACGGAGTTCCACGATGCAACGTTTTCTGGATAGCAGATTGTCCCTGCGCCAGCTCAGGGCGATCGCCGCGATCGATCAGTGCGGCAGCCTGTCGCGCGCGGCCGTGTCGCTCGGCATGACGCAATCGGCGCTGTCGAAGTCACTTCACGAGGCCGAGACCATCCTGCAGACAAGGGTGTTCGACCGTTCGGCGCGCGGGGTCGTCAAAAGCATGCACGGCGACGGGCCGGTGCGCGCCGCGAAGACCATACTTGCGACGCTCCGGCGTCTCGAGGACGAACTCGACCGCAGCATGGCGGGTTCGACCGACACCGTCACTATCGGCGCGCTGCCGTCAGCGGCGCTCGGCCTGCTGCCGAGGTTCCTGACGACAATCGTTGAGAGCGTCCCCGGCCTTCAGGTGCGCGTGATCGAGGGCCTGACGAACGACCTGCTGGTGCAGCTGTCCTCGGGCGAGATCGACCTCATGTTGGGACGGATCTACCGCGGTCCGGAGGAGGACAGGTTCGTCATGGAACGCCTCTACAACGAGCCACTGGCCCTCATCGCGCGACCCGGCCATCCGCTGTTCACCGACCCGTCAACGAGTGTGCTCGACTTCGAAGCGGTTCTGCCGACCTATTCGCAGCGGTTTGGGCCGGAGATCGAGGCGTTCGCCGAGGAGCTCGGACTTCGTCCCTCTGGCCTCGTCCGCGCGGGTTCGGTCGGGTTCCTGTGCGAGATTCTCAAATCGTCAGACATGATCACGGTCCTCCCGGCCCTCATGGTGGCGGGCGAGCTTCAGAGGGGAAGTCTCAGGGCGATGCCCGTCCAGGCCGAACAGGCCAGCAGGCCCGCCGGCCTCGTGTGGTTTGCGGACCGATCGCGGACCCGGGGGGCGGAGCGGCTAGCCGCGTTCCTGCGCGACAGCATCGAGGAGCTCGTTCTCGAAGGCACTGTGATCGGCCCTCTCCCGTAGCTTCAAGGAGTGGTTCGCCGCACGCTCGGGCTAGTCGTTTCCGTCATGGATCGGGCGTCATAAGTCGTTTTATGGCGGCAGCTCCGCCATTTAGTGCGAGCACCGAACCGACCCGCCGAGGGAGGTGCGCTGCGGACACTATGGTGCGCGGCCCTTCGATCACCTGCGAGGCGGCCCGCCGAGAGGAAAAACAATGCCGACCTATTCGCTGGATCACGATGCCGACTATTGGCAATCGCCCGAGCGCTTCCGCTCCATGTTCGAGCAGGCTTCGACAATCGGTAACAAGGCGTCGCTCTTTGCCATTGGCGATCCTGAAGACGACGACACCCCGATGGCCTTCATCCTGCAGATGGAGCCCGGATTCGTGATTACCCGTCACGCGCACCCGTGCGACCGCTTCGAGACTATCGTCCGGGGCTCTCTCGAAGTCGATGGGCGAACCCTCCACCCTGGCGACGTTCTCATGCATGCGGCCCACGAACTATATGGTCCGAAGACCGCCGGCCCAAATGGCTGCACCACGGTCGAGGTGTTCGCGAAGGCGGTCGGCGCCTACGAGCGCATCACCGAGGAGCCCGACGGCAGCCGCAAGACGACGAACCTGATCAGGAACTTCCAGGAGGGGTTCGCCGACCAGGTCGAACGCTTCCAGAGGATCAGCGCGGCCCCCAAGAGCGAGAAAGTCTGAGGCACTGAAGGCATATCATCAATATATTGACTATCTAAGCTCCAACTTCTATTCACCTCTGGCGTCGACTGAACGTACGGCGCCAGACGGGAGAGAAGAATGTCGCTTGGCGCGAAGTCCGACGCGGTCGGTGGGGCACGAGCGTGGTTCATTCTCGCCGTGCTTACCTTGGTCTACATAATCAGCTTCATCGACCGGCAGATCCTATCCATCCTTGCCGAGAGCATTAAGCTCGACCTCAAACTGAATGATGCCCAGCTCGGTTTCCTATACGGCACGGCGTTTGCCATCTTCTACGCGCTCTTCGGCATTCCGCTGGGACGTCTGGCCGACAGCTGGAACCGCGTCTGGATGGTGGCCGCGGGCTTGATCGGCTGGTCGCTCATGACAAGCCTTTCGGGATTTGCGGCTACCTTCGCGATGCTGGCGCTGGCCCGCGTGGGCGTCGGCATTGGCGAAGCAAGCACGTCACCCGCCGCGTATTCGCTGATCACCGATCTCTTTCCGGAAAAGCGCCGGGCGACGGCACTGTCGATCTACACGAGCGGCCTCTACATTGGCCTGGGCCTCAGTCTGCCCGCCGGCGGCCTGCTGATGTCCTGGTGGCGCACCCATTTCCCACATCCCGGCACTGCCCCTCTTGGTCTGGCCGCATGGCAGGCGACGTTCGTGATGCTCGGCTTCCCCGGATTGTTGATGGCCGCGCTCGTCCTCGGCATCCGCGATCCCGACTGGAGCGCGCGAAGGATGCACGGTGTCTCGCCGTGGCGCCGACTGGGCGCGGAGCTGGCCACCATCGTTCCGCCTCTGACCATCATCACGGCGGCACGGCGGCCCGGTGAACTCGGCATCAATCTCACGATGCTTGCGGTTATCGGCGCGATGGCGGGGGCAGTCGCCGCCGTCAGCGGCGACGTCGCGCAGTGGGTGATCTACGGGACCGGTGTCTATGCGGTCGCGTCATGGGTGCAGACGCTGCGCCATCGGGACATGGCGACCTTTCGGCTGCTCTGGGGAACGCCCGTCGTAGTGTCGCTCGTGATCGCCTTCGGCGCGATCGCGTTCATAACCTACTCTACCGGCTTCTGGGCCTCGCCCTACGCGCTGCGCACTTTCTATGACGGCCCCGACGTGCCAGCTCTTTTCCTGTCGGGGATCACGTCCTTGCAGGAGGTGTCGATGCTGGTCGGCTGGGGCTCCGCGCTCGGCTCTGCGCTCGGCGTGGTCTCCGGTGGGTTGATCGCCGATCGCTGGCGGCGCCGCGACCGTCGCGGCCGTGTGTTCACGGTGGCGGGGTCGCTTGTCCTGTCGGCACCGCTGACCGCCGCGATGTTCTCGACCAGCGATCCGCTGCTCTACTTCGTCTTGGTCCCCGCCACGACTTTCGTGAGTTCGGCTTGGTCCGGCGCCGCCATCGCGACGATCAATGATCTTGTCCTGCCCCGGATGCGCGCAACCGCAGGGGCGACCTTCCTGCTCGGAATGAGCCTGGTCGGTCTTGCTCTCGGCCCATACGTCGCGGGGAAGATCGGCATGGCGGCCGGCAGCCTGCGCATCGGCATCTTCTCGCTCTATGCAGTCGCGCCGTTCATCCTGGCGGCGCTCTGGTACGCCTCGCGGCAACTGGTCGGACTTGAGAGTACGAGAGAGGTACGCGCCGATCTCGATACTCTGCCGATCATGCCTGGCGCGGAGCGCGATCGATGATCGTCGAGATGCGCATCTACACCCTCTCCTTCGGATCGACGGGCCGCTACTTTGAACTCTACCGCAGCCTCGGACAGGCGATCCAGTGGCGCATATTGGGGTCGCCCCTCGGATATTACGCCACCGAGGTCGGCAACCTCAATCAGATCGTCCACCTATGGCGCTACGCCTCGTTCGCGGACCGTGCAGCGCGACGCTCTGCCCTATGGGAAGACGCCGGGTGGCTCGCGTTCGTAGAGGCGATCTCGCCGATCATCGTGGCGCAGGAAAATCGGCTCATGATCGACGCCCCTCTCGCATCTCCGGAGGCTCAAGCATGATGGCTGCAATGGAACATCCGGCGACCCGCTACGACGTGCTGATCGTCGGCGCGGGGCACGGCGGTGCTGAGACCGCGATCGCGCTGCGGAAGGCCGGATTCGACGGAACCGTCGCGATCGTGGGTGAAGAGCCGGAGCTTCCCTATGAGCGACCGCCGCTGTCGAAAGAATATCTTTCGGGGAAGGCGACCTTCGATCAAATTCTCATCCGGCCGTCGGGCTTTTGGAGTGACCAAGGCATAACGATGCTGCTGGGGCAGCGGGTAATCGCCGTTGACCACGCCGCGCGCCTCGTCTCGTTGGCGGTCGGGCCGCAGATCGCCTACCACCAATTGGTGTGGGCCGCCGGTGGCACGGCTCGTCGGCTTAGATGCGACGGCGCTGACCTAAAAGGCGTCCACACCATTCGTTCGCAAGCCGACGTCCGCGACTTGAGGGACGAGCTGGCCGTCATCCGCCAAGCGATTGTGATCGGAGGCGGGTATATCGGACTCGAGGCTGCAGCGACCCTGCGGGATCTAGGTAAGGAGGTCGTGCTCATCGAGGCTCTCGACAGGGTCCTGGCTCGCGTGGCTGGCGAGCCGATATCGCGCTTCTTCGAGGCCGAACACAGAGCCCGCGGCGTCGATATCAGGCTTGAGACGGCGGTCGACAGCCTACAGGGCCGGGATGGCAGAGTATGCGCTGTGCGCTTGACGGACGGGACGCTAATCGAGTGCGGCCTCGCGATCGTCGGCATCGGCATCGTTCCCGTAGTGGCTCCGTTGCTCGCCGCGGGGGCGGCCGGCGACGACCGCGGCGTGGTGGTGGACGCGCAGTGCCGAACCAGCCTGTTCGACGTGTTCGCCGTCGGCGACTGTGCGGTCCACGCGAACCGCTACGCGGATGGCATCCAGGTGCGCGTCGAATCCGTCCAGAACGCCACTGAACAGGCGTCCGTCGTGGCGCAGACGATCATCGGCCAATCGGCATCCTACGAGACGCCGCCATGGTTCTGGTCCAACCAATACGACCTCAAGCTGCAGAGCGTCGGGCTCTCGGTTGGTCATGACGGCATCGTGGTGCGGGGCAATCAAGCGACACGCAGCTTCAGTGTCGTCTATCTCAAGCAGGGGCAAATCATAGCAGTGGATTGCGTCAACGCGACGAAGGACTACGTGCAAGGGCGCAAACTCGTCGCGCGGAGAGCACATCCCGATCCAGCGATGCTCGCCCGCTCGGACATATCGCTGAAGGACGTGCTGCTGACGGAGACCGAGGACGCATAATCTCAAAGTGCGTTGCCGTGACATAAGCGAAAATCGCGGGCTTCCGAACGGCCTCGCCTGACACCGCTTTCGGACTCAGAGTCAGCCGAATGAATTGTCGCGAATCGGCAGAAAATGCATCTTCGTCGCAGGTGCGATTCCTGGTCACGGACCGATTTTTGGCGCGGACCACGAGTACACTGCGCCAGATTTTTGAGGCATTGTATTACGGCAGGCTAATATGTGGGCCTTTCGTCAACTCTACATATTTTCATCGCCGTCAAAAACTTCCGGAATTCTGCAGGCGGGATTCGTTGCCATGTAGACGTGTTCTTATTGCCGATGTTCGACAATAACTTCTGATGTTCGACGCCTTCGACAGGCTCGGGTCCGTCGGCGAAGAGGCGCCTCCCTTGGCATTTTCCGATGACGAATGGCCGGTCGTCGTTTCATTGAAAGCCTGGCGCCGCATAAGTGCCGACTTTCCATATGGAATGCTGCAAGCGATCTTTGCCCCTGCGAGGTTTTTGCGATTGGTTCGCAAGAGAGGGGATGCTACTGAGAGTGCTTGCTTCATGGATAAATAGGGAGCCCCGCGTCGGGTGTCTAAAATGGATACCCTTCAGGTGTTTCTAGGAGCGCGCGAAGCCCTTCTTCGTTACGCGACGCGGATTACAGGTGATTCCGTCGAGGCCGAAGACGTGGTTCAAGACGCCTGGATCCGCTTCCGCGCGGTTACCAGCGCGCGTAGTCTCGAGGAACCGAACGGCTATCTATTCCGTATCGTCCATAACCTGGCGCTAGACCGGCAACGGCGACGAGGGCGGCAGAGTCGGGTCTTTGTGGGCGACGCCACCATGGTGGCCGAGCAGGTGGCGGACGATCAGCCTTCGGAGCAGGCCCGCGCTGAGGCCAAGGATGAATTGGCCGTGCTCCGCAAGGCCATGGCGAAGTTGCCGGTGCGGACTCGCCGTGCTTTTGAGATGTACCGCTTCGACGACATGAAGCTCATCGAGATCGCCGACAAACTAGGCATATCGAAAAGCCTCGCGTCGGAGCTCGTGATCGACGCGGTCGAATTCTGCAAGGAAGCGCTCCGGCGCCGTCACTGAGCCATTCTGCCAGAAAGTTCCGGAATTCCATGAGTCCCATTCGTTACATGCGTAAGCGATGGAAGGCGCGCGCCCTGCGCGCGGTTAACCGGATCCGAATTTGGCGATGAGCGGGGGCAAGGACGTGGACCGGATGCGAAGCGATCTCAGTCGCCAGGCCACCGCCTGGCTGGTCCAGCTCGACAATGAGCCGGACGATGAGGTGCTGCGCGCCCAAATCATCGATTGGCTTGCGACCAGTCCGGCGCACCTAGCCGCCTGGCAGGAAACCCAACGTGTGTCAGGGTTGATGTCGGCGGTCGGTCCATTGTCTCGGGCGAGACAATCTCTACCGGCGGTTTCGACCTGGGCGTGGTTTCGTGGAATTACATCCGCCAAGTCTCTCGCAGCGGTTGCGCTGGCGGGATGTCTCGCTTGGGTCCTTGCGCCCGACCTTTCGCTTAGGCTTCGGTCGGACGAGATCACACAGACCGCCGAGCTACGCATCGTCAGGCTCGAAGATGGCAGCACCGTCCACCTTGCGCCCACGACGGCGATCGCCTTTACCATCGACGCAAGAGGGAGGACCTTGAACCTCCTGCAAGGCGAAGCGTGGTTCGACGTGGCGCATGATGAAGCGCGCCCCTTCAGAGTCGTGACGCAGAATAGCACCGTGACCGTCCTCGGCACCGCCTTTTCGGTACGGAAGACGGATAGCGGGACGGACGTCGCCGTTCAGCGCGGCCGGGTCGCGGTGACGTCGCCCGAAGCTGGCCGGGCTGTCCGCGTGGAACTGATACCTGGCCAGTCGGTCTCACTTAGCGGAGGAGTGGCGACACGCGGAACCTTACGCCCCGACCGCATAGCGAGCTGGCGCGACGGCGTGGCGATCGTCAACGATCAGCCAATCGGCGATGTAATCGACCGCCTGCGTCCCTGGTATAAAGGCTATATTGTCGCCAGAGGAGCGGGACTGAAGGATCGACGCGTCAGCGGCATCTACGACCTTCGCGATCCCGATCTGGCGCTTGAAGCGCTCGCGCGCGCGCACAAAGTAACCTTCTCGCAGGTCTCTCCTTGGCTTCGGATCGTGACGGTCCGCTAAGTTTTTCCGAAAGACCTGCATTTTTTTCCGGAATTCGTCAGCGCCCGCACGTTGAGGGTATGCAACTGCTTCGCAATAGCGATTCAGGCCGAGCAGTGAACTTTGACGAGAGGAAGGCGCTAGGTGATTAAGGGGGGATTCTTCGAAGAGGGCGGGGCGCGGCGGTTTTGGATGGGCGCGTTGCTCACATCAGCGGCGAGTGTTGGGCTGAGCGCACCGATCGCGACACGGGCACAGACGACATCGCCAGAAGCCGCACGGCCGTTCGATATCGCGCCGCAATCGGTGGCAGACGCGCTGGCGGATTTCGGCCGCCAGTCCGGGCTCCAGGTGAGCATCGACGCGGACCAGGTCCGTACCCTTTCAACGCAGGGCGTGCGTGGCACGATGACGCCCCGCCAGGCGCTGGACCGCTTGCTTGCGTCCACCGGCTTTGCGGCGCGCATGGAAGGTCGGATCGTATCCTTGCGCCGGGTGTCGGTTGCGGCGGCGGATCAGCGCTCATCCGATACGGTCGTGCTGGATCCCCTTCGCGTCGAGGCCAGCAACGCTGCCCAGGCGAACGAGACGGGCGCTGAGCGCGACGTCCGGCAAAAGGACGCGATCTACGACCAGGACATTTCCTCAATCTATGCGGGCAAGGAAGAGATCGAACGCTACAAGGGCGTGAACACCGCTGACGTGCTCAAGGGCATGGTCAATGTCTTCAGCGGCGATGCGCGCAACGGTGGCGCGCTCGATCCCAGTATTCGCGGCATCCAGGGTCCGGGGCGCGTGCCCGTCATCATCGACGGCACCGAACAGGCCCTGACCGTCTGGCGAGGCTATAATGGCGCCAGCAATCGCAGCTATATCGATCCCAGCCTGATCTCCGGCCTTCAGGTCCTGAAAGGACCGGTTTCTACGCGTGGCGTCAATGGCTCCACCGGCGGCGCCATCGTCATCAACACGCTCGACGCGGACGACATTCTGCGACCGGGCAAAAACGTCGGGATCGAACTGAGGCTCGAGGGCGGCAACAACTCAACCAATCCGCGCCTGCCGACCCTTCTCACAGGCCAGGACTATCGGACGATCCCGGGGTTTGTCTGTCCGGGCATCGGTGCGTCGCCGACCTATGCCTATTGCGACCCTTCGCTGCGAGTGTCGCTGCGCACGCCCGACGACAATGAATCCTTTTCGGCCGGCGACCGCGCGATCCGCCTGGCCGTCGCGGGCCGTGTCGGCGACTTCGATCTCTTCGGCGCCTATGCCTTCCGCGAGCGGGGCAATTACTTCTCCGGAAAAACCGCTCCGGGCTATTACAGCCAAGAAGATCTGCCACTCAATTCCCATACCTTCGTCCGCAAGCTCGGCCTCAACTACGAGCCGGGCAACGAGGTCCCAAACACCTCAAGCGAGCTGGAATCTTTCCTGTTCAAGGCAACGTGGCGCATCGCGGACGATCAGGCGTTGCAGATTGGGTTCCGCGACAGCAAGTCGACGTTCGGAGACATTCTGCCGTCCCGCATCTTCACGGTGAACGGACCCACATTTGGCAACGTCCAGTGGCCGCTCAGCAAGGTGCATGCGCAGGCCTACAACGCCGAATATAAATGGCAGCCTGGCGGTCGCTGGATCGATTTCCGCGCGACGGCCTGGGCGACCGATACGGTGAGCGATACCTACAGCTCGGGTGGTTTTCCCAATGCGGCGGCCGATCCGCGCTTCGGCGGCGATCCAGCAATCATCAATACCGCCATCTCCAATTCGGACAATGATCGGTACGGCTTCACCGCCAGCAACCAGTTCAATCTATCGTCGAAGCTGAGCTTCCTTTTGGAAGGAAACTGGCATCATGAGCGCCTGCGCTCGGGCGACCAATATTCGACGGCGGCGGCCAATGGTTGGCGCCAGTTACCGCGTGCAGGCAGGCGCGAGGAATATCGGATCAACTTCAGCGGCGAATGGCGGCCCACCAGCTTCTTCAAGCTGAACGCCGGCCTGTCCTACGCGGGATATTGGGCGAAGGATGACTTCCTACCCCAATATCTTCGTCGCCAGCGCGACGCGGGGGCATTTTTGGGCCGCCCGGTCATCAATAGCTGGCAGACCACCTACCAGACCGCCGAATACGGCGTGGCCGCGTTGGAGGCTCAGCAGCGCGCCTTCTATTCCAGCTTCGGCTTTGACGATGAGACCATCACGGCGCTTATTGCCCCGGAACTCGAGGCTTATGCCGCCAATCCCTACCCCATCACCGCCGATCACCAAGGGCCGAGCTGGAACGCCGATGCGGATGGTCGCTTTAGGCGCGGCGACAATATTTGCCTTAATGGAACGGCCGTAAATACGTCAGGCTATCTGGCGGGAAGCTGCGTCGCGATTCCCGACATCACATTCGCTGAGCCCACAGCCGGTCGGAAGTCGGGGCATGGCTGGGCGCCGACGCTATCGGCCACCGCTTATGTGAGCCGTTCGAGCCGGGCCTATGTGCGCTATGCGGAAGCCAATCGCTTCCCCAGCATGTTCGAGAGCACGATCGGCTTCTCGGCCTCGATCAATCCGGTTCGCGATCTCAAGCCCGAACGCATCCGTTCGTGGGAGGCCGCGTGGATTCAGGATCTTCGGCCGCTGTTTCGGCTCGGCGATGGACAGCATGCCGATCTCAAGCTCACCTGGTTTCACAACACGACACGCGACGTGATCGAGCGGAGCACGGGTCTGATGTTCAGCAACATCGACAAGCAGGTGATCGCCGGCTTCGAGATGCAGGCCCGTTTCGACAACGGCGATTTCTTCACTGACCTCAGCGCGAGCCACATGACCAAGAACAAGGTCTGCGACGAAAGCGTCGCGACCCAGATGGACCCTGCCCGCGGCCGCGTCCCGGACTGCGTCAAATATGGTTTCCTTGGTGGCTTTCTGCTCACGCAGGCGACGCCGGAGGATACGGTCAACTGGACCATGGGCGGGCGCTTTTTCGAGCGCCGGCTCGAGGTTGGCGGCCGGCTGACCTGGTACAGCGGCTATGACAACCCCCAGCTTGCCGAATTCACAAACCCCGGCGACTGCGTAGGCGGCTGCTTCCTCAACATACCCTATACCTGGGGCGAGATCGTCACGCTCGACGCCTACGCCAAGTTCAGGATCAACGACCGCTTCAGCGCCGAGTTGTCGGGCCTGAATCTCAATAACCGATATTATCTGGATCCCCTGTCGCGCTCCATGCTGCCCGCGCCTGGCCGAACGGTGCGCCTCAGCCTGACGGGGAGGTTCTGAGCGAGATTCAGGGCCGCCGCCCGCGTCCGTCAATCCTGACAAGACCGGGATGCTGGCGACGACCCTGGATGAATGCGCCCGAACGGTCGGGCGCTCCAACAAGCAGGAGACGTAGAATGAAGTTCGCACATCTCAAAGCCCTTGGTTTGGCTCTGGCATTGTCGAGCGCGCTCGCCGGCACGGCCCAGGCTCAGGTCGTCGGCGGCAGCAGTGACGCCACCAAGGTGAAGATCGCCGCCAGCACCGTCGTCGGCGGTCCGCACAGCGCGGGCAAAGTCGGCATCAATGTTCCCGCGCTGCTCTCAACCCAATATATCGACTTCCAGGGCTTGCAGGCCGTCCTTGGGTCCGATGGAAATGGCGTGACGACATTTACCAGCACCACGGGGACAATCACCGATCATAGTCAATATGGCCGGTTCGACTTCGCCAAGGTCAGCGGCCAGGACATCTACTTCGGTGAATGGACGCAAACCGGCAGCGCCAGTGCCGGGGACCATACCGTCTATTATGGCGGGACAGGCGCCTCCACTTCCGTGCCAAGCTCGGGTTCCGCGACCTATTCCGTGAAGGGCATCAGCGATTATCAGAATCGCGGCATCCTGACCGGCACCTTCACGGCGAATTTCACCGGCAGCGGTGGCACGCTCAGCGGCAGCCTCGCCAATTCTGGCTCAACCTATGGCGTGAACATTGGCACCGCCAACATCACCACCAGCGGCACCTTCAGCGGCAGTGGCGCGAGCGCGACCGGTTCGGGAGGGGCGCCGCTGGCCTCCAGCGGCGTGGTAAGCGGCCGCTTCTTCGGCTCGAACGTGAATGCGCTCGCTGGGCTTGTGGCGTTCAGCGGCGCGAACCGACAGTACAGCACCGCCTTCGGCGGCACGAAGAACTGATCGATCATGTCGGGACCGGGGCCTCCACGGAGGCCCCGGTTTTTTCAACCCGAGTTATCCGGCCAAGCGTCTTCATGAACAGATCAGCCTTTCACAGATTCCTTCCGGCAGAGCCGTTGGTGCTTGCTCTGACAGCCTGGTTGTACGCGTCGCCGGCAACAGCGCAGACGACAAGCGGGCAGGACACACGTTTGCGCCTTGACCAGCAACTCGATCGCCAGCGCACGGACCGGGAGGCACGTGCGATCGAGGAGGCGGGAGCGCTTGACGGAGACACCGCTTCGCTCACCATCGACGGTCAAACTTATGCGGTTGGCGACTCTGTCGATGAAATCGGGCGAGCCCTCTACGTCTCGGTGACGCGCAAGCAATGGCCGGACGCCCGCCGTTTTCTCGCCGCCTACCAAAAGCTCGCCGGGCACGATCCCATGCTCGTCGAATATGCGCTTGGCGCATTGGCGCGCGAGCGTGGCGACCTCACTGGCGCGGAACGGCACTACCGCACGTTGTTGTCGATCAAGGCCGACTTCGTCCCGGGGCGGCTGGAACTCGCGCGCGTCCTGTTCGACAATCACAAGGATCGCGAAGCGGAGCGGACTTTCCGGGTTGCACGCGATCTGCTGGCCAAAGATGGGCCGCAGGCAGAGGGTGTCATCGGCACGGTCGACACCTATCTGGAAGCGCTCAAGCGCCGTCGGAGCTGGCAAGGAAGCCTTGCCTTGGGCCCGGGGTACAGCAGCAACCTCAATCAGTCGTCAGCGAGCTACACTTGCCTGCTCGCGACCGACGACGGAACGTGTCTCGTCGACCGGCAGGTGCCCGATGCGATCAAAGCGACGGGCGTCAACTTCGAGGCGACACTGTCAAGGGACGTGCCTTTGGCTGGCCACAGCGGCCTGAGAGCGCGGGCAATCCTGTTCGGCGACATCTATCCCGACCATAATGGCTATTCCCAGGCGACGGCTATCGCCCGTCTTGGCTATCAATATCAGACTGCCAGCGACGCCATCTCCCTCTCGCCGTCACTCGAGATCGGCTCGCTCGGGACGTCGGTGCTCTACACCGCCCCAGGTCTCAATGCGGAATGGACTCACACAGTCTCGCCGCGCACCCTTTTCAGGCTTGAAGGCAATTATCGGGATTTCCACTATCGCGACACTGCGTTCGCCCCGCAAAATGGACCGCTGACCGATATTGCTGTCACCGGATGGTATTCCCTGACGCCTACCTTGACCCTGTTCGGCGGACCCGATCTCGCCGCACGGGATACGCATAGCCTTGTCGAGGCCTATCGCCAGTGGGGCGGGCGTCTTGGGATCAACAAGGCATTTGGCAATGCCGCCAGTCTCTTCCTGATGGGATCATATCGTTACCGCCGGCATCGAGCGTATAGCGAACTATTCGAAGCGCAGCGTAAAGATCGACAGTTCAATATCATCGGTATCGCGCGCCTTCCGGTCTTGAGACTTGGTCCGTTCGTCCCCGAGGTCGTGGTCCAGTACAATCGGGTCAAAAGCAACATCGACTGGCTTTATTCCTACAAGCGGACGACCGTCAGCGTGAGGCTCAGCCATGCCTTCTGATCTAGCGGCCTCATATCTTCGACGCGCCGCTCGGGTCGCGGGTCTCGCGACACGCGGCATGCAACCCATCGCGCCGACGGGGACCTGCCAGCCCGGTTGTCCGTCGCCTAATCCAACTCGAAGTGGAGTAACCTATCGATGACCGTCACCACCTCCGATCGCCCTCTCGAGGAGCAGAGCCGCGCCAGACGCCTGAAGGCGCTGACTCATGGCGTCCATGAGGGTGTTGATCGCTCGATCATGTCGGCTGCGAGCTTCGCGACCATCGATCGCTATGCGCACTTCCTCGCCGTCCAATATCTGTTTCACCAGGACGTCGCCGCGCTCTACGCCGATGCGCAGATGCAGGCCGTGATACCGGACCTCGCCAGCCGCCAGCGTGTGCGGCTCGTCGCCGCCGATCTGGCTGATCTCAACCTGGAACCGCCAGCGGAAGGCACGCCCGTCTTCTCGCCCGCCGCGCCGATCGACCTGGGACCCGCGATCGGATGGCTCTATGTGGCGGAAGGCTCCAACATGGGTGCGGCGTTGCTGCGCAAGGAAGCCGCGAAACTCGGTCTGTCCGATAACCATGGGGCGCGGCACCTCGCACCGGCGCCCGAAGGCCCTGCGCCGCACTGGCGTGCGTTCGTCGCCGCCCTCGATGCGGTAGAACTGAGCGAGGAGCAGGAGAGGCGCGCCGGCGAGGGGGCGCTGGCAGCCTTTGCCCGGGTGCAGGCGCTTGTCGATGCGCGCCGGGCCTGATCCGTCCGTGCCGCCTCCCGCGGGCGGCACGGTCGTCCGTGCCGGATGGCTGCTGCTTGGCTTTCTGTGCGTCGGGCTCGGCTTCATTGGCGCGTTCGTGCCGCTCATGCCCACGACGGTCTTCATGATCCTCGGCGCCGCATGTTTTGCCCGGTCCTCGCCCCGGCTCGAAAGCTGGCTCCTGCGCCATCCGCGTTTCGGGCCGACGCTGCGGGCTTGGCGCGCCTATGGGGCGATCTCACGCACCGCCAAACGTGCGGCCTGCGTCGGCATGTCTGTTGGCTACGGCCTGTTCTGGCTTGGTGCGCGTCCACGACCACTGCCAGCGCTCGCGGTCGCGGCGATCATGGCCGCCTGTGCGGCATGGATCCTCACCCGCCCAACCCCCGGGAACGACCAATGAGGCCGACCGAAAATCTCCACCATGTTCCGAACGCTGCCTGTGCAGACGTGGAAGAATTTGGCGATCATCGCCTGCTCGGGTCCCGTGATCATCGCAATCTCGGCGTAGAATCAGCGGTCACCTACAGGCTCGCAGCCATGGCCGATCACCGCGCCCGAGGTTCGCGCTATTGCGATCAGCCGACGAGGTGGAGCACGCGCCTGTTTGGACTGGCAGGAACCGCCTCGATCATCGCGCTGGTCTTCACCGCCGCGCTGGTCACATGGAAGACCGTCTATCACCCCATCCGTGCCACGTCACAACCGCTGGTCGTAGAGCTGCAGCCCCTGGCAGCGCCGCCGGAGCCGATCCGCGACGTGGCGCCCGGGGCGGAGCAAGCAGAGCAGCAGGACGCCGAACCTGAGCCTGTTACCGAGCCTGTCCCGACGCCGCTCGTGCAACTCCCGGTTCCCGGTATTTCGACAAGCGAAGCCCGGGAGCCTGTCAAAATCACCGATCCCGGTCCCGCCGTGCCGGAAACAACCGCGCCTAAAAGTGTCGCGGCACCGACCGCGACCCGCTTATCCAACGACGCCCGGTCCAATTGGGAACGATTGATCCTCGCCCATCTGGAGCGCTTCCGCCGCTATCCGGCGCGCGCCCGCGCCGCCCGCCAGCAAGGCACCGTCTATGTCCGCTTCAGGATGAACAGGAGCGGCATGGTGCTATCGTCCGCCATTGTGAAGAGATCAGGCTCTTTCGACCTTGATCAAGCCGCGCTCGATACACTCAAGCATGCGCAACCCATGCCCGCCATTCCGGCAGATATGCCCGATGAAGTCGAGCTGTCGGTGCCCGTTGAATATCATCTGTCGCGATAACGACGCCCGCACTGCGATAGCACGCCTGGCGCACAGGCCTCTGCCTCGGTGGATTTCAAAATAAGGCGTCTGGCCTTGCGATCGCGGCGCCGACGACGGAGTTGTTGGAACTGGGCGCCAGTGCAACCTATCCGCCGAATCAACCTGCATTGCAGCCGACCGAGCAACTGATCGAAAAAATTGTCCATTGTAGCCCGCGAGCGACCGCCCGCGTCTATGGACGATGTATGGACCATGTTCTCTTTTTGATCTCAGCTCACCAAAGCTAAGTCATTGAAAACGCTGGTGACCCCTACGGGAATCGAACCCGTGTTTCAGCCGTGAAAGGGCCGCGTCCTAGACCGCTAGACGAAGGGGCCATGTCCGGACGAGCCGGGCGTGGGGGTGCCGGTTAGGCAAAGGATCGCCCCGGGTCAAGCCGCTGTGTCGTCCGGATGACGATGACACACTGCCTGGAGCTTGTTCCCGTCGGGATCGCGCACATAGGCGCCGTAATAATGGGCGTGATAATGGGGCCTTGGGCCGGGCGCGCCGGCATCGCTGCCGCCATGGGCCAGCGCGGCCGCGTGAAACGCATCCACTGCGGCGCGAGTCGGCGCCAGCAAGGCGGCGTGCGGGCCGTTGCCGGGATGGGCGGCGCCCCCGTCGAACGGGCGGACGACAAACAGCTTCAGGCCCACCAGTTCGCCGAAGACGAGCGTCTCCGGCAACGCGAAGGGCTGTTCGAGGCCCAGCGTCGCCATCACCGGTTCGTAGAAACGGCGCGCGCGCTCGATATCGTCGGTGCCGAGCGTGATATGGCTGAACATGGGCAATCTTCCCGTTCGAGTCCCGCGGCGACGTGCCGCATCGCGGGAGCCGAAGATTAATCAGCCCAGGCGGCGTCGTCGAGATGCAGCTCGGCGGCCGGTTTTGCGCCCCAGTCGTCGATTCGCGCGCGCCCGGCCAGCCACAGCCGGCGATGCGGCGGCGCGCCGAGCAGGGCCGCGCCCAGCGCGGTCTCGGCCTGGCGAAAGGCGACCGTCTTCAGCACCCGGCCGTCATCGCCGCTCACGATCGCTCGGACATGGCCGTTGCCGACGATATCGGCCTTAACGATGCGCACCGGCCCGGCGACGACGCGCGGCTGGGGCCAGCCCATGCCGTACGGCCCGCCGGCGTCCATCGCCGCGACCAGCGCTGGAGTCACGCCGCCTGCGGTGAGCAGTGCATCGAGCAGCAGCGCCCGGTCCCCGATCGAGCGGGTGACCGCGGCGTCGAGCCGCTCTTCCAGGAAGTCGGCGAACGCCTCGATCCGGTCCTCGGCGATGGTGAGCCCCGCCGCCATCGCATGGCCCCCGCCCGCAACGAGCAGACCGCTGTCCTTGGCCGTCAGCACCGCCGCGCCGAGATCGACGCCCGAAATCGATCGGCCCGATCCCTTGCCGATGCCCTGGTCGTCCAGCGCGATGACGATCGCCGGCCGGCCGTATCTTTCCTTCAGGCGCCCCGCGACGATGCCGATCACCCCGGGGTGCCAGCCGCGTCCGGCGACGACTATCACCGCGCGATTGCCTTTCCCGCCGGCCAGGGCCTCGGCGGCCTCCTGCACCACGCCCTCGATCGCCCGGCGTTCCTCGTTGAGCCGGTCGAGTTCGGCGGCGATGCTGGCGGCCTCCTCGGGATCGCGCGTCGTGAGCAGCCGGACGCCGAGATCGGATTTGCCGACGCGCCCGCCCGCATTGATCCGTGGGCCGAGCGCGAAGCCGAGGTCGGTCGCGGTCGGCGCGCGGGTCAGGCGCGAGGCGGAGATCAGCGCGTTCAGCCCGATATTGCGCCGCTGCGCCATCACCTTGAGGCCCTGCGCGACGAAGGCGCGGTTGAGGCCCTTCAGCGACGCGACGTCGGCGACGGTGCCGAGCGCGACGATATCGAGCAGGTCGAGCAGCCGCGGCTCGGCGCGATTCGCGAACCAGCCCCGCACACGCAGCAGCCGGATAAGCGCCGCGCCGAGCAGGAACGCCACGCCCACCGCGGCGAGATGGCCGAACACCGCGCCCTCGGTTTCGTCCAGCCGGTTCGGATTCACCAGCGCATGGGCGTGGGGCAGGGCGGCGGCGCATTTGTGGTGGTCGACCACGATGACGTCGACCGCGGCCACGCGCGCCATCTCCAGCGCCTCGAATGCCTGCGCGCCACAATCGACGGTGACGATCAGGCTGGCGCCTTCCTCCTTCAGCCGTACCAGCGCTTCGCCCGACGGCCCGTAACCCTCCATCAGCCGGTCGGGGATATAGGGCCGCGCCTCAAGCCCGAGGTCGCGCAGCAACAGGATCATCAGCGCCGCCGAGGTTGCCCCGTCCACATCGTAATCGCCGAAGATCGCGACCTGTTCGCCCGCCTGCACTGCATCGGCGAGCCGTTCCGCGGCGCGGTCCATGTCGCGGAAGATCGACGGGTCGGGCATGAAGCCGCGGATGCTGGGCGCCTTGTGCGCGTCGAGCGCCTCACGCGGGCAACCGCGCGACAGCAAGAGCTGCGTGACCAGATCGTCGGGCGAAAAGCCGGGGTCGCGCGTATCGGTCTCCAGCGCGCGCCAGCGCCAGGGTTGGCCGAGGATCGAATGCGAGATGTTGAGGACGGTGTTCACCGCTTCGCTCTCGCACATTTTGGCCGTGGTGGAACAGGGGTGGTGGAACGGGGGTGGCGGGACGGGGTGAAACGACGCCGTTGATCCCGGCCCCGAATAAGGGGCCGGCTGTGGCTCAGCGCCGGCGTTCGCCCGGCGGTCTGGGATCGATCATCGGCTGGCCCGGCGTGAAATTGACTGCCCCGTCAGACGATGTGCCGGAACTGCTGTCGCCGTGCGATGCGCCCATGCTTGATTCGACTGACTTGAAATCGCTGCTGCCGTCGCGGTGCTGGCATCCCAGGCGACGCTGCTCGGCGTCGAAAGCGTTCAGTCGCACGCCGGTGGCGGCGACTTGCCCGATCGCGCCCTTCAACGATTCCGGACGTCCGCCCGCGCCGGCCGCCATGTTCGCTTCCTGGAAACGCTCGAACAGCCTGGCGCAGGCCGCGGGGTCGCCCGGCGGCGGCAGGGTCAATTCGTTGAGTTCGCCCTCGAGCGCCATCGCGAACAGGCCGAGCGTGACGCCCTTCGAGCGAAAGGCGGGGGAGACGAAATCGTCCGGCGCGTCGCCCCGCTCGACATGCGCCGTGACATGCGTTGCCGTGCCGTCGGCACTCGGCTTGAAGTCGGCGATCATCGTCACCGCGATCTTGTCCCCGCTCATGACCTTCCATCGCATCGACGTGTCGGTGCGCTCCAGCTTGAACACGGGGGTGATGCCGCCCGATTGCGCTGGATCGGTGCCGGGCGATCCGGGCTGGTCGCGAATGTCGAGGTCCTCCAGCGCCGTCATCACCGCTGCCTGGGGGCGCGCCACGTCACGTGACCAGCCGCCGCCGCCCAGCGCGCCGCTGACGTACATTCCACCGAGCAGTACGGGCAGGGCGATCGCAAAGGTCTTGATAAACATCTTGCCCCCGGAAAATCCATTCGAGGCAGTGCTAGGCCGTCGTCGTGAAGCCCGTTTTAAGCCAGATGGTTAATCATGTTATCTTCAGGAGCGTGCCGGCCTGATCCCAATCTAGCCGCGGAGCCAGGCGCCTTCGCGAAACCATTTGGTCACGATATATTTGGTGCCCTTCACCACCGGCATGCCTTCATGCAAGGTGAATTCGTTGGGGCTGCCATCGGGGCGCATGTTGTTCCAGGCGAGCAGCAGGCCGCGCTTCGGCGCGACGCGGATGCCGGCCTGGGGGAACCAGGTTGCACCGCCTTCCTCGACATTGTTGAGATAGACCATCGCGGTCCAGGTGCGCTGCCCCCCGCTGGCCTTCATCGCTTCCCAATAATGCTGGCCCTCATGGAAGAAATCATGATGGGCGCGGAATTGCTGTCCGGGTGCGTAGCGCTGACCCTGCATCGTCTCGCCCTGCGCGGGATCGAGGCCGAGCAGCGCCGCGATCGATTCGTCGATCGGGCGGACCGCTGGCGACCAGCGATCCATGTCGCAGCTCTCGCTGGTGCGGAAATTGGTGTCGCCCGATTCGGATAGCAGGGTGGAGGGGCGGCGGTTCGAATCGATCACCCGGATCAGCGCAGTGCACTGAGTCGGGGTGAGGAAGTCGGGGTGATAATAGACCTGCGCCTTGTCGATCTGGGCGCGCTTCACCGCCGGATTCGCCTCCAGCCTGCGCGACACGGTCTCGCCGGCCAGCTTGCGGATCGGGGAGGGGCCGCCGGGCCGTTTCGGGGACGCGGGCTTCTTGGAGAACAGGGACATCGCGGCTCAGTCTGCCGTGGCGACCGCAAAAAACAAGGGGCCCGGCGACAGTGTCGCCGGGCCCCGAGGATCGATCGGCATCCTACCAGAAGATGTCGTAGACCGTGTCGACCACCTGGCCGGTATAGATATCGACGAGCAGCGCATCGTTATAATAGCGCACCCAGCGATACGGGCCATAGGCCGGCGGCAGCCCGTAATAGCTCGAGTCGTCGATCCAGTAATTCTGCTCGAACAGGATCGAGCTGAGCGTCAGGCCGACCGAGAAGCGGCGATAACCGTAATCCCAGCCATAGGGTGCGTAGTAGCGCGGCAGGTGGAAATTGTTGCGATAGCGCGCCCGGTGCGATTGCCAATTGTACCGACTGTCGCTCCGCCAGCTGCGGTTCCAGTTGCGATCATTGCCGCGGCCGCCATTGTTGCGCCAGTCACGGTCATTGCCGCGGCCGTTATTGCCGCGCCAGTTGCCGTCATTACCGCGGCCGTCATTGCCACGCCAGTTGCGGTCGTTGCCGCGGCCATCGTTGCCGCGCCAGTTGCCGTCGTTGCCACGCCCGTCATTGCCACGCACGCCGCCGTCGTTACGGCCGCCATTGTTGCGCCAGTCGCGGTTGCCGTCGCGCTGGCCCCGGGCGTCGTCACGGCCGCCGGGACGGCCGCCATTCGCCTGAGGCTGGAGCTGCGGGTTGCCCTGAACGACGGGAGCGCCGTTGCGCCCATCGCCCCAACCATTGCCTTGCCCGCCGCGGCGCATGCCCTGCGGGTTGAACTGCGGGCGGCCCTGGGGCTGTTGCTGAACCTGCGGCTGCGGCTGTGGCTGCGGCTGCGCCTGGGGCTGGGGCTGCGGGCGGCCCTGCCAGTTGCCACGGCCGCCGCCATTGCCGCCGTCGCGGCGCTCGAAATTGCGCGCCGGCGCCGGCTGGGCCTGCGGTTGCGGCTGGGCCTGGCGTTCGGCGCGGGCCTCCGCGCGGTCCTGGCGCCGCTCGCCGCGATCCTGGCCGCCAGTGCCGCCGGCATAGGCCGTCGCCGGCACGATGGCTGCGGTCGCCGCCAGAAGCGCGATGATGAAAGAACTACGCATCTCAATCCCTCCGGTACGCGGGCGCAAGATGGGCCCGGTCAATGGACAGGTTGTGCGCCTTACGCGATGACCCGTTTCTGAATTGGGGTGACAGCGTTGCGAAAGAATTCACGGCCGCTATGGCCCAGGCGGCGTCAGGGCCGGCACCAGCCGCGCGGCGCTGGCCGGGTCGATGCGGGGTGATGCGCCGGCCTCGATCGTCTCGTCGCCGCGCTGGACGCGCGCCGCGCGCATCACTGCTTCCACCACGCGCGGATAGACGCCGCAGCGGCACAAATTCGTGATCGCGCTTTTGATGTCGTCCTCGGAAGGGTTGCGGTTCTTCTTGAGCAGCACAGCTGCCGCCATGATCATGCCGGGGATGCAGAAGCCGCATTGCGGCACATTGCCGGCGATCCAGGCGAGCTGCACCGGGTGCGTGCGCTCGCGTGAGAGTCCCTCGATCGTGGTGACGAAGCTGCCCTCGATCGCGCCGATCGTCGCCTGGCAGGATCGGACTGCCTCGCCGTCGATGTCGACGGTGCAGGCGCCGCATTCGCCATTGCCGCAGCCATATTTGGTGCCGGTCAGGTTGGACGCGTCCCGCAACGCCCATAGCAGCGGCGTCTTCGGGTCCATGCGGTATTCGACGGGCTGGTTGTTGACGGTGAACCGGGTCATGGCGGTAGCTTAGGCCAAAGCATCGCCATGGGAAACGGCGCGTTTCCGCCTGCGCGATTGCGCCCGGGCGGGGCAGGGCCGATATCCGCGGCATGACACTTCCAGCCATCTTCGTGCCGCATGGCGGCGGTCCCTGCTTCTTCATGGACCCCGCGGGCGGGCCGCCCGATCCGATGTGGCGGCCGATGCAGGCCTATCTCGCCGGCCTGATCGAATCGCTGCCGGAGCGGCCCAAGGCGATCCTGCTCGTCTCGGGCCATTGGGAGGAGGATGCGGTCACCGTCCATGTCGGCGACGGCCAGCCGTTGCTGTTCGATTATTACGGCTTTCCTGAACATACCTATCGCCTGGCATGGCCCGCCCCGGGCGCGCCCGATGTCGCCCGCCGTGCGGCCGCGCTGGTCGCGGACGCGGGGTTCCCGGTGGGCGAGGAAACCGCGCGCGGCTGGGATCACGGCGTGTTCATCCCGATGATGGTGGCGGTGCCGGGCGCCGATATTCCGCTCGCCCAGATGTCGTTGCGCAAGGATCTCGATCCCGCTGCGCATATCGCGATCGGGCGCGCGCTGGCGCCGCTCCGCGACGAAGGCGTGCTGATCGTGGGATCGGGCATGAGCTTCCACAATCTGCGCGCTCGCGGCCCGCAGGTGACGCCGGTCGCCGACGAATGGGATGCGGCGCTCACCGCGGCAGTGACCGATCCCGATCCCGCGGCCCGTGCAGAACGCGTGGCACAATGGGAGTCGTTGCCCCACGCCCGCTTCGCCCATCCCGAGGAGGAGCATCTGATGCCGCTGATGGTGGCGCTCGGGGCCGGCGGCGATGGCCCGGCGGTGCGGGATTATGCCGATCACGTGCTTGGTTGGGCCGTATCGGGCTACCGGTTCGGCTGACTGTTATTCCTCCCCAGAACGGGGAGGAATGGAGAGATCAGTTCCGCCAGCTCGTGTCGATCTTGTCCACGCGCCGCACCATCGCGTCGAAATCCGCCTTGCCGACGCCGCCGGGGATCTGGACCATGTGCAGGTCGCGCTGGTGCACCGCCACCACTTCGGGCGGCACTTCGATCGGCGTGCCCATCGCGGCGGTCGCGACCTGGACTTCGCAGGCGCGCTGCAGAAGCCAGAGCTTCAGGAACGCCTCGGGCAGGGTCTTGCCCATCGCCAGCAGGCCGTGATTGCGCAGCAGCATGACGCGCTTGTCGCCGAGATGCTCGATCAGCCGCGCGCCTTCCTCGTCGCGGACGGTGATGCCCTCGAAATCATGATAGGCGATCTGGCCGGTGAAATTGCAGGCGTAGAAATTGGTCGGCCGCAGCCCGCCCTCGACTGAGCTGACCGCCATGCCGGCTGTGGTGTGGGTGTGCATGATGCAATGCGCGTCGGGCAGATGCCGGTGGAACAGCGCGTGCTGGACGAAGCCGGCCCGGTTCACCGGATAGGGATTGTCGTCGAGCTTGTTGCCGTCGATGTCGATCTTGACCAAAGTCGAGGCAGTCACTTCGCTGAAATGCAGCCCGAACGGGTTGATCAGGAACGCGCCTTCCTCGCCCGGCACCTTCAGCGTGATATGGTTGTAGATCATCTCGGACCAGCCGAGCATGTCGAAGATGCGGTAGCAGGCGGCGAGCTGCTGGCGCGCCTCCCATTCGGCTTCACTCATCTGCGAATTGCGAAGGACGGCGGTGGCCATGGCGCTCTCCTATGGGTTCTTCTTTGCAACGAATATCGCATGACTGCGCCGGACAGGCAAATTTTTCGGTCGATGCAGCGCTGATCCGGGAGATCGTATCGATAGCGCAACGATCCCCCCCGGTGTCGCGGGCCCAGGTCGCAGGATGTGTCATCAAGCCATTGATACACAATGAATTCGCATAATTGCGCGATGGAAAAGATATGGGACAGTGAGTGTCCCATATCTCCCGCGCAGCGCCGCCTCGCGGGCGCTCGATTCAACCCGGACGCCTGGATCGCTACCCCGCGCCCATCGCCCCCGCCGCACGCAGCGCGGCGATCTCGTCCTCGGAGAAACCATGGCCGGCCAGGATCGCCTCTGTTTCCATCGCACCGGCCATCACCGGCGCAACCGTGCTGCTCACCGAATAGCGCGGGGCAGGGGCCGGCTGGACGACGCCGCCCGCCTCGACAAAGGCGCCGCGGTCGCGGTTGTGCGGATGGGCGACCGCTTCGTCGAAGTCGAGCACCGGCGCGAAACACGCCTCATGCCCGGCAAAGGCCGCGACCCAGTCGTCGCGCGTGCGCTCGCGAAAGCGCCGGACGAGCTCGGCCTTGAGTCCCGGCCAGGCCGAATCGGCGAATTGCGCATCCCATTCGCTGCCCTCCAGGCCCATCGCCGTACGCAGCGCCGCATAGAATTGCGGCTCGATCGCGCCGACCGACACCCATTTGCCGTCGGCGGTTTCATAGGTGTCGTAGAAATGCGCGCCGCCGTCGATCAGGTTGGTGCCGCGCGCGTCGTTCCAGCGGCCCATCGCGCGGAAACCCCAGATCATGCTCATCAGCACCGACGATCCCTCGGTCATCGCGCAATCGACCACCTGGCCGCGGCCGGTCGCCTGCGCCTGCAGGATCGCGGCCAGCATGCCGAATGCCAGCATCATGCCGCCCCCGCCGAAATCGCCGACCAGGTTGATCGGCGCGACCGGCTTCCCGCCCGCCGTACCCAGGGCATGGAGCGCGCCGGACAGCGCGATGTAGTTGATGTCGTGGCCGGGGTGCTGCGCCATCGGTCCGGTCTGTCCCCAGCCGGTCATCCGGCCATAGACGAGCTTCGGATTGTCGGCGAGCAACGTATCGGGGCCGAGCCCGAGCCGCTCCATCACGCCCGGCCGGAAGCCTTCGATCAGCCCGTCGCAGCTTTGCGCAAGCCGCCGCATGGCAAGCACTGTCTCCGGTCTCTTCATGTCGAGTTGCATAACCCGGCGCGATCGCAGCAACGGATCCTTTGCCGCTGCCGAGAAGCCGCCGCGTTCGCCAGGTCGTTCGATCCTGATTACCTCGGCGCCGTGATCGGCCAGCATCATGCCGCAAAACGGGCCGGGGCCGATCCCCGCCATTTCGATGATACGCAGGCCGGCCAGGGGTGGGGTCATGCGGGATCGTCCTGTCCAAGCATCGGCGCTGCGCGGTCGAGCGCGAGCGTCGCTTCCGAGAAGCGGATCGGCGTGCGCAGGCCGGGCAGCGCCATGCCGTCCCGGTCGAGCTTCAGCGCCATGCCGCGATGGATCACCTGCGGATCGGCAAAGGCCTGGGCGACATTGTTGATCGGCCCGGCCGGCACGCCGACTGCCTCCAGCATCGCCAGCAGAGTGTCCCGTTCGTGTCGCGAGGTCGCGTCGCGAATGGCAGCGAACAGGGGCTCGCGATGATCGAGCCGCCCCGCATTGCTGGCAAAGCGCGGATCCGCCTTGAGCCTATCGAGCCCGAGCGCGTCGCAGAAGCGCAGGAACTGCCCGTCATTGCCGACGGCGAGGATGAACCAGCCGTCGCTGGTCGGGAAAACGGCATAGGGCGACACGTTGAGATGCGCATTGCCCAGCCGCGGCGGCGTCTGCCCGCTGACGAAGAAGTTCATCGCCTGGTTGGCGAGCACGCCGACCATCGTGTCGAGCAGCGCCATGTCGATCTGCTGGCCGTGCCCGGTCTTTTCGCGCTGCGCGAGCGCTGCCTGGATCGCGATCACCGCGTAAAGGCCGGTCATGATGTCGGCGAAGGCGACGCCGATCTTCTGCGGCGCGCCGTTCGGCTCGCCGGTCAGGTCCATGATCCCGCTCATGCCCTGGATGATGAAGTCATAGCCTGCGCGGCTCGCATAGGGCCCGTCCTGGCCGAAGCCGGTGATCGAGCAATAGACCAGCCGTGGGTTGAGCGCGGACAGGCTCGCATAATCGAGCCCGTATTTGGCGAGCCCGCCGACCTTGAAATTCTCGATCAGCACATCTGCACCGGCGACCAGGCGGCGGACTTCGGCCTGGCCCTCCGGCGTGCGGAAATCGAGTATGACCGATTTCTTGCCGCGGTTGGTCGCATGGAAATAGCCGGCATCGCGGCTGCCGTCGGGATTCTCGATGAAGGGCGGTCCCCAGGTCCGCGTATCGTCCCCCTCGGGGCTCTCGACCTTGATCACCTCGGCGCCGAGATCGGCCAGAGTCTGCCCGGCCCACGGCCCGGCGAGGATACGCGCAAGCTCAATGACCTTGAGACCGGTCAGGGGCGGTTCGCTCACCAGCCTCTAATCCATTTTTGTTCCCCGGCGAAGGCCGGGGCCCAGGTGGGAAGGTGGGTGTAATGATGCGCAGCACCAGCCAAAAAAAGACATTCCAACTGGACCCCGGCCTTCGCCGGGGAACAGGAAGTTGGCGGCGCAAGCCTCAAAACGCCGCGATCCCCGTGATCGCCCGCCCAAGGATCAGCGCATGAACGTCATGCGCGCCCTCATAGGTGTTGACCGTCTCCAGGTTCATCAGGTGCCGCATCACCTGATATTCGCCCGTGATGCCGTTGCCGCCATGCATGTCGCGGCTCTGGCGCGCGATATCGAGCGCCTTGCCGACATTATTGCGCTTCACGATCGAGATCATCTCCGGCGCGAACCGGCCCGCATCCATCAGCCGCCCGACACGCAGGCTTGCCTGCAGGCCAAGCGCGATCTCGGTCTGCATGTCGGCGAGCTTCTTCTGGTACAGCTGATTGGCCGCGAGCGGCTTGCCGAACTGCGCCCGGTCGAGCCCATATTGCCGGGCGGCGTGGAAACAGAATTCGGCCGCGCCCAGCGATCCCCAGCTGATCCCGTAACGCGCGCGGTTGAGGCAGCCGAACGGCCCCTTCAGCCCCTGCACGTCAGGCAGCAAAGCGTCCTCTCCGACTTCGATATCGTCCATCATCACCATGCCGGTGATCGAAGCACGCAAGGAGAGTTTACCCTCGATCTTCGGCGTCGAAAGCCCCTTCATGCCCTTTTCCAGCACGAAGCCGCGAATGCCGCCGCCATGCTCGTCGGATTTCGCCCAGATCACGAACACGTCGGCGATCGGCGCGTTGGAAATCCACGTCTTGGAACCCGAGATGCGGTAGCCGTCCGCCGTCTTCACCGCGCGGGTCTTCATGCCCCCTGGATCGGATCCGGCATCGGGCTCGGTCAGGCCGAAACAGCCGATCCACTCGCCGCTCGCCAGCTTCGGCAGATATTTCCGCTTCTGCGCCTCCGAGCCATAGGCATAGATCGGGTACATCACGAGGCTGGATTGCACGCTCATCATCGATCGGTAGCCCGAATCGACTCGTTCGACCTCGCGCGCGACCAGGCCGTACGCGACATAGGATGCGCCGACCCCGCCATATTCCTCCGGGATGGTCGGACCGAGCAGACCGAGCCCGCCCATTTCGCGGAAGATCTCCGGATCGGTCGTCTCGTTGGCGAACGCGTCGATGATGCGCGGCGCCAGCTTGTCCTGCGCATAGGCCCGCGCGCTGTCGCGGATCATCCGCTCGTCGTCTTCCAGCTGATCGTCGAGAAAGAACGGGTCTGCCCAGTCGAATGCGCCCATGCCGGCCATGTAAGATCTCCTTGGCGCTCCGCTGCCAGCGGAGCGAGGCCGTTGTCCAGCCTCAGCGGTGTTTCAAAGGTCGAGCACCCGGTCGTCGAACAGCCCGAACGCCAGGGTCGAAGCGTAGAAGGCGACTGCCCTGTCCCGCGGCATGGTGCTCGCCCATTTGCGCATGTCGAACGCCGCATTCTGCAGCGCCATCAGCGCCTGGCTGGCGACCAGCGCGTCGACCGGACGGATCGATCGTTCGGCGATGCCGTCCATCATCGTGCCCGCATAGCGGCGCGCGATCCGGTTGGAGCGCTCGACCATCGCCCGGCGCACGGTGCGCGGCAGGCCGGAGAGCGCGGTGGTGCGCAGCAACGGACCGCGCTCGGAGAATTGCACGTCGAGCAGCGTCGCGATCGTGCTGGTCAGGCGGTGCCAGTGGCTCCCGCCGCGCGCGTCGGCAAGCTGCTGCGCGTCGGCGATCGTGTCGAAGCTGCGCTTGTAGCAGGCGATGACCAGATCGTCCTTGGCATCGAGATGATGGTAGAAGCTGCCCTTGGTGACGTTCAGCTCGGATGCGATCTTCTGCACCGATGCGCCGCGATAGCCCAGCTCGTTGATCAGCCGGGTCGCCGCGAGCAGGAAGGCCTCGCGGCCCGGCTCGGGCTCGTCATGCTCCAGGTCGATCAGCTCGGGCGCCCAGTTCTGGTCCGGCCCGGCGATGCCGTGCTCGAACACGTCCATCAGCCGTTCCTCGATCCGGTCGAACTGGTCGAGCTCGTAACGCACCAGCCACAGCGGCAGCCAGAAAGTATTCTCGAGCAGCACATGAGCGCGGGCGCCGTGCAGGTCGGTCTGGGCGCGATTGGCCGACGGGCCCCACAGGCTGCGCGTCTTGCGGAACACTTCACGCCAGATCGCGAGCAACCGGCCGCGCACCGGCTCCTCCATCGCGCGGAGATCGGACAGCACCGCGAAGGCCTGTTCCTCGCCGCGCTGGATTCGCGCGAACCGCTCCATGTTGAGCGCGAGATAATGTGCGACTCGCGCCTGGGGTGTCGCTTTGGCCAGCGCTTCGTCGAGCATCGCATGCAGCCGATCGAGCGTATGCTCGAAACAGGCGGCGGCGAGATCGTCCTTGCGCTTGAAATAATAGGTGACGCTGGTGGTGTTGAGGCCCACGCGTCGCGCCACGTCCGCGAAGGTCATGCCCTTCGCGCTCTGTTCGTTGATTGCTTCGGCGGCGGCGGCGAGAATCGCGTCCCGCTTGGCGCGGAAGCGTTTCGTGCCTGCCTCCTCCTCCCCCTGGACGTCTTCGGCAGCTTGCATGACCGAAACTGTAACATCTTCTTTTCGAAGAGACAGTGTTTTTTCTGCGCGCCGGTTCAACGGCGATTTCGGCGGCAAAGCCGCTTTACCGAAAACGCGGTACGGTCTAACGCCCGTTTCCGAAGAGCGATGGAGGATGCGCCATGGATTTCACCCTGAGTGAACGCGAAACCTATTTTAGGGATCGGGTGAAAACCTTCATCGACCAGCAGATCCGGCCGCGCCAGTCGCTCTACGACCAGCAGGAGCATGAGGGCGAGCGCTGGAAGGTCATTCCGGTGATCGAGGAGATGAAGGTCAAGGCGCGCGAGGCCGGCCTGTGGAATTTCTTCATGCCGCCGCATTCGGGCCAGAGCCATGTCGACGACAGCTTCGAATTCGAAGGCACGCAGCTCACCAACCTCGAATATGCCCTCTGCGCCGAGGAAATGGGCAAGGTCGGCTGGGCGTCCGAATGCTTCAACTGCTCCGCACCCGATACCGGCAATATGGAGGTGTTCCACCGCTACGGCACGCGCGCGCAGAAGGATCAATGGCTCAGGCCGCTGATGAACGGCGAGATCCGTTCCGCCTTCCTGATGACCGAGCCGGCGGTGGCGTCGTCCGACGCGACCAACATCCAGACCGCGATGGTCCGCGACGGCGATCATTATGTGATCAACGGCACGAAATGGTGGTCCTCCGGTGTGGGCGATCCGCGCTGCAAGGTCGCGATCGTGATGGGCAAGACCAATCCGGAGAATGCCCGCCACAGCCAGCAGAGCCAGATCCTGGTGCCGCTCGATGCGCCGGGCGTCACGATCAAGCGCATGCTTTCGGTTTACGGGTATGATCACGCGCCCCACGGGCATGGCGAGGTCCAGCTCAAGGATGTGCGCGTCCCGGTGGAGAATCTGCTGCTTGGCGAGGGCCGCGGATTCGAGATCGCGCAGGGCCGGCTCGGGCCTGGCCGTATCCATCATTGTATGCGCACGATCGGCGTCGCCGAGGTGGGCATCGAGGCGATGGCGAAGCGCCTGCTCAGCCGCGTCGCCTTCGGCAAGCGCATCGCCGATCACTCGGTGTGGGAGGAGCGCATCGCCCGCGCCCGCATCGATATCGAGATGACCCGGCTGCTCTGCCTCAAGGCGGCCGACATGATGGACCGCGCCGGCAATAAGTCCGCCCAGCAGGAAATCGCGATGATCAAGGTGCAGGCGCCGCTGATGGCGTTGAAGATCCTCGACGACGCGATCCAGGCGCATGGCGGCGGCGGCGTGAGCCAGGATTTCGAGCTCGCCCATGCCTGGGCCGCGCTGCGTACCCTGCGCTTCGCCGACGGGCCCGACGAGGTCCACAACCGCGCCATCGCCCGCCATGAGTTCGGCAAATATGCCGACCTGCCCGAGGCGATCGCGGCGAAAGAGGCGGTGCGGCGGTAATCGTCGGGAAAACAAACCCCGTTCGTGCTGAGCTTGTCGAAGCACCGTCTTTCTTTCGAAGCGGGGAAGAGAAGATCAGCCGTTGGGCTACGCCCGCCTACGGCTCGACAAGCTCAGGGCGAACGGATGTAAGGAACTAGGTTGAAAGCTGCCGTCCTTTTCGAGCCGAAGACCGATCTGCAGATCGAGGACATTGCGATCTCCGATCCCGGCCCGCGCGAAGTGCTGATCCGCACGGTCGCGGTAGGCGTCTGCCGGTCGGATCTGCATTTCGTCGATGGCGCTTTTCCACACCCGATGCCGACGGTGCCGGGGCATGAAGCCGCCGGCATCATCGAGGCGGTCGGCAGCGACGTCGCGCATCTGAAGGTCGGCGATCACGTCATCACCTTTTTCACGGTGTTCTGCGGCAGTTGCGAGATGTGCGTCACCGGGCGCCCGTCGCTCTGCGTCGATCCCTCGACACGCCGCGCGAAGGGAGCGCCGCCCCGCCTGAGCCTGAAGGACGGCACACCGCTTGCGCCGTTCCTGAATCTCTCCGCCTTTGCCGAGATGATGCTGGTGCATGAGAATGCCTGTGTCGCGATCTCGAAGGAGATGCCGCTCGATCGCGCCGCCCTGCTCGGCTGCGCGGTGATCACCGGGGCGGGATCGATCTTCAACGACAGCCGTCTTCGCCCGGGCGAGACCGTGGCGATCATCGGCTGCGGCGGCATCGGCCTCGCCGCGGTCAATGCTGCAAAGATCGCCGGCGCGGGCCAGATCATCGCGATCGATCCCGTGCCCGACAAACGCGCGCTCGCAGAGAAGCTCGGCGCGACTCACAGCCTCGATGCGACTGACCCCGATCTCGCCAAGAAGGTGATCGGCATGACCGGCGGCGGCGTGCATTACGCGATCGAAGCTGTCGGACGTTCCAGCACCGCCGAGTTGGCCTGGACGATCCTGCGGCGCGGCGGCACCGCCACGATCCTCGGCATGATCGCGCCGGGCAACAATGTCAGCATCGCGGGGCCGACCTTCCTCACCGGCAAGAAGCTGCAGGGCTCGCTGCTCGGATCCACCCGCTTCCCGATCGACATGCCACGGCTCGTCCAGCTCTATCTCGACGGCAAGCTCGATCTCGACACCATGGTCGCCGAGCGGATCAGGCTCGAGGATATCAACCACGCCTTTGCCAATCTGCGCACCGGGGACACGGTCCGCTCAGTGATCGAGTTCAGCTGATGGCGGAGGACGCCAACATCACCATGGTCGGGACGATTCCTGTGCCGGCGGACGACACGATCGATCCGCGCGCGGTCGAACGCTGGATGGCCGGGCACACGCCGGGCTTCGCCGGGCCGGTGAGGTTGTCGAAGTTCAAGGGCGGTCAGTCCAATCCGACCTACCGTGTGGATACGCCGGGCAGCAGCTATGTGCTGCGGCGCCAGCCCTTCGGCAAGCTGTTGCCCTCGGCCCACGCGGTGGATCGCGAATACCGGCTGATCGCAGGGCTTCATCCGACCGGCTTCCCGGTGCCTGCTCCTTTCGGCTTGTGTCAGGATCCAGAGATCATCGGCTCGATGTTCTACATCATGGAACTGGTCGAAGGCCGCAACCTGTGGGACGGCGCGCTCCCCGGCATGGAGCCCGACGCAAGGCGCGACATCTACAACGCGATGGTCGATACGCTCGCCGCGCTCCACAATACCGATCATGTCGCGGCCGGCCTCGGCGAATACGGCAAGCCCGGCAATTATTTCGAACGCCAGGTCGCCCGCTGGACCAAGCAATATCGCGCCTCCGAAACCGAGCACATGCCTGATGTAGAGGCGCTGATCGACTGGCTCCCGCGAACTTTGCCCGAGCAGACCCGCACCTCGATAGTCCACGGCGACTACCGCATCGACAACATGATCTTCGCGCAGCAGGAGCCGCGCGTGATCGCGGTGCTCGACTGGGAACTGTCGACGCTCGGCGATCCGCTCGCCGACTTCTCCTATTTCCTGATGAACTGGGTGACCGAGCCCGAGGGGCGGTCGGGGGTGATGGGGCTGGCGGGTCCGGATACTGGCATCCCGACGATCGAAGACATGGTCGCACGCTACTGCGCGGCGACCGGGCGCGACGGCGTGCCGCAGCTCGACTGGTATTTCGCCTACAACCTCTTCCGCCTCACCGGGATCGTCCAGGGTATCAAGAAGCGCATCGTCGATGGCACCGCGTCCAGCGCGCAGGCGGCGAAGACGGCCGAGCGCGTACCCGGCCTCGCCTCGGCGGCATGGGGATTCGCGAAGCGGGCAGGGGCCTAGACGGAGGCAGGAATGAGCCAGTTCGATCTGACCGGAAAGGTCGCCATCATCACTGGCTCCTCCAAGGGCATCGGCAAGGCAAGCGCGTTCGAGTTGGCCGAACATGGCGCAAAGGTCGTCATCTCGAGCCGCAAGCAGGATGTCTGCGACGCGGTCGCGGCCGAACTCAACGCCAGATATGGCGACGGCACCGCGATCGCGGTTGCCGCCAACATCTCCGACAAGGCCGGCCTGCAGAACCTGGTCGACGAAACCCGCCGCGCCTTCGGCCAGGTCGACGTGCTGGTCTGCAACGCTGCGTCCAACCCCTATTACGGCCCGCAGGAAGGGATCGCCGACGATCAGTTCCGCAAGATCCTCGACAACAACATCGTCTCGAACCACTGGCTGATCTCGATGGTCGCGCCGCAGATGCGCGCGCGCAGATCGGGATCGATCGTCATCATCTCGTCGATCGGCGGTCTGCGCGGATCGCCCGTGATCGGTGCCTATTGCATCTCCAAGGCTGCCGACATGCAGCTCGCCCGCAATCTCGCGGTCGAATATGGCCCCGACAATGTCCGCGTGAACTGCATCGCGCCGGGCCTGATCAAAACCGACTTTGCCCGGGCGCTGTGGGAAGATCCGGAGCGCGAGAAACGAACCAACAGCACGACCCCGCTGCGCCGCATTGGTCAGCCCGAGGAAATCGCGGGCGGCGTCGTTTTCCTCGCCTCGACCGCGAGTGCGTTCATGACGGGGCAGACGATCGTGATCGACGGCGGCGTGACGATCTAGGAGAGACAGGATGGCAAGATTCACCGGCAAATCGATCATCGTCACCGGTGCCGGCTCGGGCATCGGCCGCGCCGCCGCGCTGCTCTTCGCCAGCGAAGGCGGGCGAGTGCTGGCCGCCGATATCACCGACGCGGTCGAGGAGACTGCCGACATGATCGACAAGGCCGGCGGCACCGGCCACGCCATCCGTACCGATGCGGGCAATGAGGAAGACGTGATCCGTGCGGTTGCGGTCGCCTGCGAATATTATGACGGGCTCGACGTGATGTTCGCCAATGCCGGTATCTCGGGCGGCATGGCCAATATCTTCGATACCGATGTAGCGCTGATTACCGAGGTGCTGCGCGTCAACCTGATCGGTCCCTTCCTCGCGATCAAGCATGCCGCCCCGAAGATCGCCGAGCGCGGTGGCGGCGCGATCGTGCTGACCGCGAGCGTCGCCGGCATCCGCTCGGGCGCGGGCAGCCCGGCTTATTCGGCATCCAAGGCGGGCGTCATCAACCTCGCGATGGTCGCGGCCCAGCAATTGTCGGGATCGAATGTCCGGGTCAACGCGATCTGCCCGGGCCTGACCGAGACGGGCATGACCAGGCCGACCTTCGATTACGCCCGCGAAGCCGGCAAGCTCGATCGTGTCGGCCGCCTCAACCCCCTGCGCCGCGGCGCGCAGCCGGAGGAACTGGCCAAAGTGGCCGCCTTCCTCGCCTCGGACGACGCCAGCTACGTCAACGGCCAGGCGATCGCGGTGGATGGCGGCCTGTCGTCGAGCCATCCCGTGATCCGCCAGGAATATGGGAAGACGGCGGTTTGATCGATTCAACATGGGAAGGAATCGTCGCATGAGGGTTGCGACCGGGGCCTCCATGCCTGGTCGCGCTGTTTCTCATGGTGCTTATCCGTCCCGTTCGCCTTTGAACGCCTGGCGCGGGGCGTGCAGCGTGTCGGAGGACCGTTCGATACGGACGCTATCCACGGCGAGCGGGTTTCCAGTCATGATCGCCAGCATCGTTGAAATTGCTTCGCGTTCCCGGGCGCCGAGCTTCCCGAACATGTCGATCAGCAACCGCTCTTCATTGGCTTGGCTGCCATCGTCACGACGGCCCGTCAGCAGATAGCCGATATCGATATCGTGGCTGGCGAGGCGGTAGAGATATTCGATTGTCGGCGCGGTCTTGCCGGTTTCGTAGGACACCTGGCTGTTCTTCTTCACGCCGCCCAGCGCCGCGAATTCCTGCTGGTTGAACCCCGCCACCAGCCGGGTCTGACGCAAACGCTCACCGAAGCGGCGAAGTTGTTCGTCCCCCGTCATATAATCTTGTTCGGCACATAATTTCGGTATAAGTCCGAAACATCGTTCCACGATTCACGGCATATCGTGATGTTGCTTGATGGCATGCACAAGGAAGATGTGAAGGCCGTGCTTCGCAAGCGGTTCGGCTCGGTCGCCGCATTCGAGCGCGCCGAGTCGCTTGCCGCCCAGTCGGTGTCCGAGGTGCTGCGGGGCAGGCCGAGCAAGCGCACGCGCGACGCGATCGAACGGATATTGCGCGAACAGGCGGCAGCGGCAGAATCCATAGTTTCGGTTGATACTCACGCTTCGCCAGCATTTCATCGTCAAAATGCGCGGAGGCGATAGATATGGCGGAACGAGCGCCCGGCCACGAGCCGACCGGTCCGCTCAGCAGCGCCGAAGAGGCGGCGCTGCGCGCGCTGCATCGCGGCTGGCGCCTCGGCATCGATTCGGCCAGCGAGCAAGGTCTCATCGGCCGTCAGTTGATAAGGCTGGGCGACTGGAGGCTGGGGGCGCTCACCATCCACGATATGCCCTTTCTGACCGACACGGGCGAGAGGATCGCGGCCCATCTGGTAGCGGAGCAGGAACTGGCGAGGCGAAGCTGGTCCGATGGCGGCTTCAGTATCCATCACGGCGGCCTCGCCTGAGGCTCATTCCCGCAGCCGCATCAGCCCTTCCTGAGCGACGCTGGCCACCAGCCGCCCGTCTCGGCTGTAGATCTTGCCGCGGTTGAAGCCGCGAGCGTGCCCGGCCCAGGGGCTGTCGCACGAATAGAGCAGCCAATCGTCCGCGCGAAATTCCTCGTGCAGCCACAGCGCATGGTCGAGGCTGGCGGTCTGGAGATTATGCGTCAGCCAGTTGACGCCGTGCGCGAGCAAAGACGTGCCGAGCAGCGACATGTCCGACGCATAGGCCAGGATCGCACGGTGCATAGCGGCATCGTCGCCGATCGGGCCGACCAGGCGGAACCAGCTGTCCTGCCGGGGCTCCTGCTTTACCGGGTCGGACCAGCTGCGCTGATGGACCGGCCTGATCTCGATCGGCCGGGCACGCAGCAGGTGGCGGCGGAATTTCTCGGGCATGTCGCCGGCGCTCTCGCGGCGCAACTCGGCCTCGGATTTCAGGGCTTCCGGCCCCGGCACATCCGGCATCGGGTCCTGGTGGTGCATCCCCTTCTCGGGCAGCTGGAAACTCGCCGCCATATTGAGGATCGGCTTGCCCTGCTGCATCGCGATCACGCGCCGGGTGGCGAAGCTCCGCCCCTCGAAATCGCGGACCACGCGGTAGATGATCGGGAAATCCTCATTTCCCGGCCGCATGAAATAGGCGTGGAGCGAGTGAGCGACCTTGCTCCCGTCGACCGAGCGCTGGGCCGCCTGGAGCGCCTGCGCTATGACCTGGCCCCCAAAGACCCGGCCGAACCCCCCGGGCTGGCGCGTGCCGCGATAGAGATCGGTATCGAGCTCCTCGACGTCGAGCAGGGTGAGCAGCGTCTGCACCAGGGTTTCCGGCGGCGTGTCGGGGGGTGTGTTGATATCCATGGTTCGTCCTAAACCGTTCCCGCGAACTCCCGAAGGGCTGCTTTTCGCGGGCAAGAGGAACGGCGTCGCGCACGGCGCCGATCGAGCCGTCAGTAACCGGCTGCCCGGGCCAGCCGGTCGGCATGGAAGTTCGCATCGCCGAACATCTCGGCCAGCACGCGCGCGCGCTTCATGTAGAAGCCGATATCATATTCGTCGGTCATGCCGATGCCCCCGTGCATCTGCACGCCTTCCTGCACGGAAAGCGTGGTCGCCAGCGCGGTCATCGCCTTCGCGACCGACACCGCTTCGTCGGCCTTGCCGTCGCCGGCATCGAGCAGCTGCTGCGCCTTGAGTACGGCTGCCCGGGCGACTTCCATTTCCGAATAGAGATGCGCGGCGCGGTGCTGCAGCGCCTGGAAGCTGCCGATCGTGACCCCGAACTGCTTGCGTTCCTTGAGATAGGACATGGTCATGTCCATTGCGCCGCCACCCACGCCGAGCAGTTCGGCCGAGGCGCCGGTGCGGCCCGCGGCAAGCAGGCGGGCGAGCGGATCGCGGCCGGCATCCACATCGCCGATCACCGCGTCAGCGGTAACCTCGACGCCGTCGAACTCGAGGCGCGCGGCGATGCTCGAATCGGCAAGGCGCTCCGCCTCGGCGCTCAGGCCCGCCGCGCCCTTCTCGACCGCGAACAGGGTGATGCCGTTCGCGTCATCGGCCGATCCGGCGGTGCGGGCGGCCACGATGATCAGGTCGGCGACATGGCCGTGCGTCACGAACTGCTTCCTGCCCGACAGACGGAAACCGTTGCCCGAGCGCTCAGCCGTGAGCGCGACGCTCTCGCGGTGCTTGGCGCTTTCGTCGATCGCCAGCGCGGCCACCGTCTCGCCGGCAAGGATGCCGGGGAACCAGCGCTGCGCCTGGGCCGAACCCTTCAGCGCCGCGACGGCGGCGACAGCGGTTGTCAGGAACGGCGAGGGGGAAAGGTTGCGGCCGATCTCCTCGAGCACGACACCGGCATCGACATGGCCGAGCCCGAGGCCGCCATCCTCCTCGCCGATCAGGATACCAGTGAAGCCCATCTCGGCGAAGCTCTTCCACAGCTCACGCGAGAAGCCGGCCGCATCCTTGTCGTCGCGCAATTTCCGCATGTGCGAGACCGGCGCATGCTCGGCGACGAAATCGCGCGTCGTATCGCGGAGCATCGTCTGTTCGTCGTTGAGATAGAGAGGCATTTGGTTCTTCCCGTCGCCCCGGCGAAGGCCGGGGCCGCTAAGTTGCTGAGGGCGTGCTTCATTACGCAGCCCGGCCTTCGCCGGAGGACGCGCTAGCTGCTCGGCAGATCCAGGATCCGCTTCGCGATGATGTTGAGCTGCACTTCGCTGGTCCCGCCCTCGATCGAATTGGCTTTGGTCCGCAACCATGCCCGGGCGCCTGCGCCGCCGGAGGAGCGCTCGCTCTCCCATTCCAGCGCGTCGGACCCGCCGGCCGCCATCATCAGCTCGTGGCGGCTCTTGTTCAGCTCGGTGCCGTAATATTTCATCATGCTCGGCTGGGCCGGATGGGCCCGGCCCGCCTTGAGCTCGTCGATGAAGCGTTCGGACATCATCCCAAAAGCGCGCGAACGCACTTCGAACAGTGCGATGCTCGCCCGCAGCAACGGATCGGCCAGCCGGCCATCATGATCGAGCCCAACCGTGGCGATCGCTCCGTCGACCAGCGGATTGCCGCCGCTCGAGCCAAGCCCCATGCCAGAGATCATCTCGCGCTCATGCCCGAGCAGATATTTGGCGACGTCCCAGCCCTTGTTCTCGTCATGGACGCGCTGGCTTTTGGGCACCTTCACATTGTCGAAAAACGTCTCGCAAAAGGGCGAATAGCCAGAGATCAGCAGGATCGGCTTGGTCGAAACGCCCTCGCTCGCCATGTCGAACAGCAGGAAGCTGATGCCGCCCTGCTTGGTCGTCTTGTCGGTGCGGACGAGACAGAAAATCCAGTCGGCCTTGTCCGCGTAAGACGTCCACACCTTCTGGCCGTTGACCAGATAATGGTCGCCCTTGTCCTCGGCCGAGGTGGCGAGCGCCGCGAGGTCGGAACCGGCATTGGGCTCCGAATAACCCTGGCACCAGCGGATCTCGCCGCGCACGATCTTGGGGAGATAGTCGAGCTTCTGTTCCTCGGTGCCGTATTTGAGCAGCGCCGGGCCAAGCATCGAGATGCCGAAGCTGTAGAGCGGGTTGCGCGCCTTGATCCGTGCCATCTCCTCGCGGAGGATCTTGGTCTCGGCGGGGTCGAGCCCACCGCCGCCATAAGCGCTGGGCCAGTCGGGCACTGTCCAGCCGCGCGCGCCCATGCGGTCCATCCAGAGCTTCTGCGCCGGCGTCATCATGCTCTGGTCGCGGCCGCCCCAGGCTGTGTCCTGTTCGGACCGTATCGGCTGGCGCATCTCTGGCGGGCAATTCTCCTCCAGCCAGGCGCGCGTTTCAGCGCGGAAGCTTGCCAGGTCGCTCATTTGAACCGCCCCCCGCTCTCCGCGAGCTGCTTCAGCAGGGCCGAGACAGCGAAGCCGTGCTTCTCCAGCCCGGCGACGATCTTGGGCAGCCCTTCGGTACCGGCCCAGAACATCGGCCCGCCGCGATAGACCGGCCAGCCATAGCCATAGATCCACACCACATCGATATCGGACGCGCGCTGCGCCATCTTCTCCTCGAGGATCAGGGCGCCTTCATTGACCATGGTGTAGAGCGTGCGCTCGATGATTTCCTGATCGCTCACCTCATGCTGGACGGCACCGGATTTCTTGCGGAAATCCTCGATGATCTCGGTCACGCGGGGGGAGGGGGACGGGTTCCGGTTCTCGTCATAATCGTAGAACCCCTTGCCGGTCTTCTGCCCCCAGCGCCCTTCGGCGGCGAGCGCGTCCCGGATATTCTCGATCCGCGTCGGATCGCGGTGCCAGCCGATATCGACGCCGGCGAGATCGCTCATCTGGAACGGCCCCATCGGCATGCCGAACGCGACATGGACCCGGTCGATCTGCTCGGGCGTCGCGCCTTCCATCAGCAGCTTCATTGCCTCGAACTGGCGTGGCTTGAGCATGCGGTTGCCGATGAAGCCGTCGCACACGCCGGCCACCACGGCGACCTTCCGGATCGTCTTGGCCAGCGCCATCACCGTCGCGAGCACATCGGGCGCTGTCTTCGCCCCGCGCACCACTTCGAGCAGCTTCATGACGTTCGCCGGCGAGAAGAAGTGCATGCCGAGCACGTCTTCGGGCCGCGTGGTGCTGGCCGCGATCTCGTCGATGTCGAGATAGCTGGTATTGGAGGCGAGGATCGCGCCCGGCTTGGCAATGCGGTCGAGCCGGCCGAAAATCTCCTTCTTGACGTCCATATTCTCATAGACTGCCTCGATGATCAGATCGCAGTCCTTCAGCACTTCGAAATCGAGCGTGGGGTTGAGCGCACCCATCGCTGCCTCGACCTGCTCGGGCTTCATCCTCCCCTTTGCGGCGCTCGCCTCGTAATTCTTGCGGATCGTGCCGGTACCGCGGTCGAGCGCTTCCTGGTTCATCTCGACGATCGTGACCGGGATGCCGGCGCTCAGGAAATTCATCGAGATGCCGCCGCCCATCGTGCCGGCGCCGATCACGCCGACCCGGCCGATCGGGCGAAGCGCGATATCCGCCGGGACGTCGTCGATCTTGGCGGCCTGGCGTTCGGCGAAGAAGATGTGGCGCTGGGCGGCTGACTGTACGCCCATCATCAGCTTCATGAATTCCTGCCGCTCGAAGGCAATGCCTTCCTCGAAGGTCGATCCGTCCGCAGCCTTCTCGACGCAGGCGATGTTGGCAGCGGGCGCCTCGAAGCCGCGGAAACGCTTGGCGTTCTCCTTCTTGAAGGCTTCGACGGCGGCCGGATCGGCCGTCGCGGTCTTCTGGCTGGCACGGGGCAGGGGGCGTTTGTCCGCGACTTCCCGGGCGAAGGCGATGGCATCGGCTTCAAGGCTGTCCTCGCCCGCGAGCTTGTCGATCAGGCCGGCCTCGAGCGCCCTCTTGGCCGAGATCGGATCGCCCTTCGCAGTCAGCTCTAGCGCGAGCGGCACGCCGGCGATGCGGGGCAGGCGTTGCGTGCCGCCGGCGCCCGGCAGCAGGCCGAGCTTTACCTCGGGCGTGCCGATCTTCGCGGAGGGCACGGCGATGCGGTAATGGCAGCCGAGCGTCACTTCGCAACCGCCGCCGAGCGCGGTGCCGTGGATCGCGGCGACCACCGGCTTGTCCGATGCCTCGATCATGTCGACGACCGTCGGCAGGCCGGGCTCGACGAACGGCTTGCCGAATTCAGTGATGTCGGCGCCGGCGAAGAAGGTGCGGCCGTCGCAGCGGATCACCATCGCCGTGATGCTGGCGTCGGCAAGGCCCTCCTTGATGCCGGCCTCGAGTCCCTGGCGGACGGCGGCGCCGAGCGCGTTCACCGGCGGGTTGTCCGAAATGATGACCAGCACGTCGTCATGGCGTTCGGTACGGATGGGGGACGTCATTACACTCTCCTGGATATTCGGTCGGTTCGGCTGCGGCCCTTAGGTCAGCGCTGCATAGATCATCGTCTTGAGCTCGCGGCGGATCGGATAGAGGTTGGATGGGCTCATCTGGGTCATGAACACCATCGTCAGGCGTTCGACCGGGTCGATGAAGAAGGCGGTCGAATACATCCCGCCCCAATAATATTCGCCGGCCGAGCCCGGGATCATCGATCGCGCCACGTCGATATTGACGGCGAAGCCCAGCCCGAAGCCGGTGCCGGCGTTCGCCGCTTCGCTGAACAGCGATTTCGACATGCGCGACAGGTCGGATCCGCCGGGCAGGTGATTGCGCGTCATCAGGTCGATCGTCTTGCGCCCGACGATCTGCGCACCGTCCAGCTCGCCGCCGTTCAGGCACATGCGGCAGAAGCGGTGATAGTCGAGCGCGGTCGATACCAGGCCGCCGCCACCGGAGACGAGCTTCGGCATCTGGCTCCACAGGCTTTCCGCGCCGCGATCGAAAAGCTCGCGCCCTTTCCCTGGCACGAAGGTGTAGCAATCGGTCAGCCGGTCGGTCTTGTCGGCTGGCACCGCGAAGAAGGTGTCGTCCATCTTCAGCGGGGCGAAGATCCGGCTGCGGAAGAAATCGGCGAGCGGCATGCCCGAGACGCGCTGAACGACCGCGCCGAGGACGTCGGTCGAGACGGAATAATTCCACGCCTCGCCCGGCGTGAATTCGAGCGGGAGCTCGCCCAGCGCCGCGACGAATCCGTCGAGATCGAGATTGCCGTGCCAGTTCTCGATCTTGCCGGCGCGGTAAGCCGCATCGACGTTCGAGCGGTTCTGGAAGCTGTAGGTGAGCCCCGAGGTGTGACGGAGCAGGTCGACCATGCGCATCGGTTCGCTGGTCGCGGCGGTCTGGAACGGCACGCCGGCACCGCCGCCGCGATACACGCCCAGGCCCTTGAACTCCGGCAGCACGTGATGGACCGGGGTGTCGACCGCGACCTTGCCTTCCTCGACCAGCATCATGAAGGCGATCGACGTGACCGGCTTGGTCATCGAGGCGATGCGGAACAGGGAGGCTTCGTCGACCGGCGAACCGCCTTCGCGCGCTGCACCGAGGCTGGTGAAATGGACGATCTCGTCTTCGTGGCCGATCAACAGCTGGGCATTGGGAAGCTTGCCCGAATCGATATAGCGTTCCTGCAGGAACGCATCGATCCGCCTCAGCCGGGCGGCATCGAATCCGTGCGATTCGGGCTTTGCGATCCTCATTGAAGCTTCCATACCCCCGGTTCGAACGATCGGCACCCTATTGCCTTGAGCGGCGCGTGAATCAACACTAACCTTGGGTCGAACGACAGATTTGCCAAACCCGACATTCAAGTTTGGGGAAGGCCAGCCTTGGAGAGCATGCGTCTTGGATACCGAACCCCTCATTGCGCTCGATCCGGCCTGGCCGAAAATGACGCTTGCCGAGGTCGAGGCTGCGCTCACCGCGCCGGGCGCGCGGTTCGAGATGGAAACGATCGCGATCAACGGCGTGCCGACCCGCGTGTGGAAGCACGCGCCGCCAACGCTCGCCTGGCTCGCCCAGGCATCGCGGGCGCACGGCGCGCGGCTGTTCACGATCTATGAGGACGAACGCGTTACCTATGATGCGAATTTCCGCGCGGTGGCGACTCTGGCGGGCAAACTGCAGGAAATGGGCGTCGGAAAAGGCGACCGCGTCGCGCTGGCGATGCGCAACCTGCCGGAATGGCCGGTGATCTTCTTCGCCGCCGCGAGCATCGGTGCGATCGTCGTGCCGCTCAATGCGTGGTGGACGGCGGGTGAACTCGAATATGGCATCGACGATTCGGGCGCGGCTTTGCTGTTCGTCGATGACGAGCGATACCAGCGGCTGCAGGCACATGATGCGCCGCTGCCGGCGCTCGAGCGGATGATCGTGGCCCGTGCTGCCTCGGTCCTGGACGGCCCGGCAGTTCGGCTGGAGGACCTGATCGGCACGCCGCACGATTATGCGACCTTGCCCGAGGTCGCCCTGCCGGTCGTGGAGCTTGCGCCCGACGACGACGCGACGATCTTCTACACCAGCGGCACCACCGGCCATCCCAAGGGAGCGCTGGGTACGCACCGGAACCTGATGAGCAACATCATGTCGAGCGGCTACACTGCCGCACGCTCGCTGCTGCGGCGCGGCGAGGAGCTGCCGGCCGCTCCGCTTCCGCGCACGACGCTCACCGTGATCCCGCTCTTCCACGTAACCGCCTGCAGCGCGGCGATGATGGGATCGATCGCGGCGGGCAGCTCGCTGATCTTCATGCGCAAATGGGATACGGTCCGCGCGATGGAGATCATCGAGCAGGAGAAGGTCAACATCACCGGCGGCGTGCCGACGGTGGCGTGGCAGCTGCTCGAGCATCCCGATCGCAGCAACTATGATCTCTCGTCGCTTGAGGCGATCGCCTATGGCGGTGCGCCCTCCGCGCCTGAACTGGTGCGGCGCATCCACAGCGAGTTCGGCGCGCTACCCGGCAATGGCTGGGGCATGACGGAGACGATGGCGACCGTCACCGGCCATTCAAGCGAGGATTATCTTAACCGTCCGACCAGCGCAGGGCCGCCGGTGCCGGTCGCCGACCTGAAGATCATGGCCGAGGACGGCCTGACCGAACTGGCGGTCGGCGAAGTCGGTGAGCTCTGGGCGCGGGGCCCGATGATCGTGAAGGGCTATTGGAACAGGCCGGATGCCACGCGCGAGACGTTCGTGGAGGGCTGGGTCCGTACCGGCGATCTTGCCCGGCTCGACGAGGAAGGATTCCTCTTCGTCGTCGATCGCGCCAAGGACATGATCATCCGGGGCGGCGAGAATATCTATTCGAGCGAGGTAGAGAACGTCCTCTACGCGCACCCTGCGGTCACGGATTGTGCGCTGATCGGCATCCCGCACCGTACCCTGGGCGAGGAGCCCGCCGCAGTGGTGCACCTCGCCCCCGGCATGACGGCGACCGAGGCGGAGCTGCAGGCCTGGGTGCGCGAGCGGCTGGCGATCTTCAAGACGCCGGTGGCGGTGCGCTTCGTCCACGAGACGCTGCCGCGCAACGCCAATGGCAAGATCCTGAAAAAGGATCTGAAGGCGCTGTTCGAGGATCGCGTCGGCGTCGCCGCCTGAGGCGCCAGCCTGTAACATCCCAGCAACACACAAGCGTTTGACTCGGCTGCCCGGCGTCGCGCTATAGTTCCGCGCCGGCACGATGATGTCGGTTCGCGAGACAATGATCTTGCTAGGGAGAGATTGCTCATGCGTACGTCGATCATCGCCGTTTCGGCCACCTGCCTGTTGCTGGCCGGCACCGCCGCCATTTCCAGGCCGCTCCCACAGGCCGAGCCGGTGCTTTCAGCCGCCGTGGAGGCATCCACGCGCTCGCCCGCCAATGTCGCGCGCGACCAATATCGCCATCCGGCGGAGACGCTGGCGTTCTTCGGCGTGAAGCCGACCGATTCCGTGGTCGAGATCTGGCCTGGCGGTGGCTGGTACACCGAGATCCTTGCACCCTATCTCGCGGCCGGCGGCAAGCTGACCATCGTCGCGCCCCCGGGCCGCCCGTCCGACGGCATCGCCGCCAAGCTCGACAAGGATGCCGCGACCTATGGGAAGGTCGCGCGGGCGAATTTCCCGAGCGCACTCGGCGGCACCGGTGTTGCGCCCGGCACTGCCGATGCGGTGCTTACCTTCCGCAACGTGCACAACTGGCGGATGGGCTATCTCCACGCTGACAAGACGGACTACAGCGCCGCTGCCTTCCGGGAGATCTATGCGATGCTGAAGCCCGGCGGGGTGCTCGGCATAGAGGATCACCGTCTGCCCGAAAGCGCCGACGGCGCGCGCGAAAAGACCAGCGGCTACATCAAGGTCTCGACCGTCCGCGCGCTGGCCGAAGCTGCCGGATTCAAGTTCGCGGGGTCGAGCGAGGTGAATGCCAATCCCAAGGACACGAAGGACTGGCCCGAAGGCGTCTGGACGCTGCCGCCAAGCTACGCCCTCGGCGACAAGGACCGCGAAAAATATGCGGCGATCGGGGAGAGCGACCGGATGACGCTGAAGTTCGTCAAGCCGGCGAAGTAGCCCAAGGCGGGATTGTTCACGGCGGAGATTTTTTCTTCCGCTGTTATGTTGGATTTCAGGCCGTAATTTCCGCTTCGCTTTCAGGCGCTTGTATCCGTTTTCCGCTGTTATCCGTAACAGCGGAAAACAGCGGAAGAACAACGCCAAAAAACGCCCGCTTCACGCTGTTTCGAGCGCGAAACGGCGGGCGTGGGCCTGCAATGATATTCACCTGAGAAAGAGCGGAGCGGCGCCCGATTGGAGCTCCGCCCGATGGCAGGGTATCATTACCGGCACGGTGTTGAATCGAACTACGGTCAGGACGGGCTGTCCGTTGGTTCGTTCGCGGCGACCCCGATGCTATTTCCGTGCCAGCGCGAAGTCGACGCTGACGCTCACCTGGCTGGTGTTGGTGCCCGCCATTACCGGCGGAGCGGCGAGAGCTTGCGGCGCAGCCCTGTCCATCATCCCCATCGACTCATACGCCATCGGCACGGGTGATGCGCCGCCGTCGCGGATCGTCAGCACGCGGGAGACCTTGAGGCCGGCGGCCTCGGCATAGGTATCGGCACGGGCGCGTGCCGCCTTGTAGGCGCTGGCGTAGGCCGACCGGCTCGCCGCTTCCGGATCGCCGACGCGCAGGTCGGGGCCGGACAGCACGTTCGCGCCTGCCTGAGTCACTGCCGCGATAGCAGGTCCGGCCTTGTCGATCGCGCGCATGCGGACCGATACGACGTTGTTCGCCTCGAACTTGTTCTTGTTGGCGCCCCACTCGATCCGGGACACGGTCAGCCGCTGGGTCTGGATGTCCGCCTTGGCGACTCCGAAACCTTCCAGCGCGGACACGACCTTGTTCATGATGGTGTTGTTGGCCGCGGTTGCCGCGTCAGCGGTCGCGCCGATCGAGGAAACGCCGGCGGAAAAGCGCGCTTCGTTCGGCGCGGTCTCGGCCTGGCCGCTGGCGGTCACCTGCACCAGCACCTCGTCATGCCCGACGCCGCGCGGATCGCGCGGTTCCCTGGAACAGGCACCCAGCAGGAGCACACCACCCACCATGAGTCCGATCGTCGTTTCACGCATGTCCATCTCCTTACCCGCTCCGCACGCTCATCCGTGGCCAATCACGCTGCGCACCGCCAGTTTCCAGCCGGCCAGCCGCTGGTCCCGTTCGCCAGCAGCCAGTTTCGGCTCGAATATCTCGACCGCGCCGCGCATCACCGCCGCGTCCTCCAGGTCCCTGAACAGCCCGCATCCGATGCCGGCCAGCATGGCCGCGCCGAGCGCAGTGGTCTCCGCGAATTTCGGGCGTTCGACCGTCACGCCGAGGATATCCGCCATATCCTGCGCCATCCAGTCATTGGCGACCATGCCGCCGTCGATGCGGAGCGTCTTCCAGTCCACGCCGTCGGCCGCGAACGCGGTCTTCAGGTCGTGCGCCTGGTGCGCCATCGATTCGAGCGCGGCACGGACGATATGCGCCCGCTCGCTCGAGAAGCTGAGGCCGGAGATCGTCCCGCGCGCATCGGGCTCCCACCACGGCGCGCCCAGGCCCGACAGCGCCGGCACGAAATAGACGCCGCCATTCGAATCGACGCTGCGCGCCAGTTTCTCGGTCTCGGCCGCGTCGCCGATCAGGTGGAGCGTATCGCGCAGCCATTTGATCAGGCTCCCGGCGACGAACACCGATCCTTCCAGCGCATAGGCGCGCCGCCCGTTCAACTGCCATACGATCGTGGAGAGCAGCCGGTTGCGCGACGTCGGTGGGATTGCACCGGCCTGAGTCAGCACGAACGCGCCGGTGCCGAAGGTCGCCTTGGTCTCGCCGGGCTTCAGGCAGGACTGGCCGATCGTCGCTGCCTGCTGGTCGCCGGCGATGCCGCAGATCGGGATCGCCGCGCCGAACAAACTGGTCTCGCCGAACCGGCCGGCGCAATCGACGATCTTCGGCAGGGCCGCGCGGGGGGCACCGAACAGGTCGATCAGCCCGTCGTCCCACTGGCCGCTGCCGATCGCCATCAGCGCGGTGCGGCTGGCATTGGTCGCGTCGGTGATGTGCAGTCCGCCGGTCAGCTTCCAGATCAGCCAGCTCTCGATCGTGCCCACGGCCAGTCGATCCCCGGCCTCCTTGAGCTGCGGCCAGTTGGCCATCGCCCAGCCGATCTTGGATCCGGAAAAATAGGGATCGAGCAACAGCCCGGTCTTGGCCTGCACTGCGGGCTCATTGCCCGCCTCGCGCAAATCCTTGCAGATCGCTGCCGTGCGCCGGTCCTGCCAGACGATCGCGGGGGCCAGCGGTTCGCCGGTTTCGCGATCCCAGAACACCACCGTCTCGCGCTGGTTGGTGATGCCGATCGCGGCAATCCGTTCGGCCCCGCCGCCGCGTTCGGCCACGCGGCGCGATACGGCGAGGGTCTTGTCCCAGATTTCGGCTGCGTCATGCTCGACCCGGCCGCTTTCCGGATAATGCTGCGTCAGTTCGGCCGCTTCGCTGTGAAGACAGGTGCCGTCGGGCGCAAACAGCATCGCCCGGGTAGAGGTTGTGCCTTCGTCGATGACCAGGATCAGATCGCGCATTGTCGGAAACTAGCCGGGATTACAATGCAGGGGAATGCCGCTACGCTGTCCCGGTAAGCGTAACGTAAAGGGGTGTAGTGTGGCGGACGGTTCCGGGCATGGCGCAGGGCAGGCCCCCGGCGAAGGCGCGTTCGGCCTGCCGCTGGATGAGGAGACGAGCGACGACGGGCGCATCGCGCAACGCCGCGATCGGCTGCTCGCCGCGCTCACGCTCATCGCCGGCATCGGCCTCGCGCTCGCCACGCCCTTCGCGCTGAAGGCCGGCGCCGAATTCTTCCTGCCGACCACCGCTGCGCTGGTCATCGCCATCGCGCTGGTGCCGGTGCTTGAATGGCTCGAGCGGCACCGGGTGCCCTCGGCCCTGGCATCGCTCACCTGCGTGCTGCTGTTCCTGGTGGCTGCGAACATCGCGCTTGCGGCGATCATCGTTCCGGCGACCGAGTTCTTCCGCCGCCTGCCGGACCGGATCGACCGGATCCAGATGAACATCGCGCCGGTACTCGATCTCTATTCGAACCTCGAAAAATATGTGAACCGGACGGTGCGGCATCTTGCCGCGAGCGGCCCGGTCAACGCGCCGCAGACCACCGCCGTCACGCCGCCCAGCTCGATCCTGGAGCTTGCCGCGACCTCGGCGCCGACCGCGATCGTCCAGGTCTTTTTCGGCATCCTGGTCGTTTATTTCTTCCTGTCGGGCTGGACCAGGCTGCGGCGGCGGACGATCACCAGCCGTTCGAGCTTCGGCGGGGCCATGGCCACCGCGCGGGTAATCCAGGACGTCGTGGATGATACGTCGGCCTATCTCGGGACGATCACGATCATCAACCTCTCGCTCGGGCTGGTGATCGCCTTCGCCTTGTGGCTGCTCGGCATGCCCTATCCGCTGATGTGGGGCGGTATCGTCGCCCTGTTCAACTACATCCCCTATTTCGGGCCGATCGTCGCGGCCATGCTGCTGGCGCTGGGCGGGCTGATGACCTTCCCCGATATCTGGGTCGCGCTGCTGCCCGCCGCGATCATGATCGGCGCGCATCTGCTGGAGGCGAATGCGATCACGCCGTTCATCGTCGGCCACCGGCTGACGATCAACCCGATCATGATTCTCATCTCGCTCAGCTTCTGGGGGTGGGTGTGGGGCACGCCGGGGGCGCTGCTTGCGGTGCCGCTGCTGATCATCATCCAGACCGTGATCGGTGCCGCCGGCAAGCCGGATATCGCCGGCTTCCTGTTCGAACACGGCACGTTGACGCAGCAGCGCCGCGACCGCGCGGGCCGGGCAGCACCACCGATTGAAGACGACGGTTGAAAGGGCTGTTGACAGGGTAGGGCACCTCGCTTAGGTGCCGCGCCTCACGCTTTCCAAGCGGGTGTAGCTCAGTTGGTTAGAGCGCCGGCCTGTCACGCCGGAGGTCGCGGGTTCGAGCCCCGTCACTCGCGCCATTCTTCACATTTCCGAAGATGACGCAGGTCGCCCCGGCACAAGCCGGGGCCGCGGTTAGAGCGAAATGACATCGCGTGGAATCGGCTTCCCTCGATTTAGCTAAAGTCATCTCGCTCTAAAGTCGCTTGTCGCTTCGCTGACTCGGCGCCGTCTTACCGAAAACGCCTCTACCGCCAGGTTCCGGTTTCCATCCAGCGCAGCATGCGCCGCATCGGCAGCAGCCAGAGCCAGACGATTCCCGTGACGAGATAGAAGAGAAGCTGGAGCAGCGCGTGCCACTGGCCGACGATGCCGGACAGGCTCGCCACGAGCACCACCCACAGGGCGATCAGGACGAGGATGGCGAGCATGCCGACGGGCTTGCGCCAGCTGGGACCGGTATTCACGGGCGGGTGATCCATTCTTGTTCGGTGAGGATGGCGTGGAGGGGTACGTCCCACGGGTCGGCGGGCAGGCTTTCGACGTGCTGCACGCTCCAGGCGACGCCGATCCGCGCCGCATCGGGAAAGCGCTCGAATGCCTGGTCGTAATAGCCGGCACCCTGGCCGAGTCGGTTGAGCTGCGAATCGAACGCCAGCAACGGCGTCAGCACGATGTCCGGAGCGAGCGCCGTCGATTCGTGATGTGGCTGGTGCAGGCCGTGCGGCCCGCGAATCAGGTCTTCCTCGCTGTCCCATGCCAGGAAGCGCATCGGTTCCGACCGGACCGTGACATGCGGCAGGACGATCGCGCAGCCCCGTTCGACCGCGGCGCGCGCAATCAGCGACGGATCGGCTTCGCTGCCGAGCGGCACATAGGAAGCGACGGTCAGGCCATGCCTGAAAAGGGCCAGGAGAGGGGGCAGAGGCTGGATCGCCGGCGGATGCGCGGCGAAGAACCGGTCGCGCTCGGCACGGATGCGGGCGCGCATGGCTGGCTTGTCGAAGGTCATTGCATTGCCAGCCTACAGAGCGGTGGCGGGACCGCCATGGCCGTTTGCCTGAATATCCTCTGACGCCAAAAGCATCAGGTGGGGATCATGTACGACAGGCCAGGGCCTGCGCAGGGACAACCCCCTAGGAAGAAGAATCGCCTCAGGGATAATCGGTAAGGCTCGTACCGGGCAGTGCCCGCCACTGACGGATATAAGCCCTGGGAGGTTAATTCTCAAGTACCGCCGCAAGCTGTTCGAGCCGGTCGGCCACCTGCTCCAGCATGGCGGCGCCGGCGCCCTCCGGCGGGCGGCGCTGTGCCTCGTCCAGTTCGTCGGCGAGCATCAGGGCGACGAACAACATGGTCCGCTCGCCATTGAGCCCGCCGGAGGCGCGCGACGCGGTCGTCCAGTGGCGGTCGAGCAGTTCGCCAAGCTTGCGCAGCTGCGCCTCCTCGCCGTCGCGACACGCGACGGTGTGGCGGCGATCGCCGATGGTGAGGGTGACGTCGGCCATTAGGCGCCGCCGCCTTCGCCGCGAGCGATGACGTCGTCCAGCGTCGCCACTGCCTGTTCGATCCTGGCGCGCAACTGCGCATGGCGCTGGGCGGCCGTTTCGGCTGCCCGATCGCGCTCGGCAACCGCCGCTTCTATTCTTGCAATGGCCCGGTCGATACGGTCGAGCGCGGGCGGAGGCGTCTCGTCTGCCATCGCTCCCGGATAGCATGGCTTCGCCAGTGGGCAAGATCGATTTCCCCTGTGGCGGTTGACGGGGGGCTCCGCCGACCGCAAAGACCGCGCGGCTTATCAGACTCGCCGGTTATCCTTCTGCGCATGTCCGCGCCGGGACCGGCATCCGCGACGGAGGTAATTGCGATGACGGTGAAGGTTGCGATCAATGGTTTCGGGCGTATCGGTCGTCTGGTTGCACGCGCGGTACTGGAGCGGGGCGATACGGGACTTGAGCTCGTCGCGATCAACGACCTTGCCGATGCCAAGTCCAATGCATGGCTGTTCTCGCGCGATTCGGTGCACGGCAAATATCCGGGCAAGGTTTCGGCCGAGGGCAACGACCTGGTCGTCGACGGCAAGCGCATCCGCGTGACCGCCGAGCGCGATCCGGCCAAGCTGCCGCACGCCGAGCTGGGCGTGGACATCGTGCTCGAATGCACCGGCTTCTTCACCGACCGCGAAAGCGCGCAGAAGCATATCGATGCCGGCGCGAAGAAAGTGCTGATCTCCGCCCCGGCCAAGGGCGTCGACCTGACCGTGGTGTTCGGCGTCAACAACGACAAGCTCGAAGCAGGGCACGACATCGTCTCCAACGCATCGTGCACCACCAACTGCCTGGCGCCCGTCGCCAAGGTGTTGAACGATGCGATCGGCATCGAGCGCGGCCTGATGACCACCGTCCATGCCTATACCAACGATCAGAAGATCCTCGACCAGATCCACCCGGATCTGCGCCGCGCCCGCGCAGCCGGCATGTCGATGATCCCGACCACGACCGGTGCTGCCCGCGCGGTCGGCGAAGTGCTGCCCGAGCTCAAGGGCAAGCTCGACGGCTCGGCGATTCGCGTGCCGGTGCCGGACGTCTCGCTGATCGACCTGACCTTCACGCCGAAGCGCGACACGACCAGGGAAGAGGTCAACGCGATCCTCAAGGCAGCATCGGAAAGCGGCCCGCTGGTCGGCATCCTCGATTACACAGACGAGCCGCTCGTCTCGATCGACCTGATGCACACGTCGGCCAGCTCGACCATCGACAGCCTGGAGACCGCAGTGCTCGACGGCAAGCTCGTCCGCGTCGTCAGCTGGTACGACAATGAGTGGGGCTTCTCGAACCGCATGGTCGATACCGCCGGCGCGATGGGCGCGTTCCTCTAAGGCGATGGGCGTGCTCACCGGCATCGCCCGTCACGGCCGCCCGCGCGGACCGATCGAAGTCCTCGAGTCAGTCCATGTCTCCATCGAGGCGGGGCTGGCCGGGGATTTTCGCGGCGCGGTGAAGCCGGGCCGGTCGGCGAAGCGCCAGGTCTCGCTGATCGAGCGGGCCGACTGGGACGCGGCGATGGCCGAGCTTGGCGTCGACCATCACTGGTCGGTGCGGCGGGCGAACCTGCTGGTGGAGGGACTCGATCTGCCGCAGCGCCCCGGGGCGATGGTGCGGATCGGCGAGTCGGTCGTGCTGGAGATCATGGTCGAATGCGATCCGTGCAGCCGCATGGAGGAGGTCGAGCCGGGACTGAAGGCAGCGCTCACGCCGGATTGGCGCGGCGGTGCGCTGGCCCGGGTGATAGAGGGCGGCGATATCCGTCTCGGCGATAGCATCAGGGTGGAACAATGACGGTTCAAAGCTTCAAGACGCTCGACGATATCGGCGATGTCGCCGGCAAGCGCGTGCTCGTCCGCGAGGATCTGAATGTGCCGATGGCGGATGGCGCGGTGACGGACGACACGCGCTTCCGCGCGACGTTGCCGACCGTCACCGAGCTGGCCGACCGGGGCGCGATCGTCCTGATCCTTGCCCATTACGGCCGCCCCAAGGGCAAGCGCGATCCTGAAATGTCGCTGGCGCTGGTGACCAAGCCCTATTCGCAGGTGCTCGGCCGCCCGGTGCGCTTCATCGAGGATTGTGTCGGCGAAGGTGCGGCCGAGGCGATCGCTACCCTGAAGGACGGGGACATCGCGGTCCTCGAGAACACCCGTTTCCATGCCGGTGAGGAAACGAACGACCCCGCTCTCGCCGCCGAAATGGCGAAGCTCGGCGATTTCTACGTCAACGACGCTTTCTCCGCGGCGCACCGCGCGCACGCCTCGACCGAGGGGCTCGCGCATCTGTTGCCCGCCTTCGCAGGCCGGGCGATGGAAGCCGAACTGACCGCGCTCGACAAGGCATTGGGCAATCCCGAGCATCCCGTCGCGGCAGTGGTCGGCGGCGCCAAGGTCTCGACCAAGCTCGACGTGCTGAAGCATCTCGTCGCGAAGGTCGATCATCTCATCATCGGCGGCGGCATGGCCAACACCTTCCTCGCCGCGCGCGGGGTCGATGTCGGCAAGTCGCTGTGCGAGCATGACCTGACCGGCACCGCGGAGGAGATCTTCGCGGCCGCAGAGCGCGCCAATTGCACCATCCATCTGCCCTATGACGTGGTGGTGGCGAAGGAATTCCGCGCCAACCCGCCGATCCGCACGGTGAACGTGCATGAGGTGGCGGTCGACGAGATGATCCTCGACATCGGCCCCGCCGCGGTCGAGGCGCTGGCCGACGTGCTCAAGAATTGCCGCACCCTGGTGTGGAACGGCCCGCTCGGCGCCTTCGAGACGCCGCCCTTCGATACGGCGACGGTGGCACTGTCCCGTACCGCGGCAGCGCTGACCCGCGACGGATCGCTGGTTTCGGTCGCCGGCGGCGGCGATACGGTGGCCGCGCTCAATCAGGCGGGGGTGGGGGACGACTTCACTTTCGTGTCGACCGCCGGCGGCGCGTTCCTGGAATGGATGGAAGGCAAGGAACTGCCCGGCGTTGCGGCGCTGACGGCGTAGGCGACTTCCGGGATCAGTTCGTCGCCGCGATGACCGGTGCCGGCTCGCGCAGCAGCGGCAGGATCAGCCGGTCAAGGTCGTCGCGATCGAGCGCCGCCGCCTTGGCGTAGCGGATGCGGCCGGATCGATCGATGATGTAGTTGGTCGGCACGCCTTTCAGGATCGTGTAGGGGCCCCTGATCTTCTTTGCCGACGGGATGTGCATCACCGCGAAAAGCTTCTTCAAGCGATACAGCGGGAGCGAACCCTCGGTAGAGATCGCAAACACCTTGAGGCCCGCTTTCTGCTGGGCTTCATAATAGGCGTCCAGCATCGGCAGCTCCGCCCGGCAGGGCACGCACCAGGTCGCCCAGAAGTTGAGCACCACCACCTGGCCGCGAAGCTGGCCGAGCGACACCTTCGAGCCATCGATCAGCGTCAGCTCGAAATCGGGTGCCGGCTCGCCGACCTTGGGAGACTTGGCGGCAGTCAGGAAGAAAGCGGCCGCGCCCAGGCCGAGCATCCTCAAACCGCGTGTGAATGCCTTCATGATATTCCCCCAGGCCAGGAACCTGATGCAGGGGCCGGGTTCCGTCAATATGTGGCGGCCGATCTCCCGCGCCCGACGATTCACCCCATAGTGGGTATGGCAACAGGGCCGCCAATGCTCTTCACGCCATTTACAGAGGACTGCGGGGCCGATAGGCCAAATCCGGTCCCAACGGCCGGTGCGAGGAATCCATGAAAGACAATTTGCAACCTGACGTTGCGGTCCACCACGACGAGCGGCGGGTATGGACCACGCCAGTCGTGATTACAGCGTCGGCTCCCAACGACACGGACCACGCAGCGAACACGGTCTCCGACGGAACGGGGAATCTCTTCTCTTGAGCAGCGCCGGCTTTCGCGTTCCGGGTTAGCGATTGACCTGCTTCGCGGGCGTGGTGTCGCTTGGCGGGACGACGCTGGCCTCCGGCACCGAGGGGCGCCTGATCGCGGCACTGGACCAGGCGCTGGTGCAGCCTGCGCGGGTAGCACGGGTGAGCGGCGGGGTTTTCGTCTGCCGGCAGCGCTTTCTGTCCCCTGAGGATCGCAGGGAAGCGCAGCCCGGGCTGGGCTGTGACGGCAACGCCGTTTCGATGTTCGACGGGCGGCTCGACAATCGAAGCGAGCTGATCGAGCGCCTCGGCCTGCGCGCCGCCGATGTCGCGGCGCCGGACGGCGTTCTCGTCGTCAAGGCATATGAGCGGTTCGGCGCTGACGCCCCACGGTACTTGCTCGGTGATTTTGCTTGGGCATTGTGGGACCAGCGCGAAGGTCGTTTGATGCTGGCGCGCGACCATAGCCAGCAGCGCGCCCTTTTCTACGCGCGCGGCGACGGGTTCGTTGCCTTTGCGACCTCCTATCGGCCACTGCTCGCCTTGCCCCAGGTGCCGCGCGATGTGGACGAGCAGACGGTGGCCGAGATGTTGCTGACCTGCGCAGATCCCGGCGATCGCACTTTCTATCGCGCGATCCGCCATGTGGGGCCGGCCGCGCGCGTGCTGATCGACGAGCGCGCGGTGCAGAGCGAGGCTCTGTGGCGCCCCGAGATGCAGGCCGTTGCCGCGCCCCGAACGGACCTGGAACATGTTGAGGCGATGCGGAGCACGTTCGATGCTGCCGTCCGGTCCCGCCTGCGGATCGACGGCCCGATCGTCTGTTCCGTCAGCGGCGGTCTCGATTCGAGCGCCATCGCCGCCACGGCCGCGCGACTCAGTCCCGCGACGACGATCAGGGGGCTTTGCAAGCTGCCGGTGCCCGGCGGTGCGGAACCGGTTGCCGCCGATCGCTATGCCGATGAGCGGCCATTCGTCGACGCCCTGGCGGCAGCGCACCCCAATCTCGAGATCGAATATCTGTCGTCGAATGCGGTCGAGTCTTTCGAGATCGATCCCGCCCGCTTCTTCCTGCAGGCCGGCATGCCGATCCGCGCGCCCTCCAACGCCGCCTGGTTCGCCGGGGTGAATCGCCGCGCGGCGGAGCTCGGTGCAACCACCTTGCTGGAGGGTAGCTGGGGCAATGTTACCGTCAGTGCTGATGGGATGGATCATCTCTCCACCTTGCGGGAGGAAGGCCGTTGGTGGGCACTAACCCGGGAGCTTCGCGCGCTAAGGCGCACCCTTCCCGCAAATGTCTGGCGTGGCCTGGTCCGCTATACGCTGTCGAGGACGTTGCCTGCCGGGCTCAGAAACCGGCTTGGCGCCGCGCGCGGGCAGGGCCCGGCGTGGCTGCGCAACACGGCAGTCAATCCGGACTTTTATCATGCCGAAAAGCTCGAGCAGCAGTGCCTGGAGCATTCCGTCCTCGCGCTCGATCCCCTGGCGAGCGGCGGGCGCCATACCGTCGCGCGGTATATGGTCGAGCGGTCGCGCATGCAGGTCGAGAGCCATGGCGCGTTGCGGGCGATCACCGGGATAACGCGGTCCGATCCCTTTTCGGATCGCCGGGTCATCGATCTCGCCCTGGCGACGCCCGACGCGCAATTCCTGCTCGGCGGCGTCCACCGCAGCTTTGCGCGCCGCGTCTTCGCTGACCGGTTGCCGGCGGCGCTGCTCGGCAACATGCGCCGCGGCGCGCAGAATGGTGACTGGCACGCCCGGCTGACGCCGCATCGGGACGCCTTGGCGGCTGAGCTCGATCGACTGGAGCGATCCCAGCTGGCCTCGCGCCTGCTCGACCTGCCGAAGCTGAAAAAGGTTATGGAGGCATGGCCGAAGGACCGGGAGGCCGGCGGCCCGGCATCCCCGCGCTATCGCGCCATGCTGCTCCGCAGCCTCCATGCCGGCCAGTTCCTGCGCTGGGTAGAGGGTGGGAACGGCTGACCTCCGCGTGGGAGGCCCGATCTCGCCGCATCCTGCGCTTTTACCGGTCCGCGCGCTCGCCCTGGCCGCGGCTCCCGTGCCGCATTGCAGCACGACCGTTGCCCCTTTCGCGATCGCTCGCTAACAGCTCGTTCATCACATCCAGTAGCGCCAAGGGGATCATGATGACGCCGACCGTAAAGGCCATTCTCGACAAATATGAGTCCGACAATCCCGGCGTGAAGGCGAACCTCGCCCGCATCCTGGAGCACGGCAAGCTCGGCGGCACCGGCAAGCTCGTCATCCTGCCGGTCGATCAGGGCTTCGAGCATGGCCCGGCGCGCAGCTTCGCGATCAACCCGGCGGCTTACGATCCCCATTATCATTACCAGATCGCGATCGATGCCGGCCTTTCCGCTTATGCCGCACCGCTCGGCATGCTCGAGGCGGGGGCAGCGACCTTTGCCGGCCAGATCCCGACCATCCTGAAGGTCAACAGCTCGAACAGCTGGGCGCAGGGCGCCAACCAGGCAGTCACCGCCAGCGTCGAAGACGCCGTGCGGCTTGGCTGTGCCGCGATCGGCTTCACCATCTATCCCGGCTCGGACGATCTGTTCGACATGATCGGCCAGATTCGCGAGATGTCGGCCGAGGCCAAGGCGCTCGGCATCGCGACCGTCATCTGGTCCTATCCCCGCGGCGGCGCGCTGCCCAAGTCGGGCGAGCTCGCGCTCGATGTCGGCGCCTATGCGGCGCACATGGCCGCGCTGCTCGGCGCGCATATCATCAAGGTGAAGCTGCCCAGCGATCATATCGAGCAGAAGGAAGCCAAGCCGCTCTACGAAGGCACCGACTGGTCGAAGCAGGCCGACCGCGTCCGCCATGTCGTCCAGGCGAGCTTTGCCGGCCGGCGCATCGTGGTGTTCTCGGGCGGTGCGGCCAAGGGCGCCGATGCGGTCTATCAGGACGCGCGCGACATTCGCGACGGCGGCGGCAACGGCTCGATCATCGGCCGCAACACCTTCCAGCGGCCGCGCGACGAAGCGCTGGCGATGCTCGACAAGCTGATCCGCATCTACAAGAACGAGGAATGAGCGAGCTGCCGGTCATCCGTCGTCGCGACGTCATCGGCGGTGCCGTGGCGATCGCGGCGGTCGGGTGGCCGGTGTCCGCCGTTGCGGCGGGCGAAACCTACGGCCTGATCGGCCGGATCAAGGCGAAACCCGGGCAGCGCGACGCGCTCGCCGCAGCGCTGACGGGCGGATCGGACTCGATGCCCGGCTGCCTTGCTTATGTCGTGGCCGAGGACCTGGCGGACGGCGATTCGCTTCTGGTCACCGAAATCTGGGAAAACAGGGCGGCGCATGCCGCGTCGCTGGCGCTGCCCGCGGTGCGGGATGCCATTGCGAAAGGCCGGCCGCTGATCGCCGGCTTCGATACCGTCGCCGAGACCCGGCCGATCAGCGGCGTGCCGGGCGCGACAAGATGAACGACCCCGCCTGGACGGATGTCGACGACTATATCGCCGCTCACCTGATCGGCGCCGACGCGGCGCTCGATTCTGCGCTGGCAGCCAACGAGGCGGGCGGATTGCCGCCGATCGAAGTATCGGCGGCGCAGGGCAAGATGCTCCATCTGCTCGCCCGCATGGCAGGCGCGCGCCATATCCTCGAACTCGGCACGCTCGGCGGCTATTCGACGATCTGGCTCGCGCGGGCCTTGCCGGCGGATGGGAGGCTGGTGACGATCGAGCTCGATCTGCATCATGCCGAAGTCGCGCGCGGCAATATCGCCAGCGCCGGCTTCGCGGCGCAGGTCGATCTCCGCGTCGGGCCGGCGCTCGACCTGCTCGACGCGATGATCGCAGCGGGGGAGGGGCCATTCGACTTCGTGTTCATCGACGCCGACAAGCCGAACAACGTTGCCTATCTGAAGGCGGCCATCGCCTTGGCGCGGCCGGGCACGACGATTATCGTAGATAATGTCGTGCGCGAGGGCGGGGTGCTTGACGCGGCGAGCGACGATCCCCGCATCCAGGGCACGCGCGCTCTGTTCGAGGCCGTGGCCGCCGAGCCGCGGCTGAGCGCGACCGCGGTGCAGACGGTCGGCGCGAAGAAATGGGACGGCTTTCTGCTTGCCGTGCTAGGCGCCGCGGCATGACTGAAGAAGATCCCCTCGGCCCGCTCGATCCCGGCTTTGCCGCACGCTTCACGCGCGACGTGCGGCGGCCGCCCTGCCAGCTCTATCTCGTCTCGCCGCTCGATGTCGGCGGCGCCTTTCCCGATCGGCTCGCGCGCGCGCTCGACGCCGGGCCGGTGGCCGCATTCCAGTTCCGCGTGAAGGACATCGATCAGCACGAGGCGACTCGCCTGGGCGAGCCGCTCCGCGCGATCTGTGCCGAGCGCGACGTGGCGTTCCTGGTCAATGACAGCATCGCGCTGGCCAAGCGTTTGGGCGCCGACGGCGTCCATCTCGGCCAGGACGACGGCGATCCGCGCGAGGCCCGGTCGGTCCTGGGGCCGACAGCGCAGATCGGCGTGACGTGCCACGACAGCCGGCACCTTGCGATGGAAGCGGGCGAGGCCGGGGCCGACTATGTCGCTTTCGGCAGTTTCTATCCGACAACCACCAAGGCCGTCAGCCACCATCCCGATCCGGTGATCCTGAGCTGGTGGTCGACTGTGTTCGAGATCCCCTGCGTCGCGATCGGCGGCATCACCCCGGCAAACGCGCCGCCGCTGATTGCCGCCGGTGCCGATTTCATCGCGGTATCCGGCTCCATATGGGGCGGGGACGAAGCCGCGGCGGTGAAGGCCTTTGGAGCGATCCTTTGCTAGGCGTGCAGGGGCCGCCGAAATCGCAGCTTCGCTGTCTTTCGGTCGCCCGCCCGGTTCCCGCCTTGCCGAGGGCGATCATGTGAACGATCGGCGGCGCAGATATGATACCCTGAACGGTATCCGGGGCGTCGCCGCACTCTGCGTCGCCATCTTTCACGCGCATGGCAGCTTTTGGCCGGAGCAGGCACTCAGTGGCTATCTGGCGGTGGACATCTTCTTCGTGCTTAGCGGTTTCGTCCTCGCCGAGGCTTATGGCGCGCGTCTCGTATCGGGCAGTCTCACGGTCTCCGGGCTGGCAAGCAAGCGGCTCATCCGCTTTTATCCGCTCTACCTGGCAGGCTTGCTGCTCGGCCTCGTTCAGATGCTCGCGCAACAGGCGACCGGAAGCGAAAATGCGCTCTCCAGCGCCATCCTGCCTGTTGCCCTTGTCTGCGGTTTGCTGTTCATTCCGCTGGTCGGCGGTCCGACCAGCATTGCTCCGCTGAACGGACCGTCCTGGTCTCTGATCTACGAACTATGGGGGAATATCCTGTGGGCCGGCATCTGCCGGCGGATCGGCGCGGCGTCCGAATTTGTGATCCTGATCCTGTCGGGCCTGGTTTTCGCCTATTTTACCGTACGCCATGGCGACGCCAATATCGGCACCCATTGGACGGAAATCGGCAGCGGGCTGGCCAGGACCATATTCTCATTCACCGCGGGTCTGTTGCTCTACCGATACCGGCGGAAGATCCCGGCAAAGGAGACAAACTGGTCGCTGCTTGCTCTGCTCGCGGTCATGGCGCTCCTGTTCTTCGATCCTCTGGCTGGCTTGCGGCTCCCCTATGATCTTGCGGTAACCCTCGCCACTTCGCCATTGCTGGTTTTTCTCGCGGCCCGGATCGAGCCGACCGAGTCAATGCGGCCGCTCTTCATATTTCTGGGGATCATTTCATTTCCGCTCTACGTCATCCACATGTGCTTCATAGCGGCGTGGATTTATGTCGAGCGCGTCATAGATTTCCCTGCGCCGGCAAGCCTGTTCCTGTTCCTCTCTATCCTGCTGTTCCTGGCGTGGCTGGCGAGCAAGACGGACGAGCGGATTCGGCAATGGCTCACCAGGCATCCGGTCAGGGTCTTTGGGTCGAGGATATGACGATGGCGCTAGCCCGCCTTTGGCCGAGCGAAATACCAGGACATGCGCGGCGGGCGCATCTCGCTGACCGCGCCGTCGATATAGCGCGCCGGCAACAGGCGGGTGAGCATGGTGCGCCACGGGAAATCGGTGCGGCTGCGGCCCTCGGCCCAGATCAGCTCCAGGTCGTGGGTCGGGGCGAAGCGCTTCGCAATGGTATCGGCGATTCCGGCGACCGCGAACTCGTGCAGTTCGACCAGAAAAGTGGTCGAGGCGAGGGCGGGGACTTTCGCCGGGTCTAGCAGCACGTCCTCATAGCCTTCGACATCCATGATCACCACGGCGCCCTTTTGGTCGTCCAGCGCAGCGCCCAGTCCTTCCGGTTCGCAGGTTGCCAAAATGGTGACGCGGTCCGCCACGTCGTTGGCGGCGGCCAGCTCGGCCACGGCGGCCCGGCCGCCCGCTTCCATTTCGAATGCGATCATCTGCGTGTCGGGAAGGCGGCAGGCAAGCCCGACCGCATAATAGCCCTCGGCCGCGCCGACATCGACGATCAGCGATGGCCGGGAAGCGACGATCTGCTCGACCACCGACGCCAGTTCGCGCTCATAGATACCGAGCAGCTTGGGCACATAGGCGCTGCCGACCGATCGATCGATATAGCGCATGCCCTTGAACGGGCCGGCGATCACCCGCTGCCCGGTTCGGCTCCGCGCGAGGGCGGCAAAATAGCGATGCGGTCTTACGGCGTCCGGCGTGAGCTTCCGGGCGAGGGTCGTGGCGAATCGAAGCATGAAAAGGCGGCCCCCAGGGTCGTGAGCGCCGTGCTATAGGGCGGGCTCGTCGCCCTGTCTGCTACCAGTGGCGCACGCGGCCGGTATCGACGTGGACGAACCCGTCGCGCGGATAATAGCCGACCCCGCCGCCGCCCAGCGCAAGAGCCGCGCCGCGCAGCCGGTCGAGCGGCACGCCGGGAATCATGATGTCCGCTGCCTTGCCGAGCATGTGCTGGCTCTGGCTGGCGACTCCGGTGTGCTCGCCGCCCCGGGCCCTCAGTGACGCATTGGTCTGCGGCGAACGATAGCCGGAGATGAGATCGATCTTGCGGCCGCCGCGGATCTCGAGCTTCTCGCGCAACTGGACGAGCAACGCGAGAAGCCGGCGGTCCATCGCGAATACCTTGCCGGTGCGCCAGTCACGCAGGCCGTGATTCAGCTCGGCAAGACCATCCGACACAAACTGTCCGCCACGGGCGAAAACCGCATCGACGCTCTCGTTATTGTGGACGTTGCGGATGGCGAGCCGCCACTCGGCGCCTGCCGCCATCGCGGGCAGTGGCAGCGCAAGTGCGGCGCCCCCGGCGATCGCTCCCCCGATCAGCGCGCGTCGCGACAGGATCGGCCCGTCCGCTCGTTTCGGATCGGACACAACCGGGCCGTCCGTCGTTGAGTGCATGACTAAGTGCATACGATGAAGATAGGATATTGAAACGATGAGAAAAATGGCCATCGGCGCGCTTTGTCTCGCATTTGTAACCGTTGGCCCCGTCGGTGCCGCGTCGACGGGAACAAATGCGCCGGAAGCGCAGACGATCGATCGCACGATCCTGCACGTCCAGGTGATTCTCGACCATCTCGGATTCTCCCCGGGCATTCTCGACGGGCGTCCCGGCAAGTCGCTCACCGCGGCGCTCAAGGGCTTCCAGGAAAATCGCGGGCTCAAGATCAGCGGCGAGATCGATCAGCCCACCTTGCAGGCACTTCACGCCTATCGCGCGTGGCGACCGACGCGGACGCTGGCGCTTTCGGCGGAGACGCTAGCCGGGCCTTACACCAATCCGTTTCCGAAGGATCCGCAGGAACAGGCCAAGCTCCCCGGGCTCGGCTATCGCTCGCCGATGGAGAAGCTGGCGGAGATGTTCCACACCACGCCGCAGGTGCTGCTTGCGCTCAATGATCCGCGGACCCGGCTGGCGCCCGGTTCGCGCGTCGTCTTCCCCAATGCGCTGCCGGTATCGCGGGCCTATGACGCGAAGCTGCCGGCCGACTGGCGCAAGACGCTCAACGATCTGAACGTCGACGCCAATCAGCCGCAGGGGGTGAAGGTCGTGGTCGACAAGTCGGACGAAGTACTGCGCGTGCTGGACGCCGACGGGAAGCTCGTCGCGCAATTCCAGGCGACGATGGGCAGCGAGCATGATCCGCTGCCGATCGGCACGTGGAAGATCCTGGGCGCTTCCTACAATCCACCTTTCCACTATAATCCGGACCTGTTCTGGGATGCCAAGGACAGCGCCAAGGCGGCGAAGCTTCCGCCCGGCCCCAACGGCCCAGTCGGCGTGATCTGGCTCGATCTGTCCAAGCCGCATTACGGCATCCACGGCACGCCGGAGCCATCGACCGTCGGGCGCGCCGAAAGCCATGGTTGCATCCGCCTGAGCAACTGGGACGCGGCACGCCTGTCGCTGATGGTGAAGCCGGGCACGCCGGCGGTCTTCCAGGAGTGACGCGATGAAGAAGCTCGGTTGCGGTTTCCTGCTCGTGCTGTGTGTCGTAGTAGGGGCGTTCGTTGCGTTGCTGCTGCTCGGACAGGCCCTGCCGGATGCGAAGCAGCCGACAAGTCCAGCCCGACCTGCGCCGACTCAAGCGCCGACGCCAATGCCGATGACCGGGCAGGCCACGGCGCCAGCGCCCGTCCCCGCGTACGGCGCGCTTCTCGCCGTCCCGGTGGCGGGCGTAGCGCGGAGCGCGATCGACGACAGCTGGGAAGATCCGCGCGAGAACGGCCAGCGCGAGCATCACGGCACCGACATCATGGCGCCGGGCGGCACGCTGGTGACGGCCGCTGCGCCCGGCACGATCGAGAAGCTGTTCCAGAGCGCGGCCGGCGGCACCACGCTGTACGTCCGTTCGCCCGACCGGCTCTGGGTCTATTATTACGCGCACCTCGCCCGCTACGCGCCCGGCGTGCAGGAGGGGCAGGCGGTCAAGGTGGGTGATCCGCTCGGCTTTGTCGGCGATACCGGGAACGCCGGCGCGGGGAATTTCCATCTCCATTTCGGGCTCGCCTACGCTACGCCGGAACAGCATTGGTATCAGGGGCAGGAGGTCGATCCCTACCCCTATCTTGCCGGAAAGCCCTCCTCCCGTTAAAGGCCCGCCTTCGCTCTTTCCAGCACAGGCATCTCCATGAAGATCAACGCGGTCGAGATTCGTCCCGGCAACATCCTCGAATATGAAGGCGGCATCTGGCGTGCGGTGAAAATTCAGCACACGCAGCCCGGCAAGGGCGGCGCCTATATGCAGGTCGAGATGAAGAACCTGATCGACGGCCGGAAGAACAATGTCCGCTTCCGTTCGGCCGAGTCGCTCGAGAAGGTGCGGCTGGAGACGACCGACTTCCAGTTCCTGTTCCGCGAAGGCGATCAGCTGACCTTCATGGACAAGATCAATTACGAGCAGATCACGCTGCCGGCCGACCTGCTCGGCGATGCCGCCGCCTTCCTGCAGGACGGCATGGACGTGGTGATGGAGCTCTGGGAGGAGCGTCCGATCTCGGTGCAGCTCCCCGACACGATCGAAGCGCTGATCGTCGAGGCGGATGCGGTGGTGAAGGGCCAGACGGCCTCGTCCAGCTACAAGCCGGCGATCCTCGAAAACGGCGTCCGCGTGATGGTCCCGCCGCATATCGGCGCCGGCACCCGCATCGTGGTCGATGTATACGAGCAGACCTACGTCCGCCGCGCGGACTGACTTTTCCTCCCCTCCTGCTTGCGGGAGGGGGCCGAGGGGTGGGCACCCGCAGCCCCTCGAACGAGCCGCTCGCGGACAGCGCGAGCCCACCCCCAGCCCCTCCTGCAAGCAGGAGGGGGGAGAATTGCATTGGTTAGTCATTCAGGCCTCATCACCGTCATGGACCGCGCAGCCCGCAAGGCAGCGCCGCGCCTGCGCCGCGACTTCAACGAGGTTCAGCAGCTCCAGGTGAGTCGCAAGGGCCCCGCCGACTTCGTGTCGATGGCTGACCAGCGCGCCGAGCAGACGATCTTCGAGGAGCTGTCGCGCGCGCGCCCCGACTGGGGTTTCCTGATGGAGGAACGCGGCGAGATCGCCGGCGATCCGAGCAAGCCGCGCTGGATCGTCGATCCGCTCGACGGCACCACCAACTTCCTGCACGGCATTCCCCATTTCGCTATCTCCATCGCGGTCGAGGAGCCGCTCGCGAACGGCAAGCGCGAGATCACGACCGGCCTCGTCTATCAGCCGATCACCGACGACAGCTTCTGGGCCGAAAAGGGCCGCGGCGCCTGGATGCAGGAACAGCGCCTGCGCGTCTCCGCCCGGCGCGAGTTGCCGGATGCGTTGATCGCGACCGGAATCCCGTTCCTGGGCCATGGCAATTTCGCCGAATGGAGCCGCATCTTCGGCGCGATCGCGCCCGAAGTCGCCGGTATCCGCCGGCTCGGCTCCGCGGCGCTCGATCTCGCCTGGGTGGCGGCCGGCCGCTATGACGGCTTCTGGGAATCGAAGCTGCAGCCCTGGGACGTCGCCGCCGGCATGCTGCTGGTGCGAGAGGCCGGCGGTTTCGTCACCGATTTCCGTGGGGGCGACAAGATGCTCGAACGCAGCGAATTCCTGGCGGCCAACGATGTCCTCCAGTCCAAGCTGCACAAGCTGCTGGCCAACGCACTGCGGTAAAACTCCCTCTCCCCTTGTGGGAGAGGGAACGGGCCCAAGCGAAGCTTGGGAAGGGTGAGGGGGACACGCGATTGTCTCAAACCTCACTCCCCCTCATCCGGCGCTTCGCGCCACCTTCTCCCACAGGGGGAGAAGGATTGTTTTTGCGAGTGATTCTCACTCCTCGTGGCCTTGCCCCAATGGGGTCATCGTCCTAAAGCCGCGCCATCCATTCGCACCTGCGAGAAGCTCATTGGTCGACCTGTCGCAATATCTGCCGATCCTGCTGTTCCTGGGCGTCGCCCTGGTGCTGTCGAGCGCGTTCGTGTTCCTGCCGATGATCGCCGCGCGCTTCACCGGCGCGCACAAGCCGACGGCGGAGAAGCTGACTGAATATGAATGCGGTTTCCCCGCCTTCGAGGATTCGCGCAGCCAGTTCGACGTGCGCTTCTATCTCGTCGCCATCCTGTTCATCATCTTCGATCTCGAAGCCGCGTTCCTCTATCCCTGGGCGGTCAGCGTCTTCTCGCTGGGCTGGACGGCATGGTTCGCGATGATGATCTTCATTGCCGAACTCGCGCTCGGCCTCGTCTATGCATGGAAGAAGGGAGCGCTCGAGTGGGAGTAGAACTCACCGCCGCGCCGGGTAGCGCGATCATCCCGCCCGATCAGTCGTTCTTCAACGACCTGAACGGCGAGCTGACCGAGCAGGGTTTCCTCGTCACCTCGACCGAGGATCTGTTTCAATGGGCGCGGACCGGCTCGCTGTGGTGGATGACGTTCGGGCTCGCCTGCTGCGCGGTGGAAATGATCCACGTCAACATGCCGCGCTACGATCTCGAACGCTTCGGCGCCGCGCCGCGCGCGTCCCCGCGCCAGTCGGACGTGATGATCGTCGCCGGCACGCTGTGCAACAAGATGGCCCCGGCGCTGCGCCGCGTCTACGATCAGATGTCCGAGCCCAAATACGTCATCTCGATGGGCTCCTGCGCCAATGGCGGCGGCTATTATCACTATAGCTACAGCGTCGTGCGCGGCTGCGACCGGATCGTGCCGGTCGATATCTATGTTCCGGGCTGCCCGCCCACCGCGGAGGCTTTGCTGTATGGCATCATGCAGTTGCAGCGGAAGATCCGCCGCATCGGAACGATCGAACGGTGAGGGCGCCGGCGCCGGCCTATACGGCCAATGACGGGGTGATCGATCGCGCGGGCGAAGTGCTCGGCGTCAGCCTGCTAACGTCGCTCGATGCGGTCGGCGAAGTCGCGCTGACGGTCGACCGCGAGACCCTGGTCGGGACCATGATCGCCCTGCGCGATACGCCCGGCCTCGAATATCAGCAGCTGATGGAGATCGCGGGCGTCGACTATCCCGAACGGCCCGAGCGGTTCGAAGTGGTCTATTGCCTGCTCTCGCTGACCCGCAACCACCGCATCCGCGTGCATGTGCAGACCGACGAGGAGAAGCCGGTGCCGTCGGTGACGGGCATCTGGCCGGTGGCCGGCTGGCTCGAGCGCGAAGTCTACGACATGTACGGCGTGCTCTTTTCGGGCAATGCCGATCTGCGCCGCATCCTGACCGACTACGGCTTCCGCGGCCATCCGCAGCGCAAGGATTTCCCGCTCACCGGCTATGTCGAGCTGCGCTACTCCGAGGAAGCGAAGCGGGTGGTTTATGAGCCAGTCCAGCTCGCCCAGGATTTCCGAACCTTCGATTTCATGAGTCCGTGGGAAGGCGCCGAGTATATCCTGCCCGGCGACGAAAAGGCGAAGCTGCCCGAAGCAAAGGGTGCGCCGACGCCGCTCAAGGCCGACGAGATCCAGAAGGCGGATGCGGCCAAGAGTGCCGCAGCTGCGCCGGCGGCAACGCCAAAGACTACTGAGAGCACGACGCAGACCGGTGCCGGCAAGCCTTCGCCCGACGCGGATCCCAAGCCGGCCGATCCCGATGTGGTGAAGAAGCCGCGTGCGCCGCGCGCCAAGCCTGCCGCCTCGGGCGATGCGCCGACCGCGCCGAAACCGCGCACCCGCAAGAAGCCGGATAGCAACTAATGGCTGATCATCTCGAAGCGATCGAAGGCAAGTTCGACGCGGCCGATCCCGAAGTCGGCGACATCGCGATTCAGAATTACACGATCAATTTCGGCCCGCAGCATCCCGCCGCGCACGGCGTGCTGCGGCTGGTGACGGAGCTCGATGGCGAGATCGTCGAACGCGTCGATCCGCATGTCGGCCTGCTCCACCGCGGCACCGAGAAGCTGATCGAACACAAGACCTATATCCAGGCGCTGCCCTATTTCGACCGGCTGGATTACTGCTCGCCGCTGTGCATGGAGCACAGCTTCGTGCTCGCGATCGAGAAACTGCTCGATCTCGAAGTGCCGATCCGCGCGCAGTATCTGCGCGTCTTCTTCGCCGAACTGACGCGCATTTCCAACCACATGCTCAACCTCGGCAGCCACGTCATGGACGTCGGTGCGATGACGCCCAACCTGTGGCTGTTCGAGATCCGCGAGGATTGCCTGAACTTCTTTGAGCGCGTGTCCGGCGCGCGCATGCATTCGGCCTATTTCCGGCCCGGCGGCGTGCATCAGGATACGCCGCTCAAGCTGCTGACCGATATTGCCGACTGGCTCGACGGCCGCCTGCCGCGCCTGTTCGAGGATGCGATCAGCCTCGTCGCCGACAACCGCATCTTCAAGCAGCGCAACGTCGACATTGCGACGGTGAGCCGCGACGACGCGATCAGATGGGGTTTCTCCGGCCCGATGATCCGCGGTTCGGGCATCCCCTGGGATCTGCGCAAATCGCAGCCCTATGATGTCTATGCAAAGATGGACTTCGACGTGCCGGTCGGCACGCGCGGCGATTGCTATGACCGGTTCATGGTGCGCGTCGAGGAAGTCCGCCAGTCGGTGCGGATCATGAAGCAGTGCCTGAACGAGATGCCCGAAGGGCCGATCGCCAGCCTCGACCGCAAAGTGGTGCCGCCCAAGCGCGCCGAGATGAAGCGCTCGATGGAAGCGCTGATTCATCACTTCAAGCTCTACACCGAGGGCTTCCATGTACCCGCCGGCGACGTCTATGTCGCGACCGAGAGCCCCAAGGGCGAATTCGGCGTCTATCTCGTCGCCGATGGCAGCAACAAGCCATACCGCTGCAAGATCCGCCCTACCGCGTTCAGCCATCTCCAGGCGATGGACTTCATGGCCAAGGGCCACATGCTCGCCGACATCACCGCTATTCTTGGCGCGATGGATATCGTTTTCGGGGAGTGCGACCGGTGAGCGGCGGTGATCCACGCCTCGACACAGCGCATCGCATGATCGCGCTCTATAACGAACAGGATGCGGACGGTTACGTCGCGCTGATGACCGATGGTGCCTGCGAGGCGACCTATCGCGGCGCCGTGCTGCGCGAGGGGCGCGAGGGCGTGCGTTCGGGCCTGAAGGCGATGTTCGCGCAATTCCCGCAGAATCGGGCTGATATCCTGTCGTCCTATCTGCTCGGCGAGACGGTCGTCCTGCACGAGAAAGTAGCCCGCGCGCCGGACGGCGACCGGTTCGAGGTCATGTCCATCTATTCCTTCAGCGGCGACAAGGTCGATCGCGTGGAGTTTATCCGCTAATGGCTGAAGCACCCAAGATTCCCGACGAAGCCGAGACCCGCGCACGCTGGGGCGCGTTCGCGTGGAACGAGGACAACCAGAAGAAAGCGAACGAGATTCTCGGCCGCTATCCCAAGGGTCGCGAGCAATCGGCATCGCTGCCGCTGCTCGATCTCGCCCAGCGCCAGGTTGGTGCCGAGACGAATACGCAGGGCTGGCTGCCGGTCCCGGTGATCGAGTTCGTCGCTCGGGCGATCGGCGTGCCGTACATGCGCGTCTATGAAGTCGCGACGTTCTACACCATGTTCAACATGGCGCCGGTCGGCCGTTATCACGTGCAGGTCTGCGGCACGACGCCGTGCATGCTCGGCGGCTCCGACGACGTTCTGGCGGCCTGCAAGAATCGCGGGCTGGCCAAGGGCCACACCACGCCCGACGGCCTGTTTACGCTGACCGAGGTCGAGTGCCTGGGAGCCTGCGCCAATGCGCCGATGGTCCAGATCAACGACGACAATTACGAGGACCTGGATTACGATCGCACCATCGCGATCCTCGATGCGCTCGCGCAGGGCCAGACCCCGGCGCCGGGCTCGCAGACCGGGCGGCGGGACAGTTGCCCGGCTGGCGGGCCGACCAGTCTGAAGGAAATGGCCGACGATAATCATGATTATCGGGGGGAATGGGCATGACCAAGAACACACTCGTCACTATTCTCGCGATCATCGGTGGCATCGTCGTACTCGGCTGGGCGCTTAAGCTTACTTTCAAGCTGCTCGGCCTGCTGATCGTTATCGGCATAGGTCTCGCAATCTATTTTGGCGCGCAGAAGATGCTGGGAGGGCCGAAATGAACATCGGCCTGAGCACACCGCTGGTGACCGCATTGGCCATTTCGCTGACGATGGTCGCGATCGCCCTGTGGTTTCTTGTTTCTGCCCGCCGCAATCAGAAGGGCGATAAATAGTGCTCGCCGACAAGGATCGCATCTTCACCAACGTCTACGGCTTCCAGCCGTGGAACCTCGACGCCGCGCGTCTGCGCGGTGACTGGGATGACACCAAGGGCCTGATGGCGCGCGGTCAGGACGCCCTGATCGATGCGGTCAAGGCATCGGGCCTGCGCGGCCGCGGCGGCGCCGGTTTCCCGACCGGCACCAAATGGTCGTTCATGCCGAAGGAGCCAAAGCCAGAGCGGCCGAACTTCCTCGTCATCAACGCCGACGAATCCGAGCCCGGGTCCTGCAAGGACCGCGAGATCATGCGCCACGATCCGCACAAGCTGATCGAAGGCGCGCTGATCGCGGGGTTCGCGATGCGCGCGCGCGCCGCCTATATCTACATCCGCGGCGAATATATCCGCGAGGCGGAGGTGCTCTTCGCTGCCGTCGCCGAGGCGTACGACAAGGGCCTGATCGGCAAGAATGCCAGCGGTTCGGGCTATGATTTCGACGTGTTCGTCCACCGCGGCGCCGGCGCGTATATCTGCGGCGAAGAAACCGCGATGCTCGAAAGCCTGGAAGGCAAGAAGGGCCAGCCGCGCCTGAAGCCGCCGTTTCCGGCAGGCGCCGGCCTTTATGGCTGCCCGACGACGGTCAACAACGTCGAATCGATCGCGGTCGTCCCGACGATCCTGCGGCGCGGCCCGGAATGGTTCGCCGGCATCGGCGCCGAGAATAATCGCGGCACCAAGCTGTTCCAGATCTCGGGCCATGTGAACAAGCCCTGCGTGGTCGAGGAAGCGATGAGCATCCCCTTCCGTCAGCTGATCGAGGAACATTGCGGCGGCATCCGCGGCGGATGGGACAATCTGCTCGCGGTGATCCCGGGCGGCTCCTCGGTGCCACTCGTTCCCGCGGCGCAGATCATGGACTGCCCGATGGATTTCGACGGGCTCAAGGCGCTCGGTTCGGGCCTCGGCACGGCGGCCATCATCGTCATGGACAAGTCGACCGATATCGTCCGCGCGATCAGCCGTATTTCCTATTTCTACAAGCATGAGAGCTGCGGCCAGTGCACGCCGTGCCGCGAAGGCACCGGCTGGATGTGGCGCGTGATGGAGCGGTTGCGCACCGGCGATGCCGATATCAGCGAGATCGACACGCTGCAGCAGGTGACGAAGCAGATCGAAGGCCACACCATCTGCGCGCTCGGCGACGCCGCGGCATGGCCGATCCAGGGGTTGATCAAGCACTTCCGGCCCGAGCTGGAGCGCCGGATCAAGGAACGCGGCGGCGATCTCGCCCCGATGATGGAGGCGGCTGAATGAGAGGTCTCGCTTTCATGGCGGCGTGCTCCGTGCCTCTGGCGACGAGCGCGGCAATGGCTGCGGATGTCGGCACGGGCACGTTGCGCGAGCTGCACGCGGTTGCGGCATGTGTGGTGGAGCAGAAGCCTGCCCTGGTGGCGGACCTCCTGAGCACGCTGCCTGGGTCGGATCGGGAAGCGCGGGCGGCGGACCGTCTCGCGGCGGTCTATACGGCGTGCAGCGACAACAAGTTCAAGCTTGCGATCAGCAAATATTCGCAGGGTCTTTATAACGGCAGGTCAAGTCTGGCAGCGGCAGCCGCCCTGGCCGCAATGGACAGGCGAACCGTCGATCCGTCCCGGATCCGGGACGTACAGGTCTGGTACGCAAATACGGTCGTCGGAAGGGCACCGGGCAACGACTATAATGCGGCAGCGCTCGCTGCGCAGGAATTCGGCACCTGTGTCGTCAAGGCGGCTCCGGATAGCGCCGTGCAGCTGCTCCGGCTCAAGGCAGGCAGCGCGGAAGAGCGGCAGCCGATCGCCGCCATCATGTCGGTGCTTCCCGGCTGCATTTTCTCCGGCAAGCCAGTCAGTATGAAGCGCGATCAGATTCGCCTGATGATCGCCGAGCCGCTCTATCACGCCATTGTCGCCGGCCCCTTGGCCGGTCGGCGCAGCTAGCAAGTATAAACGCATGCCCAAGGTCAAAGTCGACGGAATCGAGATCGAGGTGCCAGCCGGCGCCACTGTGCTGCAGGCGTGCGAGCTTGCCGGCAAGGAGATCCCGCGTTTCTGCTATCACGAGCGTCTGAGCATCGCCGGCAATTGCCGGATGTGCCTGGTCGAGGTGAAGCCGGGGCCGCCCAAGCCCCAGGCTTCCTGCGCGCTGCCCGCCGCCGAGAACCAGGAGATCTTCACCAACACCCCGATGGTGAAGAATGCGCGCGAAGGCGTGATGGAATTCCTGCTGATCAACCATCCGCTCGACTGCCCGATCTGCGATCAGGGCGGCGAATGCGACCTTCAGGACCAGAGCCTCGCCTATGGCCGCGGCCATTCTCGCTATGACGAGAACAAGCGCGCCGTAACCGAAAAATACATGGGTCCGATCGTGAAGACGGTGATGACGCGGTGCATCCAGTGCACCCGCTGCATCCGCTTCGCCGAGGAAGTGGCCGGCGTCGAGGAAATCGGCGCGATCGGCCGCGGCGAGGACATGCAGATCACGTCGTACCTCGAAGGCGCGGTGACGAGCGAGCTTTCCGGCAATGTCGTCGATCTCTGCCCGGTCGGCGCGCTGACGTCGAAGCCCTATGCGTTCGAAGCGCGGCCCTGGGAGCTCAAAAAGACCCTGACCATTGACGTGATGGATGCGGTCGGGACCAATATCCGGCTCGACAGCCGTGGCCGCCAGGTGCTGCGTGCGCTCCCCGTGATCAACGAGGACGTCAACGAGGAATGGGCGAGCGACAAGACTCGCCACGCCGTTGACGGACTGGTACGCCGCCGGCTCGATCGGCCGTTCGTCCGCAAGGGCGGCAAGCTGACCGAGGCAAGCTGGGACGAGGCGTTCGCGGCCATCGCCGCAGTCGATGCCGGCGCCAGCGTCGCCGCGATCCACGGCGATCTGGTCGATTGCGAGACGCTTTACGCGGCCAAGGCGCTACTCGGCGCGCTGGGCTCGACGCTGCTCGAAGGGCGGCAGACCGGCATGGCTTACGATGCCTCGTCGCTCGCCGCGGTCAATTTCAACACGACGATCGCCGGGGCCGAAACGGCCGACGCGATCCTGCTGGTCGGCACCAATCTCCGTTGGGAAGCGCCGCTGGTGAACACCCGCATCCGCAAGGCGATCAAGAAGGGCGCGAAGGTCTTCGCGATCGGGCCCGAGACCGAGCTGACCTACAAGGTCGAATGGCTGGGCAATGATCTGTCGCTGCTCGGCAACCTGCCCGCAGCCGTGGCTGACGCGTTTGCCGGCGCCCAGCGCCCGATGGTCATCGTCGGCGGCGCCGCGCTCAAGGGCGGCCACGGCGCCGCGCTTGGCCTGGCAACGTCGCTGAACCTCGTGCGGGACGGCTGGAACGGCTTCAACGTGCTGCACATGGCGGCGTCGCGGATGGGCGGGCTGATGCTCGGCTATGCGCAGAAGGGCGGCATCGCGGACATTGCGGCAGCCAATCCGAAGCTGGCTTTCTTCCTGGCCGCGGACGAAGTGGATTTCACGAAGTTCGCCGGCAGCTTCAAGGTCTATATCGGCCATCACGGCGACAAGGGCGCGGCTGCGGCCGATGTCGTGCTGCCGGGCGCAAGCTATGCCGAGAAGTCCGGCACCTGGGTCAATCTCGAGGGGCGCGTCCAGCGCGGCGAGCGCGCCGTGTTCCCGCCGGGCGATGCCCGCGAGGACTGGACGATCCTGCGCGCGCTCTCCGCGGTGCTGGGCAAGACCTTGCCGTTCGACACGCTCGAGGAACTGCGCGCGGCGATGGGCGTCGAGACGCCCGATCTCGCCACGCTTGGCCTGAAGAGCTTCGCCTGGTCCGCACCGACGCCTGGCGCGACGGGCTCGGGCACGGTCGCCTATCCGATCCAGGATTTCTACCTGACCAACGCCATCTGCCGCGCGTCCCCGACGATGCAGCGCTGTTCGGCCGAACTGGTCCATGGGGTTGAATTCGCGGAGGCCGCAGAATGACCGCGCTCTTCGTCTCCTGGGGCATGGCCTATGAGTTGGCCTGGTTCCTCGCCACCATCATCGGCATCCTCGTCATCGCCCTGCCGCTGATGCTCGCGGTGGCCATGATCATCTATGCCGATCGCAAGATCTGGGCGGCGATGGCGCTGCGCCGCGGCCCAAACGTGGTCGGCCCGTTCGGCCTGCTGCAGAGCTTCGCCGACGGCCTGAAGGTCTTCCTGCAGGAAACCATCATCCCGACCAGCGCGAACAAGACGCTGTTCCTGCTCGCGCCGATCATCACCTTCACGGTCGCGCTGATCGTCTGGGCGGTCATCCCGTTCCAGGCGGGCGTAGTGCTGGCGGACATCAATGTCGGCCTGCTCTATGTGCTCGCGGCCTCGTCGCTCGGCGTCTACGGCATCATCCTGGCGGGTTGGTCGTCCAACTCCAAATATCCCTTCTATTCGGCGATCCGCGCCGCGGCGCAGATGGTGTCCTATGAGGTCGCGATCGGGTTCGTGCTGATCGCGGTCGTGCTGTGGGCGGGGAGCTTCAACCTCTCGGCCATCGTGATGGCGCAGCAGGGGCTGTACGGCTTCATCAACGGCTTCGCGTTCAACCCGCTGCTGTTCCCGATGGCGGTCGTGTTCTTCATCTCGTCGCTGGCCGAGACTCAACGCGCGCCGTTCGATCTGACCGAGGCGGAGAGCGAACTCGTCGCCGGCTACCAGACCGAATATTCGTCGATGAGCTTCGCGCTGTTCTGGCTCGGCGAATATGCCAACGTCATCCTGATGTGCGCGCTCAACGCGACGCTGTTCTGGGGTGGCTGGTTGCCCCCGATCGACTGGGCACCACTATATTATGTGCCCGGCATCATCTGGCTGTTCCTGAAGATCGGTTTCTTCTTCTTCCTGTTCAGCTGGGTAAAGGCGACCGTCCCGCGCTACCGCTATGATCAGCTGATGCGGCTGGGCTGGAAGATTTTCCTCCCGCTCTCGCTGTTCTGGGTGTTCCTGGTGTCGGGCGTGCTGATGCTGATGCGAGTTGGAGTTCCGTCATGAACGTCGCCCAGATCATCAAATCCTACACGCTGTGGGAATTCGTGAAGGCGCATGCGCTGACGCTTCGCTATTTCTTCAAGGCGAAGGCGACGATCAACTATCCGTTCGAGAAGAACCCGATTTCCCCGCGTTTCCGCGGCGAGCATGCGCTGCGCCGTTATCCCAATGGGGAGGAACGCTGCATCGCGTGCAAGCTGTGCGAGGCGGTGTGCCCTGCCCAGGCGATCACGATCGAAGCCGAGCCGCGTGAGGACGGCAGCCGCCGCACCACACGCTACGACATCGACATGACCAAGTGCATCTATTGCGGCCTGTGCCAGGAAGCCTGCCCGGTCGATGCCGTGGTCGAAGGGCCGAATTTCGAATTCGCCACCGAAACCCGCGAGGAGCTGATCTACGACAAGGCGAAGCTGCTCGATAACGGCGATCGCTGGGAACGCGCGATCGCCGCGAACCTTGCCGCCGATGCACCGTACCGTTAAGCGCCAGCCGAATCCGAGGGGCCTCCTGATTCCGTGATACAGACACTCGCCTTTTACCTGTTCGCCGTGATGGTGCTGCTGTCGGCAGCGCTGACCATCACCGCGCGGAACCCGGTCCATGCCGTGCTGTGGCTGATCCTCGCCTTCTTCAACGCGGCGGGGCTGATGGTGCTGGTCGGCGCCGAGTTCATCGCGATGCTGCTGGTGATCGTTTATGTCGGCGCGGTCGCGGTGCTGTTCCTGTTCGTCGTGATGATGCTCAACATCGATTTCGCCGAGCTGCGCAGTGGTTTCGCCCGCTACCTCCCGGTTGGGCTGGTGCTCGCGATCGGGCTGGCGGCCGAGATCATCGTCGGCATCGGCGCCTATGGCGCCGGCGCGATCGAGCTGAGCCGTCGCACTGCCCCGATCGATCCGGCGATGCCCAACATCCAGGCGATCGGCGAGCTGCTCTACACCCGCTATCTGTTCATCTTCGAAGGCGCCGGGCTCGTCCTGCTCGTCGCCATGATCGGCGCGATCGTGCTGACGCACCGCGAGCGTGGCGGCACCCGCCCGCAGAACATCAATCGCCAGGTCTCGCGCCGTCCGCAGGATGCCACGCGCAATACCCAGCCCGGTATCGGCCAGGGGATCGAACTGTGATCGGCCTCACCCATTATCTCGTCGTCGCGGCGATCCTGTTCGCGCTCGGCGTGCTCGGCATCGTCGTGAACCGAAAGAACCTCATCGTCATGCTGATGGCGGTCGAGCTGATCCTGCTCGCGGTGAACCTGAACCTCGTCGCTTTCTCGGCCTATCTGCACGATCTGGTCGGGCAGGTGTTCGCCATGTTCGTGCTGACCGTCGCCGCCGGCGAGGCCGCGATCGGCCTTGCCATCCTCGTTATCTATTTCCGCGGACGCGGCACGATCTCGGTCGACGACGTCAACCGGATGAAGGGGTAATTCGTTGATCCTCCTCATCGTCTTCCTGCCGCTGCTCGCGGCGATCGTCGCAGGCCTGGGCAACCGGGCACTCGGCAACACCGTCGCCAAGGTGCTGACCACGGGCGCGCTGTTCGTATCGTGCGCGCTGAGCTGGCCGATCTTCATCAGCTATCTCGTCGGCGGCGAAGGCGTCACCGTCGCGCCCGTGCTGGATTTTATCCACTCCGGCACTCTCGATGTCGCCTGGGAGCTCCGCGTCGATGCGCTGACCGCGGTCATGCTGGTGGTCATCACCAGCGTCTCGGCGCTCGTCCACCTGTATAGCTGGGGCTATATGGCGGAGGACCCGGATCAGCCGCGCTTCTTCGCCTATCTGTCGCTCTTCACCTTCGCCATGCTGATGCTGGTGACCGCGAACAACCTGGTCCAGATGTTCTTCGGCTGGGAAGGCGTCGGTCTCGCATCGTATCTGCTGATCGGTTTCTGGTTCAAGAAGCCGAGCGCCAATGCCGCCGCGATCAAGGCGTTCGTCGTCAACCGCGTCGGCGATCTCGGTTTCATGCTTGGCATCTTCGGCACCTTCCTGGTGTTCGGCGCGGTCTCGATCCCGGAGATCCTCGCTGCCGCACCCAACATGGCCGGATCGACCATCGGCTTCCTCGGCCAGCGCTGGGATACGATGACGATCCTGTGCCTGCTGCTGTTCGTCGGCGCGATGGGCAAGTCGGCACAGCTCGGTCTGCACACCTGGTTGCCGGACGCGATGGAAGGCCCCACCCCGGTATCGGCGCTGATTCACGCCGCGACGATGGTCACCGCCGGCGTGTTCATGGTGTGCCGCCTGTCGCCGATGTTCGAGACGAGCCCGTTCGCGCTCCACGTCGTGATGACGGTCGGCGCCGCGACCTGCTTCTTCGCCGCGACCGTCGGGCTTGTGCAGACCGACATCAAGCGCGTCATCGCTTATTCGACCTGCTCGCAGCTCGGCTACATGTTCTTCGCTGCCGGTGTCGGTGCCTACAATGTGGCGATGTTCCACCTGTTCACGCACGCCTTCTTCAAGGCGCTGCTGTTCTTGGGGGCCGGCTCGGTGATCCACGCGATGCACCATGAGCAGGACATGCGCTATTACGGGGGCTTAAGGAAACATATCCCGATCACCTTCTGGGGCATGATGGCGGGCACGCTCGCGATCACCGGCGTCGGCATCCCCGCCGTGTTCGGCAACCCGCTCGCGATCGGTTTTGCCGGCTTCCATTCGAAGGACGCGATCATCGAGGCAGCCTGGGCCGCTGGCCAGGGCGGCGCATCGATCGTCGGCATGATCGTCGCGCTGCTGACCAGCTTCTATTCGTGGCGCCTGATGTTCCTGACCTTCTGGGGCAAGCCACGCTGGATCCAGTCCGAGCATATCCAGCACGCGGTGCACGACGCGCACGGCCATGGTCATCACGACGATGCGCCTGCCGACGAGACGTCCGCGCACGGCGCGCATCACGACGATCATGCGCATCATGACGATCATGGCCACGCGCACGATCATGGTGACGGCACCGGCGGCTATCATCCGCATGAAAGCCCGCTGCCGATCCTGGTCCCGCTGATCCTGTTGTCGATCGGCGCCGTCGCCGCCGGCTTCGTCTTCCACGGCTATTTCATCGAGCCGACCGCGGGCGAGGAATATTGGAAGGGCAGCGTCGCCTTCAGCGAGCATCTGATGCACGCGATGCACGAGGTGCCTCTGGGCGTGAAGCTGTCGGCGACGATCGCCATGCTGCTCGGCCTGTGGGGCGCCTGGATGGCCTATATCCGCAACCCGGGCTTCCCGGCGAAGCTCGCCGACCAGTTCCGCGTGCTCTACGATTTCCTGCTCAACAAATGGTATTTCGACGAGCTGTACGACATCCTGTTCGTGCGCCCCGCTTTCGCCCTCGGCCGCCTGTTCTGGCATCGTGGCGATGAGAAGACGATCGACCGCTTCGGGCCAAACGGCTCGGCCTGGGTCGTCGCGCTCGGCTCGCGTGTCGCCGGCAAGGTCCAGACTGGATATGTGTACACTTATGCCTTTGTCATGCTGATCGGCCTGACTGCCGCCGTTACTTGGGCGATCACACGATGAGCGGTTTCCCCATCCTGTCCGTGATGCTTGCGATCCCGGCGATCGCCGCCGTTGCGTGCCTGTTCGTCACCGCGAACAACGCGCGCTGGATCGCACTGATCGCGACGCTGGTCGATCTGGTGCTCGGCATCGGCCTGTGGGCGCAGTTCGATATCGGCGGCCCGCAATGGCAGTTCGTCGAGAACATGCCCCTGTTCGGCAAGTTCGGCTGGGCGCTCGGCATCGATGGTTTCGCGCTGATGCTGATCATGCTCAGCGTTTTCCTGATGCCGATCTGCATCGGGGCGAGCTGGATCGCGATCGAGAAGCGCGTCCAGGAATATATGGCGGCGTTCCTGGTCACCGAGCTGCTGATGATCGGCACCTTCGCGGCGCAGGATCTGTTCCTGTTCTACATCTTCTTCGAAGCCGGCCTGATCCCGATGTACCTCATCATCGGCATCTGGGGCGGGGCGAACCGGATATACGCGTCGTATAAATTCTTCCTCTACACGCTGCTCGGCTCGGTGCTGATGTTCGTCGCGATGCTGTGGATGGCGCAATATGCCGGCACCACCGACATCCCGACCCTGCTCAACACCGATTTCCCGGTCCATGCGCAGACCTGGCTGTGGCTCGCCTTCTTCGCGTCCTTCGCGGTGAAGATGCCGATGTGGCCGGTCCATACCTGGCTGCCCGACGCGCACGTCCAGGCGCCGACCGCGGGTTCGGTCATCCTGGCCGGCGTGCTGCTGAAGCTCGGCGGCTATGGCTTCCTGCGCTTCTCGCTGCCGATGTTCCCGGAGGCTTCCGCCCAGTTCGTCTGGCTGATCTTCGGCCTGTCGGCGGTGGCGGTGATCTACACCTCGCTGGTCGCGCTGGTGCAGTCCGACATGAAGAAGCTGATCGCCTATTCCTCGGTCGCGCATATGGCGATCGTGACGATCGGCCTGTTCGCCTTCAACCGGCAGGGCATCGAAGGCGCGATGATCGTGATGCTCAGCCACGGCCTCGCCTCGGCGGCATTGTTCCTGTGCGTCGGCGTGATCTATGATCGGCTGCATACCCGCGAGATCGACCGCTACGGCGGCCTTGCGATCAACATGCCGAAATACGCGATCTTCTTCATGCTGTTCACCATGGCGTCGGTCGGCCTGCCGGGCACCAGCGGCTTCGTCGGCGAGTTCCTCTCGCTGGCCGGCACCTACAAGGTCTCGACGACCATCACCCTGCTGTGCACCACCGGGATCATCCTCGGCGCTGCCTACATGCTCTATCTCTACCGCCGCGTCGTGTTCGGCGATCTGACCAAGGATGACGTCCGCGCAATGCCCGATCTGTCCTTACGCGAAGTCGCGCTGCTCGCGCCGATCGCGGCGGTGGTGCTGTGGATGGGCGTCTATCCGGAAAGCTTCCTCGCGCCGATGCGCGGTGACGTCGCCACGCTCGAGGCGCGGATCGCCCGCGCCGCACCGGCCGGTGACTCGCTGCCCACCGCAGGCAAGCCCGCCGCGCCCGCAGCGCATCATGAGGCCGCCACGCCCGCGGCAGCGCATGGGGAGGCGCATCAATGAACGCCTCGCTGTTGATGACCCTGCCGGAACTGGTGCTGACGATCGGTTCGCTGGTGCTGATGCTGGTTGCCGCCTGGGGCGGTCAGGCCTCCACCAAGGCTGTATCCTGGGCCTCCGTCGCCGTCCTGCTCGGGGCAGGCATTGCCCTTTGCGGCCCCGCTTCGTCCGGCGGGGAGGCATTTGACGGCCTGTATCGCGCGGATGCGTTTGCGGCCTTCGCCAAGGTCCTGATCTATATCGCGGCCGCCGTCGCGATCATCATCGCGCCGCGCTTCTTCCAGCAGACCTCGGGGGACGATCTTCGTCCCGAATATCCCGTCCTGATCCTGCTGTCGTCGGTCGGCATGGGCATGATGGTGTCGGCGGGCGATCTGCTGACGCTTTATGTCGGCCTCGAACTGCAGAGCCTTGCCGCTTATGTGCTGGCGAGCTTCATGCGCCGCGATGCGCGTTCGGCCGAGGCGGGCCTCAAATATTTCGTGCTCGGCGCGCTCGCCAGCGGCATCCTGCTCTACGGCATCAGCCTGGTTTATGGTTTCAGCGGCACGACGCTGTTCTCGGCGATCGCCACGGCTTATGGCGCCGGTCATTCGCTCGGCCTGACCTTCGGCCTGGTGTTCGTCTTCGCCGGCCTCGCCTTCAAGATCAGCGCCGTGCCGTTCCACATGTGGACGCCGGACGTGTATGAAGGCGCGCCGACCCCGGTGACGACGTTCTTCGCGTCCGCGCCCAAGGTGGCGGCGATCGCCATGGCAGTGCGCGTCGCGGTCGAGGCGATGGGCCCGGCGACCGACGAGTGGCGCCAGATCGTCATCTTCGCGTCGCTTGCCTCGATCATCTTCGGTGCCGTCGCGGCGATCGGCCAGACCAACGTCAAGCGCCTGCTCGCATACAGCTCGATCAACAATGTCGGCTTCGCGCTGGTCGGCCTTGCGGCCGGCACCGCGCAGGGCGTCGCGGCGGTGCTGTTCTACATGACGGTCTATGTCGTCATGACGCTCGGCAGCTTCATCGTCGTGCTGCAGATGCGTGACGCGGCGGGCGAGCCTGTCGAGACGATCGCGAGCCTGTCGGGCCTGTCGCGCAGCCGTCCAGGCCTCGCGCTCGCCATGATGATCTTCATGCTGTCGCTGGCCGGCATCCCGCCGCTGCTCGGCTTCAACGCCAAGCTGGCGGTGTTCGACGCGGCAGTGAATGCCGGGCTGTTCCCGCTGGCGGTTGTGGGCTTCGTCGCCTCGGTGATCGGCACCTATTATTATCTGCGCGTGATCAAGGTCATGTATTTCGATGACCCTGCACCTGAGTTCCAGCGCGGCGGCAGCGTCGTCGAGGGCGGCCTGATCACGGTCGCGGCCGTGTTCGTCTCGCCGGTCGGCTGGCTGTTGCTGGCGCCGCTCGGCATCTGGACGATGACGGCGGCCAAGGCGCTGTTCTGACGCATGTGATCCGCACCGTCGCCGAGACGGGGTCGACCAACGCGGACATGCTGATGCTTGCCGGGGCCGGGGCAAGCGAGGGGCTTTGGCTCCGCGCCGAGCGCCAGACTGGCGGCCGCGGGCGGCAGGGCAGGGCCTGGTCCTCGCCCGAAGGCAATCTCTACGCCTCGACTCTGGTGCGGCTGCGGCCCGGCGATCCCCAAGCGGCCACGCTAGCCCTAGTGACTGCCGTGGCGCTCGAGGAAGTCGTCCGGGCATACCTTCCCTCGTTCCCCCGCGAACGCGGGCCCCCAGAGTCGCGAAGCGCATCGTCCGTGGCTCTGGACCCCCGCCTCCGCGGGGGAACTGCAGGTGTTCTGCAGATCAAATGGCCCAACGATCTGCTGCTGGACGGCGCAAAGCTCTCCGGCATCCTGCTGGAACGCGCTGGAGACGCCGTGGTGATCGGCATCGGCGTCAACCTCGCCCATCATCCCACCGACCTCGACCGCGCCGTCACCAGCCTCGCGGCGCACGGCGGCGCCCCGGATCCGGCCGACTTCCTCGAAACCCTTGCTGACGCCTTTACCCGTTGGCTCGGCATCTGGCGCGGCGAAAGCCTCGCGCCGGTCCGCGCCCGCTGGCTCGATCGCGCGCATCCCGTCGGCACCGCGCTCACCGCGCGCCTGCCCGACGGCAGCGCGATCGATGGCCTATTCCAGGGCCTCGACGATGCGGGCGCGCTCATCCTGCGCTTGGCGGATGGGACGACCCGTGTCATTCACGCCGCCGACGTCTTCCTGATCTGAGGCCGAACCAGATGCTGCTCGCAATCGATGCCGGCAATACCAACGTGGTCTTCGCGCTCGTCGAGCCCGGCTCGGGGTCGGAGGCGCGCACGATCAAGGCGCGCTGGCGGATCGCGACCGATCCCCGGCGCACCGCCGACGAATATGCCGTGTGGCTCAGCCAGCTGCTCAGCCTCGAAGGCTATGATCGCAGTGCCGTCACCGGCGTGATCATCGCCACCGTCGTGCCCCGCGCGCTGCACAATCTGCAGACGCTGGCGCGCAAATATTTCGGCGGAGAACCGCTCATCGCGGGCGAGGGCCCGGCCGGATGGGGCATGCAGCTCGATGTCGAGGAGCCGCATGCGGTCGGCGCCGATCGTGCCGTCACCATGATCGCGGCGCACGCGCTTCACCCCGGCGATCTGATCACGATCGATTTCGGCACGGCGACCACCTTCGATTTCTCGGACTTCAACGGCGCGTACAAGGGCGGCATCATCGCGCCCGGCATCAACCTGTCGCTCGACGCGCTGGTCACTGCCGCGGCCAAGCTGCCGCGCATCGCGATCGAGGCGCCGGCCAACACCAGCGTGATCGGGCGCGACACGGTCAGCCAGATGCATATCGGCATCTATTGGGGCTATATCGCGATGATCGAGGGGCTGGTCGCGCGGATGAAGGCCGAGGTCGGCCGTCCGGTAAAGGTGATCGCCACGGGCGGGCTCGCCACTCTTTTCGAGAAACAGACCGACGTTTTCGACGTGATCGAGCCCGACCTGACCATTCAGGGGCTGGCGATGTTGTGGGATCGCGCCCATATAGGGGCCTGATGTGCGATCCCGGCAAGGGATCCCGTGGCGGTACCGCCATCCCCATCGCGACATTATTCAGCGCTGACCGCGCACCCAGTACGTCCCCGCAGTCGCGCGGACTCCACGACAAGAAAGAACAAAAACTAAGTGACTCCCAATAAAGAACTCCTCTTCCTGGCCCTTGGTGGGTCGGGGGAGATCGGCATGAACGTCAATCTCTACGGCAGCCATGGCAAATGGCTGATGGTCGATTGCGGCATTACCTTTGCCGATCCGCAATATCCGGGCATCGACGTGATCCTGCCCGATCTCGCCTTCATCGAGGAACAGCTCGACAATCTCGTCGGCATCGTCCTGACGCACGGGCATGAGGATCATATCGGCGCGCTGCCGTACCTCGCCGAGGATCTCGGCGTGCCGCTCTACGCCACGCCCTTCACCGCCGGCCTGATCCGCGGCAAGCTGGAGGAGGAAGGTAATGCCGACCGGGTCCGGCTGAACGTCGTCCGCCCGGGCGATCAGGTGAAGGTCGGCCCGTTCGGCGTAACCTTCGTCCCGCTGTCGCACTCGATCCCCGAAGCCAATGCGCTGCTGATCGACACGCCTTATGGCCGCGTGTTCCACACCGGCGACTGGAAGCTCGATGCGGCGCCCGTGCTCGGCGCGCCGACCAGCCCCGAGGCGCTCGAAGCGATCGGTGACGAGGGCGTGCTCGCGCTCGTCTGCGATTCGACCAATGTGTTCAATGCCGAGCCTTCCGGCTCGGAAGCTGACGTGCGCGTCGGCCTGGCCGAGGTGATCGCCAAGGCCAAGGGCCGCGTGCTCGTCACCACCTTCGCCTCCAACGCGGCGCGGCTCCACACGCTCGGCCAGGTCGCCAAGGAAACGGGGCGCAAGCTCTGCGTCGCCGGCCGCTCGCTCGATCGCATCCTGAAGGTCGCGCGCGCCACCGGCTATCTCAAGGATTTCCCGGAAACGGTCGATCCCGATGCAGCGATGCGCCTGCCGCGCAACAAGCTCCTGATCGTCGCGACCGGCGGCCAGGGCGAGGAACGCGCGGCGCTCGGGCGCGTCGCCGCCCGCTCGCATCCGATCAGCCTCGATGCCGGCGACACCGTCGTCTTCTCGTCCAAGCAGATTCCGGGCAACGAGGTCGCGATCGGCCGCATCCAGAACCAGCTCGCCGCGATGGGCGTCGAGATGATCACGGAGCGCCAGGCGCATGTCCATGTCTCCGGCCATCCGGGCCGGCCCGAACTGGCGGCGATGTATCGCTGGATCCGCCCCGAGATTCTCATGCCGGTGCACGGTGAGATGCGGCATCTGATGGAGCAGGCCCGCTTCGGCCTGTCGGAGGGCATTCCGCGGGCGCTGGTGCAGACCAATGGCGATATCGTTCGCCTCGCCCCGGGCGCGCCGGAAAAGCTGGGCCATGCCCAGGTCGGCCGGCTGGTTCTCGACGGCGACGTGATCCTGCCCGGAGACGGCGCGACGATCAACGAACGCCGCAAGCTCGCTCTGTTCGGTCAGATCTCGGTGGCCGTGGCGATCGATCGCGGCGGCAAGCTGATCGGCCAGCCTCAGGTCCGCCTGCAGGGCATCCCGGTCGAGGAGGATCGCGATCCTTTCGTCGAAGAAGCGGTCGGCGCTGTCTTTCAAGCCGTGAAGAAAGGCGGCCGCGATCGCGATCGGCTGCGCGAGGATATCCGCCTCGCCGCCCGCCGCGTCGCGACGCGCTGGACCGGCAAGAAACCCATCGTCGATGTGCTGCTGATCGAGGCCTGACACGATGCGCTGGCCCTCGCTCCTCGCGATCTATTTCCTGTTCTGGGCCTTTTCCGTCTTCCTGGTCCTGCCCTTCGGGGTACGGACTTCGGAAGAGGCCGGGGTCGAGCGGGTCCCGGGCCAGGCCGAAAGCGCGCCGCACGAATTCCGCCCGTGGCGCACTGCGCTACGGGTGACGGTCGTCGCGACGATCTGTTTCGGGATCTTCCTGCTGAACTATCATTACGGCTGGGTCACGCCGAAGACGCTCGACTTCTACCATCTGTCGAACCAAGCGGCAGGCTGACCAAAAAAAAAGCCCTCTCCTTCGGGAGAGGAAAATCGCATCCGGCGCGGCGTGTGGGATACGAAAACCCTGAAAAGGATTCGCGCAGAGGCGCGAAGGTGTTGAGCTGCGGAACGAACCGCGCATCGCGGAGACGATATCCATATCTCTGCGCCTCTGCGCGAACCCGCTCTTCCTTGCAGATCAGAAACAGGGCGTCATAGACATGTGTGACGCCCTGCCTTCACGGGAGGGGCTTAAAAAAGCTTAAACCTCCTCGTCGGCTGCCTTGCTCTGCAGCTGGACGTAATTCTCCATGCCCATGCGCTCGATCATCTCGAACTGGCGCTCCAGCGTGTCGACATGCTCTTCCTCGCTGTCGAGGATGCGGCGGAACAGGTCGCGGCTGATATAGTCGCGCACCTTCTCCGAATGTTCGATCGCGTCGCGCAGCAGCGGCAACGCTTCCATCTCCAGCGCCAGATCGGCCTTGAGCACTTCCTCGACCGTCTCGCCGATGCGCAGCCGCCCGAGCAGCTGGAAATTGGGCAGGCCGTCGAGAAACAGGATGCGTTCCGCCAGCCAGTCGGCATGCTTCATCTCGTCGATCGATTCGTGCCGCTCGAACGCCGCGAGCCTGCGCACGCCCCAATGGTCGTAGAGCCGGTAGTGCAGCCAATATTGATTGATCGCGGTCAACTCGTTCTTGAGCGCCTCGTTCAGGTAATCGATGACCTTGGGGTCGCCCTTCATGTCGCGTCTCCGTTGTGCGCCGCCAATCTAGCGCAGAACGGCCCGGCATAACAGGCGAAAAATGGCGGAAATCCGTGGGTTTAAGGCAGTGCGAACGCTACGCAGCCGCACGTTCCTCGTCGATAATGGCTCGCGCGAACGGAACGCACTGGCCGCACTTCGGCTGGCGCCCGAGCGACCGATAGGCTTGGCAGGCGCTTTTCGCGCCGCCCCGTGCCGCCTCGCGTACATCCTGTTCCCGAATCGCATTACAGATACAGACGACCATGGGTGCTCCCTCGCGTTAGCTCTGATCTAGGGCTATTGCGAAACAGTCGCAAGCGCTTTTGCGGATCACTCGCAAGGTAACAGCGGATCGCAAACCGACGCACGGTTATGGCGTTCTGAGGCTCTTCCGAATCACCAGCTTGAGTCCGGACCAGGTCTCGTCGACCGCGCAGACCTTGATATCGACCAGCCCCGTGGGCAGCGCTACGTCGCGCACGACATTCTCGGTAATGTCGGTCTCGGTCTTCGCGGCCTTTTTCGGCCAGGACACCCAGACGAAACCGGCGGGCGCCAACAGATCGCGCAATGCGGTCACTTCGCGGGCAAGGTCGGCGCGGCGGGTGACGAAGATATGCGCGGCCTCGATCCCGGCCGAGGGCGCCGTCTGCAGCGACAGCCCGAGGCGATCCGCGTCGATCTCGGCGCGAACGGTGTCCGGCATGTCCAGGAACCAGGCGCGCATACCGGGCTTCAGGCCAAGCTTCTGCGCGAGCGGCGTTCCGGAATATCCTGCCGTCATGGGCGATCCCTCGTCGCCGCCCCCGTCGGGCGGTGATTGGCGCGATCTATACGCTCGAGTCTCTGTCCTGCGAAAGCCCGGACAAAGGAGGCTAGACGATCGTGTCGCCCATCAGCGTCGGGAAAAAGCCTTCATGCGCGGCGCGCAGCTCGGCCAGCGTCACCACATGATCGTCGTCGTGCAGTTCGAAGATCAGCCGCCCGGCAATGGTGCGGCCGATGCGCTCCATCTCGATCCCGGCGGCACCGGCGCCGGCCAGCGTATCGAGCAGCAGGTGATCGGCGACGGTCGCGACATACAGGCCCTGGTCCTCGCCGAACAGCGAGCAGGCCACGCCACAGGGCAGGGGGGCATGCAGCATCGCGCCGATGCCGCCCGCCAGCGCCATCTCCGCGATGGTGACGGCAACCCCACCGTCCGACACGTCATGCACCGCGGTCAGCGCGCCGGAGGCGATGTGCGCGCGCACGAATTCGCCGTTGCGGCGCTCGGCGGCCAGATCGACCGGCGGCGGCGGGCCTTCCTCGCGGCCATGTACTTCGCGTAGCCACAGCGACTGGCCGAGATGGCCGCGGCGCGTCCCGATCAGCACGATGACGTCGCCGGTGCCCTTGAAGGCGATCGTCGCCGATTTCGACCAGTCGTCGAGCAGCCCGACGCCGCCGATCGCCGGCGTCGGCAGGATCGCCGATCCGGTACCGTCGTCGTTCTTGGTCTCGTTGTAGAGCGACACGTTGCCGCTCACGATCGGGAAGTCGAGCGCGCTGCACGCTTCGGCCATGCCCTCGATGCAGCCGACGAACTGGCCCATGATCTCGGGCCGCTGCGGGTTGCCGAAATTCATGCAGTCGGTCGTGGCCAGCGGCTTCGCGCCGACCGCGCTGAGGTTGCGATAGGCCTCGGCGATCGCCTGCTTGCCGCCTTCATAAGGGTCCGCGAAGCAATAACGCGGCGTGCAATCGGTGGTGATCGCCAGGCCCTTGTTGGTGCCATGGACCCGCACGACCGCTGCGTCGCCGCCGGGGCGCTGAACCGTATCGGCGCCCACCATGTGGTCATATTGTTCCCAGATCCAGCGCCGGCTGGCGATGTCGGGCGATGCCATCAGCTTCAGCAGGTCGGCGGCGATATCCTTCGTCTCGGGCAGGTCGGTCAGCGCGGCCGGGGGCGGGGTCTTCACCCAGGGCCGGTCATAGGCCGGCGCATCGTCGGCGAGCGCGCCGAGCGGGATGTCGGCGACTGTCTCGCCCTGCCAGGTCAGCACCATCCGGCCCCCATCCGGACCGGCTTCGGTGACATGCCCGATCACCGCGAAATCCAGCTCCCATTTGTGGAAGATCGCTTCGGCGAAATCCTCGCGCCCGGGCTTGAGCACCATCAGCATCCGCTCCTGGCTCTCGCTCAGCATCATCTCGTACGGCGTCATGCCGGTCTCGCGGCACGGCACTGCATCCATGTCGAGTTCGATGCCCACGCCGCCCTTGGACGCCATTTCGACCGAGGAGGAGGTGAGGCCGGCCGCGCCCATGTCCTGGATCGCGACGATCGCATCGGATGCCATCAGCTCGAGGCACGCCTCGATCAGCAATTTCTCGGTGAACGGATCGCCGACCTGCACCGTCGGGCGCTTCTCCTCCGAATCCTCGGAGAAATCGGCCGAGGCCATGGTTGCGCCGTGAATGCCGTCGCGACCTGTCTTGGAGCCGACATAGACGATCGAATTGCCGACGCCGGAGGCCGCCGAATAGAAGATCTTGTTCGTCTCGGCGACGCCCACCGTCATCGCGTTGACCAGGATGTTGCCGTCATAGGCGCGGTGGAAATTCACTTCGCCGCCGACGGTCGGCACGCCCACGCAATTGCCGTATCCGCCGATGCCATGGACGACGCCCGCGATCAGGTGGCGCATCTTGGGATGATCGGGCCGGCCGAAGCGCAGCGCGTTGAGATTCGCCACCGGCCGCGCGCCCATGGTGAACACGTCGCGCAATATGCCGCCGACGCCCGTCGCTGCGCCCTGATAGGGCTCGATATAGGACGGGTGGTTGTGGCTCTCCATCTTGAAGATCGCGGCCTGGCCGTCGCCGATATCGATGACGCCTGCATTCTCGCCCGGGCCGCAGATCACTTGCGGACCGGTGGTCGGCAGCTTCTTCAGATGGATGCGGCTGGATTTGTACGAGCAATGCTCGGACCACATCACCGAAAAGATGCCGAGCTCGGTCAGGTTTGGCTCGCGCCCCATGGCGTGCAGCACACGCTCATATTCTTCGGGGGAAAGCCCGTGCTGGGCGACGATCTCGGGGGTGATCTGGCTCATGCCCGCGGGCTTTAGCGAGGCATGGCGGCAGCGGCTAGGGGTGCCGTCGCCGGATCGTCATGCAGAGCCCGTTTCACCTGCCCTGCGCGGCCTTTCGGTGCCGATGCCGCCCGGCTGCGCGTCGAGCAGAGACGCCGCGTCGCTCGCCGCCGGCGGCATCGCCGATCCCCACACTACCACCCGGTCGCGCCCCTCGAGCTTGGCGGCATAGAGCGCCTGGTCGGCGAGCCGATAGAGATGCTGGAAATCCGTCGGCGCGTGAGTCTCCGCCACGCCGATGCTTGCCGTGACGGCCTGAGCGCCGGTCGTTGCGCCATGATCGCATTTCGCGATGCCGCGCCGCACGCTGTCTGCAAAGCGTTCCAGCGCGAACCCCTCGATGCCGGCGATCAGCAGCGCGAACTCCTCGCCGCCCATCCGCGCGACCGCGCACATCGGGCCTTCCCACCGTTCGAGCCGCTGGGCGATGGTGCGCAACACTATGTCGCCCGCCTCATGGCCATGGGCATCGTTGACGGACTTGAAGCGGTCGATATCGATCAGCAGCAAAGCGGCCGGCACCCCTTCGGCGCGGGCTTGGTCAAGCATCGGCCCGCTGGTCTCGATGAAACCGCGCCGGTTGCGCAATCCGGTGAGGGGATCGCGCCGCGCCAGCTCGCTCGCCCGCGCTTCAGCCGCCCGTGCCATGTCGCGCTCGATGCGCAGCCGGGCGAGCCGCCTGGTCGCGACGATCGAGAGCCACAGCGTCTGCCAGGCGGCTGCGAACAGCACCAGCAGCTTGGAGCCGCCGCCCCAGAAGCCGTCTTCGATATTGACCAGCTGGATGATCGCCAGCGTCGCCATGGGCAGCGCCCACGCCCCGGAAAAATCGCGGGCCTCTGCATTGCCGCGCCGCCAGGCCCGGGTCAGGCAGGCGGCGACCGCGAACAGGTCGGCGAGAATCAGCGCGCTCGCGACAGCGTCGAGCGGCTCGATCGCCGCGCTGCGCAGCACGGCGAGCGGCACGCCGATCAGGCCGACGGCGCAGCCGAGCGCCAGCGTTGTCCATCGCGCCCAGCGGGGCACTGCGTCGTTGCCGAGCGCAGTCACCGCGCTGGCTGTCGCGATGGTCACCGCGAGGCACGCCAGGAACGTGCAGAACTGCGCCGAGCTCGTGCCGGCCGCGCCCGGGAAGACGAGCAAATGGAGCTGCGACCAGACGAGTCCCCACAGCAACATGCATCCCGCCCAGGCACCCTGCCAGGCCAGGAACTGGCGGCGCACGGCAAGCGCAAGCGACAAATTGTAGATCACGCCGATCAGCAGCAGCGTCAGTGCCGCACCGATCGCGGCGGCCAGCGCGGCCGATTGCACGCTGCTCTCGTCGCGCGCGATCAGGCGGGCGCGCAGCAGATTGTGGCTGGCGAGCTTGTCGAACCGCAGCGTCATGGCGACCAGGGGAGCCCCGCGCACGGGCGCCTCGAACGCGATCTGCCCGCCCGCGCGCCAATGCGATCCGTAAGCCCCGCTACGGACCTGTTGCCGCTCGATCGTGCCGTCCGCATAGGAAAAGGTCACCGCGAGCCGGTCGAAACGGGAATGGTGGATCATCAGGACCATGTCCCTGCGATCGACCGGCAGGCGCGTCAGATCGGTGCGCAGCCACAGGCTGGCCTGCTGATACCCGGCCGGCGCCCCGCTGCAGCTGAAAGGCAGCGCGGGCAGTGTGTCGTCGGGCTGCTGCAATCCCGTCACGGCGTGGCAGAGCGTGCTGTTCAGGTGCAGCGTTTCCGCCCCGGCCGCGACCGGGCAGCACGCTGCGATCACGCCGATAAGGGCGATCAACATGCGCATCAGGAAAGTCGGGTATGAACGCCCGTTTACCATCATGCCGCCCATTATGACCAAATAGGGTGTGGAAAGTCTTACCGTTCGAATATCGCCGCGTCTTAAATGTCCGTCATTGCGTCCAAATGCACCTCGTGGCGCCAGCTTCGATAGCAGCTTTACGGTTTCATTCGAACGTCGTTAGACATTGCGCGAAGACGAACCGGAATGAGGAGTCGGAATGAGCGACAGCGAGCCCCGGCCGATCAATCCGCCCTTCATGCTTGGGCTGATAGCCGTGCCGATCGTGTTCGTGTGGTTCTTGCTGTTGCCCGGCTATGCCAGAAGCACGCGAATGGCGGCATTTGCGTATGCCTTCACTTTTCCTGCGCTCGCGTTGTTGGTGGGGCTGTGCACCGCGCTTTCGCAGATATAGAATTAGGCGGCGCTTTCGATCAGCCTGCCGAGTTTAGTCCTAAAGGATCTCCCGCACCTTTTCCGGCGGCCGGCCTAGGCGCACGCCCTTCTCGGTCTCCACCAGCGGGCGTTCGGTCAGGATCGGGTCGACGATCATCGCGTCGAGGATCGCATCGCCATCGGCATATTTCAGTCCGCGCGCTGCGTCCTCGGCCATGCGCAGGCCCTGGCGGGGCGTCATGCCCGCGCGCTCGTACAGCGCCGCCAGCTTGGCGCGCGTCGGCGGCGTCTTGAGATATTCGATCACTTCGATCTCGATGTCTGGCGTGCCTTGCAGGATAGCGAGCGTCTCGCGCGATTTGGAGCAGCGGGGATTGTGCCAGATCGTCGCCTTCATGCCTTCACCTCTCGAGTCCGCGCCACCCACCAGGCAAGCACCGCGAGCAGCACATAGGCGGCGAGTCCGGAGATTGCGAGCGATGGTGGCGGCGGATCGATCACGGCGCTGGGCGGCGGCTCGAACCAGTTGACGGCCTGTGTCACGGCCATCGCCGCTGCCAGCAGGGCGACGGGTAACCAAGACCGGGCGCGGATCGCGCGGGTCCGGACGAGGAAGAAGCCAAGCCCGCCAAAGGCCAGGATCAGTTCCAGCGGAATCTCGATCGCGGGCCAGTTCCACAGGCCCAGCCCCAGCGGCGGCGGGCCGCCCGCGAGGGTCAGGTCGGGGCGATGGACCAGCAGGTCGATCAGCCAGTGCGACAGCACCACCGCGCCGCCGATCAGCGCGGCCGTCGCGCTGCGCCGCCACAGCCAGATCAGCCCCGCGAACCCGGCTGCCCAGCCGAGCGCGCCAATAAGGCTGTGCGTCCAGGGCATGTCGTACAGGTCCATCGCATTCATCGCGGTGATGTCCGGGACCAGCCGCATATGCTCGATGCCGAGCAGCACGAAGGAGAAGAAGCCGAGATCGATCAGCTGTGCCGCCACGAACAACGTGCCGAGCCGCGGTGCCCGGGGCGATGCCGCGGCGACGAACGCCACGCTGTAATGGCCGATGAACATGCGGGCTCTCCCCGCCGCCCTATACCAGTTCCGGCATTTGCGGGGAACGGCGAGTGACCGCCCGTTCCGGCATCCTCCGCGTAGCGGGCGGCGGACTCGCGGCGATCTGCCCCTTCGAAAAGATATGGACACCCAGTGTCCCATATCTCCCTCAACGATCGGTCGAAGACCCTTCGCCGGTGCTCGATTCAACGCGGCAACGCGAACCGCCAGCTATTCCTCTTGCCGGGCCAGCCATTCCTCGAGCCACTTGATGGTGTAGTTCCCCTCCTGAAAATCGGGGGCCTCGATCAGCGCCTGGTGCAGCGGGATGGTCGTCTTCATCCCCTCGATCACGAATTCCTCCAGCGCGCGCCGCAGCCGGCGGATCGCGCCCTGGCGGGTCGTGCCGTACACGATCAGCTTGGCGATCATGCTGTCGTAATAAGGCGGCACGCGATATCCGGCATAAAGCCCGCTATCGACGCGCACGTTCATGCCGCCCGGCGCGTGATATTGCTTCACCAGCCCCGGCGAGGGCGCAAAAGTCCGCGGGTCCTCGGCATTGATGCGGCATTCGATCGCATGGCCGCGGAACACCACGTCCTGCTGGCGCAGGGTCAGCGGATGGCCCTCGGCGATGCGGATCTGCTCGCGCACCAGGTCCAGGCCAGTGATCATCTCGGTCACCGGATGCTCCACCTGCAGCCGGGTGTTCATCTCGATGAAGTAGAATTCGCCGTCTTCCCACAGGAACTCGATCGTGCCTGCGCCGCGATAGCTCATATCGGCCATCGCGCGGGCGACGATCCCGCCCATCCGCTCGCGGTCGGCCGGGCCGAGCACGGGGGAGGGGGCCTCCTCCAGCACCTTCTGGTGGCGGCGCTGCAGCGAACAGTCGCGCTCGCCGAGATGGATCGCATTGCCCTGGCCGTCGCCGAACACCTGGAATTCGATGTGGCGCGGATTGCCGAGATACTTTTCCATGTACACAGTCGCGTCGCCGAACGCTGCCTTGGCCTCGCTGCCGGCCTGCATCATCAGCGTTTCGAGCTGATCCTCGGATGCGCACACCTTCATGCCGCGTCCACCGCCGCCCGATGCCGCCTTGATGATCACCGGATAGCCGATTCGCCGTGCGATCTCCTTGGCCTCGCCCAGGTCGCTGATCGCCCCGTCCGATCCGGGGACGAGCGGCAGGCCGAGTGCGCCCGCGGTACGCTTGGCCTCCACCTTGTCGCCCATGGTGACGATGTGCTCCGGCTTGGGCCCGACGAAGATGATGCCGTGCGCTTCGACGATCTCGGCGAAGCGGGCATTCTCGCTCAGGAAACCATAGCCGGGATGGATCGCATCGGCATGGCTGATCTCTGCCGCCGAGATGATGTTGGCGACGTTGAGATAGCTCTCGGTGGCGGACGGCGGGCCGATGCAGATCGCCTCGTCGGCGAGCCGGACATGCATCGCATCGGCGTCGGCGGTGGAATGCACCGCGACCGTCTTGATGCCCATCTCATGGCACGCACGATGGATGCGCAGCGCTATTTCGCCGCGATTGGCGATCAGGAGCTTCTTGATTTCAGCCATTATGACTTACTCGACGACCACGAGCGGCTGGTCGAATTCGACCGGCTGGCCGCTCTCGACCAGGATCGCGCGGACGGTGCCGGCGCTCGGCGCGAGGATCGGGTTCATCACTTTCATCGCTTCGACGATCAACAGTGTATCGCCTGCGGCGACCTGCTTGCCGACACCGACAAAGGGCGTGGCGCCCGGCTCCGGCGCGAGATAGACGGTGCCGACCATCGGCGATTTGACCGCATTGGCACTCGGCGCGGGCGCGGCGACTTCAACCGGCGCGGCAGCCGCGACGGGCGCTGCAGCCGGGGCCGACGCATATTGCACCGCTGGCGCCGCCGCGGCGGCCTTGCGAGCGATTCGAATGCGACGCCCGCCGTCCTCGACCTCGATCTCGGTCAGCTGGGTTTCGTCGAGCATCTGCGCGAGCTGGCGGACCAGCTCGACGTCGATCCGCATCGGATCGGAATTACTATCTTCGGCCATGCGACCCCTGTTCTCCCTTATTGGGCCAAAAAACCCCATTTAACGGGGCGTCCTGTCAGAGACGGGCGGCGGCTTCAAGCGCAAGCAGGTACGAAAGCGCGCCGAAGCCGGCGATGGTTCCCCGTGCGGCACGACCAACCCAGCTGACGTGCCGGAAGTCCTCGCGCTTGTGGGGGTTGGAAAGATGCACCTCGATCACTGGCGTCCTGATCGATTTGATCGCGTCGTGAATCGCGATCGAGGTGTGAGTGAAGGCAGCGGCGTTGAGGATCACTGCCTTTGCACCGGTCGCCTGCGCCTCGTGCAGCCAGTCGACGAGGTGGCCCTCGTGATTCGACTGACGCACGTCGACCTTGAGGTCGAGCTCCCGCGCACGGTCCTCGAGCTGCCCGGCGATATCGTCGAGCGTGTCGCTGCCATAGATTTCGGGCTCCCGCAGCCCGAGCAGATTCATGTTCGGGCCGTTCAGGACATAGATGGTATCGGCCAAGCGGGAGCCTTTCGGTTGCGGGCAGGTGCGCGTGCTTCCTATATGAGCCGGGGTTGGCGATCAAATGCGTCCTCAGCCCGTTCGCCCTGAGCTTGTCGAAGGGCTGTTCTTTCTTCGAAGCGAAGGGCAGGGCTTCGACAAGCTCAGCCCGTACGGAAAAATGAGGTCATCTTGCACAGCGACGGTACAATCTCGATCCGCGTCAACGGCGAACATCGCCGCGTCGCCGCCGGCCTCACCCTCGCGCAGCTCGCCGCCGATCTCGGCCTCGTGCCGGAAAAGGTCGCGGTCGAGCGTAATCTCGAGGTCGTCCCGCGCTCGACCCTCGGCCAAGTGATGGTCGAGGATGGCGACGAGCTCGAGATCGTGCATTTCGTCGGTGGTGGGGATGTCGCGTCGGCGCTCGACAGCTGGACGGTAGCCGGCCGCACCTTCCGCTCGCGACTGATCGTCGGCACCGGCAAGTACAAGGATTTTGCGCAGAACGCTGCCGCGCTCGAGGCGTCAGGTGCCGAGATCGTCACGGTCGCGGTGCGTCGGGTCAACGTATCGGATCGCAACGCGCCAATGCTGACCGACTTCATCGACCCGAAAAAGGTCACCTATCTTCCCAACACTGCGGGCTGCTTCGACGCCGAATCCGCGATCCGCACGCTGCGCCTGGCGCGCGAGGCGGGCGGCTGGGATCTGGTCAAGCTCGAGGTGCTGGGCGAGGCGAAGACGCTCTATCCCGACATGGTCGAGACGCTCCGGGCGACCGAGATCCTCGCCAAGGAGGGTTTCCTGCCGATGGTCTATTGCGTCGATGATCCGATCGCGGCGAAGCGGCTGGAAAATGTCGGCGCCGTCGCGATCATGCCGCTCGGCGCGCCGATCGGCTCGGGCCTCGGCATCCAGAACAAGGTGACGATCCGCCTGATCGTCGAGGGCGCGGGTGTGCCCGTGCTGGTCGATGCGGGCGTCGGGACTGCATCCGATGCGGCGGCGGCGATGGAGCTTGGCTGTGACGGCGTGCTGATGAACACCGCGATCGCCGAGGCGAAGGATCCGATCATGATGGCCGCCGCGATGAAAGCGGGAGTCGAGGCCGGGCGCCTCGCTTATCTCGCCGGCCGCATGGGCAAGCGCATGTATGCCGATCCGTCCAGTCCGCTGGCCGGGCTGATCTGACGCAGTTCGCGCTTTTTTGGTGTGTTCCGAAGCAGATGCGCGATGAGCTGCTGGAACCGCCGGCCTGATCGACCGTTCTTTACGCGGGAGTGGCAGGCGCCGGCCTCCGGCGCGCACGATGATCAAGGAGCAGGCACATGGGTGAACTCACCGACAAGATCAAAGGCAATGTCAACGAAGCCATCGGCAAGGCCAAGCAGCAAAGCGACAACCCCGCCACGCGCGACGAAGGCGCTGGGCAGGAGCTTAAAGGCAAGGGCCAGCAGCTCGCCGGCAAGGTCAAGGGCGCGCTCGGCGACGATATCTGAGCCGACCGAGGCAATCTATGAAAAGGGCCGCTCCGGGCAACCGGGGCGGCCTTTTTTTGGGGCCGAAGAGCTTCAGCGTCGCGTCATGGCCGTGATGGTGGTGCCCGGCGTGATCGCCTCGATATCGGTCTTCAGGTGCAGCAGTCGCACCCCCTTCTGCGCCATCGCCCGTTCGAGGGCCGGCGCGAAGGCGGCCGTCGTGTCGACCGTCTCCGCCCAGCAGCCATAAGCCCGCCCCAGCGCCGCGAAATCCGGATTGCGCAGCGCCGTGCCGGATATGCGCCCGGGATATTCGCGCTCCTGATGCATGCGGATCGTGCCGTACCCCCCATTGTCGATCACCAGCACCAGCATGTCGGCGCCGTGCGCCACCGCCGTCGCCAGTTCCTGCCCGTTCATCAGGAAGCAGCCGTCGCCCGCGAGTGCGACCACCATGCGGTCGGGATGGCGCAGTGCCGCCGAGGTTGCCGCGGGTACGCCATATCCCATCGCGCCCGCCGTCGGGGCAAGCTGGCACCCCGGCCCGGCATAGCGCCAGTAACGGTGCCACCAGCCCGAATAATTGCCCGCGCCATTGCAGATGATCGTATCCGCCGGCAGCCGCTCGCGCATCGCCGCCACGCACGGCCCGAGATCGAGCGTCAGGTCGCGCGGGGCAGGGGTGGTCCAGGCCTCATAGTCAGCCCGCGCCTGCGCGGCCGCGTCCAGCGGCGGTATGTCGATCGCCAGCACGCCATCGGCAAATTCGCGCATGCCGGCGCAGATGGCGAGATCGGCGCGGTAGGTGCTGTTGAGCTCGTTCGGATCGGGATGGACATGGACGATCGTCTGGCCGGGATGGTCCGGCGTGATCAGCGTGTAACCGTCGGTCGTCGCCTCGCCGAGCCGCGGGCCGACGACGAGCAGCAGGTCCGCGTCCCTGATCCGCTGCACGAGCTTCGGATTGGGGCCGTAACCGAGATTGCCGGCATAGGCTGGCGAGCTGTTGGGGATGGCGTCCTGCCGCCGGAACGCGGCGATCACGGGCAGCCCACTGCGTTCGGCGAAATTCTGGAAGTCGCGCGTAGCTTCAGCGTCCCAGCCGGCTCCGCCGACAATGGCGACCGGCCGTGATGCCTCACCGAGCAGCCCGGCAAGCTGGCACATCACGATCGGATCGCACGCCTGCACCGGTCGGGCGGCGCGTGGCCGATCGGTCGCGACGACCTCGTCCAGCAGCATGTCCTCAGGCAGCGCCAGCACCACTGGCCCCGGTCGCCCCGACATCGCGATGCTCCAAGCCCGCGCGATATATTCCGGGATGCGGGCGGCATCGTCGATCTTCGCTGCCCATTTGGCGATGGGTCCGAACATCGCCGGGAAATCGATCTCCTGAAATGCCTCGCGATCCTTCGTCCCGCGATCGACATCGCCGATGAACAGCACCAGCGGCTGCGAATCCTGCATCGCGACGTGAACGCCGATCGAGGCGTTGGTCGCGCCCGGCCCGCGCGTCACGAAGGCAACGCCCGGGCGGCCGGTCAGCGCGCCGTCGGCGCACGCCATGAAGCCGACGCCGCCCTCCTGCCGACACACCACCAGATCGATCTCAGGGGTATCGTGCAGCGCGTCGAGCACGGCGAGAAAGCTCTCGCCCGGCACGGTGAAGATGCGGTCGCAGCCTTGCGCGACGAGCTGGTCGACCAGGATGCGGCCGCCGGTGCGTGGGTTCGTCATGGTCCGATTCCTGAACCGCCCGCGGGCAATTTGCTAGTCCGCCATGCTCGAAAAGAGCAGGGGCCGTCACGCTGCGGTAATAATTTGTCGGGAATTTTTACAACTGACGGGCGGTCGCTGAAATCGTTAACCACCGTGATGCGCGGTTTTGCGGGGCTTGACCACTCTGGCATGCCTGCTGCATAGGTTTGCGCATGCCGAGCGTTCATCGCTTCAGCAGGGCGGATTGGTGAGAACCGGTCCGCCCTACCCGGCCTTCCCGCAGAGCGGGTTATTTTATGAAATAGCAGCAGCCGGCTACCGCCCAGTCCCGCGGGAATGGATAAGTTCGGGCTGTCTCGTCCGCCAGCATGGCGGGTCGGCCGCACGCACGTCGCGTGCAGCCGGTCTCGTCAGTTCGCTTGTACGACGCCCTGCTGCTCGAACAGCTGCGCGAGCTCGCCGCTCTCGTACATCTCCATCATGATGTCCGATCCGCCGATGAATTCACCCTTCACATAGAGCTGCGGGATGGTCGGCCAGTCGGAGAACGCCTTGATTCCCTGGCGGATGCCCTGATCCTGCAGCACGTCGACGCTTTCGAAATCCGCGCCGAGATGGTTGAGGATGGCGACCGCACGGCTCGAAAAGCCGCATTGCGGGAACAGCGGGCTGCCCTTCATGAACAGGAGAACGTCGCTCTTGGCGACGATCTCGGCGATCCGGGCCTGTGCGTCATCGGTCACGTGCGTCTACTCCTTCACTCGGGAATCGCGGTGGTGAGCTGGAGCGCGTGAAGCACCCCGCCCATCCGACCGCCCAGCGCGGCATAGACCGCCTGGTGCTGCTTGATGCGGGGCAGGCCCCGGAAACTCTCCGAGGTCACGCGCGCCGCGTAATGATCGCCATCGCCGGCGAGATCGGTGATCTCCACCCGGGCATCGGGAATGCCCCCGGTGATCAGCGCCTCGATCTCTTCGGCCGCCATCGCCATGATTTATGCCGCCCCCATCTTATTCTGATTGCATCAGCTGGCGACGCGCCTCGATCGTCTGATCTTCGATCGCGCGGCGCACCACGCCCTCGTCGATCTCGACCCCGGCTGCAGTCAGGTCGCTGACCAGCTTGCGGATCACGTCCTCATCGCCGGCTTCCTCGAAATCGGCCTGCACCACTGCCTTGGCATAGGCATCGGTCTCTTCGGGGGTGAGCTTCATCTGAGCCGCCGCCCATTGCCCGAGCAGCCGGTTGCGCCGTGCCGTGATGCGGAACGCCATTTCCTCGTCGCGCGCATATTTGGTCTCGAACGCCCGCTCGCGATCGTCGAAAGTGCTCATGGTAACTCGTTCCCCTTGGGCCTTGGCGATTGTTACGGCCGAGATAGGGTGGGGGGACGGCCAAGGCAACGCCCAAGGCAGGGGTTTGTAGGCCTTTCATCCCTCCCATCGCAGATGGGCGGAACCGTTACGCGGCCACCGTCACCACCAGTTTCCCGATCGCCTGGCGCGCGGCCATCTTGGCGATGGCCTTGCCGCCGTCCTCGAACGCGAAGGTTTCGGTCACGCGCGGCGCGATCCGCCCGTCCCTCCACAGCCGGAACAGCCGCTCGATATGCGCCTGGTTGGCCTTGGGATCGCGCGCGGCGAAGGCGCCCCAGAACACGCCGCACACGTCGCAGCTCTTCAGCAGGGTCAGGTTGAGCGGCAGCTTCGGGATACCGGCCGGGAATCCGACCACCAGATAGCGTCCCTCCCAGCCGATCGAGCGCAGCGCCGGCTCGGCATAATCGCCGCCCACCGGATCGTAGATCACGTCAGCGCCATTGGGGCCCAGCGCCGCCTTGAACTGCTCCGCAAGCGCCCTGGACTGGTCCTTGTCGAATGGTGCGCGCGGATAGACCAGGGTCACATCGGCACCCGCGTCCCGCGCGACCGCGGCCTTTTCGTCGGAAGAGACCGCCGCGACGACCCGGGCGCCGAAAGCCTTGCCCAGCTCGATCGCCGCCAGCCCCACGCCGCCGGCCGCGCCCAGCACGAGCAACGTGTTGCCCTCCACGAGTCGGCCGCGATCGAGCAGCGCATGGATCGTGGTGCCATAGGTCAGCAGCAGCGACGCGCCCTCGGCGAAGCTGCGTCCCTCCGGCAGGCGGAACAGGCGCGCGGCATCGATCGCGATCTTCTCGACCAGGCCGCCGGATCCGGTGGTAGCGATCACCCGGTCGCCCGGCGTCCAATCGGTCACGCCATCTCCGACGCTTTCGATCACGCCTGAAATCTCGCTGCCCGGCGCGAACGGCCGGGGCGGCTTGAACTGGTATTTGTCCTCGATGATCAGGACATCGGGATAGTTGATCGAACAGGCCTTGACCGCGATCACCACCTGGCCGGGACCGGCCACGGGATTGGGCAGCTCGTCGATGACGAGGGTGTCAGGGCCGCCCGGCGCCTTCGACAACAGTGCCCGCATAAACCCTGTCTCCGCTCATCCATGGCCGGTATTCGGCCACACCGGATTCGTATTTCGAAATCGCGGTATCCCTTGCCAGCGTCAGGCCGATCTCGTCCAGCCCTTCCATCAGGCACTGGCGGCGGAACGCGTCCAGCTCGAACGAGAATCGGTCCTGGAACGGCGTGGTCACGGTCATCGTCTCGAGATCGATCGTGACGGGATCGGTCTTCGCGACCTCCACCAGACGGTCGACCGCTTCCTGCGGCAGCACCACGGCAACGATGCCGTTCTTGAACGCATTGCCCGAGAAGATGTCGGAGAAGCTCGGTGCGATCACGGCGGCGATGCCCATGTCGGCCAGCGCCCAGGCGGCATGTTCGCGGCTCGATCCGCAGCCGAAATTGTCGCCGGCGATCAGGATCGGCGATCCGGTATAGCGCGGATCGTCGAAGATGTTGCCGGGCTGTGCGCGGACAGTTTCGAACGCCCCTTTGCCCAGCCCCTCGCGCGTGACCGTCTTCAGCCAGTGCGCTGGGATGATCACATCGGTATCGATGTTCTTCGCGCCCCAGGGATAGGCGCGGCCGGCAACTTGAGTGACTGGTTTCATTATCTGGCCGTGGTCATGTCCGCCGGCCGGGCCTTCGCGGTCGCGGCATAGGCCGCGATACCGCTCAGCACGGTGCCCAGGATCAGCAATGCGAGTGCCTTCTTCATGACGCCCCTCCCATAAGGTCGCGGACATCGCTCAACCGCCCGGTGACAGCTGCTGCTGCCGCCATCGCGGGGGAGACCAGATGCGTCCGCGCTCCCGGTCCCTGACGCCCTACGAAATTCCGATTCGAAGTGGAAGCACAGCGTTCGCCCGGCGGCACTTTGTCCGGGTTCATCGCGAGACACATCGAGCAACCCGGCTCGCGCCATTCGAACCCGGCCTGGAGGAAGATCCGGTCGAGCCCCTCGGCCTCGGCCTGGCGTTTCACCAGTCCGGACCCCGGCACGACCAGCGCGCGCACCCCGTCAGCGACATGGCGGCCGTTGGCGACCGAGGCTGCGGCGCGCAGATCCTCGATCCGCGAATTGGTGCAGCTGCCGATGAAGACATGCTCGACCGGCACGTCCTGCATCGCGGTGCCCGGCGTCAGGCCCATATAAGCGAGCGACTTGCGCGCTGCCTCGCGCTTCGCCGGATCGGCGAAGCTGTCGGGATCGGGCACGACGCCGGTGATCGCCACCACGTCCTCGGGGCTGGTGCCCCAGGTCAGCGACGGCGCGATATCGGTCGCGTCGAGGCGCACGCTGCGGTCATAGGTCGCGGCCGGATCGCTCGGCAGCGTCTTCCACCATTCGACCGCCTTGTCCCAGTCGGCGCCCTTGGGCGCCATCGGACGGCCCTTGAGATAGGCGAAGGTGGTCGCGTCCGGCGCGATCAGGCCGGCGCGGGCGCCGCCCTCGATCGACATGTTGGCGACGGTCAATCGTCCCTCGATCGACATGGCCCGGATCACCTCGCCGGTGAACTCCAGGACATGGCCGGTGCCGCCGGCCGCGCCGATCTTGCCGATGATGGCCAGGATCACGTCCTTGGGGCTGACGCCGTAGCCGAGCGACCCGTCGACGCGGATCTCCATCGTCTTCGATTGAGTCAGCAACAATGTCTGCGTCGCGAGGACATGCTCGACTTCGCTCGTCCCGATGCCGAAGGCCAGCGCCCCCAGCGCGCCGTGCGCCGAGGTATGGCTGTCGCCGCAGACCAGCGTGGTGCCGGGCAGGGTGAAGCCCTGTTCGGGGCCGACGACATGGACGATGCCCTGCTCGGCCGCGACCGCATCGATATAGTCGATGCCGAAATCGGTCGTGTTGCGCTGGAGCGCATCGAGCTGCGCCGCGCTCTCGGCATCCACGATCGGCAGGCGCTTGCCCGCCGCATCGAGTCGTGCCGTCGTCGGCAGATTATGGTCGGGCACCGCCAGCGTCAGATCGGGCCGGCGCACCGTGCGCCCGGCGGCGCGCAGGCCGGCAAAGGCCTGGGGGCTGGTCACCTCATGGACGAGGTGGCGATCGATATAGATCAGGCAGGTGCCGTCATCGCGCCGTTCGACGACATGAGCGGCCCAGATCTTTTCGTAGAGGGTCAGGGGACGGGAAGCCATGCGGGCGATCTAACCCTTTCTTGCGCCCGATCAAGCAGCCGGGGCATTTAGTTGCGCATAGCTGCGATTGTCGGTCACCGCCGCGACGTCGGCCTTGCGCCGAGCTGGTCGAGCGCGTCGGCATTGTCGCGGCCCCAGGCATAGAGCAACTCGACCGGAGCGACGAAGCGCGTGCCGAGCGGCGTCAGCCGATATTCGACCGCAGGCGGCACGGTGCCCTGAACATGCCGGCTGACCAGGCCGCTGCCTTCCATCTCACGCAGCGTCTGAGTCAGCATCTTCTTGGAAATGCCCGGCAGCGAGCGCAGCAGCACCCCGTTCCGGGCGATGCCACCGTGCCGCGCGTGCAGGGTGTGCAGGATCATGCTCGTCCATTTCGTCGCGAACAGTTCCAGCACGCGCCGCGGTGCGCAATCTTCGCGCCCTTCCTGCTCTTCGCTGCCGATCTTCATGCTGGTCACCTTTTGGTATCTATGGTCCCAATTGGTGCCGTCTGGAAGCCGCGCACCGCACGCCTTAGCTAGCGTGCCGGACAAGCATCGGAGCAGTATATGAGCGGAACGGCATTGGTGGTCGGCGCGAGCGGCATCGTCGGCAGCGCGACGGCGAGCCTGCTGGTGGAGCAGGGCTGGTCAGTGCTCGGCCTGGCGCGACGTCCCACTGCCCAGGCTGGCGTCACGCCGGTCGCGGCCGATCTGCAGGATGCGGCGGCGACTGCCGTCGCCCTCGCGGACCTGCGGCCAGACTCCGTGTTCATCACGACCTGGCTGCGGCAGGACAGTGAAGCGGAGAATATCCGCGTGAATTCGGCCATGGTGCGGCATCTGCTCGATGCGCTGCGCCCGGCCGGCGGCGCGCGACATGTCGCCCTGGTCACCGGCCTCAAACATTATCTCGGCCCGTTCGAGGCCTATGGCAAAGGCGCGCTGCCGCAAACCCCGTTCCGCGAGGAACAGGGGCGGCTCGATATCGAGAATTTCTATTACGCGCAGGAGGATGAGGTGTTCGCCGCGGCCAAGCGCGACGGCTTCTCCTGGAGCGTCCACCGCCCGCATACCGTGATTGGCAAGGCAGTCGGCAATGCCATGAACATGGGCACCACGCTTGCGGTCTACGCGACGATCTGCCGCGAGACCGGCCGTCCGTTCCGTTTCCCCGGCTCGGCGGCGCAGTGGCATGGCCTGACCGACATGACCGACGCGCGGCAGCTGGCCCGGCATCTGCTCTGGGCGGCGACCACTCCGGCGGCCCGCAACGAGGCGTTCAACGTCGTCAATGGCGACGTCTTTCGCTGGAGCTGGATGTGGGGCCGGATCGCTGAATGGTTCGGCCTGGAGGCCGCCCCGTTCGACGGCACCGTCCAGCCGCTGGAACAGCAGATGGCGGAGGATGCAGCGATATGGCGGCGCATTGCCGAGCGCGATGGCCTGGTCGAGGCCGATCTGTCACGCCTCGTGTCGCCGTGGCATACCGACGCCGACCTTGGCCGGCCGATCGAAGTCGTGACGGACATGTCGAAAAGCCGCCGCATGGGCTTCACTGCCTATCAGCCGACCGACGATGCCTTTTTCGACCTGTTCGCCGAGTTGCGTGCCGACCGGTTGATTCCGCAACCGCGTCCCCAGGTGGGGTCTTCACCACCCGAGCAGCGATTTATTTGACCAGCTCATATTCGGCATAGACGGAAACGCGCACGACATCCTGCCCTTCGGAAATCTGGGTGCCGGGTGCAGCGACATCGAACCGCATCGCCGCCGCGGGCTGACCCGATGCGTAGCCCGGGCTGTCGCGCATGGTGATCACCCGCTTCACCCGCAGGCCGAGATTGCGCGCATAATATTGCGCGCGCTGATCGGCGTCGCGGATCGCGGCGGTCCGGGCGATCTCCGCTATATGTTCGTCGGCATCGGCGGAAAAGCGCGGCCCGTTGATCTGGTTCGCGCCTGCCGCGACCAGCGTGTCGAGCACCGCGCCGCTCTTGTCGATATCCCGGAACACGACCGACAGGCTGTGATTGACGTTGAAGCCCTTGGTCTCTTCATGATTCTCGTAACGGCTGCCGGGCGACAGCTGCATCCCCTGGGTGCGGATGTCCTTGGGGTCGATGCCGTTGCGCCGAAGCTCGGCACGGATCCGCGCCATCGCGTTCGAATTCTGGCGCATGGCGCCGCTGGCGTCGGTGCCGAACGAGGTCACCCCGGCACTGATGGTGATGAGCTGCGCCTGCTGCTTGCTCACACCCGTCCCGACGATCGACACGATCGTATTGTTCTCCGGCCGGTCGACCAAGGTCGCGGCGCCGATGATCCAGGGCGCGATCGCGGCCACACCGAGCACGATGGTCAGGGTGCGGCGATTCCCGGTGGCCATTTCATATCCTCCCTCGACTGGATCATCGGTCTGCACCGGGGGAAATGAATTTGACGGTTCCCATACTGCTTAACGGCGCGACAACCAGGCGTGCGCCGCTGATGCCGTCATGGCGTCGGATCAGCGCACGAACGGGTCGATCGTCCTGATCGTGCCGTCGGGATTATAGAAAAGCTCGGTCACCTTCACGTTGCGCAGGCGTGTCTGCCCGGAAAGCTGAGTGTCCGCGTAAAAGAGCCACGAGCGCCCGTCCCATTCGACGATCGAATGATGAGTCGTCCAGCCATTGACTGGCTGCAGGATGCGCCCGGCATAAGTGAAGGGGCCGTAAGGCGAGGTGCCGATCGCATAGGCGATGTAGTGCGTGTCGCCGGTCGAATAGCTGAAATAATATTTGTCGCCATGTTTGTGCATCCACGATGCCTCGAAGAAGCGGCGGTCGTGATCGCCGCCCAGCAGCGGCTTGCCCGCTTCGTCGAGGATGACGACATCGCGCGGCTTTTCCGCGAACTCGGTCATGTCGGCGCTCATCAGCGCGACCTTCGGCGCGAGCGCCGGCTTGTCGTCGGCGGCCAGATCGGTTTTCGAGCCGTCCGGATCGTAGCGGCCACTGACATTCCGCTGGAGTTGCCCGCCCCAGATGCCGCCGAAATACAGGAAGCTCCGGCCGTCATTGTCGGTGAAGACGGCCGGATCGATCGAGAAACTGCCCTTGATCGGCTCGGGCCGCGCCTTGAATGGCCCCACCGGCGATTTGGATGTCGCGACGCCGATCCGGAACGCGCCCTGCTTGTCCTTGGCCGGGAAGTAGAGAAAATAGGTGTCGCCCTTCTTCGCGGCATCCGGCGCCCACATCTGCTTGGTAGCCCAGGGGACGTCGGCGATATCCAGGGCGACGGGATGCAGCGTCACCGGCCCGCCGATCCGGTCCATGCTCAGCACGCGGTAATCGCGCATCTCGAAATGCGCGCCCATATCGTCTTCCGGCGTGGTGCCGTCGATATCGTGGCTGGGATAGACATAGATCTTGCCGTTCCAGACATGCGCTGAAGGATCGGCGGTGTAGATTTCGGAAACGAGCGGCTGGGACAGATAGGCGGGTCCGGCCGCTTTGGGCTGCTGCCCCGCGGCGACGGAGGTTGTGACGAGCACGGCAAGCGCGCTGGCGGCTAGGAGCATGGGATTGTTCATAAGCGCTCTCCTGACGGTGGCCTCTGTCGGGCGGACGCATCAAGTTAGCGCTAACATGGTCTCGACTGCAAGCACTGGCGGATGGATATGGTCTGGCTTGCGGTGTCACCGCTACACGATTGCGGCATCGGATTACTGCGCCGGCGCCTTGGCCGCCTCAGCGGTCAGATAGGCCTGGATCTGCGCGATCTCGTCGTCGCTCAGCGCCTGCAGCGCCTGCACCGAGATCATCTTCATCAGGCCCAAGTCGCGTCCCGACGTGCCGACGCCGGTGCGCAGCAACTTGCGGAAGGCGGCGGGATCATAGGCCGCCGCCACCGGAGCGAGGGCAGGGGCCATGCCCTTGCCGTCATGCGCCGGCTTCGGCTCCTGCAGCGCGTGGCAGGCGGAGCAGATGACATTGACGAAGTACCGGCCCCTGTCCGCCGGGCGGCCCGGCGTGGAAACGGTGGCGGGATGCACACTCGACGGGATCTTGCCGGCCAGGATCAGGGCGCGGGCCAGGGGACCCGGGCGAGTGACGGCGAGCGAATCGTCCGGCCGCGGCCCGAGGCTGCGAATCCAGGCGACGATCCGCGCGACATCCTCGTCGGCGAGGAAGCCATGGGCATCGGTCGGCATCACATACAGCGCGCTGCCGTCCTTGCGGACGCCGTGGCGGATCGCGCGGACCAGTTCGGCGTCGCTATAGGCAGCGGTCGCCCGCGCCAGGGCGGGCGCCGCGATCGTGCCGAGCATCGCGTTCTTCACCAGCACCTGGCCGCCGCCGTTCGACCCGTGGCAATCGCGGCAACCGGCGATCCGCGCCAGCCGCGCGCCCTCGGCGAGCGACATCGGATCATTGGGAATGGCGACATCGGCGAGCGGCACGTCATGGCCACGGCGCATGGTCCACTGCGATCCGGCATACAGAGCCACCACCGCGAGCAAGATGATCGCGGCCAGGGCCATGGCGATCCGTCCCAAAATACGCATGAAAATTCCCGGGTTCCTCTGAAAATCGAGGAGCGCGCCTAGCGAAGCGGATCGGGAAAGGGTTTGGCGGCGCGACCGGGGCGACTAGATTGCGACGGAGGAACGTTCCTTCGGAGAGAGGTAATCGGCGTCGTGCGCGAAGGGCAGCGGCGCGTTCGCGCGCAACGCGGCCAGCACCGCCGCGAAATCGGTCGCACAGCGAAAACCCAGTTCCCGCTCCGCCAGCGCCGAGTCATAGACCCGGTCGATCGACGCGGGCAGCTGCCAGCCCTGCCGTGCATAAAGCTCGGCCGCATCGGGGAAATAACGCGCGATCACCGCCGGCGCGTCCGCCTTCAGTTCGGCCAGGTCGCCCCGCACGAACGGGGTCGGTGCCGAGGCGATGAACATGCCGAAGCCGATCGCGGGCGCACGCTCCAGTGCCACGACATGCGCTTCGGCCGCGTCTTCGACGGTCAGCCGGCGATGCAGCAGCTCGTTCGCCTTCATGTTCTCCCCCGACAGGATATGATGGGTATCGTCGTCCTCAGGAAAGAAGCGGGAGGTGCGCAGGATGACGACCGGCAGGCCGTGCTCCGCCTGGAACAGCCGGCACAGATGCTCGGCGGAAAGCTTGGTCACGCCGTAGATGTTGCGCGGCTCGAGCGGCGCCATCGCCTCGTCGATCCATACCGCCGATTCGCCCCGCGCTTCGCGAATCGCGGTCGAGATCATCAGCGAGGTCGTCGAGGTGAAGACGAACCGCGCGTTCGCCGCCACCGCCGCTTCGAGCAGGTTGAGCGTGCCGCTGACATTGACGTCGACGAACACCTGATTCGAATAGCGCACGATATCCGGCTTGTGCAGCGCGCCGCCATGAATCACCGCCTCGATCCCGCGCTCGCCGAACAGCCGGTCGATCAGCGCCCGGTCGGCGACGCTGCCGTTCACGTCGGTATCCACGCCCGGTGCGACGTCCAGCCCGGTCACGACATGGCCCAGCGCGCGGAGACGCGGCGCGAGGAAGCGACCGAGCCATCCGCTCGATCCGGTCAGCAGGATTCGCATCGTCTTTCGCCCTCCGGCCCCATCACGCGCGCCCTATCGCAACCCGATGTGGCGGAGCAACTCGCCGGCGTTGCAAAAGCCGGGACGAAGAGCCCTGGGTCAGGCCAGATAATGCGCCGTCGTCTTGGCCGCGATGTCCTCGCTGGTCACGCCGGGCGCGGTTTCGATCAGGCGGAAGGGCGACTGATGGTCGGGCCGCTGGAACACCGCCAGGTCGGTGATGATCATGTCGACCACATTCTTGCCGGTCAGCGGCAGGGTGCAGGCCGGGATGAACTTCGGGTCGCCGTTCTTGCTGGTGTGCTCCATCACCACGATGATCTTCTTCACGCCGGCGACCAGGTCCATCGCACCGCCCATGCCCTTGATCATCTTGCCCGGGATCATCCAGTTGGCGATGTCGCCATTCTCGGCGACTTCCATCGCGCCCAGCACGGTCAGGTCGATATGGCCGCCGCGGATCATCGCGAAGCTCTGGTCCGAACCGAAATAGGCTGATTGCGGGAGCTCGCTGATCGTCTGCTTGCCGGCGTTGATCAGGTCGGGATCCTCCTCGCCGTCGAACGGAAACGGGCCGATGCCGAGCATGCCGTTCTCTGACTGCAGCGTCACTTCCACCCCGGGCGGAATATGGTTGGCGACGAGCGTTGGAATCCCGATCCCGAGATTGACGTAGAAACCGTCCTGCAGTTCGCGCGCGGCGCGCGCCGCCATGTCGTCGCGGGTCCAGGCCATCAGTTCGTATCTCCTTTTAGCGGCAATTCGGTCGCAATGTCGGTGGGCGAAAGGCGTTCGGCGTCGAAGCCTTCCCAAATTCGCGCATAGGCTGCTTGCTCGCTGATCCCGGCAGCGTGCGCGTAGGCGATGGCGCCGTGCCGGGCGCAATCGACCAGCGCGATACCCAGCGCCGCGGGATCCGGGCCGATCGGCCTGGGGTCAATGAAGCAGGTCGCCGGCCCGTCAGCGCTCGCCCAGACTCGCATGAACTCGCGCGAACCGGACAGCAATTGGGCGTGATCCGATACGTCCAGCGTGCCGGGGGTGACGTCTTTCCGTTTTCCGAACATGCTATTTCTCCGTCGGTGCGGGCGGTGCCCACCGCTTGTCCGCGGGAAACACGTCGTCGAACCCGCCCTTCAGGCCGGCGCCGTAGACGGGGTTGGGCAGCACGAACCAGCCGGCCCCCCATTTGGCGGCGATCGGCGCTGCAAGCGTAGTCGCCCGGCGCGGCGCGGGCGTCAGGCCGGCGTTGAACAGGTCGCTGAAATCGCCGAGCTGATCTCCGCCCAGTGCGATCACGCAATATTTCGCGGCGATCACCGCGCGACGGCTGTCCTTCTTCGATCCGGTCGCATCGTCGCCCATCAGGAACAGCGTTTCGCCGTGCACTGCCGGGCCAAGCCCGGCACCGTCGATCGCGGCGGCGGTCTGCGCGGCATTGGCGGCCGAGCGGTTGGTGTTGAACACCACGGTCACGCCGAGCTTGCGTAGCGCCGTCAGTCCCTGAAAGGCACCGGGAACCGCGGCCACCTGACCGATGCCGGTCTTTTCCCAGGCATCCCACCGCGCATCGTCGAAGGGCTGCGGGTTCGCCGCATCATGATATTCATAGCCGAGATTGAGCAGGACGGTCTCGTCGACGTCGAACACCGCGGCGAACGGCTTGCGGCCGCACGGCACGAAGCGTGGCGTCGCGAGTGTCGCGTCGGTGGCCAGCACCACGCTGTTTACCGGGCGACGCCGCACCTGCTGCGCGACATAACCGGTAAGCCCGCGCCATGCCTGCAGGCTGATCGCCGAGCCTTCACCCGATCCGAACAGATATTGCATGCCCGGGGGAACGGTCGGGGCGGGGGGTGGCACCGGTATTGGCGGTGGCGGAGGCGCCGCCCCCTCGACCGGCGGCACATACGGCGCCGGCGCGGCCTGCACCGGCGCCTCGGCATGCGCGCAGCCGGCGAGAAGCGCGGCAAGAGTCAGAATCGTCCCCATCCCGCGTGCGGAAGGGGGCGGGGAAATGCTCACGCGGTCGCCCGCTCGCGCACGGTCCGGAATTCGATCTTCTTGTTATAGGGCGATCCCACGATCATCCGCTTCACATAGATGCCCGGCAGATGGATGCAGTCCGGATCGAGGCTGCCGACCGGGACCACTTCCTCGACTTCGGCGACGCAGATCCGGCCGGCGGTCGCCATCGGCGCGTTGAAGTTGCGTGCGGTCTTGCGGAAGATCAGGTTGCCGCTCTCATCGGCCTTCCAGCCCTTGATGATCGCCAGATCGGCCCGGATGCCGCGTTCGAGGATGAACTCCTCGCCATCGAAGATCTTCACTTCCTTGCCCTCGGCCACCTGCGTGCCGACGCCGGTCTTGGTGTAGAAGCCGGGAATGCCCGCGCCGCCTGCACGGCAGCGCTCGGCCAGCGTGCCCTGGGGGCAGAACTCGACTTCGAGCTCGCCGGCCAGATATTGCCGCTCGAACTCCTTGTTCTCGCCGACATAGGAGGAGATCATCTTCTTGACCTGGCGGCTGCGGAGCAGCTTGCCCAGGCCTTCCCCGTCGATCCCGGCATTGTTGCTGGCGATCGTCAGGTCCCTGGTGCCCGCGTCGCGGATCGCGTCGATCAGCCGTTCCGGAATGCCCGAGAGCCCGAATCCGCCCGCGCAGATCGTCATGCCGTCGAACAACAGCCCATCCAGCGCTGCCGCTGCATCGGGATAGAGCTTCTTCATGGTTGTCTCCAGGTTCATCCTCTTGGCGCGCATAAGCCACCGGTCTGCGCGCCGGTCAATCGCACAGCTGTTGCAACTGCACGTGCAAGAAACGCACGCGTAACCCGTAGGGGAAGTTAAAGTTGAGTCCCCGCGAGGTTGCCGATCAGTGCAGTAGCCCCCATCGCCAGGGCGCCCCAGAACACGACGCGCAATGCCCCGCGACCCATCGGTGCGCCGCCGGTTCTTGCGCCGATTGCCCCGAGGGCGGCGAGCAGCAGTAATGAGGCAACCGTGACTGCCTCGATAAGGCGCGTGCCGGTGAACAGCAGCGCCATCAACAGGGGGAGGGCGGCTCCCACCGCGAAGCTCGCGGCGGAGGCGAGGGCGGCCTGCACCGGTCGCGCAACCGTAACCTCGCTGATACCCAGCTCGTCGCGCAGATGCGCGCCCAGCGCGTCATGCGTCATCAGCTGATCGGCCACCTGCAGCGCCAGGGCCGGCTCCAGCCCGCGCTTGCGGTAGATTGCGGCGAGCTCGCGTCGCTCGGCTTCGGGCGCGTCGTCCAGTTCGCGTCGCTCGCGGTCGCGGTCGGCATTCTCGGTATCGGATTGCGTGCTGACGGAGACATATTCGCCGGCCGCCATCGACATCGCGCCGGCGACCAGCCCGGCAATGCCGGTCAGCAGGATCGCCGAACGGCTCGATTGCGCGGCGGCGACGCCGACGATCAGGCTCGCGGTCGAGACGATGCCGTCATTCGCACCCAGCACGGCGGCGCGCATCCAGCCGATCCGCTGGACCAGATGATGTTCGTTGTGACGGATCACGGCATGTTCCCTCATCGATTTGACGTCAGTCCCGATAGGCCCATCGTGGCTTTTTTCGGCAGATATCGTGATACCGTTGCCGATATCATTCATCCACCGTTCAGCCAATTGACTACAGATGTAATCGCGACGATTACGGACGTGGTCATTACGGGGAGCGAGTCGTGAGCGAGCGGATCAGCGATGCCGAGCATGCGGTCATGGAGGTGCTCTGGGACGAGGCGCCACTGACCGCCCAGGACGTGGCGGAACGGATCCCGCCGGAACGCGACTGGACGGCCAATACGGTGAAGACCCTGCTTGGTCGGCTGCTCGCCAAGAACATCATCGCCTACCAGGAGGATGGCCGCCGCTACCTCTACCGCCCGATCGTGAAGCGCGGCGACTATGTCGCCGGTGAATCCCGGCGCCTGATGGACCGGCTGTTCGGCGGCAAGCTCACCCCATTGGTCGCGCATCTCGCCGAGCGGGACCAGTTGACCAACGAAGACATTGCCGAGATCGAGGCGTTGCTGAAAGGCCTGAAATCGTGACTGCGTGGGCGATCGAGGCGCTGGTCGCCTCAGCCGTGTTGATGGTGGCGGTGCTGCTGCTTCGTGGCCCGGTCCGCCGCGCTTTCGGGCCGGATATTGCCTATGCGCTGTGGGCGCTGCCCGCGCTACGGCTGTTCCTGCCGCCTTTACCCCAGTCCTGGCGCGAGATCGCAGTCGCGCCAGTGATCCGCGCGAGCGAACAGATCACTGTCTATGTGATCGAGCCGTTCGGCGGAGACGCCGCCGCACCCGTCACTCAAAATCCCTCGCTTGGCCCTTTGCTGGTCTCGCTATGGGTGGTGGGGGCGGCGGCGTTCATTGCCTGGCATGCGACCGCGCACGCCAGTTTCTGCCGCCGCATGCTCGCGCGGACCGAGCGCGAGACGGAGATCGCAAGCGGCATCCAGCTGATCGAGACGGACGCCGCCAGCGGGCCGCTCGCCTTCGGCATCTGGCGCCGCTACGTCGCCTTCCCGCTCGATTTCACGGAACGCTATGATGCCGAGGAGCGCAATCTCGCCCTCGCGCATGAGATCGGCCACCATCATCGCGGCGATCTGATCGCCAACTGGGTCGCGCTGGTCGTGCTCGCGCTGCACTGGTTCAATCCGATCGCCTGGCGCGCCTTCCGGGCATTCCGCGCCGATCAGGAGATCGCCAACGATGCCCGTGTCCTGGCCGGCCAGAATCCGATGGTTCGCCACACCTATGCCTGCGCGATCGTCAAGGCCGCCCATGGCGGCGCCGTGTCGGCCGCCTGTCATCTCCACACCGTCGACGATCTGAAAGGGAGACTGAGAATGCTGACCACCAACAAGACGTCGCGCCTGCGCCTCGTCAGCGGCTGCGCCGCGGTTGCGATGCTCACCGTGGCCGGGCTGGGCATCACTGCCTCCGGCACCCAGGCCGCTGAACGCATGCGCACGGGTGTGGAGAAGGCGACCGGCGTTGCCCTCGCCGATCTCAGCCCCGTTGCTGCCGTCGCGCCCCTGGTCGCTCCGGTTCCCGCCCCCGCGGCCGCCCCGGCTCCGGTGGCATCGATCATGCCGATCGCGGCGGTGGCGCCGATCCAAGCGACCGGCGCTGCGCCGCCCGCACCGCCCGCACCCCCGGCGCCGCCTGCGCCCCCGGTATATCGCGAAGACAGCGACGGCGTCACGGTGACGTCGGACGGCAAGGTCACCCGGAGCAGAGTGATCCGCGTGGTGCGACGCGACAGGAACGGCAATCTGAACCAGAATTTACACGCGGTTCCGGCATTCCCGGAGATTCCCGAAATACCGGAGATTTCATCCCGCAACTGCCCGGGTGACGGCAAGCGGCACGAGACCGTGATCAACGAGAAGAAGGGCGACAAGCGCATCATCATCATCTGCACCAACCGCATCGAGAAGCTCGCCCATGACGGCGCGGTGCTCGCGATGCAGAGCAGGGATATCCAGCGGGAAGCCTATCGCTCGGCGCTGGATGGCCTTCGCAGCGCCCAGGCGCGTATGCGCCAAAACAGGGCGATGGGCGAGCAGGCCCGCGATGAAGCGATCCGCGCGATCGATGGCGCGATCGACGATATGGAAGCGAAAATGGCCAAGGCGGATTGAGCGCATTTCGCGGGCCGCAGGTCTGTCACTGACAACGTAAAATGTCAGTGACGGCGGAGTCTCATGCTGCCGCTATTCGTCCAATAAGATGTTGAAATTAAACATAAATAGTCTGTTTTGGGACTGGCTCGAGAGTGTCAGCGCCTGCATGACATTTTCAGCGCGCCGCCGCATCCCGCTGGATTCTACCGCGTCGCAGTTCCCGTAAAAGCCGGACATGCGCACCCGTCCCGGGCACCTGTCCGACTGAGGCCGCTCCCGCCCCGCGAACCGACAGGCTTGCGCTGCCGCCCGCGACCCGCCATTTCGCGACGATGAGCGAGCAACTTCCAGGCGTCGCCGAGCAGCTCGAACCGCTCGTCACCCGAATCCTCGCCCCCAATCCGTCGCCCTTCACCTATACCGGCACTCAGACGCATCTGGTCGGCACGACTGATCTCGCCGTGATCGATCCCGGGCCCGACGACGCAGCCCATGTCGCGGCGCTGGTCAGCGCGATCGCCGGCCGCCCGGTCACCGCGATCGTCATCACCCACACCCACCGCGATCACAGCCCGGCAGCACGTGCGCTCCAGGAAGCGACCGGCGCTCCGATCGTCGGCTGCGCTCCGCTGGCGCTGGAGGATCTCGGCCCGCGCGCCGATGCCTCGTTCGATGCCGATTACGCGCCTGACCGAGTCCTTGCCGATGGCGAGGCCGTCTCCGGCCATGGCTGGACGCTGACGGCGATCGCTACGCCCGGCCATACCTCGAACCATCTCGCCTTCGCGCTGCCAGAGACGAACGCACTGTTCAGCGGCGACCATGTCATGGGTTGGTCCACCACCATTGTCTCGCCGCCGGACGGCGACATGGCGGCCTATATGGCCAGCCTCGAAAAGCTGATGCACCGCGACGATCGCATCTATTACCCTGCGCACGGCGATCCGGTCGAAAACCCGCGCCGTCTCGTCCGCGGCATGATCGGGCACCGCAAGCAGCGCGAGGGCCAGATCCTCCGCCTGCTCCGCGAAGGCGCCCGGCCGATCCCCGCTTTGGTCGAGCTCATGTATGTCGGCCTCGATCCGCGTCTCTTTCCCGCCGCCGAGCGTTCGGTGCTTGCCCATCTGATCGATCTGCGCGACCGCAGCCTCGTGATCCAGCAGGGCGACGACTGGGAGATGGCGGCATCATGAAGTTTCTCGGCAAGTTCGCCGGCGCGCTGGCGCTGATCGCGCTGTTCATTGCCGGCGGCTTCTGGGCGCTCGGCTATTATGTCAGCGGCAAGATGAAGAGCCCCGATCCGGTATCGATCGCCAGCGCCTCGCTGCAGGGGCTGAAGGAGCAGAACCGCCTGTCGGCCTTTGCCGCGCGCTTCGTTGCGGTCAGCACTTCCACTCAGTCGCAATTCGGGCTGAGCGCGAAGAAGACGCTGATCATGCCCGGTATGGTCCGCTACGAAGTCGATCTCGCCAAGCTGCAGCAGAAGGACGTGACCTGGGATGCCGGCACCCGCACCCTTGGCGTCACCCTGCCGCCAATGGAGGTCTCGGCGCCGCAGATCGATCTCACCCAGATGCGCGAATATGGCGAAGGTGGTATCCTCTCCGCGTTCACCGATGCGGATGCGAAGCTGCAGGACGCCAATCGCCGCGCCGGTCAGCTGGAACTGGTCCGTCAGGCGCATGAGGCGGTGCCGCTGAACCTCGCCCGGGACGCTACCCGCCGCGCGGTGGAACGCAGCTTCGCCATGCCGCTCAAGGCGGCGGGGATCGATGTCGCGGTGAAGGTCCGCTTCGCGGACGAGGCGAAGAACAATAGCGAGACATGGGACACGACCCGCTCGCTCGATCAGGTTTTGGGGAATAAGCAGTGAGGTGCCCCCGCGCAGGCGGGTTCCCCGTCCTCACGGGGCACAAGGAGTGACAGATGGACGCGCGTAACGGAATTGGTGGTAGTTTGACCGGGCTCGACCTCAGGGCCGAGATCGATCGCCTGCGCAAGGAGCGCAACGCGGTCATCCTCGCGCATTATTACCAGAAGCCGGAAATTCAGGACCTCGCCGATTTCGTCGGCGACAGCCTCGATCTCAGCCGCAAGGCGGAGGCGACCGATGCCGACGTCATCGCCTTTTGCGGCGTACGCTTCATGGCCGAGACCGCCAAGATCCTGAGTCCCGACAAGATCGTCGTCCTGCCCGACATGAACGCCGGATGCAGCCTGGAGGACAGCTGCCCGCCCGAGCAGTTCGCCGCCTTCCGCGCCGCGCATCCCGATCACATCGCGCTGACCTACATCAACTCCTCCTGCGAGGTGAAGGCGCTCAGCGACATCATCGTCACCAGCTCCTCGGCCGAGAAGATCCTCTCGCAGATCCCGGCCAGCCAGAAGATCATCTTCGGCCCGGACAAGAATCTCGGCGGCTATCTCGCGCGCAAGACCGGGCGGGACATGCTGCTCTGGCCGGGCGTGTGCATCGTGCACGAGGCGTTCAGCGAAACCGAACTGCTCAAGCTCCAGCAGCAGCACCCCGGCGCACCCGTCGTCGCGCATCCGGAATGCCCGCCCTATATCCTCGACCATGCCGATTATGTCGGTTCCACCCGCGGCATCCTCGAATATGCCCTGGCGATGCCCGGCGACACGCTGATCGTCGCGACCGAGCCGCACATCATCCACCAGATGCAGAAGGCCGTGCCGGACAAGAACTTCATCGGCGCGCCCGGTGCGGACGGCAACTGCAACTGCAATATCTGCCCGTACATGGCGCTCAACACGATGGAGAAGCTCTATGTCGCGCTGCGCGATCTCGAGCCGCGCATCGAGATCGAGGAGGGCCTCCGCCTCCGCGCCAAGAAGAGCCTGGATGCGATGATGTCGATGGCGAGCGCCACGGTCGGCATGGGCGATCTCGGGCCGGTCAAGGTGACGGGCGACTGATGGCAGGCCGCCACCGGTTCCGGCGTGCGGGAAGGGGAGAATGCGGCGATGTTCTTCCGTAAGCGAAAGTCGGCTCGCGGCCTCGCGGCTTCCGATACGCCAGCCGTCACGACCCCGTTTCGACGGATCGTCACCGGGCATGACGACGCCGGCTGGTCGGTCGTTTGGAGCGTCGACACGCTGCGGCCGGTCACAACCACGAGCGGCGAGGCGGCCCTCGCCCAAGTATGGGCGACGCCTGAGGTCCCCGCCAATCTCAATGACGATAGCGACGGCGAGCGCATGCCGGGAGACGAAGGCGGCTCGATGATCCGGGTCGTCGATTTCCTGCCGGGCCGCAAATCGCGGCTGCATCGCAGCTGGTCGATCGACTATGCCATCGTCCTCGACGGCGAGATCGAGCTCCAGCTCGACGGCGGCGAGGTCGAGCAGTTGCAGACGGGCGATATCGTCGTCCAGCGCGGGACCAGCCATCTCTGGCGCAACCCGGGCACCGAGCCTTGCCGCGTGGTCTTTGTCCTGATCGAGGCGGTGCCCATCGCGGTGAATGGCCATTTGCTGCCCGAAGTGGCGCCATGAGCTCAACCTGTACGAACATCTGCCGCAAGCGCTGTCCCCGCAGCCGCTGATATGCCAGACCGCCCGCCGATCGGGAGCAGCACGAATCATGTCATCGGATACACGTCTTCAAGGTCACATTGACCGCGCCTTCGCACTGGACGGGTTCGACCTCGGTGCCTTTATCGCCGCTACGCTGGCCGAAGATCTCGGCGATGCCGGGGACATCACCTCGACCGCCGTCATCCCGGCCGATGCGCGCTTCACTGGCGTGATGGACAGTCGCGACGCGATCGTCGTCGCGGGGTTGCCGATCGCCGAGGCGTTCTTCCGCGCGCTGGATCCGGATGTGCGGATCGAGCGGCTCGCGCAGGATGGGGACAAGGTCGCGGCGGGGACTGACCTGATGCGTCTCGAGGGGAGCGCCCGGGCGCTGCTCACCGCCGAACGCGCCGCGCTGAACACCGTGCAGCATCTGTCCGGGATCGCGACTCTCACCCGCAGCTATGTTGACAAGATCCTCGGCACCGGCGCCACGCTGCTCGATACCCGCAAGACGATCCCCGGCCTGCGCGTGCTGGAGAAATATGCGACGCGGATGGGCGGCGCGACCAACCACCGCATGGGCTTGTGGGATGCGGCGATGATCAAGGACAATCATGTCGCGGTCGCCGGCGGCATCGGTGAGGCCGTACGTCGCGCGAAGGTTGCAGGCATCGCGCGGATCATCGTCGAGGTGGATTCGGTCGACCAGATCGAGCCCGCGCTCGCTGCCGGCGCCACGCATCTGCTGCTCGACAATATGGACCCGCCGACCCTGCGCGGTGCCGTCACGCTGATCGGCGGGCGCGTGCCGACCGAAGCCTCGGGCGGCGTGCGGCTCGACACCATCCGCGCCATCGCGGAAACCGGCGTGACCTATGTCAGTGTCGGCCGCCTGACTCAGTCGGCGCCGGCTGCTGATATCGGGCTGGACTTCACTGCCGCAGCGTGACGGTTGCATGAGAACAAAAGAGGTCTAAACTGATGGACGAGGGCGCGATGGAGGGTGAGTCGGTGCAACGACCGAAATCGATCGTGATGTTCGAACGCTGCTATCTGGCCGCCTTTGCCATCAGCCTCGTCAGCACCGTCCTCATGTGGTCCAGCCTGAACGAGCAGTTCGGAGCACAGGAATTGCTTCTCGGCGGCTGGTTCCTGCCGACCGTCACCCTGATCGGCTTCGCCATCCCGCTGCTGCTCTGGTATTTCATCGCGTTGCGCGGGAGCGTGGTGGCAAAATGGCTCGCGACGGCGCTCGTCGTGCTCGCCGTTGGCGGTACGGTCATCAGCGTGGCAACCGGCCGCTACATCGGGAACGTCGCCGGCCTGCTCGGTCTGGTCAGGCTCGTGCTTCAGATCGTCGCGATCTGGTTTCTTTTCCGTCCGGATAACCGGGTCTGGTTCGGCGGTAAGCCGCAAGCCACGGTGTAGGACACGCATTGGCGAGGGGAGTGGGCGCTGTGAGAACAACCGGAGGGGAGAATCGATGAGGCCGAATTCCATCATCCAGTTCGAGCGATTCTATCTCGCGGCGGTCGGCGTCGATGTCGTCAACGCGATCCTGTCCTGGACTGACTGGGAGGAGCGGGCGCTGCTGCATCCGCAGATGCTCGGCGACATGACCCTTCCGGTGACGACTGCGATCGGCTTTGCGGTCTCGCTCCTCCTCTGGTTCCTGATCGCGCGGCGGCGCAGCACTGTCGCGAAATGGCTCCTCACCGTCTTCGTCCTGCTCGCGCTGGTCTGGACGGTCTATGCGATCCCGACGGGTCGCTACGCGCTTGGCCTGAGTGGCCTGCTCGGCGTATTTTCGACGGTGCTGCAGGCCTATGCCGTCTGGCTGCTGTTCCGCGCCGATGCCCGGCGCTGGTTCGGCGGCGTGCAGGAAAGCGTCGCATGAAGCCCGCCCTGCTCGTCGCCGCCCTGCTCGCGATCGTGCCGGGCGTCGCACAGGCCCAGGCCTATAAGTGCGAAATCCCAGGCACGATCGCGCGCCCGCGCCCGGATCTGCCGTCGCGCAGCGAGCCGAAGCGCGTTCTGCCGATTGGCGGCTATACGCTCGCGCTGACCTGGGCTCCGCAATTCTGCCACGATGGCGCGCGCAACGCCTCGACGCGCTTCGAATGCGGCAGCGGCAACCGTTTCGGCTTCACGTTGCACGGGCTGTGGCCGGACGGCGTGGGCAAGCAATGGCCGCAATATTGCGCGGCGACGACGCTCCTGCCGCGCAAGCTGATCCGCCAGCATCTCTGCGCGACGCCGTCCGTCCAATTGCTGCAGCATGAATGGGCGAAGCACGGCACCTGCATGGGCACCACGCCGGCGGCCTATTTCGAGCGTTCGACCAGGCTCTACGCGCAGCTCCGTTATCCCGATATGGATGCCCTGTCGCGCCGTGGCGTCTCGGCAGGCGGTCTCGCGGCGGCGGTGGCGGCGGCGAATCCGGGTCTGCCGGCCAACGCGATCCGGGTGACCGCCACGCGCCAGGGCTGGCTCGACGAACTCTGGATCTGCCTCGACAAGCGCTTCGCTTATGAGCGCTGCAAGGCCGGATCTGGCGGCGTGCCAGCCACTACGGCGATCAAGATCTGGCGCGGGCCGCGATAAGCAGGCTTACTGGTTGATCACCGCCGTCGAGGGGTGATGCTTGTCGAGATGGCGCTTGATGATCCGCAGGTTGCGTGTGTTCGAGCGGAAGAAGAAATCGGGCACCGCGCCGACCCACGGGATCAGGCCGAGCACGAAGTCGACCCCGATATTGCCCGCCATGCGCGTCAGCTGAGTCTTGGACATGCCCAGATTGCGCGCCTCCCAGGCCATCCACCCGCCCATCAGCGCAGCGATGGCACCGCCGCCGATCGGCACGATATCGAGGATCACGTCGAGCCCGACCTTGCGGTTGGTCCCCGGAATCGTGAACAGGCCCTCGAGCAGATGCTCCATCGCCTCGATGCGTCGGCGCACCGACGCGGCGTCGCGACCCGTGAGGCTGCTGGCGATATTGCCGAGGGGCTCGGGGTTCATTCGGGTCGCACGGTTGGCCATATCACCTCATCTGGTGTCATTACGCAGGTGATTCAACGGGTGCCAGGCGCGCGAGTTCCCCTGCCACTGCCCCAGCCTCAGCGCCACGAGCGACCAGCGCATCGGCCGGGCGATCGGGATGTAGGCCACATCGGCCGCCAGCGCGGCATCGGCATCGGCCATTCGGGCGGCGCGCAGCTCGAGCGTGGGGGCATCGCGTGCCGCCTCGATGGCGGCCTGCGCCGCGTCGCCGCACGGACGGCACGCGGTGGCGAGATACCAGCGCGCGCTGTCATAGGGTGCGACCTCGTCGATCAGCCGGAGATCGGCATCCGCATCGATCGCCACCCGTTCCGCGGTAATCCCGATCCGCCCCAGGCCAGCGGCGACAACGCCGTAGAGGATCGTCGCGCCAGGCCCTTGCGGAAGCGAGATGCGGAGCACCAGCGGCCCTTCATGCGCCGCGCGCCACGCCCGCACCAGTTCGGCTGCGGGGGTTTCGTCCGGACTGGCTGGCGCGATCCAGGCCGCGATGGCGGGAGGTGCCGCCGAATCGAGCCGATCCGGCAGCAGCTGCGTGGTCGCGTTCCACCACGGCGCGAATGCCGCGACGATCGCCTGCCGGTCGACCGAACGGGCGACCGCCACGCGGTTGGCGCTATCGGCCAGGAAGCCGGTGCGGTTGACGAAGGCGAGGCCGAACAGACCCGCGGCAGGATCGACCTTCTGGTTGGCCGGCGCAATGTCGACCGCCGCAAGCAACGGCCAGTCAGCAAAGGTACCGCCTGTCACCAGATCCGAATCGCGGGCGACGAACCGCGCAATGGCCCGCGCTGCGCGCTCGCCGATCAGGCGGACGTCGCGTTCCGGTCCTGGCTCGGCCGCCACGTCGTCCGGTGAGCGCGACGGATCGAACGCAGGCCGCAGCATCGCGCCGTCGCGATAGGTCTCGGTGACGCGGAACGGCCCGCTGCCGCCGGGTGGCCGCGCGCGGAACAGCGCGAGTTCCGGCTGGGCGAACAGCTTGAGCAGGTCCGGACGGGGACGCTTCAGCCGCACTTCGATCACTTGCGGCGTCATCTCGACGATCTCGTCGATCGCGCTGAGGAATGGGAGCAGCGGGTTGCGCGACCGGTCGGCGATCTGCCGGCGCAGGATCGCCACCACTTCGGCCGCACCCACCGGGCGACCATCGCTCCACTCCGCATCGCGCAGCCGGAAGATATAGCTCATGCCGTTGTCGATCACGATCCAGCGCTCGGCGATGCCGGGCTCGATTTGCCCGGCGGCGTCGAAGCGCACCAGGCCTTGTGCGGTGGCATCAAGCATCAGCCGGGACGGCGTGTCGAGCGACCCCTGCGACGGATCAGCCAGCGCCGGCGCGCCGCCGATCGCGCTGACCACTACCGGGCCAACATCGGAGCGACCCTGGCATGCGGCGAGCGCCAACAGGGCGGCGAACAGCGCAGCACGCTTCATCGTGGCACTCGGTACAGCAGGCGGCTGGGATCGACGTTCATCGGGTTATCCTGCCACCCCCGCACCTCGGGCGCCACCAGCGACCGGCCGACATAATGATAGATCGGCAGGATCGGTGCGGCCCGCAGCAGCCGCTCTTTCGCCGTCCGTAAGAATGTCATGGGCGCACCCGGCTCAATCGTGGCGAGCGCCTGCGCCACCAGCCGATCATATTCCGCATCGGCAAAGCCCGAATAATTCGCGGATCGTGCCAGGCGGGATTGCGCGCCAGGGTCAGCCGGTCGCCCAGCCGCCAGGCAGGCGATCAGCCTATATGGTCCAGAGGTCACCAGCGGTCGGTCGCTCGTCCAGCGGTCGCCAGCCGCTGCGATCCGGTGAATCGGCAGTGGCGCCAGCGCGGGCTGGGCGAGCAACTCGGCCAGCCAGGGCAAAGGCCGGCGGAGCGTCACGGTGACAGTCGTCGGATCCTCCGCCATGATGCGCTCGCTTCCTTCGAACCGCTTGGCATTGGGCGCGGCCGTCTTCGCGTCGGTCAGCCGGGCAAAACCCTGAGCGAAAGTGTCCGCGGAGATCGGCTGTCCGTCGGAGAAGCGCAGGCCGGTCCGCAGGGTGAAGCGACAGACAAGCTCGTCCGCCGTGCACCGCACCGCCCGAGCCCGGCCGAGTTCGGCCGGGCCGTCGCCGCGAGGCCGGGTCAAACCCTCGAACTGGTCGGCGGCTACCCGCAACGGGGTGAGGTCGGAGATCTTCTGCGGATCGAGGCCCTTCGCCTCGTCGTCAGACAGCCTGACCAGCCCGGCCGACCGCGCCTGCTTGCCCGAACCGCAGCCGCCCGGCAGGATGAGCAATATCGCGGCCCAGATCGCCTGGCGTGGACCATGCGGCTGTATCCGTAATGGATCAGCCCGTCTGGTCGGATTCTGGAGAGACGAGAGGGCAGTCACCGCCTGTCCCTATCTCCTCACACGCCGTGCTGCCAGCACCCGACGGCGCGCCATCCGGCCGGTTCAGCCCGGCCGTTGACCAACGATTGTCGATCGGGAGGTCGATCGCCGGATCGATTACGCCAAAATGGTGACAATTCCGCTTGGTGCTGCCCGCGGCCGGCGCATCCTCCCGTTCGGGGAACAAGGGGGGCAGCGCATGGACTCGGTCAGGCCCTTCCGGGCTTTTGTGAGCTATTGTCACGCCGATGCTGCCTTTGCGGCCCGGCTTCAGCGCCGGCTCGAGTCATATCGCCTGCCGCGGCGCCTCGCCGATCGGGTCGATCCCTTGCCCGGGCAATCGCCGGGACGGATAGGTCCGGTCTTTCGCGACCGCGAGGATCTGTCGGCAGCGCAGGACCTCTCGTCCGCCGTGCGGGAAGCCATCGCCCGGTCGTCGGCGCTGATCGTCGTCGCTTCGCCGGATTCGGTGCGGTCGTACTGGGTGTCGCGGGAGATCGCCCTGTTCCGGGAACTCCACCCGACCGCGCTGATGTTGGTCGCGCTCGCGCGCGGAGAACCTGGCGATGTCATGCCCGAAGCCCTTCGTGCTGACGGTGTCGAGCCGCTCGCGGCCGACTTCAGGCCGGAGGGCGACGGGAAGCGCCTGGCTTTTCTCAAGATCGTCGCCAGCCTGGCCGACCTGCCGCTCGACGCGCTGGTGCAACGCGATGCGCAACGCCGATTGCGCCGCGTGATGGCGGTCACGCTCGGTGTCTTCGCGATCACGCTACTGATGATCGCGATCACCGCATTCGCACTCGTGTCACGAGAGCAGGCGGTACGCGAACGCAACCAAGCAGAAGGGCTGATCGAGTTCATGTTGACCGACCTCAGAGAGAAGCTGCGCGGCGTCGGCAGACTCGACGTGATGGAGCAGGTCAACCAGCGCGCGATGGCCTATTATGCGGCCCAAGGCGACCTGTCGCACCTTCCAGATGATAGCCTGCTTAGGCGCGCACGTATTCTTCATGCGATTGGCGAGGATGACGACGATCGCGGCCGGGGACACGCTGCTTTGGCCAAGTTCACCGAGGCGCATCGCGCCACCAGTATGTTGCTTGCGCGCCGCCCCCACGACACCGATCGCATCTTCGCACACGCACAGAGTGAATTCTGGCTTGGAAGCGCGGCATGGAAGATTGGCGACTTCGCCACTGCGCGTCGCCGCTTCGAACAATATTCGGCGTTGGCGCAGCGTTTGATTGAGGACGATCCAGGCAAGAAGGATTGGCAGATGGAAGGGGGCTATGCGGATAGCAACCTTGGTACGCTCGCCTTCAAGACGGAAAAGCGGCCTGATCTTGCCAAGGCAGCTTACGAACGCTCAATTACATATTTCGAGACAGCTCAAAAACTTGCGCCGAATGATCCGGTCGTACTGCGAGAGTTGGCGGACGGCTACGGCTGGTTGGCGGACGCCTTGCGCGATCTCGGCCACCCCGACCTTGCCTATATTGAGCGGTTGAAGGAACGGGCGTTGCTTGATCGCCTTGCCGCAACTGATCCAAAAAATGCGAAACTGTTGCGCGATCTCGTGGGCTCGTCGGTAGGGCTGGCCAGGCTTGAGGTCCTGTTAGGCAGGCCTGCGATGGCATTGTCGCGGCTCAGGGAGGCTCAGGCCGCGATAGGAGCGCTTGCAGCTCGAGATCCCCTAAATCAGGCCGTGGCGCGACAACGAGTTGCGGTGACCATACGCCTTGCCACCCTGCTCGCCGTCGAGTCAGCGTCGAAGGCTCGCGACCGCAAGATTATCGCGTCCGCACTTCGCTCCTGCGCCGCGACCTTGGGCAAGGCGGACCAGAAACGGCTTTGCGACGAGCTTCGCAACCGCGTGTCAAGCGTATCATCCCATTAGTTATAGGAGATTACGGTGGCCAATGTAGCGATCCAGACGAGGAATGCCTCGCCATATGAAACTCTATTTCTATCACCGGATGGAATAGCACTGCGCCGATGGGCAGGAGCGGAGCCATCCTATGATTTTATTTATCTGGTTACCATCGTTGACATAAATCCCACAGCGTATGTCGCCAATGTGCGTCGAGTACCCGCGCGCGCAGGAATTAAGATCCGTGATCTCGGATCGATGGATCTCCTCGATCTTATCAGCAATGGAAAGTCTTGCCCTTGGGCAATGCGGGGAGGGCTTAATTTGTTGCTCCGCACCAAAAGTGGGGCCTTGGTAATCTTCTACGTCAAGCAACGTGATGTATTCTTTGAAGATGAGAACGACATACCCAACCCCAATGCCGTAATTTTAAGGAGTTCCAATGAGCCTCCGGGTGAGCGTAGCAGACTTCATCACGCGAGTTGGCTGGATGGTATTCCTCGTAAAGCGGTTACGGCGATTCTGGAAGGCTATGACCCGAACAATGAGAAATTCGCATATGGTCTGCAGGTCCTGATTGATGCTCCACCAAAGGACCCGTCGAGATTGGATATCGACCCTAAAATCGAGAATGACGGCGGAGATTGACGGGAAACGCGGCCCGCTACTCTAGGCTGTGCACGGTTAAAAAAATGGTCGGTAGAGCGTCAGCTCTTCCGACCATTTTTTACATCCGTCCAGCGGTCGGGTGTCATTGACAGAGCAGACACGAAAACAGTGTAGCGTCATCGACGCTGAGTTGGTGCGGACGGCGGGACTCGAACCCGCACACCCAGAGGGCGAGGGATTTTAAGTCCCGTGCGTCTACCAATTTCGCCACGTCCGCATCGCGTGCGACGAAGCGCATGCAGGGCCGGGCGTCAAGCCGCCCGTGAGTCCGCCAGAGGCGTCAGGAGACGTTCAGGCGAACGCGCATTTCCTTGCCGGGCTTGAAATAGGGGACGCGCTTCGCGTCGACCTCGACCACTTCGCCGGTGCGTGGGTTGCGGCCGATCCGGGCGTCGCGTGCCCGGGTGGAAAAGGCGCCGAAGCCGCGCAGTTCGACGCGGCCGCCAGTGGCGAGGCGCTTCGATATCTCGTCGAAGAAGGTCGTGACGATCGCTTCGACGTCGCGAATGGCCAAGTCCGGATTTTCGCCCGCGAGCGTCTCGACAAGTTCGGAACGGATCATGGTGCCATCGACTCCTTAATATCGCAAACCTTCGAGCGCTTTCATGCCCTCGAAGTGTCGGAGACGGCCAACCCGGAATAGTCCCGTTTCGGACATGACCGTCACGGACCTTTATCTATATCAAGGCTCGACCAGGGAATAGGATCGAATCGACGCAAAATTGTAAAAAATCGTCATTGCCGGGCGGGCGAAAATGCTCCGCCCGCCCGGAATGGTTTTACTTCTTGGTGTCGCCGCTGCGCGCCTTGAGCGCCTCGCCGAGAATGTCGCCCAGCGACGCGCCCGAATCGGACGAGCCATACTGCGCCACGGCCTGCTTCTCTTCGGAGATCTGCATCGCCTTGATCGAGAAGGTCGGCTTCTTGGAACGGTCGAAACCGGTCACCATCGCGTCGAACTTCTGGCCGACCTGGAAACGCTCCGGACGCTGCTCGTCGCGGTCGCGGCCGAGATCGGTGCGCTTGATGAAGCCGGTCGCGCCATCGTCGCCGACCTGCACTTCGAGGCCCGCGTCGCGGACTTCAAGCACGGTGACCGTGACGATCGCGTTCTTGTTGAGGCCGCCGGAACCGCCGCCGCTGGATGCGACTGCGGCGCCGCCAGCTGCCGGAGCGCCACGCTCGAGCTGCTTCATGCCGAGCGAGATACGCTCCTTTTCGGCATCGATGTCGAGCACGATGGCCTGAACCACCTCGCCCTTGCGGTGCAGGTTGAGCGCGTCCTCGCCGGAAACGCCCCAGGCGATGTCGGACATATGGACCATGCCGTCGACGTCGTTGTCGAGACCGATGAACAGGCCGAATTCGGTCGCGTTCTTGACTTCACCCTCAACGGTCGAGCCGACCGGATGCGCTTCGGCGAAGGCCTCCCACGGGTTCGACTGGGCCTGCTTGAGGCCAAGGCTGATGCGGCGCTTGTCGGGATCGACCTCGAGCACGACGACATCGACTTCCTGCGAGGTCGAGACGATCTTGCCCGGATGGACGTTCTTCTTGGTCCAGCTCATTTCGGAGACGTGGACCAGGCCCTCGATGCCCGGCTCCAGCTCGACGAACGCACCATATTCGGTGATGTTCGTCACGCGGCCCGACAGCTTGGCGCCGATCGGATACTTGGCGGCTGCACCTTCCCACGGATCGCTCTCGAGCTGCTTCATGCCGAGCGAGATACGCTGCGTGTCCTTGTTGATGCGGATGATCTGGACGCGGACGGTATCGCCGATGTTCAGCACTTCGCTCGGATGGCCGACGCGCTTGTAGCTGAGATCGGTCACGTGGAGCAGGCCGTCGATGCCGCCGAGATCAACGAACGCACCGTAATCGGTGATGTTCTTCACGACGCCGTCGATCACCTGGCCCTCGGCCAGCGACAGGATCAGGCCCGAACGCTGCTCGGCGCGGGTCTCTTCCAGGATGGCGCGGCGCGAAACGACGATGTTGCCGCGCTTGCGGTCCATCTTCAGGATCTGGAACGGCTGCGGGATGTCCATCAGCGGGGTCACGTCGCGGACCGGGCGGATATCGACCTGCGAGCCGGGGAGGAACGCCACGGCGCCGTTCAGGTCGACGGTGAAGCCACCCTTCACGCGGCCGAAGATGACGCCCTCGACGCGTGCGGTCTTGGCGAATTCGGTTTCCAGCTTGTCCCAGGCGGCTTCGCGGCGGGCGCGGTCGCGCGACAGCATTGCTTCGCCGTGCACGTTCTCGACGCGGTCGACATAGACCTCGACTTCGTCGCCAACCTTGAGATCGGCCTTCTGGCCGGGCATCGCGAACTCGCGGAGCGGCACGCGACCTTCGGACTTGAGGCCGACATCGATCACGGCGAGATCATTCTCGATCGCAGTGACGGTGCCCTTGACGACCCGGCCTTCGAAGCTGTCGGCATCGCCGAGCGTCTCGTGGAGGAGGGCCGCGAAATCGTCGCGTGTGGGATTTGCCGAAGTGGCCATAAATCTCTGAATCCTAGTTACTATGTTTCCGGCCAGCCGGTTGTCTCCGGCGGTCTTGGCCTATGCTGTCGCGGCGGCCGATTGCCGGTCGCGACGCCCAGCGTCCATCGCCCTCGCGAAGATCACCGACAAAGCGAAAAGGGCGCGTAAGCGGGGCCGGCAGATTCCATCCGCAATAGAATGGAGCCGTTTTCCGCTTCGCGCCTCGCCCGGCTAGGGTGTTGCCACCTGCGCCGCTGTCCGAGCCTCCACGAGCGCAATCGCCCGCTGGATGGCGGCGTCTATAGAGAGAAAGCTGGTGTCCAGCAAGGCGGCATCGTCGGCCTGTGTCAGCGGCGCGACGCCTCGCGTGGAGTCGCGCAGGTCGCGCGCGCGAATGTCGGCGAGCACGCGGTCGAGACTCACCTGCGATCCGCGCTCCCGAAGCTCGGCGTGGCGGCGCTTGGCCCGGATCATCGGCGTCGCGCGGACAAACAGCTTGGCGTCGGCATCGGGGGCGATCACCGTGCCGATGTCGCGCCCGTCAAGCACTGCGCCGCCCGGTTGGTGTGCGAACCGGCGCTGGCGCTGGAGCAAGGCGGATCGCACCAGCGGGTGGGCCGATACGACGGAGGCATATTTCCCGATCTCGTCGCTGCGCAGCGCCGGATTCTCGAGCAGATGCTCGTCGAAATCGGTGGCCGCGACCGCATCGGCCTCGATCGTCGGGTCGAGTTCTAGTCGCGCCACATTCGCCGCGACCGCGCGGTAGAGCAGACCGGTATCGAGATGCGGCAGCCCATATCGCCTGGCCAGCGCGCGCGCGATCGTGCCCTTGCCCGATGCGGCCGGTCCGTCGACGGCGATGATCATGAAACTGCCACTGCTGCTGTGCCTTTCAACGCATCCAGCGTTTCGAGGAACATAGGATAGGATGTCGCAATGGGCGAGACATCGTCGATGGTCAGCGCCGATTTAGCGGCGAGGCCAGCCACCGCCATGCTCATCGCGATGCGATGGTCGATCCGCGAGGCGATCGTCGCGCCACCGGCGATCGGCCCGCCGCCAGTGCCCTGGATCACGGCGCCATCTTCATATTCCTCGATCTCCACGCCGCACGCGCCCAGCGCCTCGGCCATGGCGGTGATCCTGTCCGATTCCTTGACGCGCAGCTCCTCGGCGCCGCGGGCGACCGTGCGCCCTTCAGCGAAAGCGGCCGCCACGAACAGGATCGGATATTCGTCGATCATGCTCGGCGCGAGATGGGCCGGCACCTCGATCGCGCGAAGGGCCGCATGGCGCACCCGCAGGTCGGCGACCGGCTCCCCACCCACGATCCGCGGATTCTCTTCGGCGATGTCGGCGCCCATCATGCGCAGCGCCTCGAACAGCCCGGCGCGCGTCGGGTTCAGTCCGACATTCATCACCAGCACGTCCGATCCCGGCACGATCGTCGCCGCGACCACGAGGAACGCGGCAGAGGACGGATCGCCCGGCACCACGATCGATTGCGGCTTCAGCTCGGCCCCGCCGGTCAGCGAAATGACCCGCCCGCGATTCGTCTCCTCGACGGTGATGTCGGCGCCGAACCCGCGCAGCATCCGCTCGCTATGATCGCGCGTCGCGACCGGCTCGATCACCCGGGTGATGCCAGGCGTGTTGAGCCCGGCCAGCAGGATCGCCGACTTCACCTGGGCCGAGGCGACGGGCAGGGTATATTCGATCGGCACTGCCGGGTTCAGCCCGCGCACCATCAGCGGCAGGCGCCCGCCGGGGCTGGCCGTGATGTCCGCTCCCATCAGCGACAGTGGGTCGATCACCCGCCCCATCGGGCGTTTCGACAGAGAGGCGTCGCCAATGAAGGTCGCGGTGATGGCGTGGCTGGCGACCAGGCCCATCAGCAATCGGGTCGAGGTGCCTGAATTGCCCATGTCGAAGGCGCCATCGGGCTGGAGCAGGCCGCCCACGCCAACGCCGTGCACGCGCCACACGCCGTCGGCGTCACGCTCGATCCCGGCGCCCATCGCCCGCATCGCAGCCGCGGTGGCGAGCACATCCTCGCCCTCCAGCAGCCCTTCGATACGGCTCTCGCCCACGGCCAGCGCCGACAGCATCAGCGCGCGGTGGCTGATCGACTTGTCGCCGGGCACGATGGCGGTGCCGGTGAGGGGGCCGGATGGGAGGATTTCGAGCGGGCGGGGCAGGGGGTGGGGCATTGGCGCGGGCTTTTGACAGTGCGCTTGCGCTATGGCAAGGCGCGCCCCACTTTGCGGGTCATCTCGCAAAACTCCCATTTCTTCGAAAGGTCGAATCGGCATGATCAAGCCGGAATGGGGCACGAAACGGTCGTGTCCGAAATGCGCAACGCGCTTCTACGATCTCGGCAAGGACGATCCTGTCACCTGCATCTCGTGCGGGTCGACCTGGAACCCCGAGCCGATCCTGAAGTCCAAGCAGCCCCTGCCGTTCGACGCGCCCAAGCCGGAGCTCGTCAAGAAGGATGCCGACCTGGTCGGTGACGACGATGAGGATATCGACACCGGTGAAGACGAGGAGCCCTCGCCCGACGACGAGGTCGATCTCGGTGGCGACGACGATCTCGGCGTGGAAGCGCCGACGAACGACGACGAGCATTGATCGAACCGGGCGCCCTGGCTTTGGCCGGGCGCCCGACGATCCTCGACGAGCATGGAATGACGGAATAAAAATTTAGACCGGCAAAAAGGGCAAGACCCGCTTGCCAAGGTCGCGTCGCCTCGGTAGGGGCGACGCCTTCGCGGGAAATTCCAGACCCGCGACGATGGGGCCGTAGCTCAGCTGGGAGAGCGCTGCGATGGCATTGCAGAGGTCTGGGGTTCGATCCCCCACGGCTCCACCATTCCTCCACCTGACCAATTGATGCGAAATATCAGTTGAGTGGTGGGGAACCACCCCCGCAACGATATCGGCTTTGCCAGGCAGAACGCCTGGCGCAGGCACGACGCCGAACTGGAAACCTCCTTTCGCGCGATCGTGGCTGATGCGCGCTGCCATGGCTGGTTGCAGTGGATCAGCGGATCGTGATCGGCAGATCGCGTCGAATCACCGCGACGTTTCCAGCCTGATCAGCCGCATGGACGCGGATCGTGTAGTCCCCAGGGGGCAGGTCCGCCGGGTTCCAACCCCGCTGCTCCGCTTGCCCATGACGCACGACGTTGCTCAGGACGTAGAGAAAGCGCGTGTGCTGGTCGCTATGGACCGTGTCGCCGCTGGCCGGCGCATAGACGATGCGGGCGGCGTCGGGAGCGGTGGGCATTTGATCGAATTCCAGCGTAATGCGCGGCTTCCCGAAGCCGTGCGCCGGCGTACCGTCGGCCTTCAGAATCTGGAAGCCGGCTTTGTACAGGCCAAGGCGCCGGTGGGCAGCATTGTCGTCCACCTGATCCCACGCCTCGGCGACGATATTGACGAGACCCTCGGTAGCGGGAACGACCAGGCGTCCCTTCTGCATCCCGGTCAGGCGTTGACCCATGACATTCAGGACGTGGATATCATCGATCCGGGGCGCGACGTGATCGCCAAAACCCAGGAAGTGCAGCAGAAGTGCGTTGATCTTGCCGCGTGGCGGCCCGAGTTCGAGATGGACATGGGCCATTGCGTTGATCGTGCCGAGCGGATCGCCGACCCGGAAGCGCGTGCCGCGCTTGATCCGAACCCGCGTGATCCTGCCTTCGGCGTCGCGGATGAACTGAAAGCGCGCCGGATCCAGCGCGCCGCCGGTCGCGGTGCGGCCGACCCGCATGTGAATATAGGTCATCTGATCGATTCGCAGGCCTTCGCTGAGGCCGCCGACGTCCCAGTTGGGCAATGGGTCGCGTACCGTCTCGCTCGCCGATGCGACCACCGGCTGCCCCACTGGAGCGCTGATATCGAGGCCCGCGTGGAGGTGGTCGCGGCTTTCGCCCCGATAATTGCCGCGGACTTCTCCCATGGTGCCGACCACTTCATGCCAGCCGCGTTGCGGTTCGACCGGCCAAGGGAATACGCTGGACCGGAGAAGCGCAGGGGGAGCGAGCTTCGGAATCGTGGAAATCGGGCCGTTGTCGGCGCGGCGCAGGCTGAGCTTGTAGATCGCATAGGCGGAGGCATCGGCGACATAAAGCGAACCCGCCCGGTCGATCGCAAGCCCGGCAGGCCCGGTCAGCTGGAGCGCGGCATTGCCGTCGATCGTCGACCCCGGTCCGGCGAGCACGCGCAACACGCCGGAGGGCGACATCTGTACGATGCGCCCGCGGCGGTAGGAAGAAATGTAGACGAATCCGTCCCAGGTCGGGGCGAGGCCGACGAGCCCGTTCAGCAAGCCACCATCGCTGGCATCACTACGGGCTAGTGTCGATACGCGACCATCCGGATCGATCCTGCGGATCGCTTCGTTGCCGGTATCCGCAACGAGAACCGCGCCGTGCCGGTCGATGGCGATCCCGGTCGGGGTATCAAACGCCGCAGACGATCCCGATCCGTCCGCATAACCCGGTGCGTCCGTGCCGGCCACAGTGCGCACCTGCCCGTCGGGGCTGATCTGGCGGATGCGATCATTATAGCTGTCCGCGACATAGACATTGCCCTTGTCGTCGGCCGCAACACCGATCGGGCCGTTGAAACGCGCCGTCGCCGCCGGCCCGTCGCGATAGCCCGCCGTCCCGTCCCCGGCGATCGTGGTGACAAGCCCGCCGGGAGTGATCCGGCGGATCGCGTTGGCGCCGGTGTCGGCGACGAGCACATTTCCATTGCCGTCCACCGCAAGGCCGGACGGCGTGTCGAACGATCCGGGCAGGGTGCTGACGTTTCCATCGGGGTCGATCTTGCGGATGCGACCCTGGTCGCCGGCATCCGCAACGTACAATGTGCCGCGCGCGTCGATCGCCACCGCGAACGGATCGGAGAAACGGGCGTTCGAAGACGGGCCGTCGGCAGCGCCGCGCACGCCGGTTCCGGCCACGATCGTCTGGACCGCGGGCCATCCGAAACGGGTCGGCGCTGGCGCGAACCAGCCCCACAGCCACAAAAAACCGACGCCACCTATGGCGGTCAAAACGAACAGGCATGCGGCCAGCACGAGTTTGCGGGGAGATATGCTGGACATCCGATGCCGCCTTAGCACCGATTCACGCAGCAATCTCAACGGGGCTGATGGCAGATGGTCGCGCCGGGTGCCTTTCATATCTCCTGGAGGCGATCAGGGTTCGACAGGCTATCCCGGCACTCCCTGCACCAGGGCCGGCCCGTAAGAAATTCCTCTGTCGCCAGACTAACCGGTCATGAACCGCAGTTTGAAGATCCTGTTCGGCGCAACCTCCATGGTGATGCTGTTCAACGTGACGGCGGCGGTCCTGTCCGCCAGGGGTTGGGGTGGGGCCAGTCCGGTGCACGCGGGGCTGATCGTGACCGGTGTCGTTGCGGCATGCGTATTGATGTATCCGATCGGCCGATGGCGGCGGAGCGAAAGAGGCTGCCGCCTCAGATCAGCCCAAGCGCACGGGCGCGGATCGCCGCCTCGGTCCGGTTCGTGGCGCCGATCGCGGCGATCGTCTGCGCGACATGAGTCTTGACGGTAGCGGGCGAGAGATCGAGCGCGCGCGCGATTTCCTTGTTCGAATAGCCATCCGCCACCAGCCGCAGCACATCGGCCTGGCGCGCGGTGACCGCGGGTTTCGGCGTACGGCTCTCAGCCGCCGGGCTGGCGCCGCCTTGCATCTGCGCGGCGAGTTCCGCGACTCGTGGCGGCATGTAGCGCCCGCCGGCGAGCACCAGATCGATCGCGGCCATGATGATGTCGGTGCCTGACGTCTTGGGCACGAACCCGGCTACGCCGTCGCCGATCAGGTCGAGCAGCAGCCGGTCATCATGCGATCCGGTGATCACCAGCACCGGCATGGTCGGTGCTGCCCGGCGCAGGCCGGCGATGCCTTCGCGTTCGCTGGCGCCCGGCATGGCAAGATCGGCCAGGCACAGGTCGTGAGCGTGCTCCTCCGCCCTGGCCCAGGCTTCGGGAAAGGAGCCGGCCTGGGCGATGGTCGTCATCGGCCAGCGGCGCGCGACCGCACCGGCCAGCGCCTCGCGCACCAGCGCATGGTCGTCGCAGATCAGGCAGCTTTGCATTCAGGCCCCGCGGCTTGGCTGATCGCCGGGGCACCGCGCTGCCCGGCCGGCAGGCGGATGCAAAAGGCGCTGCCGTGGCGCCAGCGACGGTCGAGCGTCACGCTCCCGTCCTGAAGCTCGATCAGCCGCCGCGCCGATGAGAGGCCGAGACCGAATCCGCCGCGGCTTTCCAGACCGTGATCCGAGCCCTGCGCATAATCCTCGAACAGCCTTGCCACATCCGCTGCTGCAATGCCGCGTCCGTTGTCGATGACCCACAGGTCGACCGCGCCGCGGCGCAGCCGCGCTCCGATCAGGATTCGCGTGCCCCCGGCATGGCGGATCGCATTTCCCACGAGATTGCCGAGCGCGCGCTGCAGCAGCCGGGCATCCGCTTGCGCCACGATCCGGCTTTGCACCAGCGACAGGCGGACGTTGGCCGACCGTGCGGCGGGGCCATGTTCAAGCATGATCGTCGCGGCGACCCGGTCGATCGCCACACCGTCGATCTTCGCGATGACGGCTCCGGCATCGAGCCGCAGGTGATCGAGCATCGTTTCAAGCAGCGCCTGGACTGATTCGAACGCGCGCCGCGCGCCACTCGCCGAGCGTTCGCGGAGCGCCGGATCATTGCCCTCGAGCGCCTGATCCATGAACAGATGGGCGGCCTGGATCGGCTGTTGCAGGTCGTGCGAGGCAGCGGCGATGAAGCGCGTTTTCGCGTCGCGCTCGGCACGTACGAGGGCGAGGGCGCGCTCGAGCGATTCTGCCGCGCGTTGGCTCATGGCGCGCGCGTCGGATGCCTCGTCGGCGGCACGCCAGATCAGCCCGCGAATTCCGATGATCGCTGCACCCGCCATTGCCAGGAAGGCGGCCAGCGGCACGGCATAGGGCATGTCGTAAACCAGCACGAACGCCGCCACCGACACGATCAGCGCCAGGCAGCCCAGGACCGAGATCCGGCTGCCGCCCACCATCATCACCATCGCGACGAACCAGACGTAGAGGAAGATCGCAAACATGCGCAGCGCATCGTTCGCCGGCGGCAACAGAATCCACACGCTCGCCGCGATCCCGGCGCAGAGAGAAACGGTCACCACCTGGGTGGCGCGTACCCAGTAACGCGCGGGTCTGGCGGCGCGCCAGCGCGGGTGCGCGAAGGCGGCCAGATGAGCGGTGAGATAGAGCATGCTGCCGGCCATGAAGCCGAGCCAGCTGCGTAACAGGACCGGTTCGACGATCGCGGCGAACTGTGCGTGGATGAAGGCGAGCACGGTCACCATGACGACGATTCCGACGATCGTCGTCCGGGCCTTGCCCTGCAATTCCTCCACCTCCTCGATACGAAGCGCGACACCGGGTTCGGGCAGGGTGCGCAATGCCATCCGGTCGTTCGTCCCCCTTATGCGCCTCGGCCATTCGGTTCGGCCACCCGGCCGATACGTTCGGCCAGTTGTCCCGTCTAATCAACAACACACGAGCGGTTTCAACGACTTTCTTTGCGGGAAGCCGGCTGAAGCCGTTCCCGGCCGATGGCAACAGCGCCGGCCGATCGAGACAAGAGCGGGGAATTTTACAATGCGCTTCTCAACCATGGCGGCCGGCCTGCTGGCGGCATCGTTCCTTTCGACCGGGGCGCTTGCCCAGGAGGCAGCGGATGACGGCAAGGGCTTTTATATCGGCCTGTCCGGCGGGATCGCGGCGGTGCAGGATACGGATATCCGTTATTATGATGCGGGCGGCACTTTCGGCGGGTCGGGCACGACGGACAGCGTCGACGGGCGCATCCACACCAAGAGCGCGGCCGAGTTCAAGGGCGTGATCGGTTATGATTTCGGCATGGTCCGCACCGATGTCGAGGTCGCGTATCAGCGCAACAAGCTGCGCGCGCTCAGCATCGACAAGGTCAATGGCGCAGCGGTCACGCTCGATGCCGGGGACGTCGATGATGTGTGCGACTATCTCGAGGTGAGCGGTTGCTCGCTGTCGGGCAATACCATTTCGTTCGGCGCCGGCAGCCGGCTCCGCCAGCTGTCCGCCCTGGCCAATCTGTGGATCGACGTGCCGGTCGGCGACGTGATCACGCCCTATGCCGGCGGCGGTGCCGGCGTGGCGGGGTTCGAGATCGATGGCGAGGGCAAGGCGCGGTTCGCATGGCAGCTCGGGGCCGGTGTGGCCGTGCGGGTGAGCAATCACATCGCGCTTACCGTCGATTACCGCCATCGCCAGGCCAAGGGCGGCAACCTGCCCTACGACGCCGTATCGGGCGCCGATGTCGGCAACATCCGCACCAACAGCGGCACCGCGGGTCTCCGTTTCACCTTCTGATCGACAGGGCCGTCGCCTCAGGGCGGCGGCCAAAAGGGAGTAAAGAACATGCGTCGGACAATCGGCACGCTCATGGTGCTCGGCATCATCTCGGGATGCAGCGGTGGCGGGGATGGCGGATCGACCGCCCCGGCGGGCGATACGCAGGCGCCGGTCCTGTCGCTGTCGGTGCCGGGCTCGGTGGAGGGCGGACAGACCGTCCCGATCACCGTGACCGTCACCGACAATGTCGACACCGGCCTCGTCGCCACGCTCACCTGCGCCGGCGGCACGCTGACCGGCAATCTCCTGCAGACTGCCGTGGTCGCCGCGGATACCACCATCGCCTGCACCGCGACCGCGACCGACAAGGCGGGCAATCGCGGTACCGGCAACGTGACCATCCAGGTCAAGGCAAGTGTGGCGAAGCTGGAAGCCGGATCGTCGCTGACGAATATTCGCCAGGGACAGTTCGGCGTGCTGCTCGCGACCGATCTGCCGCTCGGCGCGACTTCCTATCAGGGTACGCTGAACGGCAAGCCGCTGACGCTCAATCGCGGTTCGGCGAGCGCGCTGACCTTCATGGTGCCGGCCGATCTGGCGCCGGGCACCTATCCGCTGACGGTGCCGGTCGGCACGCGGACCTTCAATTTCAGCGTAACGGTGGCCGCGGCGCCGAGCATCGCTGATCCCAAGAGTGTCGTGCGCGACGCGCTGACCAGGGCCAAGGCGTCGCTCGACAGCTTCATCGCGGGGCAGGGCAGCGCGATGAGCTCGGCGCAGCGCAGCCAGTTCGACGGCTACAGCACCGCGCTGACTCAGAGCCTCGCGAAAATCGATACGCTGAGCGCGACCGAACTGGCGACGCTCGCCACGATCCTGGCGGGGAACAGCGCCTTCACTACGGGGACGATGAGTTCGGCGGCGTTCAACCTTGCGTCGTGCCAGACGGCCGCGAACAATTTCCGGCTGGCCAAGATCGAAGCGATCGCACTGATGGCATCGGGGCTTGCGCTGATCATCGCGCCGGAGCTGACGATCACCAAGATCGCGGGGCTCGCGGTGTTCATCAAGGGCCTGCAGACGCTCGATGTCGCCAGGGATGAAGTCGCCAATACGGTCAATTTCTGTCTCGACGAATCGGAGTTCTCGATCGAGACGGGCGGGACGACCCAGGCGTTGCGGCAGGCGAGCGCGATGGGCGCGATGTTCGTCCAGCCGACGGCCGTGACCGGGCGGATCGGCTTCCAGAACAACAAGGAGCAGACCCTGCGTGTCCGGCACACGCTGAAGCTCGACCCGAGTGTCGCCGCGAGCGTCCAGGCCACGTACAGCCAGTTCGTCGATCTGCTGGCGCAGCTGCCCTATGTCCCCGCGCCGGTGACGGCGGCGTTCGCTGCCTTCAAGTCCGAGAAGACCGAATATGTGCCGAGCGCGCAGATCTCGCTTGGTGCGATCTCGTCGGGCAAGGTTTCCGGGAGCAAGAGCGGGTCGGGCGATGCGGTGACGCTGCGTTTCAAGGCGGTCGATCCGGCTCCGACGGACCAGAATATCGACTTCGATTTCGTGCTCAACCGCACTTCCGGCACGCCGATCACCGTGCCGGCCCAGCTGACCGTCGCGCTGCCCGGGGCCGAGGATGCGGCGATCACCGTGGTCCAGGACAAGCTCGCCAGCTCGACCGTCACGGTGCGCGGGGCCGACACGCTGGAGGTGGTGACTCAGCCGGCGCACGGGACGGTCACCCTGCGCGACAGCGGGGCGTTCGCCTATACGCCCGCGACGCTCTATTTCGGGAGCGACAGCTTCACCTATCGCGCGCGCAATGCCGAGGGCGTGTCCCGCACGGCGACGGTGCTGATCACCGTGGTGCGCCAGTTCGAGGGGGCGTGGGCGGTGACCAGCCGGTCGACCACCACCAGCCAGTCGCAGGCCGGGCTTTGCCCGAACGAGACCAACAGCTTCACCATCTCGGTGAGCAAGGTCTCCGATACCCAGTACACCACGTCCTATGGCGGCTTCCCGATCACGCTGACCATGTCGAGCGTGAGCGATCCGGCCGGGCTGGCGGGCTCGACCACGGTGACCTATCCGGACGATCCCGGGACGACCACCGAGACGGTCAATGCGCGGATCCCGGACAGCAACCATCTCAGCGGCAGCGGGTCGTTTTCCTATAGCGGGCCGAACAATACCCGGTGCAGCGGGACCACGTCGATCTCGGGTACGCGGCAGTAACCGTACACGGGAAGGGGTGAATCGTGATTGTACGGTTTACATAAGTATTTGATATTATCGGATAAGTTTTGGGGAGATATCGGGCGCCGCGGTGGCCGATATCTCCCCCTTTTCGTGGATCAGAAGCTGTAGCCGATCGAGCCGAACACCTGACGCGGGGGGACATAGGTGTTGTAGGTCTGGGCGCTGCCATAAGGGTCCGAGAAGCGGGAATTGACGCCGGCCTTGTCGAACAGGTTGGTCACGGTCAGCGACAGGCTGAGCTTGGTGTTGTCCGGCTCATATTTCAGGAACAGGTTGACCTGGCTGTAATCCGGCGTGGTGTCGGAGGCGGATTCGTTGAACAGCCGGTACTGATATTTGCCGCGGTAAAGATATTGCGCCTTGGCGGTGACGCGGCCCGGGCCGACCTGGTTGGTGTAGCTCAGGCTCGCCGTGCCCTGCACGTTCGGGATCTTGGGGACGTTATTGCCGTTGATGTTCTGGCGCGCCGCATCGCGCGCAACGGCGGCGGCGTAGAAATTCGACCAGAACAGATAGCCCGGGAAGCCAGCCGCAATCTGCGCCTCGCTCGCGCGGACCGGATCGAGCGCGAAATAATCCTCGTTGAACTCGCCGTGCAGGAAGGAAACCGAGCCCTCCAGCTTCCAGTGATCGGCGAGCAGCCAGGAGCCTTCCATCTCGACACCGTAGATGCGCGCGCTCGGCGCGTTGCTGGTGCCTTCGCCGTAGAGCACCGGATCTTCCTCGAGGAACTGCATGTTCTTGTAATTGTAGAGGAAGGCCGAGACGTTGAGCTGGGCAGTGTTGTTCAGGAAGCGGTTCTTGGTGCCGATCTCGAACGCGTCGACGGTCTCGGGCTTGTAGGTCGGCTCAGTGCCGTTGTCGAAGCCGAGCAGGGCGCGCGCGCCATTGGCGGCCGAGGCATTGAGGCCGCCCGGCTTGAAGCCGCGCGTGTAGCTGAAATAGACCATGTTGGACGGCGTCAGCTGATATTTGGCGGCGGCCTTGCCAGTCCATTTCTTGGTCGTCAGGCCCGGCGTCGGCAGCGGCTGGAGATAGGTGCCCGAGGTGGCCGCGCCGTTGCTCGCACTCTCCCCGCTATATTTGTCGTGATTGTAGCGCACGCCACCAGTGAGCGTCAGCGCGTCCGTCACGTCATAGCTGCTCTCGAAATAGCCGGCCCAGGCCTCGCGCGTGATCGAGGAAAGCTCGGCATAGGCGATGGTATCGACCAGCGGGTCGTTCCAGGCCGTGTCGAGCGGCAGCGCCGGCGCCAGCGGATCGCCGTCGGCATCGCGATATTCGACGATGTATTGCGAGTTCTTCGACCAGAGATAGACCCCGCCGGCGATCCACGAGAGCGGACCATCGCCGTTGGACGAAAGATTCACTTCCTGAGTCCAGCTCTTGGTGCGGCTCTGCCACAGCGGCACGTGATCGTAGCGATCGCCGCCGAAGGTGAGCGGGCTGTAGGTCAGATCGTAGAACAGGTCGCCGGTCAGGCCGTCGGCGTCCCAGGCCTGCTTGCTGTACAGCTTCTGATAGCTGGTGATCGACTTGATCGTGGCGAAGGCAGTGTCGAGCTTCGCGACGCCGTAATAGAGTTCGGTGTTGATGATCGACCGGCCCGGATAATCCTGCGTCAGGCGGCGCGGATCGGGATCGGGATCCAGGATGTTCTTCTGGGCCGGCCCGTGCGTGTCGCTGCGGTACTGGATCGTGTTGAGCGTGATCGAGAAATTGTCCGCCGGGGCCCAGAGCGCGCCGACCTTCCAGCCGGTCTCGTCCTGCTGGTCGAGCTCGTAATCGTCCGTGCCGGCAACGGCGGTCGCGGTGGCATAGCCGTCATGCGCCAGATGCTGGACGGCACCGCGGATCGCGAAGGTCGAGCCGAGCGGCACGTTGATCGCCGCATCCGCCTTGATGAAATCATAATTGCCGAAGCCGAGATTGGCGTTGCCGGAAAGGCCTTCGAGCGACGGCTGCTGAGTCACCACGTTGATGGTGCCGCCGGTCGATCCCTGGCCGAAGGTGGTGCCCTGCGGTCCGCGCAGGACCTCGACCTGAGCGACGTCGATGAAGGCCGCGTTGGCCGCGATCGAGTTGAAGATATAGACGCCGTCGACATGGAAGGACACGCCGGGCTGGGTGTTGGTGTTCTCCGGCGTCTCTGAGCCCACGCCGCGGATCGAGACCATGCGCTCGCCGCCGCCGCTGCGCGCGACCACCAGGCCGGGCACCAGGCCGTTCAGGCCAGTGATCTCCGTGACATTGGCCTCGCTCAGGCTGGCCGCCGTCACCGCCGACACCGACAACGGCGCCTTTTGGAGATTCACGTCGCGCTTCTCGGCTGTCACGACGATGTCGTCGAGCTGATCCGGATCGGGCGCCGTGCCTGCGGCCGGATCGGCCGCCGCGCTCGCGGCCCCGACGATCTGCTGCGCGACCGCGGTCGCCGGTATCATCGCCAGCGTCGAAGCGCCCGCCGCGAAGAGAAGCGTCTTGTTTCGCACTCTTTTCACCATTGTCCCATCCCCCGATCGAGTGTCCCGAACCTCCCCTGGCGCTCCTTCTTTCGAGAAGTGTCCATATTGGGGGTATTCAGCCATCGATCGTCCGGTGCGGTCTTGTGCGCATGCGAATAACTAGTTGACGCGGCAGCGCCGCAACGCAGCGACGATTCGTCCCTCAGGTGGGGAAATGCGGGTTTCAGCGCCGTGCGGGGCCAGCCCAGGCCGGGTTCGCGGAGGGGGCGCTGCAGCATTTTGCCGGCCAATGAGGCGCGAACGGCCTCTTTGCCGAGCAATCATCAACTCTTCGGGCGCAGGCAATCAAGCCCTGTGCGGGCGAGCGCCTAGTCTGCCGTATCGATAATTCGGCACCGTGAGGGGGCATCGCACATGTCGCGCAACCTGCTGATCATGATCTCGGTCTCGCTCGGCTTCTTCTTCGTGACCGCCACGACCTTCACGTCGCTCGGCTATGTGCTCTACACCATGGTCGCCGATCTGGGCTGGTCCCAGGCGGCGGCGGGCACCAGCTTCTCCTTCCTGGGCCTGGCCTGCGGGCTCAGCAGCCCCTTGCCGCCCTTGCTGATGAAATGGGTCGGCACGCGCCTGACCATGTTCGCCGGCGGGATCGTGCTGGCGGCGGGCTTCCTGCTTGCCTCGATGGTGCACAGCATCGGCCTGTTCTTCGTCGCGACGACGCTGATGGGCGCTGGCTTCTCGCTGATCGCGCCGTCGCCGGCGGTCTATCTGATCGCCACCTGGTTTCCCAGGACATCGGCGCGGCTGATCGGCTTCTATTTCATGGCGGGCGCGCTGGGCGGCGTCGTCGGGCCGCTGATCGTCAGCACCATCGTCGGGGTCAGCGGCAGCTGGCGCGTCCACTGGATGATCATGGCGATCGCCGCGGTCGGGCTGGGCGTGCTGTTCCTGTTCACGATCCGCGACGCGGTGCGCGTGGAATCGATCGACCAGGTGAAGCATGCGGGCGTCGCGTCCCACGCACCGGCCGAGGCGTCGCCATGGACGGTGCGCGAGGCGATGATGAGCCGGTCCTTCGTCCTGCTGGCGATCGCGATGATGGTGATCCAGACGGTCGTCACCACCATGCACTCCGTGCTCGTCACGCATGTCGCGGGTCTGGGCGGCGGCAGTGCGCCGGGTGCGCTGGCGATGAGCCTGCTGGCGCTCACCGGCACGCTCGCCAAGGGCGTCTCCGGTGCCCTGTCGGAGCGGGTCCGCCCCAAGACGCTGCTCGTCGGCGGCATGATGCTTCAATGCGGTGCCGTCACCTTGCTGTGCCTGACGGCGACGCCGGCCTGGGCCGCCGTGTTCGCGCTGATCTTCGGTGTCGGCTGGGGCTTCAGCTGGCTGAGCGCGCATATCCTGCTGCTGCGCTATTTCGGCGCCTCGATCGCCGGCGACCTGACGGCGATGGCGACGATGGCCACCACCTTCGCCGTGCTCGGGCCGCTGTCGGCGGGCTGGGTGGCGGACGAGACGGGCAGCTTCGTGCCGGTGTTCATGGTGTTCGCGGCGATGCTGGGCGCGGCGGTGGTGATGGCCGCACTCTTCCTGCACGCACCGCAGCCGCGACAGGCCGTAGCGCCCGAGGCGCGCGAGCCGGAAGTGCCGGCCGGGGCGACGCTGGTTCCGGCCGAGTGACAAACGGCGTGCGCTTCACGGCATTCTCGATCGCTCGTTTCTGGCGTATTGGAATGGGCAGGAAATCGACGGTGGGACTTACCTGAACGCGTTTGAGGGGCGCATCTTCAAGCGCGGACACACGACTGCTTTCCAATCGTTCTCGGCCGTTGGCGATCGGCAAAGCGAACTGCTGACAGCAGACCGACCGCTAACGACCATAACGGACAGCGCTTTAACCTATCGGAGTTGCTCGGGCGTCCCCTCGATGCAGGGGCTGGAGCTCGAGCAGCCCAACGCATCTGCAATTCGCGACTTGGTTTCTATCAGTTTAGCACGGTCGGCGTAACGCGCGAAGCTGAAGAGGACCAAGGGTTCAGGTCGAAGAGTCTTTGCGATAGCAATTTCTCCAACCATATTATCTAAACTCATGGGTTTGGCTTGAGCTTTTTCAGGAAGCCAAACCCAGCGACCGACGCTTTCCTCGTGAGCAATGATGAGTGGCTTGGGCGTATAAGGGACTGTAGATGGCCTAAGTGATGAAGCGGTCACCCATTTATCATCGGGGGCGGACTCGTGCTCGTTCGAGCAGCTTGCGAGAATGAACAGGGCAGCAACATAAATGGCGACGGTTACCTTCATAGACACAGGTATACCCTGCTGACCGTCCGCTTCCCACCCACTCTTCGCCGTTCCATGCGCCGCCAGGGCTTGCTGGTTGCCCGAAAACTGCGAGACCGTTCGCGGCATGAAAGTCGCCTGTCTGCAACCGCCCAATAGCGGTCATTGTAACTATCGTGCGACCATCACAAAAGCAGGCTTACCGCAGCCATTTGGCCGCTACGAAAATCGGCTTGTCGAGGTGATATGGGAAAGCCAAGCGTTCTGACTTCGATTGAGACGACGTCCGCGACGACGGAAAAATGCTTCGGCCGCGACTTTATGCATACGCTGATCGGTCAGGATTCCCGGCTTGAGCCGGAGCTTGTCTCGACGAGTGAGCGCTTCAAAGACCCGTTTATCAGCTTGGACCACTTTATCGAAGAGTGGTGGGCGATGCCGATTAAGACCCATTTTGATGGACGAGTCACAGGCGAGCGGTTTGGAGGCCCTCTCTGGAAGCGGAAATCCCCGCTTGCGAGCCGTGGTATGATTAATCACGGAAGCATAAATAGCAGAGGGCAAAAAATTCCTTCAATTCTATGGTTCGAATCCCGTTGGGATAAGCGCATTGATTTCTTCACTCTCTTTCGTAACTGGATATCTGTTTCAAAGCCCGAGATTGGCATGCTCCACGTATTCACGGACGAGGAAAAAGGATCTCTATGCAGTGACGCCGGATCTTCGTTTAAGGCCGGTTCGTTTGGCGGCCCTGCGAAACCCGGTATCCCTAATATCGGCTGGGCAATGGCATACGGAGGGGAATACCTAACTGAGGTAAACGTTGAAAACATTAAGGCTGCCGGCTTTCCCATTGATCGGCACGGCGATACGATGATTGTCCGGGTTACAGAGAACCTCGATGACGTGGTCAACGATTTTCGTTTGTTTGCGACAAGGAGAGCGGAGTTAAAGCGCCTCTTCAAGCCAGGGTTGTTTTGGACGGGAGACTAACCTAGGCTGGCTTAGTTGAGAATGGTCGCACTGTGCTTTAGAGCCAGGTGACATCGCGTGGAATCGTCTTCCCTCTCCGCTCGTTTCGAGCGAAGTCGAGAAACCGCCAAGCAGCCCTCCACCAATGTTTCTCGACTTCGCTCGAAACGAACGGGTCTAGCTAAAGTCATCCCGCTCTAGGCAGGTTTGCGTGATGAGCAAGCCCGAGGATCAGAGCTGCGGCATTTGCGGCCGTCCACTCAATGTCGAAGTTGATCCACTGTCGGGCGACTGCGGCGGAGACTGCTGGGGGTGCATTGGGCTGATCGAAGCCCAGATGGGCGGTAATCCGGAGGAAAACATCTCAATCCGCTTTGTGGCTAAAGAGGTGGATTGGGGTTGGCGTGAAAGTGGAGGCTCCCCTAAATCTCAAGGCTTTTTTCTTGAAAACCCTGAGATTGGAAAAACGCCTGTGTCATAGCGCCCAGATTGCGCCCACCTTTGCGCCCAGCAGTCAGCGACTGCTTCGTCCCAAGTCCGGTCTTTAGACATCGGTTTGCCGCGCACACCGTGCGTTGGTGGTGCATCACGGGCGCGGCGAGGGGCTGACGGACAAAATTTGCGACGCCGATTGCAAAGCATGGCGCCGGGACTCGGCCTAGTCTGGCGGCAGAGGTGACCAAATGACGCTTTTGACGGACCAGTTGTTCGACAGTTTCGCAACCTCGGTGAAGGCCATCGAAGAGGCCGAGACGCTGCCGCCGGCCTGCTATACCGACGAGGAATTCTACCGCTTCGAGAAGGAGGCGCTGTTCTATCGCGAATGGCTGTGCGTCGGGCGCGAGGAATGGGCGGAAAAGCCCGGCGACTATTTCACCTGCACCCATGCCAACGAACCGCTGGTGATCGCGCGCGACCGGCGCGGCGAGCTGCAGGCCATGTCGTCGGTCTGCCAGCACCGCGCGATGCTGGTGGCGGAGGGCAGGGGCAATACCCGCGCCTTTGTCTGCCCCTATCATCACTGGACCTATGATCTGGACGGCACGCTGGTCGGCGCCCCGGCGATGAACACGACGTGCAATTTCGACAAGAAGAAGAACGGGCTGCCGCGGCTGAAGATCGAGGTGTGGCATGGCTTCGTCTTCGTCAATTTCGACCTGGAGGCAGCGCCGCTCGGGCCGCGGCTGGCGGGACTCGAAGAGGTCGTCGCGCATTACGAGTTCGCTGCCGCGCGCGGTCCGCGCCCGGGGGATCCGATGCCCTATGCGTGGAACTGGAAAGTGATGTTCGAGAACAACAATGACGGATATCACGCCAACCGCCTGCATGCCGGCCCGCTGCATGATATCGTGCCGAGCTCGCTTGCCAGCTTCCCCGAACTGCCGTCCGACACGGCCGGCTATTACCGGCTGAACGGATCGCTCCACGCCGATGCCAGCTTCAACGCGACGCAAAAGGCGGTCTTCCCGGTCTTCCCCAAGCTGACCGACGAGGAGCGCCACCGCCTGTTGTTCGTGAACCTGCCGCCCAGCCTGTCGCTGGTCGTGATGGCGGACATGGTGATCTTCATGATCCTCGACGCGCAGAGCGCCCAGACCCATACGCTGACCATGGGCATCCTGCTGCACCCGGCGGCGATGTCCGACCCGTTGTTCGAGCACAAGATGAAGATGAACGACGACGCAGTCTATGAGATCGTTCAGCAGGATCTGCATGTCGACCTGCTCGTCCAGCAGGGGCTGAATTCCAGATTCGCCCCGCGCGGTCGCTACAGCTGGCAGGAAGGCGCCCAGCGCCAGTTCAACCTGTGGCTGGTCGATCGCTATTGGGGCGAATGGAACCGCCGGCGCGGTCCCTCGGCGCCGGTCACCCGGATCAAGCAGGCGTCCTGAGCCCGGTTCATGGGGGCCCGAGCCAGGGGGCACCGGGCGCTGCGCCCGCGATCAACTTTTCAGGCGCATGCCGACAGGGGCCATGGGCCCTCCCGCTGATAGCAGTTGGCCATCGAGCAACCGGGGAAATGGCACGCATGACCAATACGCTGATCTTCGTCGATCTGGCTTCCGACGATCCGTCCGCGGCGGGCCGCTTCTATGCCGAGGTGTTCGGCTGGGAAAATGATGCGCGGCCCGAAGGCATCTACCACCGCATGGTGCCGGGCGGGTTCTTCAAGCACAAGGATGGCGGCGACAGCGCGATCGGCAATCTGCACCTGGGCATCTTCGACGCCGCCAATGCGCGCCCGCATCCCGATCCGGCCGGCGTCGCACCCCGCCATCTCGTGACCGACGGACGCAAGGCGCGCATCTGGATCCTGATCGGCGACGAGGATTCAGCCGAACGCATCCTCGCCGCCGCGGAGGAACGCGGTGCGGTCATCCTGTGGCGCAATCATTATTGGGCGGAATTCAACGGTTATAACCATGCCTTTGCCGACCCGTGGGGGAACGAGATCCTGCTATGGGGCAAGGCCGGGGAAGATCCGCAAATTCCAGCCGATTTCACCCGCGAATAGGGCGTCGCGGTCCGGCGGAACAATAAACTGGGCGCATCAGCGCAAGACCGATCGCCGCGCCGCTTCCTAGCCTTGCCCCGTCCAACAGCCAGACGGCGACCTATCCCGATGACGTCTTCCCCGCCCACCGACCGCAGCCCCGGAGTTTCCGCATGAACCGGATGCCGATCGTCTTTTACGGCCATGGCAGCCCGATGGTGGCGCTGGAGAAGAGCGCCACGACCGAGGCGTGGCACGATATCGCCGGGCGGATCGGCCGGCCGCGCGCGATCCTGTGCATCTCTGCACACTGGCTGACGCCCGGCACCGCCGTGACCGCCATGCGCACGCCGCGGACGATCCATGATTTCGGCGCCTTTCCCCAGGCGCTGTTCGACATGCGCTATCCGGCGCCCGGCGATCCGGCGCTGGCGGAACGGGTGCGGGACCTGCTGGGCCCGGTGTCGGTCGACCTGGATCAGGGCTGGGGGCTGGATCACGGCACCTGGACCGTGCTGGTCCATGCCTATCCCGATGCCGACATCCCGGTGATCCAGATCGGCATGGACGTGCGCAAATCGCCGGCCGAGCATTGGGCGGTAGGCCGGGCGCTGCGGCCGCTGCGCGACGAGGGCGTGCTGATCATGGGCACGGGGAACATCGTCCATAATCTGCCGGCGATGGACTGGGAAAACCCGTCAGCGCCGCCCTATCCCTGGGCCGCGCGCTTCAACGGCGCGATGCTCGACGCGATCGCGCAGGACCGTCCGGAGGCAGTGATCGGCTTCGAGGATCTGGGGGAGGATGCGCGCCTCTCCGTTCCGTCGCCCGATCATTTCTGGCCGCTGCTCTATGTGCTGGGGGCGCGCCACGACGGGGAGGAAGCCGAGTTCCATCCCGATTTCATCCATCACAAGTCGCTCGGCATGACGAGCATCCTGATCGGTGCGGACTGACCATCGCGCGCCGTTCGGCTTCACCACAGGGGACATCAATGACCTTGATCACCGCGCACGGCATGGTCCGCGACACTATCCAGCCAAAGGCGCTGCACCGCCTGCGCGCGACGCCGGAAACCGTGCACTGGGGCTATTTCTCGCCCGAGATCAAGCCGGCGCTGACCGTGCAGAGCGGGGACCTGATCCAGGCGCAGGCCGTGACTCACCATGCCGGCGACGATCCCGCGCTGATGTTCGACGACGACATTCGCCGCATCTTCACCGAGATCGCGCCGGAGCGGCGGGCGCCGGGCTGCCACATCATGACCGGCCCGATCTTTGTCGAGGGCGCCGAGCCCGGCGACATGCTCGAAGTCCGCTATTTCCAGATGGTGCCGCGATTCAACTATGGATCGAACCTGCAGGCGAACTGGGGCCATCTCTATCAGGAGTTCGGCGAGACCGAGCGGGTGACGATCTATCGCCTCGATCCCAACGCGAACACCGCGAGCGCGCTCTACGCCTATGACATTCCCGACAAATATGTCGTGCCGGGGCGCATCACCCATTGCCCGGAGTGCGACCGCCAGCCGGCGCTGGCGGGCATCACCATTCCGGCCCGCCCGCACCTCGGCACTGCCGGCGTGGCGCCGGCGACCAACGAGCCGGTGAGCACGATTCCGCCGGGCCTGCATGGCGGCAATATCGACAATTGGCGCATCGGGGCGGGCGCCCGGATGTATTATCCGGTGCAGGTGAAGGGCGGGCTGTTTTCGATCGGCGATCCGCATGTGAGCCAGGGCGACGGCGAGATCAGCGGCACGGCGATCGAGGCCTCGCTCGACGTGCTGTTCCAGATCATCCTGCGCAAGGATTTCTCCTTTCCCTCGCCATTGCTCGAGACCAGCGACTGCTGGATCGTCCATGGGTTCGGCGCGGACCTGGACGAGGCGATGAAGGGTGCCTCGCTCGACATGCTGCACCTGCTGACCGAGCATCAGGGCCTGTCCCGCGTGGACGCCTATTCGCTGATGAGCGTCGCGGCGGATTTCGGCGTGACTCAGGTGGTGGACGGCACCCAGGGCATTCATTGCCGGATCGATCGCCAGATCTTCGGCGGCAAGGGCATCGTGCGCGATCCGGGCTGAGGCCGCCTGCCGACAAGCGATCGGGCATAAGGGGACAAGATCGCCGCCGCCGTCCGGGCCATATCGGATGGGGCGAAGCACTGAATGCACGGAGATCTGCCATGTCCTATGAGGTGCTTGACGTTCGACCCATGACGAAGCGCATCGGCGCCGAGATTTTCGGGGTCGACCTGAACCAGCCTTTGGGCAACCAGATTGTGAGCGAGCTGCACGACGCGCTGATGCAGCACCAGGTGATCTTCTTTCGCGATCAGCCGCTGACTCATGAGAGCCACAAGCGGCTCGGCCGCTATTTCGGCGATCTCGCTTACCACAGCGGTGTCGCCGGCCTGGCCGAGCATCCCGAGATCGTCGCGATCCATGCCGACGAGACCAGCACGTTCGTCGCCGGCGAGAACTGGCATTCGGACCTGAGCGAGGATGCCGAGCCGCCGATGGGCAGCATCCTGCACATGCACAAGCTGCCCTCCGAAGGTGGCGATACGCTGTTTTCGAGCATGTATGCCGCCTATGACGCGCTGTCCCCGGCGATGAAGGCGTTCCTCGATCCGCTGACCGCGGTGCATGACTCCAATCACATCTACCGCGAGCTGTTTCCGGACATCGACAAGAAATACCCGCGCAACACGCATCCGGTGGTCCGCACGCACCCGGTGACGCGGCGCAAATGCCTGTTCGTCAGCGCATCGAAGACGATCCGCATCAACGGGCTGTCCAAGCCGGAAAGCGACGCCGTGCTGCGGTTGCTGGCCGAGCATGTGAAGGACCCGAATTTCCAGGTCCGCTTTCGCTGGCAGAAGGATTCAGTGGCGTTCTGGGACAATCGCTGCACCCAGCATTTCGCGGTGTGGGATTATTTCCCGGACGTCCGCTCCGGCTATCGCGTCACGATCGCGGGGGACAAGCCGTATTGAGGTGCGTGCACCGCCAGAGTTGCGAGCGCTAAATTTGGCCGGCATTCGTCCAGAGTCTGCTTCCCCGGCGAAGGCCGGGGCCCAGGTGGGGGACGATCATGGCTGGGCGTTGCGCGCAGTTACGACAACCTTTCCAACTGGGCCCCGGCCTTCGCCGGGGAAGCAGCAAGAAGAAGCGCCGCACCGCATCAGGCGGTGAACAGTTCCTTGCGGATCACGGCATGGACGCCCCAATTGCCGTTCACGACCTGCGACACGCCGAAATCCACGCCGACCGACAGGAGCGAGATCGCTTCGTCCTCGCTCAGTTCCTTGGTGGTCATCAGGAAGCGGCGGGCCTTGCGGAAGGCGTCGCGCATCGCGGCATCGATCGAGGATTTCTTGTAGACTTCGCTCTGCGCGTCCTCGCCCAGTTCCTTGAGGTAATCGGGGTAGCTGAAGCCCATGATCACCCATTCGGTCTCCGTCTCGATCAGCGGATAATCGAGATCCCGCAGCTGATCGCGCAGCTCGCCCGCGGGATGGTGGATCACCTGGATCAGCGCCGTCATCGAGCATTCGATTGCCGTGCCGCAGAGTTCGGAATCGCCCTGCGACGCGTGCGGATCGCCCAGCGACAGGAGGGCGCCCGGCACCTGCACCGGCAGGAACACGCGCGAGCCGGGGCCGGTGCGCCAATTGTCGAGATTGCCGCCGAACGCCGCCGGCGGCACTGAATCGACCAGCCCGGCATGCGCCGGCGCCACCGCGATCACGCCGAAATGCGGGCGGATCGGGATCTCCACGTTGCGCAATATGTCGTAATTGCGCTCGATCGTGGCTGCATCGACCGGCACGCCGGGATAATCGTAGCGCGTGTGCAGCCGGCCCGAGGGATCGGTCTGCGGCGTCCAGCGATAGCTGTACACGGCATGCGCGGTGGGCGGACGGCCGCCGCCCGTCTCCACCTCATAGATGGTGATCACTTCGCGCTGCTTCGGCTCGGTCAGCAGATCGGCATAATGGAAGCCCCAATAGGTCGCGGCATTGCTGCCGAACGCCTTGTCGAGGAAGCGCGGGTTGCCGCTGGTGCGCGGCTTGAGATCGAGGATGCGCACTTCGATCACGTCGCCCGGCATGGCGCCCTGGATCGCGATCGGCCCGGTGCAGATGTGCACGCCGAACCCCTCGCCCGGGCCGCGGCCGAACGCGCTGGCGTCCATCGGCCCGGCGCCGCGCCGATCGACCGTCTTGCCCAGTTCATCCCAGTGATAGACGCTCTCGGCGCCGGCATCGCCCTCCACCATGCGCTCGGGATCGTCATTGGCGTGGTGGGTGAGCGTTTCGATCGTCACGAAATCACCCGAGCGGATGTGCAGCGCCGGCTTCAGCCCGCGGCTGAAATAACCCCAGTGCACGGTCTGCGGGCTGACCGGCAGGTGATGATGGCGCACGGCGTCGCCCTGCGCGGGCAGATCCTCCCAGCCGCCGGGCTGACCGTCGGCATCCTCTTCCTCGATCCCGGGCGGCTCCGGCGCGATCTTCTCGCGGCGAGGCGGGCGGCCGCGGCGCAGCGTGTCGATCAGCGCCTCGTCGCCCGTCGCCTTGCGATATTCGCGCGGCGAGATGCCATATTGCTCGCGGAAGGCGCGGCTGAACGAGGCGGAATCGTTGAAGCCCCATTCGAACAGGATGTCGGAGATGGATTTGCGCACATGCAGCGGGCTGCGCAGATCGAGCCGGCAGCGTTCGAGCCGGCGCACCTTCACATAATGGCCGAAACTGTCGTCGATCGATTCGAACAGTTTCTGCAGGTAGCGCGGCGAAATGCCGTGTTCGCTGGCGACCTGCTGATAATTGAGATTGGGATCGCTGAGGCGGATCTCGATCGTCTGGAAGATGCGTTCGAGCAGGGCGGCGCGGATGCCGGCGGCGCCGCCCATCGCCTTGGGCGGTGCATTGTCGAGCAGGCTGGTGAGCAGGAATTCGGGGAAGGAGACCTCCACCGGGCGCGCCTGATCGGTCGTGATCTCTCCGATCGTGTCGGCGAGCGAGCGCAGCATGCCGGAAAAGATCCGGGCGGCGCCGCCTTCGGTGCCGATCAGGCGGGGGCGTTCGGGCAGCGGCGTCTTGAGGCGCGAGGTGAGCATCGACTGGGGGATGCGGACCACCAAAGTACGGTTGTCGCCGGGGAACAGGTGCCGCGCGACCGCATCGCTGCGCCCGGCGATGATGTCCCCATCGATCCAGTCGATCAGCTCGCTGCCGCTCGTCAGGCGCGCCGTGCCATCGAGCAGCATCGAGAGCCAGAAGGAGCCGGGCTGTTCGGTGAAGTCGATCGTCCAGGACTGGGCCGTGCCGGTGAGCCGCATGAAATCGATGCCGAGGCTGCTGCGGAAATGGATCAGTTCGCCGTACAGGCCGTCATCGGCATCCTCCAGCGTCAGCGAAAGGCGTTGAAGCGCGAACCGCCAGGCGTCGCGGCGTTGCTCTTTCGGATAGGCGTTGGTGGTAAAGCGCAACGAAAAACCAGATCCCCTGAAGGTGGCATCCGGCTCCCGATGGTCGGGCTGATGCCGACCTGCCGCGAGGCTACGCGGGAGTGCCGGACGCCGTCAATGTTACATATTCTCACTGTCGAACGGCGCCGCCCCGTCGCCATAGACTGAGGTGACGGCGCTTGCCCCGGCGCCGTCCGGCCCGCGGCCGCAGACCGCGAGCATGGTGAGGGCATAGACGAGCGCGCTCGACGCCATGTCCTGAGGGGTCGGCCGCCACCGCGGCATGCCGGTGGTGAGGGCGGGGATGCGGTGCATGTTGAAGACATTATGGTCCCGCCACATGCTCGAATAGACCGGGTGGGCGCGTTCCACCGGGGCGCCGCGCGCGAGCCGGGTCGCCGCGTCGACCGCGCCGGCGAGGGGCGCGACCTCGGTTTCATCGGCCTCGAAGCCGTGGCGCACGACCATCGGCTCGACATCGAAATCGTCCAGATCGAGCGTGCGCATCGCAGCGATGATGCCGTGCATGGCGTCCGCGGCCTTCTGGCGCGGGTTGAGCGTCACATCGAGATAGAGCGCGCAGACTTCGGTCCCGGCGCCGAAATCGATCGGCATGCCGCCGCGCACCGACGAGATCTGCACCTTGGGCACGGCGCGTCCGCCGCGGCTTTCATGGATCGAATCGCGCTCCCATTGCTGGCTCCAGCGGTGGATCGCGTCGATCACCGGGCCGAGGCGGTAGATCGGGTTGGGATGCGCGGTGGCCTCGGCCGGGGCATCGAGGATCGGGGTGAAGACGCCCCGGCCATAGATGCGGATGCGGAACAGGGCATAGCCGCAGCCATTCCAGGTGATGCCGAAATCGGTGCCCTCGGCCGCGATGGCATAATCGGGCGCGACGCCGCCGTGATGGAAGAGGTAATGCGCGCCGATATCCTTGCCCATGAACTCTATGCCGGCATATTCCTCGATCGGCTCGGGCCCGATCTCGCCCGGGCAGGCAGTGAGCCAGGTCTTGCCGGCGAGGGTGATGCCGGCCTTTTTCAGCGCCTTGGCGGCGATCAGGAAGCAGGACATCGGCCCGCGATCATTGGCGATCGGATAGCCGCGCAGCTTGCCGTCCTCGAGCCAGCACTTCGTCCATTCGGGATCGGCGAGCGTGGTCGGGCGGTAGCGGAACTTGTCCTGATGCGCGATGCCGCTTGGGCTTTCGGTATCGAGATGCGCGGTCAGCAACAGATTGGCGCCAGTGCCGGTGCCGCCATATTCGCCGATGACATTGGGCCGTTCGGGCGTGGCGCCGACCTTGCGCGGACTGAAGCCCTCGCGCGCCATCCAGTCAAACACGAAGGCGGCCGCGGCGGCCTCGCTGCGCGACGGGGCGGGGATATTGCCCAAGGTCAGGGCCAGCTCGACCAGCTCGTCGGTGTCGATCGCGGCGCTGATCGTGTCGCGCTCTTCCGGGGTGACGGCATAGGGCGCGTGCGCCCGATCGGCGAGCGGCAGGGGGACGGGATCGGGGCGGTCAGCCATGAGCGGGACCCGGTGCCGGTCCGGTCCGGCTGGCTTTGCTGCGCATCAACATGGCCGCAGGCTAGCCGATCGCCGGGGGGGCGTCTTGATCCGCTGCGCCCGGATTGTTCGGCGGGCGGGGCTCTAGGCGATGCCAGTCGCGAGCTGGCCGGTCTCCGGTGCGGCGGCCTTGCCGTAGCGGGGCAGGAGCAGGAGCAAGGCAGCGCCCGTCGCGAGCAGCAGGCCGGCGACGAGGATCGCGGTGCGGTAACTGCCCTGGGCATCATAGACCGCATCGAGCAGCACCGGCGTGATGCCCTGGGCGGCGATGACGGCGGAATACATCACGCCGATGATCGCGCCGAACGCCCTGAGCCCGAAATAGCGCGCGATGAAGAAGGGCAGGGCGCCGTATTGCGCGCCGAGCCCGATGCCGAGCAGCACGCCGCCGAGCATCAGCGCGGCGGTGTTGCCGCCGAGTTCCAGCAAGGCGAGGCCGCCGATCGCCATGGCGTACATCGGGATGACGATCCGCGGATTGTCGATCCGGTCGAGCAGGCGCCCGGTCGCGATCTGCCAGCCGGAGCCGACCAGCGCGAAGATGCTGACAACCGCCGTGCCGGTCGCCACGCCGAAGCCGTGTTCACCGACGATCGGGACGACATGGCTGAAGATCGCTGTCGTGCAGCCGGCGCCGGAGGCGATGGCGATCAGGATCAGCCAGAAGCTGCGTTGCCGCGCGGCTTCGCCGAGCGACAGGCCGTCGCCCGCCACGTCGCCGGCGCGCACGGCATCGCGCGGGGCGTCGCGCAGCCAGAGCCACAGGGCGGGGAAGCCGACGACCAGCACGATGGCGCCGACCGCGACATAGCCGGCGCGCCAGCCATAAGCCGAGACGACGAGCGCGGCCGCGACCGGGATCGCGACTGATCCGATGCCGCTGCCGACCCCGGCGCTGATGCCCAGCGCGGCGCCGCGGCCCTCGCTGAACCAGTCGGCCACGACCTTCGAATAGATCGGCGTGCTGGCGATGCTGCCGGCCAGGCTGACCAGGAAGAAGGTGGCGTAGAACAGCGCCAGGCTGCCATTGGTGAAGGACAGCGCCATGATGGCCGCGCCAAAGGAGAGGTTGCCGAGGAGCAGCATCTCGCGGGCGCCGTGCCGATCGGCCCAGCGGCCGGCGAGCGGATAGACGATGGCGCCGGTCAGCGCCATGATGCCGAGCACCATCGAGATGCTCGCGCGGGGCCAGCCGAAGCTTTCCGACAGCGGCACCAGGAACAGGCCGAACACCGAATGCACCGCCGCCGTCTTGCCGACGACATTGCCGATCGTGCAGGCGGCGAGGACCCGGGTGCGGATGGGGTCGGGGCTCACAGCACTGGCCAGACGCTGGGCACGGTGATGTTGGCGCGGGCGAGCAGGGCGGCGCCCGCGGCCTCCGCCTCGGCGTAGAGCTTCTCCTCGTCGATCAGGGTCGAGCGGTAGCTGTCGACGACCCGGCGGCCGTCGACCCAAACGCTGTGCACGCCGCGCCCGTCGGCAGAATAGACCAACTGGTTGACCACGTTGAACAAAGGCCGCCATTCGGGCCGGTCGCGATCGTGCAGCACGAAATCGGCCTTTTTGCCGGGTTCGAGCGAGCCGATCAGATGGCCGAGCTGCGCGCCGCGCGCGCCGTTGCGCGTGCCCATTTCGAGCACGCGGTGGGCCGGGAACAGGCTGGCGTCGCGCCGGGCATCCTTGAAGATGCCGGCGGTGACGAACATCGCGCGCATCATGTCCGAGGCGTTGCCGTTGTTGTTGCCGTCCGTGCCGAGCTGGAGATTGACGCCGGTCTCGGCCATTTCGGGGAACAGCCCGACCGCGGTGGCGCCATATGCGCCTTTCATCGCGGTCATCGGGCAATGGGTGATGCTGGTGCCGGTCTCGGCCAACAGCTGCACCTCTTCGGCGTCGAGGTGGATGCCGTGCGTGAGCGACAGATGCGGGCCGAGCGCGCCGAGCTCGGCGAGGTGCGTGACGGCGCGGCGGCCGGTGGTGGAGAGGTAGAAATCGGGATCGGCCGGATCGGCGCTCATATGAGCGGTGATGCCGGTGCCGCTTGCTTTGGCCAGCGCGGTCGCCTCGCGCCACAAATCGTCGGTCGCGGTGTTGTGGCCGACCAGGCAGGGCCAGGCGGCGAGCAATGCGTCGTCGCGGACGGGGAAGCGGGCGAGTTCGTCCTCAACGGTGGCGATCGCCTGGGCGGTCAGCGCGGCCTGGTCGTCGCCGGGCGCGAAGGCGCGGTCCTGCACCCATTGGCCGAGCCGCCCGCGAATGCCGGTGGCGGCGAGCGCGTCCATCACTGCGCCGAGATCGAGGATGGTGCCGGCCTCCACGAAACAGGTCGTGCCGGTGCGCAGCATCTCGAGCGCGGCGAGCGTGGCGGAGACCTGCTCTTCCGCCGGCGACTGGGCCATGTAGGTGGGGATCAGCCAGTCGAACACGTTGGTGCGCCAGTCGGCATCGTCGGGCACGACGCCGCGGGTGATCGGCTCGCCGGTGATGTGGATATGGCCGTTGACGAAGCCGGGCGTCACCACGAAGCGGTCGCGGCCGTCGATCGTCTCGCGCGCGATCACCTGCCGCTCGATTTCGGTCGAGGGGCCGACCGCGACGATGCGGTCGCCCGCCACCGCGATCGCGCCGTCGCGGTAGATGCGGCGCTCGGCGTCCATGGTGACAATCCAGGCATGCTTCACGAGAAGGTCTGCGGTGATCGGTGCTGCGGCGTCCATGGTCCCCCTGACGGTGTCGACTGCTTTAGGCCTGGGCGTAGGATGCGCGCGCCATCTGCTCGATATGCTCGCCGATGGTGAGATCGGGGCCGTCCTCCTCTTCCGCCGCGGCGGGCGGGCAGGTCGGCGCCCGGCCCATGCGGTAGAGCGGCTCGAGTTCGAAGAAGGTCGCGACCGAATAGCGCGCGACATCGGCTGCGCCGTTGCGCACGCGGTGCAGGTTCGCGCGGTAGATGCCGGCGGTGAAGCGCTCCATCATCTGGCCGATGTTGATCACGAAGGTGCAGGGAATCGGTGTGGCGAGGATCCACTCCCCATCGGCGTTACGCACTTCGAGGCCGGGGCGGTCGTCCTGCAGCAGGATGGTGATCGATCCCCAGTCGGTATGCGCGCCCGCGCCGAGCAGGTTGTTGGTCGCGTCGGCCGGTTGCGGCGGATAGCGCAGCAAGCGGACGCCGCATTGAGGCTCGCGCAGGCCGGCCGCGAAATAGTCGTAGGGCAGCTCAACCGACTGGGCGAGGCAGTCCATCAGGTGGCGGCCGAGCCCGATCATCGCGGCCTGATAGTCGAGCATCTGCTCGCGAAAGCCCGGCAGGCCCTGCGGCCACTGGTTCGGGCCTTGCCCCGGCACGCCGGCCACGACCAGCGGATGGCTGGGCGGCAGATCGATCGCGATAGAGTAGCTTTCCTTGTGGTCGGGCGCCGATCCCTGATCGAGCGTCTGCGCGCCGGGCCCTTCATAGCCGCGCCGGTAGGGCGAATTGCGCACCCACACCGCGCGCTTGGCCGCTTCGTCGAGCGCGAAGAAGCGGTGGGCGGCGTCGATCTGGTCGGCGACCAGCGCCGGATCGATGCCATGGCCCGCGACGTAGAAGAAACCAGTGTCGCGGCAGGCGCGGTGGATTTCCGCCGCGACGCGTCGGCGATCGGCACCGTCGGCGATGCTGTCCCCCAGGTCGATGACCGGGATGCTGGTCGCGGCGCGGGGTGGGGTATAGGGAATCACGCTGCCGTTGCCGCGTTCAGGCGGAAGGCATTGCCCTCCGGATCGCGCAGGACGGCCATCAGCTGGCCGAAATGAGTCTCGTAAGGCGGCTTGGCGACTGTCGCGCCCTTGCCGACGGCCCGGGCGACCGCCCCGTCCATGGCGGCGGCATCCGGTAGCGCGAAGGTGAGCATTGTGCGCAGGCCGCGGGGATCGGCCTCGTCCTCAAGCGACAGCAGATCATAGGCGCCGGAAAAGGCGAAACCGATCTTCGCGCCGCCACCGGACACTTCCCGATAGCGCGGCGAATCGTCGACGGTCGGCTCAAGCCCGAGCGCCTCGGCGTAAAAGGCGGCAAGCGCATCCACGTCGCGCGCGAAGAAAGTAACCGCGCCGAGCTTCATGCCCAAGCCGCCTCGACTGAGTCGCTCGTCACGAGCAGCGCGCAGTTCTTCTGCAGGATGTTGAGCGTGCCGCTGTGCAGGTCCGGCTCATAGGCAGCGCAGGCGTCCGACACGACGAACACATTGTAATCGCGGTGGAACGCATCGCGCGCTGTCTGGTCGACGCAGCAATCCGTGCTGATGCCGGTCATCACCAGCGTATCGATACCGCGCGCGCGGAGCTGATCGTCGAGATCAGTGCCGTGGAAGCTGTTGAACAAGAGCTTCTCGATCTCGATGTCGCCCGGTGCCGGCACGACGCGGTAATAATCGGCACCGCCATCGTCGATGCGGCAGATCGCCTCCCCGCCGGGCGAGCCGCGGCGCGCCATCAGGGTTTTGAGCGCCGCCGGGTCAGTTTCCGGCCGGGTGACCACGCGCATGAACGCCACGGCCGCGCCCGCCTCGCGCGCCGCGGCAATGAGCCGCTCGATGCGGTCGATCGCCAGCTCGATGGTCGCCATGTCGACGCCGGCCCGCCCGATCAGGCCGAAGGGCGCCGCGAAATCGGTCTGGATGTCCACCACCACCAGAGCCGTCCGCTCGGGCGGCAGCATATCCTTTAACTCCGGCGCCGCGACGTGCGGCAGATCGGCGACCTCAACCATGGACCGGCGCCAGCACCCTGGTCGGGAAACGCTCGCGCAGCGCCGGCAACACTTCCTTGCCGAAGATCGGGATGCCTTTCAGATAATCGGGGAAGATCAGCATCAGCCCGTCAGTCTGCGATACCTCCAGCATCTCGGTGAGCTGCTCGACCACTGTCGCGGGCGTGCCGAGCACGACGGGCGTCATGAAGGTCGAGCGGCTCTTGGCGACGAAGGCGTTTTCCTTGCCAATCTCGTTGTCGAGAAAACCATAAGCGCGCATCATGCCGCGCAAGGCGCCTTCATCCAGCCCGTCGCGGAAATATTCGGCGGTCTGCTGGGCAGCGGCATCGGTATCGCCGAACACCACCGTCATCATCGAATAGGTTCGCACGGCACGGCCGAGCTCGGCAGCGTCCTCCTTTGCGGCAAGGCTCGCCGCCGCCAGTTCCTTCGCGTTGCCGCCGGTCAGGAAGATCGCGTCCATTTCCTTCGAGGTGAAGCGCATGCCCTTTTTCGACGAGCCGGCGCACACCAGGAACGGGCGCGTGGCCGGCTTGGGCCAGGACTGGCAATCGTCCAGCTTGAAATATTTGCCGTCCATGGTGACCGAATCCTCGGTCCACAGCCGCTTGATCGCCGTGATCCATTCCTTGGCGAGATCATAGCGCCCGTCATGATCGACACCCTCGGGCCAGGCGCCCATCTGCGCGAATTCGCCCTTATAGGCGCCGGTCACGACGTTCAGGCCCGCCCGCCCGTTGCTGACCTGGTCGAGCGTCGCCAGCATCTTGGCGACCACCGCCGGGTTCTGCAGGATGGTGTGGATCGTCGTCCACACCTTTACCCGCTTCGTGACCTCGGCGAGGCCGGCCATCATCACCACGGGATCGAGCGTGCTCTCCCAGTGATGCGTCTCCCCGCCATAGCCGCGGAACTTGGACATCGACATGATGAAGTCGAGCCCCGCTTCCTCGGCGAGGATCGCGACCTGGCGGTTATAGGCATAGGAGCCGTCGAGCCGCGGCGCATTCTTCGACAGGATCCACCCGCCATTGGCCATGGGCATGAACACACCCAGATCCTTGCCGCCGCCATCCGACGGAAGCCCGAACGGTGTCTGCTCAAACGCGCTCGTCATTATGTCACCCCTCGATCAGATCCCCAGCTTACGCTGGTCGGTCCCGGGTTCTTGATCATCTACGCATGTTCTGTTGGCGCGTTCCGGAGGAATGCCTCGACGGCCTGCCGCGTCGGCATGGCGGGGGCCGCACCGCGCGACTGCGTGCACAGCGCAGCCGCCGCGTTGGCGAACGGCAGCGCGGCTTCGATGTTCAGTCCCTCGTCCAGCAGCGCGGCGAGCACGCCGCAGAAACAGTCGCCCGCGCCGACCGTGTCGACCGGCGTCACCGGCACGGCCGGCGCGTGGAAGGCGCGATCGGGCCACACGGCGAGCGCACCCCCGGCGCCGAGCGTGACGATTGCGACCTGATCGGATCGCGTGAGCAGGCCGCGTGCTGCCAGCGCCTGGCGCGGGCTCTCGATCGCCGCGACGCCGAGATAGCAGGCAAGCTCATGCTGGTTGACGATCAGCACATCGACGTCGCCGAACATCGCCGCCGCCGCCGGCACTGCGGGCGCCGCATTGAGGATTCGTAGCGGACCCGGCCGGGCGAAAGCGGTGGCGATCGTCGCCACCGGGAGTTCCAATTGGGCCAGCAGGACATCCGCGCGCGCCGGCGCATCAAGCTGGTCGGGGGTGCAATGGGCATTGGCACCGGGGGCGACGATGATCTGATTCTCCGCCGCTGAATCGACCGCGATATAGGCGGCGCCGGTGGCGTGCCCCGTCAGCGCGGTGACGGCGGTGACATCTATTCCGGCCTCCGCCAGCCAGCCGCGCATCCATGCGCCCGCCTCGTCCGCACCGACTGCCGCGATCATCGCGGTGGCTGCGCCCATGCGTGCCGCGGCGACTGCCTGATTGGCACCCTTGCCGCCCGGCAGCCGGGCGCTGCCGCTCGCGAGCACCGTCTCGCCCGGCCGCGGCAGCGCCGCGACCGAGAGGATGATGTCGACATTGATCGAACCAAGCACGCGGACGCCCATTTCGCTCCTCTCGGGAAAGCCGGTGACAGACGAGCACGGCGGCGGCCCAGGCTTCAAGGCAGAAGCGACACGGTGCGCGGCGCGGCAAGTTTTGTTGTCCTGCCCGCCAAGCGCAGCCCGGGCGCGCCGCCTATCGTCCGTCGACTGAACAGGGGGAAACAGGTGGCAAACTGGCTCATCACGGGCGTCAGCGGGGGATTGGGGCAGGCGCTCGCCAAGGCGGCGCTGGCGCGCGGCGACAAGGTGGTCGGCACGATGCGCAAGCCAGCCGACCTGGCCGCGTTCGAGGCGTTGGCGCCTGGCCGTGCAACCGGCGTGCTGCTCGATCTCGCCGATCCGGGTGCGGCCGCAGCAGCCGTGAGCGCCGCTGAAGCGGTGCTGGGCCAGATCGACCGGCTGGTGAACAATGCGGGATATGGGATGATCGGCGCGATCGAGGAGACGTCGCTTGCGCAGGCCAGGGCGCTGCTCGAGGTCAATCTGTTCGGCGCGATCGCGATGATCCAGGCCGTGCTGCCGGCGATGCGCGCGCGCCGGGGCGGGCATATCGTCAACATCACCTCGCTCAGCGGATTCGCGCCCTGGTGGGGCACCGGCATCTACGGTGCGAGCAAATATGCGCTGGAATGCGTCGGCCAGACGCTGGCGCAGGAGGTCAAGCCGCTGGGCATCCATGTCACCAATGTCGCGCCGGGCGGCTTCCGTACCGGTTTCGCGGGCTCGGCCCTGGTGGAAGCGGAACAGAGCATCGCCGACTATGACGACGGCGCGCGCCAGTCGAAGCTCAGCCTGCTCGCCGGACGCGGCAAGGAACATGGCGATCCGGCCAAGGCGGCACAGGCGATCCTCACCGCGCTCGATGCGCCGGAGCCGCCCTTCCACCTGTTCCTGGGCGAAGACGCGCTGCGCCATGCGCGCGAGCATTTCGAGTTCGTCGAGGCCGAGATGGTCCGGTGGGAGGCCCTGTCGCTCTCCACCGCCTTTGCCGACTGATGCACGCCATCGACCTTCCCGACTGGGCGATCGCGCGGGGCAGCCAGCTCAACCGCTTCGACGCGATCGAACCGTCGCGCACCGCGCTGGTCGTGATCGACATGCAGACGGTGTTCCTCGCGCCCGGCGAAGTGTTCGGCAACCCGAATGCGCTGGCGATCGCACCACAGGTGAACCGGCTCGTCACGGCGATGCGTGGGGCAGGATGCATGGTGATCTGGACGCGCCAGACGACCAGTCCCGTGCCGCCGCTGGCGATGCCGGCGTGGCAATATGATCTGTCGATCCCGCACGTCGCGCGTGCGGTGGAAGCGCTGCTGTCCGGCGGCCCGTCCCACGCGCTGCACCCCGTAATGGAGGTCGCGCCGGGCGACGTGACGCTGAACAAATATCGCTACAGCGCCTTCATGTGCCCGGCCGGCGCGCTGCGGGCAGCGCTTGAAGAGCGCGGGATCGAGATGCTGGTGATCGCGGGCACGCTGACCAATGTCTGCTGCGAGGGAACGGCGCGCGACGGGAACATGCTCGGCTACAAGGTGATCGTCGTGTCGGATGCCACCGCCACCATCACGGATGCCGAGCATAATGCGGCGCTGCTCAACCTGCGGCTCACCTTCGCCGACGTGCAGGACACGGCCTCGCTTATGTCGATGGTGGAGGACTTATGAGCGATTATCAGACCATCCGCGTCAGTCCGCTCACGCCGCATATGGGCGCGGAGATCGGCGGGATCGATCTTTCGCGGCCGCTTGGTGTCGATGTCGCGGCGGAGCTGCGGACCGCGCTGGCCGAACATCTCGTCCTGTTCTTCCGCGACCAGCCGATCGACTTTGCTGCGCACAAAGCCCTGGCCCGGCATTTCGGTGAAATCCATGTCGCCGCCGCGTCCGCTGCCTGGACGGTGCCCGGCCATCCCGAGGTGACGCGCATCCATGCCGATGCCGATTCCACCTTCGTCGCCGGCGAGGACTGGCATTCCGACATGACGTGCGATCCCGAGCCGCCGCTCGGATCGATCCTCCATCTGCCGATCGTGCCGGACAGCGGCGGAGATACGGTCTTCTCCAACATGTTCCTGGCCTATGCGGCGCTCTCGCCGCGCATGAAGGCCTATCTTGACGGGCTGACCGCGACGCATGACGCGGCGCGGGTGTTCGGTGCGATCGCGCCGCCGGGGACTGTGTTCAACGTGTCCTCCCATCCGGTGGTGCGGACTCATCCGGTCTCGGGCCGCAAGGCGCTGTTCGTGAACAAGCAGTTCACCGCGGCGATCGACGGCCTGCCCAAGGATGAAGGCGCTGCGCTGCTCGCCTTTCTGGTGCGGCATGTCGAGCGGCCGGAATTCCAGTGCCGCTTCCGCTGGCGCCCGCACTCGATCGCCTTCTGGGACAATCGATCAGTGCAGCATTCGGCGATCTGGGACTATTTCCCGCAGACGCGCTCCGGCTACCGGGTGACGGTGAAGGGCGACCGGCCGTTCTGAGGTTTGTCCACCGCGCCGCGGTCAGGACATCAGCCTGGGAACCGAGATCGACCTGACATCGAAGCGCCCGTCGGCATGTTCCGCAGCGCCGTCGCGCGGTGCGGCGCGGTGGAGGACGACGCCGTTCTTGCCGAAGCCCGGCACCACCGGACGGCCCGAATCGCGGCTGAGCCACAGGCGCAGCAAATGGCGGCGGCGCTGCGGCTCAGGGAAATCGGAAAAGGCCGTGCGGGCATGGAGCGCGGCGTAGTTGGACAGCCACTGGATATCGCCGGGGCGGAAATCCATCTCGATCGCCATGCCGGGCTCATAGGTGATCTCGTCGAACAGGCGCAGCACCTCGATCTGGTCTTCGGAGAGTTTGGGCACACCCGGATAGTCCTGCGCGGTCAGGATGTAGAGCGAGCCGGCATACATGCTGAACACGCCGTCGACGATCGAGACGATCGGCGAGGTATAGGTGTTCGCGGGCGCATTGTGGTCCTGGCGTTTCCAGTCCCAATGGAACGGCTCGAACAGCAGCGGCGCGAGGTCAGCCCGGCGGCGCAGGATCTCGTTGTAGATCTCGGCGCCCGACACCAGGCAGGAAGTGCCGCCGGCCTTGGCCGGACGCAGGCACATCAGCGCGACGATATCCGAACTGTCGGAATGATAGACGAGCTGGTCGCGCACCTTGGAGGACAGGGCGGTGGGATCGTCCATTGTCTTGTCCGAGGTCGGATAGACATGGTCGATCACGTCGCCCATCTCGTTCTGCCGGATCGGATCGCCCATGTGCAGGCCGAGAATATAATAGATCGCAGCGGAGAGCGCGTCCGAATAGAGATGCGTGCGCAGGCCCCGCACCAGCACGAAGCCCCGGCCATAATCCACATCGCGGCCCCACAGGGCGACCGCGTCGGCGCAGGCGACCAACGGATATTCAGCTGCCGTCACCGTGCGCAGATCCGGGTTGGCGTCCATGAACTGCCGCCCCAGCGTCTCCAGCTCGTCCACCTGCTCCGGCGAGAGGCGGTAGATCCACTCGCCGGTTTCGGCCAGCCGATCGCCTCGCCATGCCGCAGCGGTCGTCACGGGCGGCGTCGACGTCAGCACTGACATGGCAGGAATCCTTCCGGTGATCGAATGATGTGATCGGGCCGATGCTAGTCGACACCGGGTGGCGCGACTTGTCGTGCAATGCCGAAAGACTTTCCCGGCGGCGAACGACGGTCGTGCTGGAAATGCCGAAACGACTGGATTTACGCAGGATTTCCCCTGCTCGTTTCGGCGGCGATTCGAGTCGCCGCGAAGGTCCGAAAAGGCTATATCGGTCACCGCGGCGGCTCGGCCGGCGCAGAATAGGGGGTTACCATGTTCCATATGATCAAACGCGCCGCGCTGATCGCGGTCGCGACGCTGACGGCGGGGATGCTCTACGCCACGCCCGCCGCCGCCCAGGCGACCCGCACCTGGATTTCCGGTGTCGGCGACGATGCCAATCCGTGCAGCCGTACCGCGCCGTGCAAGACCTTCGCGGGCGCCATCTCGAAGACCGCCGCCGGCGGCGAGATCAATTGCCTCGATCCGGGCGGGTTCGGCGCCGTCACGATCACCAAGTCGATCTCGCTGATCTGCGACAACACCGAAACCGGCGTCCTGGTCGCCGCGACCAACGCGATCATCATCAACGGCACCAGTGTGGTCGTGCTGATCAGCGGCTTCGATATCGAGGGCCTCGGGCAGACCGGGTCGGCCGGCGTCAACGGCATCTATTTTCTCAACGGCTCCAGCCTCACCGTCCGCAACTCCAAGATCCGCGGTTTCCGCAACGGTTACGGCATCAGTTTCCAGCCGGGCAGCAACGCAACCCTGGTCGTCGACAATGTCGCCATCTCCGAGAGCGGCGTCGCATCGAACCCCGACACCGGCGCTATCCTGGTGAGGCCGCAGACTGGCTTCACAGCCCAGGCGACGATCACCAACACCCAGCTGGTCAACAACCTCAATGTCGGCTTGCGGGTCGATACCACCGCTGGCGGCGCGACCACGGCTGCTTCGGCCGTGGTGAACACCACGACCTCGTCGAACAATGGCGTGGGCATTCTGCTCAAGGCGCCGGCAGGCGGCGGACCGGTGCGGCTGATGCTGTCCGACTCCGTCGTCGTGGGCAACGGCACCACCGGAATCATCGCCAATGGCGCGCCGACCATCGGGCGTGTCGGCACCACCGTGATCACGGGCAACAACGCCGCGCTCATGATCGGCGGCGGCGCCTCGCTGTTCACCTATGGCAATAATCTGCTCGACGGGAACATCACCGACACGGCGTTCACGCTGCCGGTGATCCCGACGCGCTGAGCGGATTTTCCGCTGGTAAGGGAGACGCTCCGGCCGATAACGGCCGGGGCGTTTTCGCGTAAAAACGGGAGGGAGCGCGCCTATAGCTGGCGTTTGCGCACCGACCAGATGAAGCTGTCATACCAGAAGTGCAGCAACGAGCAGGCGATGAACGGCGCGACGAACCAGGTTATGCTGCCCGCCGCCGCGGCGGCATAGCCCAGCCCGAAGATCGCGCTGCCCGCGAAGAAGAACAGGGCCGCACGCGTTCGCCCACCGCCGTTTTCGCCGGCGCCGGCACGGTCGAATTTAGCGGCCATCGAACCGCCTTCCTTCGCCCAGACCAGCGCGAAATACTGGACGGCGTGGTAGAGGTTGATCGCCGCCAGCGCGACCAGCGGCGGCGAAAAGCCCCAGGCCAGGATCGAGACGGTGCCGGTGACCAGGAGTGTGGCCAGCTTGTGCGCCGGCAGCCGATAGCCGGCGCGCATCGCCCGGGCATAGTCGATGGCCGTCCAGCCGATCACCACCGCATAGAAGCCGATCGCGGCGAGCCGAATGCCCCGATGCTCGGCCGCAAGCACGCCGGGCAAGGTCGTCAGCGCCTGGAAGATCGTCCCGTCGAACCGGCCGAAATAATCGACATGAGTCGCGAGCGCGGCCCCGGCCGCGAGCGGGCCGACATAAAGCGCCCAGTTGAGCCTGAGGTCCGTCGCGCGCAGCAGTTGCGGGGCATTGCCCGCCTTCATGTCGTAGATGCGCGCGAAGCCGAAATTCTGCATCGCCGAATGGTGCACGTCCCAGAAGACGGCGAGCACGGCGGCGACCGCCAGCGCCGTCGGCGACAGCAGCAGCGACGCAATCAGCACGATCGGCACGATGGTGAGCCGGAAGCGGTGCGCGGCGAACACATCGGCATTGAAATAGGCCCGCGGCACGACCGCGATCAGGTGCGCCCAGGTAAGGATCGCGATGAAGCCGAACATGGCGATCACCATCGGCCCGGCGGTCGTCGGCGGGGCCAGCAGATCCCAGCCGCGCAGCCATAGCTGGACGAGCAGGAAGGCGACCAGCGGGGCGCCCCAGAAGAACAGCGCATCGCGCGCCGGGCCGATGATCGCGCGCGCGGGATCGGCGAGCGACCCGGCCTGGACCGGCGCCTGAGGCCGGGCGGAAAGATATGAAAAGCGCGTGGCCAAGCCCCGTCCCCCAGCAAGTGACGGACGCAAATCTAGGGGGCTCCGGTTAACTTCTGCCTATCAGTGGCGAAAGGCCGGCCAGCGGCCAGGTCAGCGCCGCCGCAGCCGCCGGAACAGCCCGCCGCGGCTCATGCCTTCGAACATCTCGCCCGGCCCTTCGGCGTCGAGCACTTCGTTTTCGGCCAGCCATGCTTCGACCGCGCCGATATCCGGCGTCTCATAAGGCCGCAGCGTCTTGCCCGTGCCGCGGAGTGCCTCGATCGTCTCGATCAGCGATCCGGTCGCCGCGATCCGCGCCGAGACCGTCGCCGCATCCGTGCCGAGATGTTCGGCGATGAGGCCGTCGCGGATCGCCAGGATCGCCGGGCGGCAATCGGGATTGCCCGGCATGGTCGAGTCGATCGCCACGTCGCATTCGCTGTCCAGCCGCATCGAGCGGTTGTTGAGGTTCGACGATCCGACGCGCAGGCTGCGATCATCCACGATCATGATCTTGGCGTGGACGTAGATCGGCTCGCCGCCAGCGGTGAACGGGTGATAGAGGCGCAGCCGGCCGTGCCGGTCGCGCCGCCGCAGCGTTTCGAAAAGCCGCGCCCGCGCGGTATCCATCGCGATGGGTTCGAGCCAGCCCTGTGCAGTGAGCGGGTTGATCAGCACGATCTCCGGCCCGTCAGCTTCGTCAAGCCGCGCGGCGATCGCCTCGGCGACCCGGCGGGAGGCGAAATACTGGCTTTCCGCATAGATCCAGCGCCGCGCGCCGGCGATCTGATCGATATACAGCCGCTCGATCTCGAACACCGCCGCGCAATCGTTCATTTCCGGTGAGGTACGCGCGACGGCGACCTGAACGTCGCGGAACTGGACCTCGAGCCCGTCCGGCCAGCAATCGCTGACGCCCTCCACCGGACTGAGCGTCCCGCCGCCGGCCAGCGCCCAGCGCGTGCGCGCGTGTTCCCCCAGCGCCGCGGCAACTGGCCCGCTGACCGCGCTGGTCGCGTCGTGCCACGGGCCATAGGGCTGGCCGTTCGGGCGGTGCCGGCCCGGATCGTCATCGTCGTGGGCGCGCGTGTCCCAGCGATCGCCGGTCATGTCGATCCCGCCGCAAAAGGCGAAGCAATCGTCGATCGCCACGATCTTCTGGTGGTGCGATGCGGCGGCGGGATGGTGCGCATCGAGCCTGGTGTGGATGCGCGGATGCCGCATCCATTCCAACAGGGTCAGGATCGTCCTGCCGCGGAACAGGCTTTTCACCGCGCCCATGTCCCACCGCAGCAGATACACTTCGAGATCGGGGTTGCGATCGACCAGCCAGCGGATGAAATCGCCTACCGTCTCCGGTCCGTCGTCAGAGGGGTCGCTTTTCTCCAGCGCGATCCGCGCGTCGAAATCCCAGCCGATCAGCATGATGCGGTGCTGCGCCTTGAGCATCGCCGATCGCGCGAAGCGGAAATAATCCGCTGCATCGACGATCACGGATGCCGCCAGCGCGGCCTCCACGCGCCAGCAATTCTCGCCTGGGCGCAGCGGCGCGACGTCGGGGACCTGAATCATGCGGATTGCTACCGTGCGCGATCCGGGCTGTCGATCCCGCAACGCCGATCAGCGTGATGACTCATCGAGTGGATAATAGACATTGTGGCTGCCGGCATCAGTCGGATGCGGCACGCCCTTCGCGATCAGGAAGGCGGCCGCATGAGCGCCGTGCATGCCCTTCGGGATGGTGATCGCGCGCAGCACGACATAGGCATTGCGGTGCAGGCGCGGCACCGGCACCCGGGCGAGATGGCCGGTGGGCGATGCCCGGGTGAGCGCCGCCGACAGGCATATCCAGTCGAGCTCGGTGGCGGGCCGGATCGCTCCCTCGGCGAGCAGCTGGCGGATGCCGGCCTCGCGCGGGGCAACCGCGGCGAAGGTGACGGGCACATCCGCCCGGATGGCGATCGACCCGGGGCCGCCGGGATCGCCGATCATGGCGCCGTCGCCCGCAGGACCGATCGGATCGGCGTCGGGATGGCGCAGGCCGTCCGCCCAGTCGGCATAGCCGGCCGCCCAGTCCGGATCGTCGATGTTGCCGGCATAGGGCGGTGGGCGTTCCGTCCCGTCGAGCCGGAACGTTTCCGGCGCGTAGCCGCCGTGAAAGGCATCGATCGGACGGCCAGTGAACGCGGTTACCGTCGCGGCCAGCCGGTCGAGCATCTCGCCGCCTTCATGGGCATGGATTCCGGCGCCCGGGCGATCGCTGTCGTTGCGGCTGGCGAAATGGATTGGAACCGCCTCCTCCAGCCCCGCCACGGCGTGGCGATGATGGCTGAACACCAGCACGGCGCGCAGCCGCGTCCGCGGCACCGCGCGCAGATCCCACAGGATCGGGCTGTAGCCTGTCAGTACGAGGACCACCGGAGGCCCATCGCTGTCGGCCGAAATCCTGATCGAGCCGACCGGCTGGCTTTCATCGGCGATGGTGAAGCGAGTCGCGATGCCGCCTTCATAAGCCCCCAGCGCGATGATTCGGGCGCCATCCAGCACATGTCCGGCGAGCGGCTCGATCTCGGCAGCGGCAGGTGGCGCCAGGCCGGTGACGACGTCGTTCAGCCGTAGCTTGCCGCCGACCAGACCAGGAGAGACACTGGATTGCCCGGGTCGCGCGGGCGCGATCGCGGTCGGCTCGCTCCATGGATCGGGCTCGTGGAACAGATCGGTCGACAGCCGTTCGCCGAACGGGCGATATTCGAGAATAGACGCCACGCCGTCGCGCGTGACCGACACCAGCGCGCGTGCGCCGCTATCGTCGCCGGCGCCGCGGCAGGCCGCCTGGAAATACCATGCCTGCTGGTCGCGGCGATAGATCCATCCCGTCGTATAGGCGTCGGCGGCTGTGCCGCCCGATCCGGCGACGCGCACGCCGAATGCTTCGATCGCCGCCTTGCGCGCGAGGCGGTGGCTGACGATGCCGTTGCCGAAGCCGATCTTGCCCTTGAACACGATCTGCTCGGGGGAGGGCAGGCGCACGCCTTCTTCCGAGGCGAGCGCCGCGGGCAGCTGTGCGACGAACGTGCCGGCGAAAGGCGGCATCATTTCGTAGCGCACGCTGATCTGTGCCGCGGAGAAATCCGGCGCATGTTCGATATAATAGCGCTCCAGCGAAACGCCGGGCGCGTATAAAGCGAGCCCTTCGCTCAGCCGGGTCTCGAACGCACTCCTGATGCGATGCGCGAACTGCCGGAGATCGGGCGTGCCGGTCAGCACGAAGCTGTCCGACACGATCCGCGCGAGCACGACCGTCTTCGGCCCACCGATCGACCAGCCATGGATGCTGTGGCGATGGTTGAGCAGGGTGGCCACCAGCCGATAACGGCCCGCATCGACCGGAAAGAAAGCTGGCAGGTCGTCCGGCGCGCTGACCGCGGAACCGATGAAATCGAACTGCGCCGCGCCGTTGCCCTCGACGGACACCGGCCGCAGCGTCAGGCTGCCGCCGGATTCGGCATAACGGCCCGGCACGGCATCGCGGATGATCGCGACGTCGAGCCCCGCCCCGGCCGGTGCGCCGGCAAAAGTGACGCTCACCGCGAAACGCCCGGCGCGATCGACCGGCTGGTGGGGAACGGCGGACAGGGCCAGTTCGATGCCGTTTGCCGGCTCGATCAGATGCCAGTCGCGCGTCCTTTCCTCTCCGCCGGAGTCGTCGATGGTCATTCAAGATCCCCGCTTACCCAGCGCGGCTTGTGCCGCCCTAGTCGTAACCGCGCTCTTAAGATGCGGGCGCAAAAGGCCCAGAGCGGTGCCATTCGTGGTGAACCGGGCGTTTAGGCCCGCGAATCCTGGCGAAAAGCCAGGTGCCGGGAAACTCCCCGGCCCGCGGCTCGTTTGCCCGGCATGGCAGCTCGTATCGCGCATCTTTCCGACATCCATTTCGGCGCCAACGATCCGACGATCGTGGCCGCGACCGAGGCCTGGCTGCTCGATCGCCGCCCCGACCTGATCGTGATCAGCGGAGATTTCACGCAGCGCGCCCGCACCGGGCAATTCCGTGCGGCGGGGGCCTATGTCGCGCGCCTGCGCGACGCGGGGTTCACTGTGCTGGCCATTCCCGGCAACCACGATATCCCGTTTTACGACGTCGTCCGGCGCTTCGCTGCGCCGCTCGATCGCTACAAGCGGTTCATCGGCCGCGATCTCTGCCCGTGGTTCGAGAATGAGTCGGTTGCGGTGCTCGGCATCAACACTGCCCGTTCGCTCACTTTCAAGGACGGCCGGATCAACCGCGACCAACTGGCGATGATCCATGATCGCTTCGATGCCGTGGCGCCGGAAAAGACGCGCATCCTCGTCACTCATCATCCGTTGTTCGCCCTGCCGATCGGCACCGGTGGGGAATTGAGCGAAGCGGTGGGCCATCACCAGGATGCCGTGGTCGCGGTATGCCGCGCCGGGGTGCATATCGCGCTCGCCGGGCATTTCCACCGGACCTATGCCGAATCGGCGCGGCGGATGGTGGAGACGGCGGGGTCAGCGCTGGTGATCCAGGCGGGCACCGCGACCTCGACGCGGCTGCGCAACGACGAGTTGCAGAGCTTCAACTGGATCCACGCCCATCGCAACGACGATATCGAGCTGCAGGTGATCGCGTGGGACGGCAGCGCCTTCCAGCGCGGCAACCATGTGCGTTTCACGCGGGAGGACGATGACTGGGTCTCGCGCGACGTCGCCGAGGACATCTTCGCGCAGGCCGTGACGGAGTGACCGGCGTGGATTTGCCGGTGTTGGTGAACCGCACCGGTGGCACGGCGGCATCGGCGGGCGCCGATCTGGGAGAGCGCGTCACGGCCGCCTTTGCCGCGGCGGATACAGATATCGCGCTGCAATTGCTGAACGGCCCCGAGCTGGCCGATGCCGTGCGCGGTGCGTCCGGAGCGCGCGTTATCGTCGGCGGCGGGGATGGGACGGCGGCCGCTGCGGCGGCTGTTCTTGCTGACGGCGCGGTCGAGCTAGGACTGCTTCCGCTCGGCACGCTCAACCATCTCGCGCGCGATCTCGGCATTCCGCGCGATCTCGACGAGGCGGCGGCGCTGGCGGCGCATGGCGATGCGCGGGCGATCGATCTGGGGGAGGTGAACGGGCACGTCTTCGTCAACAACGCCTCGATCGGCCTCTATCCGGCGATGGTGCGCCGTCGGGACGCCTATCGCGAAAGCAGGGGTTTGCCCAAATGGGTCGCCTCGATTCCCGCCGCGTGGCAGGCTTGGACGCATTTCCGGCGCCGGCGGCTGAGCCTGGATACCGGCGGCGGGCCGCGGCCGCTGGCCACTTCGCTCCTGTTCGTCGGCAATAATCGCTATTCGCTCGAGCGCGGCGAGATCGGGGGCCGCGACGTGCTGGACGGGGGACGGCTGTCGATCTTCGCGCTGGCCGCGCCGGGGCGCTTCGCGCTGCTGTGGTTCGCGCTGCGCGCCGTGACCGGCCGGGCCGACCGCAGCGCCGATTTCCTGGCGTTCGGCGACGGCGAAACGCTGACGGTGGAATCGCCCGGTGCTGCGGATGTCGAGGTCGCGCTTGATGGGGAAGTCATGACGCTGGCGTTTCCGCTGCGCTTCCGGATCAGGCCCGGCGCCTTGCGGATCGTCGCGCCGCCGTCAGCCAAAGGCCCAGCGGAGCGTCCGGGCGATGCCGAAGGTGCCGACGCGGACCAGCGGGCGAGTCAGGCGGGGGCCGGCCAGGCCGTGCATGCGGCGCGCCCAGCCCGGTAGCAGGTCAACCGCCGCCTGGAACGTCAGCGCCTGGACCGGCATGGCGGAGAGCGAGCGCGCCTGCTGGCCGAGCACCATCGCCGCGACTTCGCGCGTGCGAGCATCGACGGCGAGTTCCGGCCGCATCGCCGCGATCAGCGCATCGGCCTCGGCGCGGCTGCGCGGCACCGGATCGGCGCCGAGCGCTTCGGCGATGGATGCGAACTCGTCGAAATAGCGGTCCTGGTCGGCGGCGGACATGGTCGGCTCGCTGTAGCGGATCCAGGCATCGAGGAAGCTCACCGCTTCGGACACATGCACCCAGGCGAGCAGCCGCGGATCGCCCGCGCGATAGGACGTGCCGTCGGGCAGCGTGCCGTCGACATGATCGTGGATCGCCCGCACCTTCGCGATCGTGGCCTCGGCCTCGTCCCGCGCACCATAAGTGGTGAGCGCGATGAACCGCGCGGTGCGGCGCAGCCGGCCGAGCATGTCGCGGCGGAAATCGGAATGGTCCCACACGCCGGCGAGCACCGCGGGGTGCAGCATCTGCAGCAACAGCGCAGCAACGCCGCCGACCATCATCGTGGTGACGTCGCCGTGCACGCGCCACACGACCGATCCGGGCTGGAACAGCGCATCGGGGCTGCGCACCACGGGCCGTTCGCCCTTGGCCTGATCGTTGAACACGGCGCGCACCTGCTGGACGATCCCGCGCCTGAGCATGTCGGTGACCGGCGGCGGGCCGGTAAGGGGGTTGGTCGGCACGAAAGCGGGCTCCTCGTCGCGGCATAGCCGGTACGCGCCGGCGGGGACAGGGTTCCGAGCGATGCGCGTTCAGGCGAGCGCCACGGCGATACCCAGCGCGATCGCCACGGCAGCGATAGCGAGCGGCGCTGCCGCCGCGAGATGCGCGCGAGATCGAGATGCGCCGAGCACGAGGCCGGTCTTCAGCACCATGTTCAGCAGCACCGGCATCGCCAGCACGACGCCGGCCATGCGCGGCGCGATCGCGCCCGGCGCCATCGCAGCAAACGCAATCACCGCCGCATCGACATCCGCCAGGCCGATGATCGCCAGCACGCCCGCGACGCCGGCATCGCCATAGGCGGCCAACGCCCAGTGGCTGGCGATGGAGGAGACCGCGACGAAGGCGGCCAGCGCGAGCGCCGCGCCCAGCTCGAGCGGATTGCCGAGCGCGACCGCCTGGCCTTCCCGTGCCGTCTCGCCGCGCAGGCTCCACCAGGTGCCGCCTATTAGGAGCAGCACGGCCGGGCCGAGGATGATCGCGAGCGGCCCGATCGCGTGCGGGGCAAGTACGGCGACCAGCACCAGCACGCGCCCGACGCTGATCGCCGAGGCAAGCGCAATGCCCGCCGCGAGCGCGGCGGCCGCGGCCGATTCCCCGGTCATGCGCCGGGCGAAGGCCAGCGTGACGGCGGTGGAGGAGACGAGCGCGCCGCACGCCGCCATCAGCAACATGCTGCGCGAAGCGCGGGCCCGCCGCGCCAGGATATATCCGGCAAAGGACAGGCCAGTGACGAAGATGATCACCAGCATCAGCTTGTGCGGGTTCAGCGCGCCATAAGGCCCCATCGCGCGATCGGGCATCAGCGGCAGCAGCACGAGCGCGAGGATCGCGAAGCGCGCCGCGGCGCGCAGCTCGGCCGCGCTCAGCCCGCGCACCAGGCCGTGCAGCGTGCCGCGCATCGACAGCAACAGGGTCGCCGCGGCCGCCGCGCCGAGAGCGAGCGCCGGCTGGCCCGACGTCGCGAGCATCGCCAGCGCCAGCACGATGATACCGGCGACCGCGCTGGTCGCACTCAGCTCGCCGGGCTCGCGGCTTTGCCGGATGTAGCCGATCAGGATGATCAGCCCGGCACCGCCGAGCAGCAGGCCGGCCGCGATCGGCGGCAACAGCCCCGCAATCCCGCCGGCAAGACCGAGCAGGCCGAAGGTGCGGAATCCCGCCACCCGGGTGCCGGCGCGTTCGTGGCGGCTGGTCCAGCCGCGCTCAAGCCCGATCAGCAGGCCGATGGCGAGCGCATAGCCGAGAGTGGAGGCGGCAACCGGGTCGAGTTCAGTCATTCACACCGCATCGATCGTTCAGCTGGCGCCGCCCTGGGTAAGCGCCCGAATCCGGGCCGCGTGCCGCTCGCTCAGGGTGACGCTGCAGGTCTGGCGAGCCTGTTCGCGGGCCCGATCCAGATTTTCTCGCATGAAACGCTCGTCCCGGCCATCGACGATCGCATCGAAATGGACATGGGTGTTGTCGGCCATGGCGAAGATCGTGGTCAGATAGGTGTCGAAGGCCTGGCGCATCGACGCCCATTGGCCGTGTTCCTCGAGCCAGGGCATGGTCGAGGCGGACGAGCTGAGGATCACCAGCCGCTTGCCCTCCAGCAGTCCATGACCAGCGCCGGTCTTGATGTCGCGCGCGAGCAGCCCGGCACCGAGGACTCGATCTATATAGCCCTTGATGATCGCCGGCGGCATGCCGAACCAGATCGGATAGACCAGTACGATCACGCTGCTCTCGCGGATCAGTGCTAGTTCCGCGGCGACATCGGGCGCGGGAGCGAAGCCGGGCGCGTCCGGGCGTTCCGCATCCCGCAGCACCGGATCGAAACCGATTGCGTACAGATCCCGCAGCGCCGCCGTCTGGCCGCAATCCTCGACTGCATCGCAATAGGCCGTGGCGACCGAGGCGTTGAAGCTGTGCGCGTCCGGATGGCCGAGGATGACGACGTGACGGATGTCCCGCGGATCGCCCGCCATCACACCAGGCCGTTGAGCGCTACCGCTGCGATCAGCTCGGCCATCACGATGCAGCACAGAAGCGAGCCGCCGATGGCGGCGCGGGGCTGACGTGTCGCGAACGATGCCGCGCGGCCGGTAATTGCATGGAGGGCTGTCGCCATGTCGGGTCCTCACTCAGTGATGCGAGGACTCTACCGATCCCGGCTGCCGGCCATATGCGGGACTATACGGATGTCTGGCGCCGTCACCGCATGGGAGAAGGAAATACGCCGAGGGCCGCGCATCGCGGCGCCCCGTGACGGGAGCAATCCATGACCATCCGCAATCTCGAAGGCCTTCTCCATCCGCGCAGCGTCGCCGTGATCGGAGGCTCGCAAAAGCCGGGCTCGCTTGGCGAAATGGTGCTGTCGAATATCGTCGATGGCGGATTCCCGGGAACGATCTTCGCCGTGAATCCAAGGACGGTGGAGAAAGAGGGCGTGTCCTGGGTGCCGTCGATCGGCGAGCTGCCCGGCGCCCCCGATCTGGCGGTGATCGTCACGCCGGCGGCCACCGTCGCATCGATCGTCGCCGAGCTCGGCGCGCTCGGCACCAAAGTTGCCGTCGTGATCTCGGCCGGCCTGCACGATGCAGCAGCGAAGCAGGCGATCCTCGATGCAGCGAAGCCGCATCTGCTCCGGATCGTCGGGCCGAACTGCCTTGGCGCACTGTTGCCGCATGCGCGGCTCAACGCCTCCTTCGCGCCGCGCCGGCCGGAGCCGGGCCGGCTTGCCTTCGTGTCGCAGAGCGGCGCGCTGGTGACGGCGATGCTGGATTGGGCGGCAGGCAAGAATGTCGGCTTTTCGGGCGTGGTCTCGGTCGGCGACATGGCGGATGTCGATCTCGGCGACCTGATCGATCTGTTCGCAGCGGATGCGAAGACCGACGCGATCCTGCTTTATATCGAAGGCATCACCAATCCCGCGAAGTTCATGTCGGCGGCGCGGGCCGCGTCGCGGATCAAGCCGGTTATCGCGATCAAGGCCGGGCGCTCCGAAGCCGCCGGCAAGGCCGCGATGTCGCATACCGGCGCGCTCACCGGTTCCTATGACGTTCATGCCGCCGCGTTCCGGCGCGCCGGGATCATCCTAGTCGATAGCCTGACCGAGCTGTTCGACGCAGCGCAGGTGCTTGGCCGTCACCGGCCGCGGTCGGGCGATCGGCTCGCGATCGTCACCAATGGCGGCGGGGCCGGGGTGCTTGCGGCGGATGCGCTGCCCGCCACGGGCGGTGTGCTCGCGACTCTGGCGCCGGAGACGATCGCCGCACTCGATCCCCAGCTTCCCGCTGCCTGGTCGCGCGCGAATCCGATCGATGTGGTCGGCGACGCCAGGCCCGAGCGCTTCGCGGTGGCGACGCGGGCGGCGCTGTCCGATCCGGGCGTCGATGCGCTGCTCGTGATGCATTGCCCCACCGCCGCCGCTACCGGGACGGCCATCGCAAAGGCAGTGATCGAGGCAATCGGAACTGCCGATCCGCATGCGCCAAAGCCAGTGATCGCGTGCTGGATGGGCACGCACAATGCCGATGCCGTCCGGGCGCAATTCGATGCGGTCGGCATCCCGCTGTTCGACAATCTCGACGATGCGGTGCGTGGGTATGGCTATCTGCTGGAGGCACGGCGCGGCCAGGACGCGCTGATGCGCGCACCCGCCGGCGTGACCGTCGCCGAGGCGGATCGCGCCCGCGCGCGGGCGATCTTCACCGGTGCACTGGCCGATGGGCGCACGATCCTCACCGGCAGCGAAGTCAGGTCGATCCTCACCGCTTATGGCGTGCCCGTGGTCGAAGGACGGCTGGCGCGCACGGTGGAGGCGATACCTGCCGTCTGCGCAAAATTGTCGCCGCCTTATGTGCTCAAGTTGATCTCGCCCCAATTCCCGCACAAATCGGATATCGGCGGCGTCGTGCTGAACCTGAGCAGCGAGGCGGAGGTCGTATCGGCGGCGCGCGCGCTGGTGCGCCGGGTGTCGCATGACCATCCCGAAGCCTCGATCACCGGATTCCAGATCGAACCGATGATCGCGCCGGTGCACGGCCGCGAGCTGCTGGTAGGCATTGCCGAGGATCCGGTGTTCGGTCCGGTGATCGCCTTTGGCGCCGGCGGCAAGTCAGTCGAGCTGGTTCGCGACCGCGCGCTCGGCTTTCCGCCGCTCGACGATGCGCTCGCCGCGGACATGATTGATTCGACCAGGATCGCCCGGCTGCTCGACGGCTATCGCGACGTACCCGCCGCCAACCGGCCGGCGATCGTCGCGGTGCTCAACGCACTGTCGGCGCTCGTGCTCGATTTTCCCGAGCTGGTCGAACTCGATATCAACCCGCTCGTCGTCGACGAGAAGGGCGTGATCGGCGTCGATGCCCGCGCGCGCATCACGGCGACGGCACGGGAATCGCGGGCGGTGATCCGCCCGGTCCCGATGGAATGGGCGCGCGATCTGGAGACCCGCAGCGGGCTGAAGCTGCATATCCGCCCGGTCCGCCCCGACGACGAGGCGGCGCTGGCCGAACTGTTCCGGCACGTCACCGCCGAGGATCTGCGCTTCCGATTCCTGACCGGTCTGCGCGAGGTGGGCCGCGACCGGCTCGCGGCGATGACTCAGATCGATTATCGCCGGATGATGAATTTCCTGGCGTTCGACGCGGAGGGCACGCTGATCGCCACCGCGATGCTGGCCACCGATCCCGACCGGGTCCGCGCCGAGCTGGCGATCTCGGTCCATGCCGATTTCAAGAATCGCGGCGTCAGCTGGACGCTCGTGCAGCATGCGTTGGACTATGCCCGGGCTGAGGGCATCGAAACGGTGGAATCGGTGGAGAGCAGCGAGAACCATGCCGCGCTCAAGCTCGAGCGCGAGGCCGGGTTCGTCGCGGTCAGCGAAGAGAGCAGCGGGACCGAAGTGGTCGTCCGCCGGCAACTGACCTAGAGCGGGCGCCGCGCGTCGCCTGCTCTAGGTATTGGTTGTCGCATCGTTTTTGCGAAAACCGGTTCCCACTTTTTCGCACGATGCTCTAGCGTTGAGGGGTGGGGGTTAGCGGTCGAGCCCTGCCGCGATGCGACCGTCGCGCCCGTACAGATCATCGAAGAAATGGACGCCGCCCGGCGCGGCCGCATCCGGCTCGGCCGTGAAATAGCCGATGAAGACGGGTACGGGCGCCGCCAGCGGCAGCGTCTTGTTGACGCCGCTCGCCATCAGCTGGTCGAACGCGGCGCCTCCTTCCGGGGACAGCAGGATCTTTGCCAGGAGATCCGGGCGGGCGGTGCGGATGCAGCCGTGCGACAGGGCGCGCCGGTCCTGCTCGAACAATTCGCGGGAGGGCGTGTCGTGGATGAACACGCTGTGCGGATTGGGCATTTCCAGCTTCACCAGGCCGAGCGCGTTGCGCGGCCCCGGGCGCTGGCGCACGCTCACTCGGCCATTGGCGCCGCGCGTGGCGACATAGCCGCGGCGGGCGGATTCGGCCGGCTGGTTGCGGACCATCGCGCCGACGCTTTCGGCGACGATGCTCTGCGGCACGTTCCACCATGGATTGGCGGTGACGCCGGTGACGGCGGTGGCGAAGATCGGAGTCGGGCTGGTCGGCTTGCCGACGATGACGCGGTGAGTCGACACGATGGCATCATGCTCGATCAGGTCGAGCCGATAGGCGGCCGGGTTCACCAGGATATGGTTCGTTCCCAGATCGCGCGGCAGCCAGCGCCACCGTTCCAGATTCACGCGAATCGTCACGCAATGGGCGGGCGTGTCGCACGCCGGGAGCGCGGCGCGCAGCCCGGCATATTCCTTCCCCTGGGGCAGCAGTGCCTGCAGTGCGGGGACGACATCGTGGCGGGCGAGCGCGGCGTTCAGCCATGTCGCATACTCGATCCGGTTGCTGTCGATGCCCCAGCCGGCCCGCGCTGAAGCCGGCGAAGCGCCGACGGCATAATCATGGGCAAGCGCCAGCGCGATCCGGTCGGCGATGCCATCGAGATCGGGGCCGCCGCGATCGATCGCTGCCTGCAGCGAGCGGGTATCGTAGCGTTCGGCGCGCAATCCCTCGCTTGCGCTGCGCTCGGCCTCGCCAAGCAGCGCCGTCGCATCGTGCGGAGACCATCGTTGGATGGGCAGCACAGTCCGGACCGGGGTCTGGGCGGCCGCCACGCCGCAGCCCGTGGCCGCAGCCAGCAGGGCAGCGGCCATCTTTCCATATTGGGCCAACCGATGGTCTCTCAATGTGCGAGGAACAGGGGCACGGGACTCTTGCCGAGCATCGTCCGGGTGACGCCGCCGAACAGCGCCTCCAGGAAACGCTGATGGCTGAAGCCGCCCATCACCACATAGCCGAACTCTCCGCTCGCAGCGAGGTCGAGCAGGGTCTGGGCGGTTCCGGCGTCGCTGCGCGCAACCCGCTGGACGTTCGGGTGGATATCGTGCCGCGAGAGATAGGCCGCGGCATCCTCGGCAGGGGCGATCACCGAACGATCGTCGATCTCGAGGATGACCACGCGATCGGCCAGTTTCAGCAGCGGCACCGCAGCGCGCAACGCCGCAGCAGCAGCGGGCGAGCCGTCCCATGCGACCAGCGCGGCCCCGAAATCGAAGCGCCGGAGCGATTCCGGCACCGCGAGCACCGGCTTGTTCGAGCGCACGATCAGCTCGCCGGCCGTGGTCCGCATGTCCGGCAGCGGAAAGCCATCGAGCTCGCGGTTGACCACGATCAGGTCGGCCAGGCCGGAGGCGTTCTCCAGGCAGCGCGGCAACTCGCCGATGACGTCGCTCCAGTCCCACGGCACTTCCTCATCGGCGAGGCGCGCTTCGAGAACGGAGCGGTTGGTGGCTTCGCGCTCGCGCTCGTCCGCCAGGAGAAGGTTGAAGCCGGCATCGCCGACATAGTCCGCACCGACCAGGGATGGCACGATAGCGACGTCGAGGCAGGTCAGATGGCCCTGCAGCGCGCGGCCGATATCCAGGGCCGCCTGAAGGCGGGCCTCCTGGCCGGCATCGTCGTGTACGAGCAACAAGATGTTCTTCATGATCACCTCCGGGCTTGGGTTGCACGAACCTTAGGAGTCGGCCGGCGCGGCTGACATTGGGATGATTACGCAGTCGCCTCAGCCGATCAGCGCGCCGACCAGCTCGTTCGGGCGCAGCGGCTTTTCGAGCACCGCATCGAACCCGCAGGCCCGCGCGCTGTCCAACAGCGCGGCGGAAGGGAAGGCAGTGATCAGGACCGAGCGCCCGTGCCAGCCGGACCGGCGCATCGCCCGCAATATGCCAAGGCCGTCGCCGTCCGGCAGCCGATAATCGGTCACCAGCAGATCGGTGTCGTCGGGCCGGGGATCGACGAGGAACGGCGCGGCTGTCGCGTAGGAGCGCACATCATAGCCGCGGCCGTGGAGCAGCAGCTGAAGCGAGCGACGCACGGCTTCGTCATCCTCGACAAGGACGGCGCGCGGGCGCACGCCGGGCAGATTGGGGTCGCGCGAGGGCGGCGTGGACGAGCTGGACATGGACACCTGAACCTTGTGGAGGCCCAGTGTGCGCCGGCGATCGGGCGCTCGTCTCTACGCAGTCTTCCGCATTCGGAGCGGAATGCCACTTCCACTTCCGACACTCGCCACCCGTCATTGACCTGGACCGTGGCGATGGCGGAAGACGGCTTCAACACCATGCGAATCCTTTCCCATATCCTCCTCGCCCTCGCCGCCGTCGTCGTTGGCTGCGCGATCCTGGCCTATCTCTATCTGACGAACCTTGCGTGCGGCTACGCGCCCGGTGCGTCCAGCTGTCGGGCCTGGCCGTGGAATCTTGGGAGCGACGACCGGTTCTGGCTGGTCGGGCTGCCATCGGCCGTCGTGGCTGCCCTGATCGCCATCGCTCTCTTCGCGCGTCGCAAGGCGTGCCAACGTCGCGACCGAGAGGGCGGTCGTTAGGGCCGCGGACCGACCATCCGGCGCCCAGCTGCTCTCCCGGTTAAGCCTGCCTAATTGGCGAGTCCGGCCGCGAAGGCGATGCGCAGCGCTTCCGAAAGGCTGTGCACTTCCAGCTTGGTCATGCAGTTGGCGCGGTGGACCTCGACGGTGCGCGGCGAGATGCCGAGATCATAGGCGATCGTCTTGTTCGGATGTCCGCGCACCAGCCCGCGCAGCACATCCTGCTCGCGCGGGGTGAGGGCGGCGATGCGGACGGCCGCTTCCTGTTCCGACGCCACTGCCTGCTCGCGTTTGCCGAGCCGCTCGAACCCGCGCTCGATCGCTTCGAGCAGATGCGCCTTCTCGAACGGTTTTTCGAGAAAGTCGACGGCACCGGCCTTCATCGCCTGGACCGCGATCGAGATGTCGCCATGCCCCGTCAGTACGATCACCGGCAGCGCGATCCCGCGGCTGTTCAGTTCGCGCTGGACCTCGAGCCCGTCCATTTCCGGCATCCGCACATCGAGCAGGATGCAGCCTGGATCGGCCGATTTCGCTTCCTTCAGGAAGGCGACGCCCGATTCATAGGCCTTCACGTCGAAACCCGACGTCCGCAGCATGAAGCCGGCGGAGCGGCGGATCGCCTCTTCGTCGTCGATCAGATGGATGAGTCTTTTATCCATGTGTGTCCTCGCTGTCCGCGCTGAGGATGGTGAAGTGGAACACAGTACCGCCACCCTCCCGCGGTTCGGCCCAGATGCGCCCGCCATGCGCCTCAACGATCGTCCGGCAAATGGAGAGGCCGAGGCCCATCCCGCGCTCCTTGGTAGTGGCGAAAGCCTCGAACAGTTTCGGGGCAAGGGCGGCATCGATTCCCGATCCGGTGTCCGCCACGGATACTCGAATCAGGCCGCTGCCCTCGCGCCGGCTAGTAACGAAGATATCCCGATCGGCGCAATCCGTGAGCGCTTCGAAGGCGTTACGCAGCAGGTTCACCAGCACCTGCTGGATCTGCACGCGATCCACGACCGCGTGCGTCGCGGCGGGATCGAGATCGAAAAAGGCGCGCACGCCGCGTTCATGGGCACCCGAGAGGCCGAGGCGGCTCGCCTCGTCGATCATGACGGGCAGCTCCTCCACCGTCTTCTCGACTTCGCCGCGCGACACGAAATCGCGCAGCCGGCGCACGATCTGGCCGGCGCGCAACGCCTGCTTGGCGGCCTCATCGATCGCTTCGCGCAGCAATTCCTGATCACCTGTGCCGCCGGCGTCGAGCAGGTCGCTACTGGCCTCCATATAATTGGCGATGGCGGTCAGCGGCTGGTTCAGCTCATGCGCCAGCGTCGAGGCCATGGTACCCATCGCGCTGACGCGGGAGACATGGATCAGCTCGGACTGAAGCTCCTTGACGCGCAGTTCCGCCCGCTGCTGATCGGTGAGATCGCGGATGAAGCCGGTGAAGATGCGGTGCCCCTCGCTGCTCGCTTCCCCGACCGAGAGTTCCATGGGGAATTCGGTGCCGTCGCGGCGAAGACCGACGACGATGCGGCCGATGCCGATGATGCGACGCTCGCCGGTCCGCTTGTAGCGTTCGATATAGTCGTCGTGCCGGTCGCGATAGGGGCTGGGCATCAGCATGGCGACGTTGCGGCCGAGCACGTCGGTTTCGACGTAGCCGAAGAGCCGCTCGGCGGCCGCGCTGAACGAGCGGATCTTGCCGACCTCGTCGATCACGATCATCGCATCGGGAACGGTCGCCAGGATCGATCGGACATGCAGTTCGCTGCGCGCCAGCGCGTCCTCCGCGGCCTTGCGGCCGGTGATGTCGTAGATGGTGTGGCCGAAGCCATGATGGGCGCCGTCGGGGCCGCGCAGGGTGACGAGCGCGACGTCGGCGAGAAATTCGGAGCCATCCTTGCGGATGCGCCAGGCTTCCTTGTGCAAGGTCGTGCCGGCGAGCGCCTCGGCCCGGTCGCTTTCGGGAAAGCCCCGTTCGATGTCGCTGGCGGGGTAGAGCAGGCCGGACGATTGCCCCAGGATTTCGCTTGTGCTCCAGCCGGTCAGCAAGGCGGCGCCCCGGTTCCAGCTCCTGACCAGGCCCTGCGGGTCGGTCAGGAACATGGCACGGTCGGTGGCGCTGTCCACGAACAGGGCAAGGTCGCCGCCAAGCCCGTCGGCCTGCCCGATATCGTCAGTCATGGTCATACGGAACTTCGCGTGCGGGTTGAGGAAGGGCAAGGATCGACGATGGCGGCAAAGCCCGGCCCTGACCAGCCGAATCCTGATCAACCCGGGCGCGTCAGTCGTTCAGCGACGGTGCACCAGCAGGACCGGGACAGGGCTGTCAGAGAGCATGCGCTCGGTGACGCCGCCGAACACGGATTCGATGAACCGGGAATGGCCGAAGCCGCCCATCACGACATAATCCACGCCGCCGGTGGCCGCTTCGTTCAGGATGACGATCCCGGCAGGATCCGACAGCAGGACATCGCGCCTCACGATCGCCCTGACATGATAGCGGGCGAGGTAGCGCACGACATGCTCGATCGGGAGCTTGAGCGAGCCATCGTCGACATGCATCACGGTCACCGTGCCCGCCAGCTTGAGCAGGGGAAGGGCGGTCTGCAGCGCCGCCTCGGCGTCCGCGGAGCCGTCCCACGCGACGAGCGCGTGGCCGTTCACCTTGAGCCCGGTCGCATCGTCCGGAACGGCGAGCACCGGCAGCTTCGCCTCGACGATCAGCCGGCCGGCGACATCGAGCGTGTTCGGGTACAGCGCATGATCGAGTTCCCGGTTCACCACCACCAGATCGGTCAGGCCGGAAGCGTCGCGGATGCAGGTGGTGAGATCGCCAGTAGCCGCGATCAGATCGAACGGCACATTCTCGCGCTCCACCGCAGCCCGGACTTCGTCGATGTTGCGGCGTTCTCGGGCCTGTTCGTCCGCAAGCAGCAGCGCCTCGCCACCCATCGGCACATAGTCGGTAACGACTTCCGGGATGATCGTGACGTCGAGAATGGTCAGGTGGCCGTGAAGCGCACGCGCCACGTCGATCGCGACGCGCAGCCGGGCGTCCTGGCCCCGATCGGCATGGGCGAGCAGCAGGATGTTCTTCATGAGAGGTCTCCCGTCAGGAGAGGCGAAGCTATGCGGCGGGCCGTGCGCGCAACATTGGGAAGACTACGCAGTCGCGCATCAGGGGCACTGCCGCTTGATCGCGGTCAAAGCTTTGCGCCTGTCGCCGGGCGAGAAAGCGGTGGGAGAAGCCGATGCCAGCCACACCGCTCACCGATCTCGATCTCGTCTTTGCCACCGACCTGGACGGCGCGCTGGCCGAATCGCCGCGCGAGCAGCTCCAGGACGATCATGATGCCCAGCGCGCGCTATGCGCCGAGCTCGAGCAGATCGCCGATCTGCTGCCCGCGCTGCCGCCCCCGGCCCGCATCCGGCGGGTTTGCGCGCAGATCGACTGCGTCACCTCCAGCCATTTCCGTCGCGCCGAAGCGATCCTGGCCGGCCTCGCCGCCGGGTCGCGCGGTGCCGTTCACGCGCCGCTGCTGCCCAGCCTGACGGAAATGCATGCGCTCGATGCCGTGCACGGACAGGATCTGGTGGCGGTGCTGTGGGACAGTACCGCGCGTGGTGCGGTCGAGCGCCCCGGTGAGCTTGGCTATATGCTCAGATGCTTCTTCGATGGATGCCACCGCGCCATCGCGTTCAAGGACATGCTCCTGCTGCTGCTCGACGATGGCGCGGGCGAGCAGCCGGCCGGGCTGCATTAATCGGGGTTGGCGACGGCCTCGAGCAGGCCGCGCGCGTTGACGTCGACGCTGCGGCCGCCCCGCGTCAGCGAGATCGCGCCGAGGCCCTTGAGCCTGGTCAGCTGGCGGCTGACCGTCTCGATCGTCAGGCCGAGGAAATCGGCCATGTCGCCGCGGCTGATCGGGATCTCGAAGCTGGTCGCCTCGGCCGCGCGTCCCGATCCGGCGCGATCGACCAGATCGAGCAGGAAGCCGGCGACTCGCTCCTGCGCGCCGCGCTGCCCGAGGGTCAGCATGCGCTCGCGCGCGTCGTTGAGCGAGGTCATGGTCCGCCGCAACAGGGCGTGCTCGAGCCCCTGATGCTCGCCGAGGACGCGCTCGAACCGTTCGCGCGGGAACAGGCAGAGTTCGGTTTCCACCAGCGCGGTCGCGGTCAGGGTGGATTCCTCCATGAAGGGCTGGCCGACGAAATCGCCGGCGAACAGCAGGCCTACGATCTGCTCGCGGCCATTCATGGTCGACGCGGTGATCTTAAGGATGCCGGATACGACGTTCGCGCAGAGCAGATTGGCGTCGCCGGCCCAGGTCAGCACCTGGCCCCCGCCCAGGACGCGGCGGCGCCCGATCGCGCTGAGCGCGCTCAGGACGCTTTCGTCGATGGTGGAACAGAGGCCAGCCTCGCGGACGAGGCAGTCGAGACAGCGGTCGGGTGTGTCAGCCATGCCCCCCTATCGGAAGAATGGGGGGCTCCGTCCGTACGTAAAGTTCCTAGGCTTCCTCGCCCGTCGCCAGCTTCTTGCGCGAGCACAAGGCGTGGCAGGCCGGCGAGCAGTCGCTTTTCGGCCGTGGTGGGGAGCCATCCAGCGGCAGCTCGATCATCCCCGGCGTGCCGCACACCGCGACGAGGATGCCCGGCGGCGCCAGGGGCATGGCCGAGAGCGAGAGGTTGCCCAGCGCGAGCAAGGCGAGGGCAGGGCCGGTCAGCATGCTAGACGGCATTGCTGAAGCGGACGGCGCTGTGCCCGCGATAGGGATCGAGCGTGGCCACGATCGCGCGGGCATAGGGCACGGCGTCGGCGGCGATCGACACATGGCCGCCGTTCCAGGCGACCAGCCCGTGCTGCTCGAACGGCGCGAGCCGATCGCGCACCTCGGCAAGGCCGGGCAGGGCGCGCAGATCGGCATCGCCGCGGCACAGCAATTGCTCGATCGCGGCGCCGATGCGTTGATCCTGCGCCGTGCGGCGCAGCCCGCGCGCCGTGGCGAAGCCGCCATTGCCGATGCGCAGGTGATAGCGGCCGGCATTCTTCTCGTTCTGGAGCAGCCAGCCGGGAAAGGCGCTGATCGCCGAGGCGCCGAGACCGAGCAGGATGCGTGACGGATCCTCGGTGAAACCCTGGAAATTGCGCCGTAGCGCGCCGGCGCGGGCGGCACGGGCGATCTCGTCCTCCGGCAGGGCGAAATGATCGAAGCCGATCGGCTGGTAGCCGGCACCCGCGAGCCTGGCATGGGCCATCGCCGCTTGCTCGAAGCGAGTCGCCGCATCGGGCAGGGCGGTCGCGTCGATCTGCCGCTGGCGGGGCAGGAGATGCGGCACATGGGCGTAGCCGAACACGGCGAGCCGGTCCGGCTGCAGCGCGATCGCCTCATCCAGCGTCGTAGCGAGATCGGCGACGCTTTGCCCGGGCAAGCCGTACATCAAATCGAAGTTGATCGAGCCGACAAAGGCAGCGCGAAGCTGCGTGACGACGCAGGCGATTTCCTCGATCGGCTGGATGCGGCCGATCGCCGCCTGGATGTGTGGCGCGAACGTCTGCACGCCGAGGCTGACGCGCGACACATTGTGGCGGGCGAGCGCGGCGGCCCAGTTCCAGTCGAACCCGCGCGGATCGATCTCGATCGAGACGACCGGATCGTCGCAGCGAAAGGCAGTGGCGATGCGGTGCATCAGCGCATCGAATTCCTCGGGCGCGATGGCGTTGGGGCTGCCGCCGCCCCAGGCGATCCGGCGCACCACGCCGCGACCGCCCAGCCGCGCGCCGACCAGATCGATCTCCTCCGCTAGGCGCTGGAGATAGGCCGAAACCCGGCCCGAGCGGTTGGCCGCACCTGTGTTGCAGCCGCAATACCAGCAGATTTCCCGGCAATAGGGAATGTGGAGATAGAGCGAGATGCCCTCGTCCGCGCCGACGGTGGCGAGCGCCGCCGCCATGTCGCGCGGGCCGACATCGTCGCTGAACTCCGCGGCGGTGGGGAAGCTGGTATAACGCGGGACAGGCGTTGCGAGCAGATCGGGATGATAGCGCCACATGCCGTGACGCTGTCACTGAACTGGCCGGCTGGCTTTGACGCCCGTCAAACCATGTCTTGCGTACGCTCAAGGCCGCGGGGCCGCCGCGCTTCTATTCCGCCTCCAGCACTAAAGGAGGCTGAAATGAAATACCGCAACAGCATCGCCGCGACGGCATTGCTCGGCATGGCGATCGTCGCCGCACCGGCGAGCGCGCAGGAGAAGCAGAGAATCGAGGCGGGCGACGTGCTGTTGCGAGTGCGCGGCATCCTGGTCGCGCCGACGGAAAAGACCAGCGGCATCGCGCCGACCTTTCCGACCGAGCATGCCAGCGTCAACAACAGCGTTATGCCCGAAGTCGACGTGACATGGATGGCGACCGACTCGATCGGGTTCGAATTGATCGCGGCGACGACCAAGCACAGCGCCTCCGGCACGAGCGGCACGACCGGCGGGATCGGCAAGCTCGCCTCCACCTGGGTGCTGCCGCCGACGCTGACCGCGCAATATCACTTCAACAGCGCGGGCGCCGTCCGCCCCTATGTCGGCGCGGGCATCAACTACACGATCTTCTACAGCGAGAAGGCTTCATCCGGCCTGAAGAGCGCGGTGGGGCCGACGAAGGTGCACATGTCCGACAGCGTCGGCTGGGCAGCGCAGGCCGGGATCGACGTGGACATCACGCCGAAATTCTTCCTCAACCTCGACGTCAAATATATCGACATGGATACCACAGCCACGTTGCGGACCACCGCGATCGGCACGCAGAAGCTGCGGGTTCATCTCGATCCGGTCGTGGTCGGCGTGGGGGTGGGTTTCCGCCTCTGAGCCGCGATGCAGGAAGGAATGGGGCCGGCAGCGATGCCGGCCCCTTTTTTATTGGGTTCGATCAGTCCCGGTCAGCGGGCGCTTCATCCTCGTCGATCAGAATCCGAAGCGCGGCGCCATCGAGATCGTCGAACTGGCCCGAACGGACCGTCCAGAAAAAGGCGGCCAGTGCCGTCAAGCCAAGGCCGAGCGCGAGCGGGATGAGCAGGGCGAGGCCGTTCATCGCGCCGCACGCCTCAGGCGCAGGGCGTTGGCGACGACCAGCAGCGAGGATCCCGACATCGCCAGCGCGGCGATCAGCGGGGTGACCAGGCCGGCAATCGCGAGCGGCACGGCCAGGACATTATAGCCGATCGCCAGCGCGAAATTCTGCCGTACGACCGCCATGGTCCGGCGGGCGGCGGCGATCGCGATCGGGACGGGCATCAGCCGATCGCCGAAGAACACCAGATCGGCCGCGAGCTGGCCGACATCGCTGCCCGTCGACGGCGCCATCGCCACATGGGCGGATTTGAGCGCAGGCCCGTCATTCAGCCCGTCGCCGACCATCAGCACATGCCGTCCGGCCGCCTGAAGCGTCTCGATCGCGCGATATTTGTCGGCCGGCGACATGCGGGCGCGGCCGGCGATGCCGAGCCGCGCGGCGAGCGCCGCCACGACCTGGCCGGAATCGCCCGACAACAACTCGGGCGTGAAGCCCTGTTGCCGGAGCCGCGCCATCGCCGCCGTGGCGTCGGGTCGCAGCGTATCTTCGAAGCGGATCAGATGGGCTGGACTGCCGGCGAGGCCGAACGCGGTCGTCACCCCGGCCCGTTGCACATGACTCGCGTCGACCCAGTCGGGTCGGCCAAGGCGGACGATCCGGTCGCCGAGCAATGCCTCCATGCCAAGGCCGGGATGCTCGACCGTCGCAGCCAACGAGACAGGCGCGACGCCGGCACGATCGAGCGCGGCCGCCAGCGCCTGCGACAGCGGATGCCGGCTCGACCGCGCGAGCGACAGCAGCGCGCCGCGCTCGACCGGGTCCTCGGGAATGCCGTCCAACGGCTCGATCCGTGCCAGGGTCACGGTGCCGGTCTTGTCGAGCAGTACGGCGTCAGCGCCGGCGAGACGCTCGAGCGCTGATCCGTCCTTGATCAGCACGCCAGCGCGGAGCAGGGCGCCCGCCGCGACCACCTGGGCGATCGGCACGGCGAGCCCGAGCGCGCAGGGGCAGGTGATGATCAGCACCGCGACCGCGATCATCAGCGCCTGGTGGACCCCGGCGCCCGCGATCAGCCAGCCGGCGAAGCTGAGCAGCGCGAGCGTGTGGACCGCCGGCGCGTAGAGCCGCGACGCACGATCAGCGATGCGGACATAGCGCGACTTGCCCTGGCCGGCGGATTCCATCAGCCGCGCGATGTCGGCGATCGCGGTGGCGTCGCCGGCGGCGGTCGCGCGGATCGTGAGCGGCGCGGTGAGGTTGATCGTGCCGGCCAGCACGATGCTGCCGGGCAGCGCGGATTCGGGCATGGATTCGCCGGTGACCAGAGACCGGTCGACATTGCTGCGGCCCAGTTCGACCACGCCGTCGACGGCGATCCGTTCGCCCGCCGCGACCAGCACGCGCATGCCAGGTGCGATCTCGGCGGCTTTGCGCCATTGAGTCGTCCCGTCCGGCCGCAGCACGAGCGCGTCGGTCGGCACGCGGCGCATCAGGGCGGCGACGCCGTCCTGCGCCCGCGCCCGCATCGCGCTGTCGAGGAAGCGTCCGGCGAGCAGGAAGAACAACAGCATCACCGCGCCGTCGAAATAGGCGTCATGCCCGCCGGTGGCGGTCTCATAGAGGCTCATCGCGGCGGTGAGGGTCACGCCGATCGAGATGGGCACGTCCATGTTGGTGCGCCCGTGGCGCAGCGCGGCCCAGGCGCTCCGGAAAAAGGGCTGGCCGGCAAAGGCGATCGTCGGCAGCGCGATCAGCGCCGACAGCCAGTGGAACAGCGACCGGGTCGGGCCTTCGGCGCCGGACCAGATCGCGACTGACAACAGCATGACGTTCATCGCGGCGAAGCCGGCGACCGCCATCGCCAGGACGAGCGAGCGGCTTTCGCTGCGCGCCGCGCCATCGGTATCGCCCACAAAGGGGCGGGCGGTGAAGCCGAGCCGGCCGATCGCCGCCTGCAGGCTCTCCTCCGCCAGGGCGTCGTGCAGGATGCGGACTCGCTTGCTGGTGAAATTGACTCGTGCCGATGCCACGCCGGAAACGCGCGCAAGGCCATCCTCGATCTTCGCGATGCAGCCGGCGCAGGACATGCCTTCGATGGTGAAGCTGCTCTCGACACCCTCAGGCGCGGCGGCGATCGGCAGGAGCGCGTTCACAGCCGTACTTCCTCGTCGAACCATGCCGTATCCCGGCCATCGCGCAGCCCGACATGCAGCTGCCAGCGCCCGGCGGGCAGCGCCTGGTCAGCGACGAAGCTGCCGTCGCCGCCGGGGCTGAAACGCAGCGTGCGGGCGGGCACGCGGCCGAGCGGATGCGCCGCGGTCGCGCTGACCGTCGCGCCTGCCAGCACGCCTTGCGGGCCGCGCGGAACGATCCGCACCCGGCGATCGGCCCCCGCCGCGACCTCGACCGACCAGCCCAGCGCCCGCTGCGCCCGCGCCTCGGCCAGCCATGTGTTGAAATGCTGGCTGGCGACATAGCTGTTGTCGACGACCGTCCCGCCGAAAGTGCTGACCGCGTAGCTCGCCATCAGGAAATTGACGGCGATCACCACGCCGAAAAAGGCGATCATGATCCCGGTCATGTGCCAGCCGGTGAAACGTCGTGCCATTGCCATCACTCCGGCCTTTCGAAATAGCTGTCGTCAGTCGCGCCGCCGCCCTCCGCGTCGAGCGCGCGGACGGTGAAGCGCATGTCGACCCGGCTTTCCCCGGCGCCGGGCGCAGCGACGAACAGCTGGACGCGCGCGACCTGATCGGCGGGGACGGTGAGGCGGACGGTCCGGCCGGCCGCGGCGCGGCTGCCGGCTTCGCTCCAGATCACGCCGGGCACGCCGGCGATGCCGATCTCGACCGGGCGCGGGCGCGCCTCCATGTTGCGGATCTTGACGGTATAGCCGTTGCGGGTGCTGCCGTCGGACAGCCGCACCCATTGCGGGTTGCGCATCTGCTGGACGCTGATGTCGATCCGCGTGCGGCTGCCCAGCGCGAACAGCATGCCGAGCCCGATGGCGACCCAGACCGCGAAATAGACGATCGTGCGCGGCCGGAGCAGGCGCTTGATCGGCGACAGCGGCTCCCCGCCGGCGGTAGCGATCCGCCCGTCCAGATCAGTCGTGTAACCGATCAGGCGCGGCGGCCGGCTGACCTTCGCCATCATGCCGTCGCAGGCATCAATGCACAGGCCGCAGGTGATGCAGCCGATCTGCGGCCCTTCGCGGATGTCGATCCCGGTCGGGCACACGGCGACGCAGGCGTTGCAATCGATGCAGTCGCCGATCCGCGGCGCGAGCGCTGGATCGGCGGCGAGCGCGACGAGTGACGGCATGCCACCACGGTCCCCATCGAGCGCCGCCGCTTCGCGCTTCAGGCCGTGCGTGCGCGGCTCGCCGCGCCACGCCTTGTAGGTGACGGTCAGCGATTTCTCGTCGAGCATGGCGCCCTGGATGCGCGGCCAAGGGCACATGTAGATGCACACCTGTTCGCGCATCAGCCCCCCGAAGATATAGGTGGTGAGCGTCAGGATGCCGATCGTGGCGTAGGCGACATAAGGCGCCGTGCCGCGCAGCAGATCGCTCATCAGCGCTGGCGCATCGGCGAAATAAAAGATCCAGGCGCCTCCGGTCAGTGCGCCGATCACGAGCCAGATCGCATGCTTCGAAAGGAGCTTCAGGATCTTGGCCGGGCCCCAGGGAGCTTTCTGCAACCGGATCTGGGCGTTGCGATCGCCATCGATCGCGCGCTCGACATGCACGAACAGATCAGTCCACACGGTCTGCGGGCAGGCATAGCCGCACCAGGCGCGGCCCACCGCGGAAGTGACGAGGAACAGCCCGATCCCGGCCATGATCAGCAGGCCGGCAACATAATAGAATTCGTGCGGCCAGATCTCGATCGCGAACATGTAGAAACGGCGATGCGCGAGATCGACCAGCACGGCCTGATCGGGGGCGTAGGGGCCCCGATCCCAGCGCAGCCACGGCGTGACGTAATAGATCGCCAGCGTGGCCGCCATGATCGCCCATTTCAGCCGGCGAAAGCTGCCGTCGACTGCCTTGGGAAAGACTTTCCGGCGCGCTTCGAAGAAGTGCTGATCGGGGCGTAAAATCGTTTCAGGGTGCGACATTCTGCTTTACCGGAATGGGCACCCCCGTCGCGGTTGCGGCGGGTGGCCCAACCGGCTTCTCGGGTAAAAAAGCCTCGCCGCCACCTAGTGAGTGTACGTAAGCGGCGAGCATTTTTATCGTCACCGGATCGAGCCGCGATCCCCAGGCCGGCATGATGCCGTAGCGGGCGTTGTTGACCGTCTCGGTCAGGGCGGCGCGGTCCCCGCCGTACAGCCAGATGCCGTCGGTCAGGTTCGGCGCGCCGAATTCGCGATTGCCCTTGCCCGCGTCGCCGTGACAGGCAGCGCAATTGGCCGCGAACAGCGCCGCCCCGCGCTTTGCCGAGACGCTTGCCGGCTCCTGCTTCGAGAGCAGGCGGACATAGGATACGACGTCTTGCACCTGGACCGGATTGAGGATGCCGTCGCGGCCGAAGGCGGGCATCATCGACAGGCGGGTCTGGTCGTCGCCCGGCTGGCGGATGCCGTGAGTCAGGGTCTGCTGGATCGCCTTGATGTCGCCGCCCCACAGCCAGTCATCGTCGTTGAGATTGGGATAGCCCTTGAAGCCCGCCGCGCCGGAGCCGTGACACTGGACGCAATTGACCTTGAACGCGGCGCGCCCGCCTTCCTCTGCGGCCTGGAGCAGCTTCGAATTCGTCGGCAGGCGCTCGATCGGAATCTGCGCGAGCGCGAGCATCACCGGCGCCTTGCGGTCCCGGTCAGCGGCGATCTCCTGTTCGAGCTGGCCGTGGCTCGACCAGCCAAGGGTGCCGGGCGTCGCGCTGTGCAGCAGCGGGATGGCCGGATAGAGCACGACGTAGACGATCGAGAAGACGATCGTCGCGTACAGGGTGTAGAGCCACCAGCGCGGCATCGGTGTATCGAGTTCCTCGATGCCGTCCCACTCATGGCCGACCGTAGCGGTGCCGGTCGCTTCGTCGATGTGCTTGCCGTCAGCCATCGATGTCGTCCTCTTGCTCGAAGATGCTCAGGGCCGCGCGTTTGTGGCCATCGGCTACGCCGCGCAGGAAGGTCCAGCCGACCAGGATGACGAAGATGACTCCCATCATCACCAGGCCCCAGCTGTCGGCGAAGTGCCGTAGCGTGTCGTAGGTGCTCATTTCCGCTGCTCCCGCGGCTGGGCCGATTTGAAGTCGATCTGCGTGCCCAGACCCTGGAGATAGGCGACCAGCGCATCCATCTCGGTCAGGCGGCCGGGATTGCCGTCGAAATCGCGGGACTCGGCCTTGGGGTAGCGTTTCGCCAGGCCGGCGGCGTCACCATCGGCCGAGGCCTGGGTCGCGATATCCTCGGCCGCCTTGGCGATGTCCTCGTCGCTATACGGTACGCCTACCCGGCGCAGCGCGGTCAGGTGATCGGCGATGTGGCTGGTATCGAGATCGCGATCCGCCATGAAGGCATAGGGCGGCATGATCGATTCCGGCACCACGGCGCGCGGATCCTTCAGATGCTGGACGTGCCATTCGTCCGAATAGCGCCCGCCGACGCGCGCCAGATCGGGGCCGGTGCGCTCCGATCCCCATTGGAAGGGGTGATCGAACATGCTCTCCGCGGCCAGGCTATAATGGCCATAGCGCTCGGTCTCGTCGCGGAACGGGCGGATCATCTGGCTGTGGCAGCCATAGCAGCCCTCGCGGATATAGATGTCGCGTCCGGCGAGTTCGAGCGGCGTGGCGGGACGCACGCCCTCGATCTTGGTGACAGTCGAGTCGATCCAGAACAGCGGGGCGATCTCGACGATGCCGCCGATCGCGACGGTGATGAAGGCAAGGACCGCAAGCAACGTGACGTTGCGCTCGATCACCTTGTGGCGGGAAAGGGCGTTGGCCATGTGCGGGCGTCCTAGGCGTGAGCTGGCTGGGGTGCGGGCACGACCGGCACGTCGCGTGCCGGATCGAAGGCGGGGCTCGACATCGGAGCTTCGTCGCGGAGCTTGCCCGCGATCGTCATCCAGATGTTCCAGACCATGATGACGGCGCCGGCGAGGTACAGGATGCCGCCCGCTGCCCGGATCACATAATAGGGATGCATAGCCTGGACGACTTCGGCGAAGGCGTAGACGAGATACCCGTCGGCCCCATATTCGCGCCACATCAGGCCCTGGGTGATGCCCGCCACCCACATCGCCGAGGCGTAGAGCACGATGCCGAGCGTCGCGCACCAGAAGTGCCAGTTGACCATGCGCAGCGAATAGAGGCGGGTCCGGCCCCACAGCCGCGGCGTCATGTAATAGAGCGCGCCGAAGGTGATCATGCCGTTCCAGCCGAGCGCGCCCGAATGGACATGGCCGATCGTCCAGTTGGTATAATGGCTGAGCGAGTTGACCGACTTCACCGACATCATCGGGCCCTCGAAGGTCGACATCCCGTAAAAGGCGAGGGCGAAGACCATCATGCGGATGATCGGATCAGTGCGGATCTTGTCCCATGCGCCGTTGAGCGTCATCAGCCCGTTGATCATGCCGCCCCAGCTCGGCATCCACAGCATGATCGAGAAGACCATGCCCAGCGTCTGCGCCCAGTCCGGCAGCGCGGTGTAGTGGAGATGGTGCGGGCCGGCCCAGATGTAGAGGAAGATCAGCGACCAGAAATGGATGATCGACAGCCGATAGCTGTAGATCGGGCGCTCGGCCTGTTTCGGCACGAAATAATACATCATGCCGAGGAAGCCGGCGGTCAGGAAGAAGCCGACCGCGTTATGGCCATACCACCACTGCGTCAGCGCATCCTGCACGCCGGCAAAGGCGGAATAGGATTTCGATCCGACCAGGCTGACCGGCATCGACAGGTTGTTGACCAGATGCAGCAGCGCGACGGTGATGATGAAGCCGAGGTAGAACCAGTTGGCGACATAGATATGCGGTTCCGACCGGCGCACGATCGTGCCGACGAACACGGCCAGATAGGACACCCAGACGATCGTCAGCCAGATATCAACATACCATTCGGGCTCGGCATATTCGCGGCCCTCGGTGACGCCCAGCAGATAGCCGGTGGCGGCCAGCACGATGAACAGCTGGTATCCCCAGAACACGAAGCGGGCGAGCGCCGGAAAGGCGAGCCGCGCGCGGCAGGTGCGCTGGACGACGTAGAAGCTGGTGCAGATCAGAGCGTTGCCGCCAAAGGCGAAGATCACGGCTGAGGTATGCAGCGGCCGGAGACGGCCGAAGGTGGTGAATTCGGAATGGAGGTTCAGCAGCGGGAAAGCGAGTTGCGACGCGATCACCAGGCCGACGAGAAAGCCGACCACGCCCCAAAAGACGGTGGCGATCACGCCCCAGCGAATCACCTCGTCGTCATAGCGGTCGCGCGGGGCCGGCGGCGCCAGTCCCGCCGCTAGCGCCGGATTGCCCGCGCCGCGCATCGCGACGACGGCGGCGATCAGCGCGGCGAACGCGACGATGACCATATGCACGGCAAAACCATGATCGATCGCGGTCGCCGCCGCGACGATCGCGACGATGCCCACGAATAACCACGCTCCCGCGCGCATCAAGATGTCGTCCATTCGCCCCTCCGCATCAAATCAGGCAGCTTGCCCTTGGCGGGCGCCGCGGATGCGGCCCTTGATCGCCGTCAAATGCCGTAGGGCAGGGGGGAAATTGGGGCTTTACGTATAGGTACGTGGTTCTTCCGGGGCGTGGTGGCTAGCCCTCTTCGATCGTGCGGAGGCCCTCCGGGCTCACCGCCAGTTCGCGCCAGTCGAGCTCCTCCTGCAGTATCTCGAAACTATGCTCGCCGATCGTCGCCTCGTCACGCAGCGTGTCGAGGCGGTCACGCTGCGCAGTAATGGCCATGCGCTTGAGTGCCTGGCGCTGCTCGAAGACGGTGCAGGCCTTGGCATCGACCAGCGCATCCCGGTCGAGCTCGAACTGCCGGCGGGTCTCCGTGGCGACCGGGCCGTCGGCATCGGCGATCGCCGCAAGCGCGACCTCGGCCAGCGTGGTGCGCGCGTCGGCCAGTTCGCGTTCGGCGGCTCCGCCGTCGTGCAGCCGGAGCAAGCGGATCAGCGGCGTCAGGGTCAGTCCCTGCGCGACCAGCGTCGCCAATACCACGCCGAACGCGGCGAGCAGGATCAGGTCGCGCTGCGGGAAATCCGCCGGGAGCGCGAGGGCCGTCGCCATCGTCACCAGCCCGCGCATGCCGCACCAGCCGATCACGATGCCCTGGGCCAGGCTGGCCGGCTTGAGATCCCCGCGGAACAGCCTGAAATGCAGCGCCAGGCGGTTATAGGCGAGCACCCAGGCCATGCGGGTGACGACGACCGCCGCAATCACCAGCCCGGCAAAGCTCAGCGCCTCGTTCAGGCGCCCGGGTTCCATATCACCGAGGATCTGGTTCACCTGCATACCCATCAGAAGGAAGGCGAGCACGTTCAGCAGGAAAACCACGCTACCCCACACCGCAAAAGACTGGATGCGGCTGCGCGCACCGGCCCGTGCTTCCGGCGCGTTGGCGAGGTACATTGCCATTGCGACGACGCACAGCACCGCCGACAGGCCGAGCCGGTCGGCGACGATCCACACCGTGAAGGTGCTGGCGAATTCGAGCAGATTGCCGCCGAGCGAGCCGCGCGTGTATCGAGTGAGGTAGCGGTTGAGCCAGGCGCAGGCGAGGCCCAGCGCAATCCCGCCCGGCGCGGCCAGGCTGAGCCGCAACGCGACCGGGCCGTCGATACCGCCATGGCTCTGGATGGCGAGCGCTGCGCTGAACAGCAGCAGCGCAGTCGCGTCGTTGAGCAGGCTCTCGCCGGTCAGCACCTCGACGGTGCGGCGCGGCAGCTTCGCCGATCGCAGCACGGTCGTCGCAGCGGCGGCGTCGGGCGGCGCCACGATCGCGCCCAGCGTGATCGCCGCGGCGATTGGCAGCCCGGCGAACGCCCAGCCGATCCAGGCGACCACGCCCGTCGTCAGCACCACCGCGACGACCGCGAGCGCGAGCAACGGCCGCCAGAGCCGGCGAATCGCGGCAAGGGGAAAATCGAAGGCCGCGTCGACCAGCACCGGGGCGATGAACAGCGCCATGGCGGTGTGCCCGTCCAGCCGAATCACCGGGCTGCCCGGCACCAGCGCGACGACCACGCCCGCCGCGGCCAGCATCGTGGGATAGGGAATCCATGTCCGCCGCGAAACCTGCAGCAGCAGGATTGCCATCAGCACCAGCGCGATCATGCTCTCGAAGAAGGTCACGCGCCGATCCTAACCCGGTCTCGGGCCGGCCGTCCAACCTCCTGTCCCGCTATCGGACTCGATTAATTGCAAATCGCGCTGGCCCGAATCGTAAACGAAGCGTTAACTGTTTCGCATGGCCCAGCACATCGCCCTCCCGGCACCCACCGCCCGCCACCCGTTCCGCCAGCGCTTCAAGTTCATCCAGGCGCTGTCGCGACAGCGCAGCGACGATCAGGACATCCGCCTGTTCGTGCTGAGCTTCACGGCCTTCTTCATCTGCATCTACACCTTCATCTTCTGAGGGTTCGAGCGTCCGTCGCGGTCGCCGGCTCGTCGCAGGCGAGGTGAAGTTTCTGGGCGAGCCAGGCCGAAACCAGGCACATCGCCGCCACCAGGAACAGCATGTTCTCCGGGGTCACGCCCAGGAAGGACACGGCCTGGACCATCAGCGCCCCGACCACCATCGCTCCTGAATTGACCACATTGTTGGCGGCCACGGTGCGGGCGGTCTGATCCTTGGTCACCGTCGTGGTGAGGAAGGTGTAGAGCGGCACGACGAACATGCCGCCGGTGATGGCGATCGCCATCAGCACCAGCACCAGCGGGATCGCGCGGGGCAGCTGAAAGAAGGAAATCATGTTGTAGAGCGTGCCGGCCGGAGCCTCCGGCCAGGCGCGCACCAGCAGCGAAAAGACCATGATGAGCACGCCCATCGCGATCACCGAGGCGGGCCCGAACCTCGCCGAGACCCGGCCCTTAAGCATCGTGTTGATCACCACCGATCCGATCGCGATCCCGATCGAAAACAGCGCGACGACCATGCTGGATACGCGCGCGTCGGCAGTGAGCACATTCTTCACCAGCGGCGGGAAGGTGATGATCAGCACGGCGCCGATCGTCCAGAAAAAGCTGATCGCGCAGATCGCGAGGAACAGGCGCGGGATATGCATCGTCGCGCTGATCAGGCGCCACGAGGCAGTGAAGGGATTGTAGTTGATCTTCAGCACCGCGCCGGCGCGTGGAGCCGGCGGCACCATCCGGCCGGTGATCCAGCCGACGATCGCGACGCACAGGCCGGTGATCGCGGCACCTTCGATCGAGACCCAGCCCGCGACGACCGTGCCGAGCAGGATCGCGAGATAGGTCGCTGCCTCGACCAGTCCGGTTCCGCCGAGCACTTCGTCCGCCTTCAGATGCTGGGGAAGGATCGCGTATTTGATCGGCCCGAAAAAGGTCGAATGGACGCCCAAGCACAGCACGGCACCGAGCATCAGCCCAAGCCCCAGGTTCACATAGCCGGCGCGCGCCACCATCAGCCCTATGCCGCCGAACAGCATGATCAGGATCTCCGCCGTCTTCACGATGCGGATGATCTTCGCCTTGTCGGTGGTATCGGCGAGCTGCCCCGACAAAGCCGAGAGCAGGAAGAAGGGCAGGATGGCGATCGCCGTCGCCAGCGCGTTGAAATTCTGTTCGACCCGGGGATCGTTGAAGACCTGGTAGGTCGCGAACAGCACCATCGAGGTCTTGAACAGGTTGTCGTTGAACGCACCGAGGAACTGAGTGACGAAAAGCGGCAGGAAACGGCGCTCTTTCAGTAACCCGAGCGCGTTGAGCATGGTTGGAAAAGGCCTTTGATGCAACGAACGGCGGCACGCATAGCCGACCGCGCGCCGCACCAGCAACCGAATATCGGTGTGTGGGGTTTCGCCGGGGCAGTGGCGGGGCTAGAGCGGACCATCATGCTGACGCTCCCGAACCTGCTCACCCTTTCGCGGATTCTCGCGGTTCCGCTGCTTGTCGGGTTCCTGTGGTGGCCGGCCTGGTCGGCGGGATATGCGATCGCCTTCGCGCTCTACTGCCTGATGGGCATCACCGACTATTTCGACGGCTATCTCGCGCGGTCCAAGGGCACGGTGTCGAAGCTCGGCATCTTCCTCGATCCGATCGCCGACAAGATCATGGTCGCGTCGGTCGTGCTGATGCTGGTGGCGACGCGCGACATCGCCGGCTGGTCTCTGATCGCCGGGATCATCATCCTGCTGCGGGAGATCGCCGTGTCTGGCCTGCGCGAGTTCCTGGCGCAGCTCCAGGTCTCCATGCCCGTATCCAGCCTGGCCAAGTGGAAGACGACGCTGCAACTCGTTTCGCTCGGCGGGCTGATCCTGGCTGGCGCGGTGCCCGGCTGGCCGTGGATCCAGACGGTGAGCATCGCGGCACTGTGGGGGGCGGCGGTGCTGACCCTCATCACCGGCTGGGATTATCTGCGGGCCGGCCTGAAGTATATGGATTGAGCGCCGCCATGGCGATCGAGCTGCTCTATTTCTCCTGGGTGCGCGAGGCGATCGGAACTGGCGCCGAGACGGTCGATCCCCCAACGGGACTCGCCCGGGTAAGCGACCTGATCGACTGGCTGGCGACGCGGAGCGAAGGTCATGCCAGCGCCTTTGCCGACCGGACCCGTCTGCGCGCCGCGGTCGACCAGGTATTCGTGGGCCTCGATGCTCCCCTCGGGCATCCGCGCGAAGTCGCGATCTTTCCGCCGGTGACGGGCGGATGATCCGTGTCGTGGTCCAGCCCGAACCGATCGACCAGACCGCCGAGTTCGCGGCGATCATGGCGGCTGGAGTTGGCGGCATCGCGACTTTCGCCGGCGTGGTGCGCGCCGATGATGGAGTCACGACGCTGGAGCTCGAACATTATCCCGGCGCGACCGAGGCGGCGTTGCATCGCCTGGCCGAGCAAGCGAGCGGGCGATGGGGATTAGCGGCGTTGAATATAGTCCACCGAGTAGGCGTGATGCGGCCGGGCGAACTGGTGGTATTCGTCGGGACCGCGGCGGCGCACCGCGGCGCTGCACTCGAGGCGTGCGCCTTCCTGATCGACCGGCTCAAGACCGAGGCGCCGTTCTGGAAGCGCGAGACGCGGGGCGACGCGGCGCGCTGGGTAGAGCCGCGCGACGGCGATTCGCACGCCGCCGCACGGTGGGACGCGGATCCTAGCTGAGCTTCGGGATCAGCACGCCGTTGACGACATGCACGACGCCGTTCGACTGCCGCACATCGGGAACCTCGACATAGCTCTTGTTGCCGTTGACGTCGGTCAGCTGAATCGCACCGTTGAGGTCGGTCACCGATAACGCCTCGCCCTCGACCGTGGTCAGCGTCGTCGTGCCGCCGCCGGCGGTCATCTTCTGCTTGAGCTGCTCGAGCGTGATCGCGCCCGGCACGACGTGATAGGTCAGCACCTTGGCCAGCGTCGCCTTGTTTTCCGGCTTCATCAGCGTGTCGACGGTGCCGGCGGCGAGCCGTCCGAAGGCATCGTTGGTCGGCGCGAACACGGTGAACGGGCCAAGGCCGGACAAGGTCGCGACCAGATCGGCCGCCTTCAGCGCGGTTACCAGCGTGGTCAGGTTCGGCGCGGCCGCGGCATTTTCGGGGATTGGCTTGGCCGCGTCCATCGCGACGCCGCCGACCTGCGGATTGGGCGCGGCTGCAGCAGCAGGGGCAGGGGCAGGGGCAGCGGGGGCGGCCTGAGGGGTACGAGCTTCAGCGGCAGCCGCGGTAAGCAACAGGCCAGACAAGGCGACAATCGGCAGCTTGGTCGAGAATCTCATTCAGTATCTCCAGCTATATCGTCCTGCGCGAAGGGGGCGCACAAGACAGGATACGGTCCGGCGGCCGAATAGTTTCATGGCCGCAGGCTACTGCGCCTGGGCGAGTACCTCGGCGAGCAGGTGGAAATCCTTCTCGCGCGGGCTCGCCCGGCGCCAGACCAGCGCGATACGGCGTGCAGGATTCGCGGCATCCAGCGGCCGCGCGGTCAATCCGGTATGGTCGAGGATGCCCGCCTTCAGCGCCATTTCGGGCAGCATGGTCAGGCCAAGGCCGTTATCGACCATCTGCACCAGCGTGTGGAGCGAAGTGCCGAGCATCGTAGCCTCGGCGCGGAGTTCGGGCCGGTTGCATGCGGCCAGCGCGTGATCCTTCAGGCAATGGCCGTCCTCGAGAAGCAACAGCCGCGTCTCGTCGATATCGTCGGCGCGCATCGCGCTGGTCGCTGCGCCGATCTCGCCCGGTAATCCGGCGACGAACAATCGATCCTCGAACAGGAACTGCGATGCCACTTCGCCACAGGCATAGGGCAACGCGAGCAGCACGCAATCGGTGCGGCCGTGCTGCAGTCCTTCGCAGGCCGCGCCGCTCGGCTCTTCGCGCAGGAACAGCTTCAGGTCGGGATAGTCGCGTCGCAGGCGCGGCAGGATGCGCGGCAGCATGAAGGGCGCGATCGTCGGAATCACGCTCAGCCGCATCTCGCCCGACAGGGGGCGCCCGGCGGCGCGGGCAAGATCGCCCAGTTCCTCTGCCTCGCGCAGCACCCGGCGGGCCTTTTCGGCAATGCGATCGCCCAGCGGGGTGAAGCGGACGACCCGGCGGGTGCGTTCGACCAGCGTCACCCCGATCAGCGTCTCGAGCTCGCGAATGCCGGCGGAGAGCGTCGATTGCGTGACGAAGGATGCATCGGCGGCGCGTCCGAAATGGCCATGGTCCTGCAACGCCACCAGATATTGGAGCTGCTTCAGGGTGGGAAGATAGGTAGCCATAATCGCCTCGCTCGATCAACAAGCTGTAAATAAGCTGTTTGATCGATCAAAAGCCAGCGCTATATGCAGCGCAGCACAGACGGCGAATCAATCGTCGCGTTGTTGAGGATGCTGAAGGCCGACCCATTCCTTGAGGAGGCCATTATGCTTACTGTCGGTGACAAGCTCCCCGAATTCACCGTTCCCGTCCAGCAGGGCATTGCCGCGCTTCCCGCCGGTGAGACGCTCAGCCACGACGCGTTCCCGGGCCGCTGGAAGGTCCTGTTCTACTGGCCGAAGGACTTCACCTTCGTCTGCCCGACCGAGATCGTAGGCTATGCCGCGCTGAAGGACGATTTCGCCGATCGTGACGCCGTTCTGATCGGCGCGTCGACCGACACCGCGCACGTCCATCTCGCCTGGCGCAAGTCCGATCCCGATCTGGCGGCTGCCGATTTCCCATGGCTCGCCGACAATGGCGCAGTGCTGGCGTCGCAGCTCGGCATCCTCGATGCCAATGAGCATGTCGCGTATCGCGCGACCTTCATCATCGATCCGGACAATGTCATCCAGGCAGTGCAGGTGAACGGCCTGAACGTCGGCCGCAACCCCGCCGAGACGCTCCGCGTGCTCGACGCGCTGCAGACCGACGAGCTCTGCCCGTGCAACTGGAACAAGGGCGACGACGTCCTGCAGGTTGCCGCGTAATCGACGAACCTTGAAGGGGCGCGGGGCCAGCGGCTCCGCGCCCCTTCGTTTGATTGGAGTACATCATGTCGCTCAAGGAATTCGCAGGCACGCTGCCTGACTTCGCCAAGGATATCCGGCTGAACGTCGGCTCGCTGCTCAACGAGGCGCATCTGCCCGATCAGCAGAAATATGGCCTGCTGCTGACTTGCGCGCATGGCTCGGGCTACAAGCCGCTGGTCGATGCGACCGAGGCCGAAGTGGCCGACAAGCTCTCGCCCGAGGCGGCCAATGCGGCGCGCGCGGCGGCAGCCGTGATGGCGATGAACAACGTCTATTATCGCTTCGTCCACCTCGCCGGGAACGAGGAATATGGCACGATGCCGGCCAAGCTGCGCATGAACGTTATCGGCGCGCCGGGGATCGACAAGATCGATTTCGAGCTGTTCAGCCTTGCGGTCTCCGCGATGAACGGCTGCGGCATGTGCATCGATGCGCATGAGAATGTGCTGAAGAAGGCCGGCGCGACCGCCGAGGCGATCCAGACCGCCGTGCGCATCGGCGCGGTGATGAAGGCAGTCGCAACCGTTCACTCGGCAGTGAACTGACGTCCCATTCCCCTCCCGCTTGCGGGAGGGAGAACAGCGTTATTTCGAAAGCGCTGACCAGATCGTGTAGGCGCTGGTTATGGTCAGCAATACGCCCACCATCGCCATGAGAAGCCTTGCCGGCACGCGCTTTGCGAGCAACCCTCCGAACGGCGCCGCGATCAGTCCGCCGATCAGCAGGCCGACGGTCTGCAGCGTGAACGCAGCGAAACCCATGGTGGCGATGAAGGTGGCCGAGATCGTCGCGGTCAGGAAGAATTCCGACGTGTTGACGGTGCCGATCGTGCTGCGCGGACTAGCACCCTGCACCAGCAGGTTGGAGGTAACGACCGGGCCCCAGCCGCCGCCGCCGGCCGCATCGAGGAAGCCGCCCGCGAAGCCCAGCGGCTCGATGATCTTGGGCTCGCGCGGCTCCACCTTGCCGCGCCAGGCGCGGAACAGCAGGTACACGCCGATCGAGGCGAGATAGGCCATGACGAACGGCTTCGCGACCGCGGCATCGATGTTGCTGAGCACATAGGCGCCGAGCACGCCCCCCAGCACGCCGGGAATGACGAGCCGCCTGAACAGCTTCCAGTTGACGTTCTTGTGGTAAATATGGCTGGCGCCCGACGCCGCGGTGGTGAACGTCTCGACCGCATGGACGCTGGCCGAGGCGACCGCCGGGGACAGGCCGAGAAAGCTCACCAGCAGCGTGTTGTTGATGACGCCGAACGCCATGCCGAGCGCTCCATCGATCATTTGCGCGGCGAAGCCGACCGCGATGAAAGGCAGCACGGTCTCCACGGTCGCGAGCGTAATATCGAACATCTGGTTAAAGTCTCCGCGGCCGATTTGTGCCGAATTCGCGCGTCCGGCGAAATCCTACAAGGAAGATAGGGTTTATGCCGATGAAGTTAGCGGGAGGGCAGTCCTTTAATTTGTCCGATCGAGCGACTAGATATCGCCCCAGAAAAGGGGACGCGAGATGATGGAGCGGTTGATCGCTTATCTCGATTCGATCAAGGCGCGCGATCCCGCGCCACGGTCACGGCTGGAGATTCTCACCTATCCGGGGGTGTGGGCGCTTGCCTGGCACCGTGTCGCGCACCGCCTGTTCAACGCGCGGCTCTATTTTCTCGCCCGGCTGGTGAATCATTTCTCCCGCGCCTGGACTGCGATCGACATCCATCCCGGCGCGAAGATCGGCCGCAATTTCTTCATCGACCACGGCTTCGTCGTGATCGGCGAGACGGCGGAGATCGCCGACAACGTCACCATCTATCAGTGCGTCACGCTGGGCGGGACCAGCCCCGACAATGGCGTCGCGGGCAAGCGCCACCCGACCATCCTGGAAGGCGCGATCATCGGATCGGGCGCTCAGGTGCTCGGACCGATCACCGTCGGCCGGGGATCCCGGATCGGCGCCAATGCGGTGGTGACCCGCGACGTGCCCGAGGGCGCGGTGATGGTCGGCATTCCCGCCCGCGCGACGATGGTCGAAGGCGGTCAGAAGCCGCAGGAATTCCTCGCTTACGGCACGCCGTGCAGCGAGATGTTCGATCCGCAGACCCAGAAGGTGGAACTGCTGCGCTGCGAACTGGAGACGATGCGTAAGCGGCTCGATGCCCTGCTCGTCGAGGCTGAGCCGAAACGCAAAGGCGTCCGCGATCGTGCCTGACGGCGCTCGGGTGGGGGCCTGATGGGAACGGTTACTCCGTTTCCGCTGCCGCCGGGGCGTGCCAGCCAGGTCGGCTTCGAACGCCTCGAACTCAACCGCATTCTCGATCTGTACGGGCGGATGGTTTCGGCCGGCCATTGGCGCGATTACGCGATTGAGCTGGGCCGCGAGGCGGCGGTGTTCGCCGCCTTCCGCCGCGCCGCCGAGCGACCCGAGTTCAGGATCGAGAAGCACCCGGCGCTCCGCAACCGCCAGGGCATGTGGGCCCTGGTCAACGAAGTGGGCGTAGTGCTGAAGCGCGGGCACGAACTGGCCCCGGTGCTGGCCCCGATCGAGCGCCGCCTGATGAAGCTGGTGGATCAATGAAGCAAACCCCCGGCAGCCTGGCTGCCGGGGGCCGGATTTGCCGTCTCGCGTTTTCAGGCGTGCGCCATCGTGCCCACCGGGGGGAGCCGCTCGCTCAGGTCGCCCAGCGTGCCGACCACGAGCCGGCGCATCGGGTGCCAGAAGGCGGATAGCGTCAGCAGCGCCGAACCGATCACTAGGCCGGTAAAGGCCCAGGCCAGTTCGACCGCGCCCGCCGTGTGGAACACCGAGTACATCGCGTAGAGCACATAAGCGAGGCTCGACACGAGCAGCGCCCTACGGTCGACCGCCAGCGCCACGAAGGCGAAGACGAGATAGAGCACGAGCACGATCGCCGCGACGCCGAGCGTGATATATTCGTTGAACACGCCGAGCATGTGGAACACCGGGTGTGCGATAAGCGGCGCCGCGGCGAGGTGCAGCCAGAAAGCGACGTCCGACCGGCGGGTGCGGCGTTCCCGGTCCGACATGTCCCACCACATGGCCAACGCGAACACCGCGACGCCACTGATGAGCAGGATCGGATAGATCGCGTCCTTGGCCGCCGGGATCACCGCAAGCGTCACCGCCACCGCGACGGCCACCAGTGCCGCAGCGCCCGCCGCGACGGTGATCGGCACCATGAAGCGCTTCCAATGCACCCACGCCGCACCTGCCGCGACCAGGCCGATGCCTGCCGCGAGCACGGCATCGGTACGATCGGAGAAATCGGGGTTCAGCTCGACCAGCACGCCGACCAGCGTCGCGGTGACGCCGGCGACGAAGGCGATGAGCAGCAGGATGCTGGGCAGGGCCATGCGGCGCTGCCGCGTGAAATATTCAGCGAGGCCCCATGCCGCGATCGCGACCAGCGCGCCGGCGAGCGGCGTGGTGATCGACCCGCCGATCCAGGCGAGCGCAGCCAGGACCAGCCCGACCGCGATCGATACGAAGATGTCGTTGAAGCCGCTGAGGAGCCGAAAATGCTCCTCATCCACCGCCGGGGCCGAATGGCTCCTGGCGACATGGTTGCGCAGGGCCGCGGCGGTTTCGCGGGAGAGAACCCCCGCCGCCACCGCGTCATCAAGATCGCTTTCGCTGTACATGGCTTTCCTCCTGTCTGCGCCGGGGAATACCACAAGTGTATTGCCATAACAATACACCGATACAGTGTCAGCCGCCTTGCAGCTTCTTGAAGATCGACATTGCCTGTTCGGAGCCGGATTGGGGGGTCATCTCGTCGGTGCGATCGACGATCTCGGCCCAGTGCGCCGCGACGCCCTCGGGGCTCAGCGCGTCGCCGGTCAGCAGCTTGCCCTGGGTCAGCGTGACATAGGCCGCCTGGAACACGCCAGCGCCGGCGCCCACGATCATGTTGGTCGGCGCGTCCTCGGACACGAGGTACAGCGCGGCGGGCACGACCTTTTCGGGAGCGAAGGCCTTGAATGCCTCTTCGGGGAAAAGATCCTCGGTCATGCGCGTGCCCGCGGTCGGGGCGATCGTGTTGACCTTGATGTTGTTCTTCGCGCCCTCGAGATAGAGCGTCTTGGTCAGGCCGGCGAGGCCGAGCTTGGCAGCGCCGTAATTGGCCTGGCCGAAATTACCGTAGAGGCCGGTCGATGAGGCAGTCATCAGGATGCGGCCGTAATTCTGTTCGCGCATCGTCTCCCACGCCGCCTTGGTGGCGTTGGCCGAACCGATCAGGTGAACCTTGATGACGAACTCGAAATCCGCCGGCTCCATCTTGGCGAAGCTCTTGTCGCGCAGCACACCGGCATTGTTGATGAGGACGTGGACGCCGCCCCATTTCTCCTTCGTCTTCGCGACGAGCTCGACCATATGATCATATTCGGTGACGCTGCCGCCATCGGACATCGCTTCGCCGCCGGCCGCCTTGATCTCCTCGACCACCTGGAGCGCTGCATCGGAATGGCCGGTGCCGTCGCGCGCGCCGCCCAGATCATTGACGACGACCTTCGCCCCGCGCTTCGCCAGCTCGAGCGCATAGGCGCGGCCCAGGCCGCCGCCGGCCCCGGTGACGATCGCAACGCGGTCCTTGAAACTGATGGTCATGCGGGCGCTCCCAAAGATGATGGAGCGTTCCTATTCTATCGCGCGGCCAAGGCAAGGGCGGCGGATAACGGGCGGGCGCTCGAAACGCCCGCCCGTCAGATCAGCGTCCGCCGCGCTGCATGCACTTGTCGAACTGGCCCCGCTTGCAGATCGGATATTTCGCGAGCGGCGGGGGCGGGGGGAAAGCCTGGTCCGGCGGAGGCGCCTGGACGAAGGTCGGCGTCACGCCCGGTGTCAGCGGGCCGGAAAGCGCCGGCTGGCTCGGCTGATAGCCGCCTACCGGATCGGGCGTGGTGGCATCAGTCGTCGTGGTTGTCGTCGTCTGGGGCGCCGGCGTTTCCTGTGCCATCGCCGGCATAGCGACCGCGAGAGCGGCCAAGAGCATGAGCTTCATCAAGTCTCTCCTGCATTACGCGCAGGCTCGCGCCGCGCCCGCCCCCAACGCACGGGCGGGCGCATGGCTCCTTCATCGTCCGGTGCTACGCGCCCGAATCGAGCGCGTAGCCGGCGGAGCGCACGGTGCGGATGATATCGGGCCGGTTGGTCCCGTTGATCGCCTTGCGCAGCCGCCGGATATGCACGTCCACGGTGCGCGATTCGATGTCCGAATCATGCCCCCACACCGCATCGAGCAAACGCTCGCGCGAGAAGACCCAGCCGGGATGCTCCAGGAAATGCTTGAGCAGGCGGAATTCGGTCGGGCCGAGCGGGACGACCTCGCCGGCGCGGCGCACCTTGTGGCCGACCGTGTCCATCTCGACATCGCCGTAGGTCAGCTGCTCGCCGGCCAGCGCCGGCCGCACGCGGCGCAGCACTGCGCCGACCCGCGCCACCAGTTCGCGCGGAGAGAAGGGCTTCGTGACGTAATCGTCGGCGCCCGTTTCGAGCCCGCGGACGCGATCCTCTTCCTCACCGCGTGCGGTGAGCATGATGATCGGCACGTTCGCGGTCTCCGGCATGCGGCGCAGCCGGCGGCAGACCTCGATGCCCGACAGGCCTTCGACCATCCAGTCGAGCAGCACGATATCGGGCGTCTGCTCCTTGGCGAGCAGCAACGCCTCCTCGCCGTCCGGCGTCTGCTTGATTTCGAAATCCTCGCGCTTGAAATGATAGATGAGGAGTTCGGCGAGCGCCGCATCATCCTCTACCAGCAGCATTTTTGCTCGGGCCATCGATCTTGCTCCTTCAGCTCGTTTCGAGCGCCGCGCGGTCGCGCTCGGCCATGTGCGTGCCGGTCGCCGCGTAATACACCATTTCGGCCACGTTCGTCGCGTGGTCGCCGACACGTTCCAGATTCTTGGCGATGAACAGCAGGTGCGCGACCTGGCCGATCGTCTTGGGATTCTCCATCATGTGCGTGACGAGAACCCGGAACAGGCTGTTGTAGAAATCGTCCACTGCCTTGTCGCGTTCGCACACCGAAACGGCGGCTTCCGCGTCGCGGGCGGCGAAGGCATCGAGCACGTCGTGGACAAGCGCGGCGGCAAGGGTCGCCATCGCGGGCAGCACCGACAGCGGCTCGATCTCGCTATGGCTGTCGATCGCGGGCACGCGCTTGGCGATATTCTTGGCGTAATCGCCGATCCGCTCGACCACGCCGGCGATCTTCAGCGCGGCGACGACTTCGCGCAGATCCACCGCCATGGGGGCACGCAGCGCGATGATGCGCACCGCGAGCTGCTCGACCTGCATCTCGAGCGCGTCGATCTTCTTGTCCTCGGCGACGATCCGCGCAGCTGCTTCCAGATCGTGGCGTTGCAACGCGGTGATCGCGGCACGGATCGCATGCTCGGCGAGGCCGCCCATCTCGGCGATCAGGCCGCGCAGCTCGCCGATATCGTCGTCGAATGCCTTTACCGTATGTTCGCTCACTGCATCTGTCCCGTGGCTCAGCCGTACCGGCCGGTGATATAGTCCCGCGTGCGCTCCTCGCGCGGGTTGGTGAAGATATCGGACGTCGCGCCATATTCGATCAGCGTGCCGAGATGGAAAAACGCCGTGCGCTGCGAGACGCGCGCCGCCTGCTGCATGTTGTGGGTGACGATCACGATCGCGTAGCGGCCCTTGAGCTCGTGGATCAGCTCCTCGATCTTCGCGGTGGCGATGGGATCGAGCGCCGAGCAGGGCTCGTCCATCAGGATCACCTCGGGGTCGACGGCGATCGCGCGCGCGATGCACAGCCGCTGCTGCTGGCCGCCCGACAGCGCGGTCCCGCTGTCCTGAAGCCGGTCCTTCACTTCCTCCCACAGGCCCGCGCGCTTCAGCGATTGCTCGACGATCCCGGCAAGCTGGCTCTTGCTCGACGCCAGGCCATGGATGCGCGGGCCATAGGCGACATTCTCGAAGATCGATTTGGGGAAGGGATTGGGCTTCTGGAAGACCATGCCGACCCGTGCGCGGAGCTGCACCACGTCCATCTCCGGGGCATAGATATTCTCCCCGTCGAGGCGGATGTCGCCCGTCACCTTTGCGCTGGCGACGGTGTCGTTCATCCGGTTCAGCGTGCGCAGGAAGGTCGATTTGCCACAGCCCGACGGGCCAATGAACGCCGTGACGAGATCCTGGTCGATGTCGATCGACACGTCGTTGATCGCCTGCTTCTTGCCGTAGAAGACGTTGACGTTGTTTGCCGTCATCTTGAGAATTTGGGTCATTACCAGCGGGTCTCGAATTTGTTGCGGAGGTAGATCGCGACGCCGTTCATCGCGAGCAGGAAGACGAGCAGGACGATGATCGCCGCGCTGGTCTTCTCGACGAAGCCACGGTTAACCTGATCGGACCAGAGGAAGATCTGCACGGGCAGCACGGTCGCCGGATCGGACAGGCGCTCTGGCGGCGAGGCGATGAAGGCGCGCATGCCGATCATCAGCAGCGGCGCCGTCTCGCCCAGCGCGCGCGCCATGCCGATGATCGTGCCGGTGAGGATGCCGGGCAGGGCGAGCGGCAGGACGTGATGGAACACGACCTGCACCGGGGACGCGCCAATCCCGAGCGCGGCGTCGCGGATCGACGGCGGCACGCCCTTGATCGCATTGCGCCCGGCGATCACGATCACCGGCATGGTCATCAGCGCGAGCGTGAGCCCCCCGACGATCGCCGCCGAGCGCGGCAGGTGGAAGGTGTTGAGGAACACCGCGAGCCCGAGCAGGCCGAAGATGATCGACGGCACCGCGGCGAGATTGTTGATCGACACCTCGATCAGGTCTGTCCAGCGGTTCCGCGGGGCATATTCCTCGAGATAGAGCGCGGCGAACACGCCGACCGGGAAGGCCAGGACGAGGGTGACGATCATGGTGAAGATCGATCCCTTCAGCGCGCCCCAGATGCCGACCATGGTCGGATCGGTCGAATCCGCGCCTTGCAGGAAGGAGAGATTGAAGCCGGTGGTCAGCACGCCGGCCGCCTTCAGGCGGGATACCTGTGCTTCCGCCGCGGGGGTGCCGTCGCCCTTCGCGGCGATGTCGATCGCATCGGAGGCAGGCACCGCGATCGTTGCGCGGGCGCGCAACAGCGTCGGATCGGCCTTCACCGCGCTGCGGACGCTGAGCCAGGCGCCGTCGGAGATCAGCGCGTCGCCATCCTTGCCGAACGCCGCGATCGCAGCGGCGTCGGTCGCGTTCTGGATGCCCGCGCCGGCAAGCGCGAGATCTGCGCCCGGACCGGACAGGCGGGCAGCGTCGAGTGTCAGCCCGGCCCGCGGGAAGTCGATCGGCAGCTTGATCTCGGTCCGGCTGAAACCGCCAATGCCGTTGGCCAGCATCGTTGCGAGCAGGAAGACGAGGAAACCGGCCGACATCAGCACCGCGCCCAGGCCGAGCAGCCGGAAACGACGCTCCGCGGCATAGCGACGACGAATGCGGCGCTGCATCGCGCTGGCGCGCCAGTCGGTCGGCGCGCGCTCGCCGGAAACGGGCAGGGTCAGGGCGCTACTCATTCATATGCCTCGCGATAACGCTTCACGACGGTGAGCGCGACGATGTTGAGCAGCAGGGTCACGACGAACAGCGTAAGCCCAAGGGCGAAAGCAGCGAGCGTCTTTGGGCTATCGAACTCTGCCTCACCGGTCAGCAGGTCGACGATCTGCTTGGTCACCGTGGTCGCGCTGGCGAAGGGGTTGAGCGTCAGCGTTGCGACGCCCGATGCGGCCATCACGACGATCATCGTCTCGCCGATCGCCCGGCTGACGGCGAGCAGCACGCCGCCGACCACGCCGGGCAAGGCGGCGGGCAAGAGTACGCGGCGGATCGTCTCGGACGAGGTCGCGCCCATCGCAAGGCTGCCGTCGCGCATCGATGACGGCACGGCCGCGATCGAATCGTCGGCCATGGAGGAGACGAAGGGAATGATCATCACGCCCATCACCAGACCGGCGGCGAGCGCACTCTCCGACGATGCCCAGGTCACACCGAGCGATACGGCCAGATCGCGCACCGCTGGCGCAACCGTCAGCGCGGCGAAATAGCCGTAGACGACGGTCGGCACGCCCGCGAGCACCTCAAGGATCGGCTTCATCCACGCGCGCACGCGCGGGGCGGCATATTGAGTCAGATAAATCGCGCTCATCAGCCCGAACGGGATCGCCACGATCATCGCGATCACCGCGCCGATGAAGAAAGTGCCCCAGAACAGCGGTACCGCGCCAAGCGATGCGCCCGGATCCTCGGCCGAGATGACCTGCGGGCTCCAGTGCGTGCCGAACAGGAAATCAGTGATCGGCACCATCTGGAAGAAGCGGGCCGATTCGAACACCAGCGAGGCGACGATGCCGAGCGTCGTCAGGATCGCGATCAGTGAGGCCGCGAGCAGCAGGACCATGACGACCCGCTCGATCTGGGTGCGCGCCCGGAACGAGGGGCGGACCCGCGTGAACGCCCAGGCGCCGCTGGCGAAGGCGAGCAGCAGGGCCGCGGCGCTGCCGATCCAGTCGTACCGGTTCTGCGCCGCGGCATAGGCGGGGGCGAGCGTCTGCGAGAGCGGGTTGAACGTGCCGAAGCTGCGGCCGGCGGCGAGGTTGCGTGCCTCCGACAGCACCGATGCGCGCTCGAACTTGTTGGCGGGCAGCTGCGCGGCGGCCGGCGCTTCAAGCACGGTGTCGGTGACCAGCGCGGGTGACACCGACGACCACACTGCGAGGAACAGGGCGGCGGGCAATATGGTCCACAATGCCACATAGGTGCCGTGATGAGACGGGAGCGAGCTGAAGCGCGCGCTGCTGTCGCGTCGGAAGGCGACGGCGCGCACGCGCGCCGTCAGCCAGCCGATCAGGCCGAGCCCGGCAATCAGGAAAAGAAGGGCAAGCATCGACATGGGCGGATCAGTGCAGTTTGCTCGGATCGAGCAACGTCTCGTTCCGGATGATGGAGGCTGATTGCTTGCGCACGTCGGGCGGGGAGGCGATCATCCCGCGCTTCACGAGAGGGCCGCTCGGGTCCCACTGCCTGGCATATTCGGCGAGGAACAGGCGAAGGCCGGGGATCGCGTTGAGATGCGCCTTCTTCACATAGAGGAACAGCGGGCGGGAGCCGGGATACCGGTTCTGCGCGATCGTCTCATAGGTCGGTTCGATGCCGTTCAGCGGCACGCCGGTCACCTCGTCGCGATTCTCCTCGAGATAGGAATAGCCGAAGATCCCGATCGCGGTCGGATTGGACTGCAGCTTCTGGACGATGAGATTGTCGTTTTCGCCCGCATCGATATAGGCGCCGTCCTCGCGGACGCGGCTGCAGATTTTGGCGTAACCGTCCTTGTCGCTGTCCTTCAGCGCCTTCATCTGCGGCATCGCCTCCTCGCAGCCCTTGTTGAGGATCAGCTCGGTCAGCGCGTCGCGCGTGCCGCTGGTCGAAGGCGGACCGTAGATCTGAATCGGCATGGCCGGCAGGGCGGGGTTCACGTCGCGCCAGGTGCGCGCATTGTTCTTCATGCCCATCGGGCTGGCGGCCATTGCCTTGAACAGGTCGACCGGGGTGAGTTGCAGCTTCGGCCCGTTCTTCGCCTCGGCAAAGGCGATGCCGTCCATGCCGACCTGGATTTCCAGGATATCGCCGGCGCCATTCGCCTTGCAGGCCGCATATTCGGACGCTTTCATCCGGCGTGACGCAGCTTCTATATCGGGATGCGCCGCGCCGATCCCCGCGCAGAACAGCTTCATGCCCGCACCGGTGCCGGTCGATTCGATCACCGGCGTCCGCGTGTCGGGGCTGTTGTTGAGGAACTGCTCCGCCACGAGCGTGGTGAAGGGATAGACTGTCGAGGAGCCGACCGCCTTGATCTGGTCGCGCGAGCCGGCACCACCGCCATTGGCCTGATCCACACATCCCGAAAGGGCAAGTGTGGCGCAGGCGAGCGCGATGGCAATCCTTGGCACGGGCCGTTTCACTGAGCGTTTCCTCGGGAGCATGTCCTGATTCGCGCTAGCAGCACGATCACCGCGCCTGTGTGACATTACGGTTACCGTTTGATGACACCGCTTCCGTGAGCGGGCAGCAGGACGGTCACCGTAGTGCCCTTGCCCAGCGTGCTGGCGATGTCGAGACGGCCGCGATGGCGCTCTACAATATGTTTTACGATGGCGAGGCCGAGGCCGGTTCCGCCCGCCGCGCGGCTGCGTCCGGCATCGACTCGATAGAATCGCTCGGTCAGGCGTGGAATATGTTCCGGTGCGATGCCGTCGCCTTCATCGGTGACGCCGAGTCTCACCATGCCAGTCTGGTCACGCGACAAGCGGACGGTCACCGGCGCGCCCGGCCGGCCATATTTGATCGCATTGCCGATCAGGTTGTGCAGCATTTGGCTCAGCTGAGCGCGGTCGCCGGCAATGGCGGGCATGTCCGCGCCGATATCCGCCACGATCTCGCCGCCGCGCGCGGCGAGCAATTCAGTGCGCACCTCGCCGATCAGGTCGCCGAGATCGACCGGGCTCTCGGGCAGGCGATATTTCTCGGCCTCGATCCGGCTGAGCGAGATCAGGTCTTCCACCAGCCGCTGCATCCGTTGCGATTCGTGGAACATGATCTTCAGGAACCGGCTGCGCACTGCCTTGTCGGCGCCGGCATTTTCTTCCTCGAGCGTCTCGATATAGCCGAGGATCGAAGCGAGCGGGGTGCGCAGTTCGTGGCTGGCATTGGCGACGAAATCGACGCGCATGCGCTCGGCCGCATAATTGCCGGTCTGATCGATCAGATGGACGATGCGCTGGCCGTCCGTCGTGCCGCCGACATGCATTTCCCAGCGCTGATCGAGCGTGCCGAGCCCGACCAGATCGATCGGCTCCACCGGCGCCCCGGCCAGGGGGCTTGCAAGCCTCTCCGCCGCGGCTGGGTGCCGGATGGCAAGCCGTACGTCTTCGCCCACGATATGTCCGCCGAGTAGCGCCAGGGCTGCCGCATTGGCATGAGTGACGCGGCCCTCGGTGACGATCAGCACCGGTTCGACGATCGCTTCGATCACCTCGGCGACCCGCGGTGTCCGTGGTGCGATATCGGTGCTGGGGGTGACGGTCGCGGCTGGTTCGTCACCGGCGCCGGCTGCGAGCAAAGCGGCGGCGATCCCGCCGACCAGGGTTACGAGCGCTGCCGGCAAATGGCCCGCGATCATCAGCACCGCGATCGCCGCGACGACGGCGATCAGGATCGCGGTAAGCGTGCGGTGGCCAAATCCGTTCAACATCGCGGCGTCTGTAGCCATTCGTCGGCGTCCCGGCCACCCATTGGCCAACGGCGGCGGCGCGTCGCTATAGCCGGATGAGGCGGCGCTCGGCGCGGGCGCGGCGGAACAGGGCGGCAATCGACAGGACGAGAACGATCACCGCGGTATCGGCGACCCAGTCCCTGATATCGCAGTCGCGGTGCAGCGCGGGGATCGATTGTATCAGTTCGATCATCGCGCCTAGGAAGGAGAGGCGCTCGCCGATGCGCAGCAGCGGCGTCTCGGCGTAACCCAGCGCCGCGCACGCGGCGAGCGTACCGAAGGCGAGCATATGTTCGAACTTGTCGCCGAACTGGTCGATCGGAGTGTGCGGAGGCTTGGGAAGGACCGCCATGACCACTGCAAACAGCAGCGCCCCCCAGAATGCGGCCTTTGCCGCCAAAGCGCGATCGATCAAACGGTCAGCCTTTCGAGCGTCGGAATCAGTTCGCCATAGCTGTGGATTACGGCGTTCGCACCCAATTCCTCGGCGGGTTGCGGCGGAAAGCTGACGGCAATGCTGGGAATGCCGGCATTCTTTGCCGCCGCGATATCGTAGCGCGAATCCCCGACAAAGGCCGCGCGGCCGCCGCCGCACCGGCGAATCATTTCGTCTATCGGCGCACGGTGCGGTTTGGCCAGGCCGTCGCCCAGCGTATCGCCGCCGATTACCACGTCGAAGCGATCGCCGAGGCCAAGCGCGTCAAGCAGCTTTACCGCAAGACGTTCGACCTTGTTGGTGATGATGGCGATCTTCACGCCGCCCGCCTGCAGCGCGTCGATCGCCTCGATCGCGCCTGGAAAGGGGCGGCTTTCGACCGCGATATGCGCTTCATAATAGGCCAGCAGCAGCCCCACGAGGCGGTTGAACTCAGCCTCGCTGCATCCGCCGCCCGGCGCCATGCTGAGTTCGAGCATATGCCTGACACCCCCGCCGGTATTCGCGCGGACCTGCTCGACCGTCAGTGTCGGCCGGCCTGCCGCCACCAGGGCGTGATTCACCGCTGCGGCGAGATCGCCGCTGGTATCGAGCAAGGTGCCGTCGAGATCGAACCCGACGATATCGAATGAAAACTTCGTCATCATCGCCGCGCCTGCCAGTCACACTATGGAAATGGCAAGCCAATCATGGCAGGGCCGCCGCTTGGAGGCTCAATGACCCGTCCTGTTGCTGCGATCATCCTTGCCGCCGGCAAGGGCACGCGCATGAAATCCGATCTGCACAAGGTGCTCCACCCGATCGCCGGGCGCCCCATGCTGCTTCACCTGATCGACAGCGTTGCGGCGCTCGCGCCGGCGCGTACGGTGGTGGTGACGGGCGCGGGCCGCGAACAGGTCGAGGCAGCGGTCTCGCCGCTCGGCGTGATGACGGTGGTGCAGGCAGAGCAGCACGGCACCGGCCATGCCGTCCACCAGGCCGAGGAGGCGATGGGCGGCTTCGGGGGCGATGTGCTGATCCTCTATGGCGATGTGCCGCTGGTCACGACCGCGACGATGGAGCGGATGCTCGAACGGCTGCACGGCGCGGACGATCCTGCGACGGTGGTGCTCGGCTTCCGCCCGGCCGAGGCCGGTGCCTATGGCCGGGTGATCGCCGATGCCGATGGGCGCATCGCCAAGATGGTCGAATATAAGGACGCGACGCCCGGGGAGCGCGCCGAGACCTTGTGCAATTCCGGCCTGATGGCAGTGCGCGGCGAGGACCTGTTCGCGCTGCTGGCGCAGGTCGGCAACGACAATGCGGCGGGCGAATTCTATTTGCCCGACATCGTCATGCTGGCCGGGCGGGAAGGGCGGATTTCCGCCGTGATCGAGACCGACGCGGCGGAAGTGGCCGGCGTCAACAGTCGTGGCGAGCTGGCCGCGGTCGAGGCGAGCTGGCAGCAGGCGCGCCGCGCCCGGGCGATGGCCGAGGGCGCGAGCCTGATTGCGCCGGATACGGTATGGTTCGCCTTCGATACGGTTATCGGCCGCGATGTCGTGATCGAGCCCAACGTCTTTTTCGGCCCCGGCGTCAGCATCGCTGACGGCGCTGTGATTCACGGCTTCAGCCATATCGAGGGCGCGACGATCGGCGCCGGCGCCGAAGTCGGCCCGTTTGCGCGGCTTCGCCCCGGCGCGGTGCTGGGGGAGCAATCGAAGATCGGCAATTTCGTCGAGATGAAGAAGGCAGTGCTGGGGGCCGGTGCGAAAGCGAGCCACCTGACCTATCTGGGCGATGCGGAGATCGGTGCCGGCGCGAACATCGGCGCGGGTACGATCACCTGCAATTATGACGGGTTCTTCAAATACAGGACGGTGATCGGCGAGGGGGCGTTCATCGGATCGAACAGCGCGCTGGTCGCGCCGGTCGCGATCGGCGCCGGTGCGATCGTCGGCGCGGGCTCAGTGATCACCGCCGATGTTGCGGCCGGCGATCTGGCGATCGCGCGCGGCAAGCAGGAAGTGCGGCCCGGCCGAGGTGCGCGTTTTCGTGACGTCATGGCGGCGAAGAAGGCCGCGGCGAAAAAGTGAGCGATCGTTACGCCGGAAAGCCTTTTTTGAAGCTGCTGGACTGCTATGTTCTCGAAGCGATCGGCGCGCTCGATGACCGGTCGAGCGCCATGATGACGTCGATGGAACCCAAGCTGCGGGAAATCTATCAACGACCCGGGACCTGGCTGGAAATTGTCGAGGCCGAGATGCAATTCCCCGAGACGATGCCGGATGAAATCCACAGGGTCTGGGAAAAGGGGCGGCCGGCTTTTGTCGCAGCCCAGGGAAGCGAGCCCGACCCGCTGACATTTACATGGGCGTTCGTCGACACCAACTTCGCGAACTGACCTCTATCTAAGGTACATTTCTATGTGCGGGATCGTTGGAATTCTCGGCAAGGGGCCCGTCGCGGATCGGCTGCTCGATGGGCTGAAGCGGCTCGAATATCGCGGCTATGATTCGGCGGGCATGTGCACCGTGCATGACGGCGCGTTCGATCGGCGTCGCGCGCCGGGCAAGCTGGTCAATCTCGCGGCCGAGCTGGCCCGGGATCCGCTCCCCGGCGACAGCGGCATCGCGCATACCCGCTGGGCGACGCACGGCGCGCCGACGGTCGACAATGCCCATCCGCACATCGTCGGCGACGTGGTGCTGGTCCACAACGGCATCATCGAGAATTTCAAGCCGCTGCGCGACGAGCTGATCACCGAGGGGCGCCAGTTCCTGAGCCAGACCGACACCGAAGTCGTCGCTCACCTGATCGATCGCGAACTGGGGCGTGGCTTCAAGCCGCGCGAGGCAGTGGCGAACGTGCTGCCGCGCCTCCACGGGGCCTTTGCGCTCGGCGTGATGTTCAAGTCCGAGCCCGATCTGCTGATCGGCGCCCGGCTCGGCGCCCCGCTGACCGTCGGCTATGGCGACGGCGAGAATTATCTCGGTTCAGACGCGCTCGCGCTGGCCCCGCTGACTCAGCGCATCGCCTATCTCGAAGAGGGCGACTGGGCAGTGATCCGGCGCGAGGGCGTGCAGGTCTATGACAAGGACAATGAACCGGTCGAGCGGCCGATCGTCAATTCGGGCGCGTCCGGCCAATTGATCGACAAGGGCAATCACCGCCACTTCATGCTCAAGGAAATCTACGAGCAGCCAGTGGTCGTGGCGCAGACCCTGCGGTCCTATCTGCGCCCGCTCGAGGAGCAGGTTGCGCTGCCCGACATGGAGTTCGATCTCGGCTCTGTCGAGCGCGTGGCGATCGTCGCCTGCGGCACGGCTTCCTATGTCGGCATGATCGGCAAATACTGGATCGAGCAGCTCGCGCGCGTCCATGTCGAGGTCGATGTGGCGTCGGAGTTCCGCTACCGCGATCCGGTGCTGACGCCGAACATGCTCGGCATCGTCATCTCGCAATCGGGCGAGACCGCCGACACGCTCGCGGCGCTGCGCCACATGAAGGCAGCCGGGCTGACCACCGCCGGCATCATCAACGTGCCGACCAGCTCGATGGCGCGGGAAGTCGATCTGCTGCTGCCGACTCATGCCGGGCCGGAAATCGGCGTCGCCTCGACCAAGGCGTTCACCTGCCAGCTCGCCGTGATGGCCGCGCTCGCGACCAATCTCGCTCGGGCCAAGGGCATGCTGACCGAACAGGTCGAACGCGATATCGTCCATCACCTGCAGGAAGTGCCCCAGGCGATGAGTCGCGCGCTGGCGCATGACGAGGAAATCGCGGCGATGGCGCCGAAGATCGCGGCGGCGCGCGACGTGCTCTATCTCGGGCGCGGGCCGGATTATCCGCTGGCGCTCGAAGGCGCGCTGAAGCTCAAGGAAATCAGCTATATCCACGCCGAAGGCTATGCTTCGGGCGAGATGAAGCACGGTCCGATCGCGCTGATCGACGACAATGTCCCGCTGATCGTGATCGCCCCGTCCGGTCCGCTGTTCGACAAGACCGTCAGCAACATGCAGGAGGCCCAGGCACGCGGTGCGCAGGTCGTCCTGATCTCCGACGCCGACGGCATCGCGCAGGCCGGCGAGAACACCATTGCGACGATCGAGATGCCCAAGGTCCATCCGCTGATCGCGCCCCTGGTCTATGCCGTGCCGGTGCAGTTGCTCGCCTACCATGTCGCGGTGGCCAAGGGCACCGATGTCGATCAGCCGCGCAACCTCGCGAAGAGCGTGACGGTGGAGTAATCTGCCCGCGCAGACTTCGTTGATATGGATAGGACGTTGTCGCTATTGATATGCTTTGATGGCCGGGCAGCGTAGCATGTCGACCGCATAAGGAGGGGGGGGTGCATGACGAAAGGCTTCGCCCTTCGCGATCTCATCGACGATCGGCCGCGGGATGGCGTATTCCGGGTCAACCGCGCCCTGTTTCGCGATCCCGCGCTCTTCGCGCTCGAAATGAAGCATGTGTTCGAGGGCGGCTGGGTTTTCATCGGCCTGTCCACTCAGGCCGAGCATCCGCACGATTATTTTACCGGGTTCATCGGCCGCGTGCCGATCATCGTCAGCCGCGATGGCGAGGGCGCATTGCGCTGCTTCGTGAATGCCTGCCCCCACAAGGGCGTGCGGCTTGTGCAGAAGCTGTGCGGGAATGCGCGCCGGCACGTCTGCCCCTATCACAGCTGGACGTTCGACAGCGCCGGGACCAACCGCAACATCAAATGGGAGAAAGCGGGCTGCTATGCGGCCGGTTTCGACGAGGAGAATCACGATCTCGCATCGGTCGCGCGGTTCGGCGAATATCGCGGCTTCCTGTTCGCCAGCCTGAATGCCGAGGTGCCGAGCCTCGAGGAGCATCTGGGCGAGACGCGCAAGCTGATCGATCTCGTCGTCGACAAGGCGCCCGAGGGTGTCGAACTGGTCCCCGGCCGGGTTACCTTCACCTATGCGGCCAATTGGAAGATGCAGCTCGAAAACTGCTCCGACCAATATCACTTCACGTCGACTCACCCGAGCTACATCCGCATCCTGGATCAGCGCGCCAGGGATCAGGCACCCGAACTGGTGCAGGCGGCGTTCGGCGCCGCCGATTTCTGGCAGGAGGATGCGAGCGGCGTCACCGGCGGAACCTACAGCTTCGATCACGGGCATGTGCTCAACTGGGGCGTGATGCCGGTATCGTCGGCCCAGCCAACCTATGAGCGCGCCGACCAACTGGCGCGCGAGTTTGGCGCCGCGCGGCGGAACTGGATGTTCAACATGCGCAACCTGACGATCTTCCCGAACATGCAGGTCGCGGAGAATGCTTCGAGCCAGCTGCGCGTCATCCGGCCGATCGCGCACAATCTCACTGAAATGCAGACCTGGTGCATCGCGCCGCGGGGGGAGAGCGCCCAGGCGCGGACGTTGCGCATTCGCCAATATGAAGATTTCTTCAATCCGACCGGCATGGCCACGCCCGACGACACGGTCTGTTACGAGGAAGCGCAGCTCGGCATGGCGGAGCAGGAAAGGCCGTGGCTGCAGGGCCATGCGCGCGGGCTCGCCGCTTCGGTCGCAGGCGGCAACGCCTATTCCGACATGATCGATCTCAGGCCGGCGCGCAGCGTGCTCGCCGATGCGCAGCTGTGCGACGAGAGCCTGTTCGGCAGCTATTATCGCGCCTGGGCGGCGCGGATGGCAGGCGCGCTGTCATGACGTCACTGGGGCAGGCCGAGGCGGCGGCCTATCTGTATCGCGAAGCGCTGTTTCTCGATCGGCTGGATTTTGACGCCTGGCTCGATCTCTATACCGCCGATTGCCTGTTCTGGATGCCGGCATGGCGGGATGATGGCACGCAGACCGAGGATCCCGACCGGGAGCTTTCGCTGATCTTCTATCGCGGCCGGCGCAATCTGGAGGACCGTGTCCAGCGGATACGCTCCGGCGTCTCGGTATCCTCCGCGGTGATGCCCCGCGTGGCGCACCTGATCGGCAATGTGCTGTCCGAGCCGGTCGACGATATCACGACTCGGGTCGATTCTTCCTTCATCGTCAACGTGCAGGATCTCAGGACCAATCGCAGTCACGCCTATTTCGGCCGCTACGAACATGAGCTGCGCCTGGAAGGCGATGGGTGGAAGATCTCCCGCAAGGTCATCCGCCTGATGAACGATGTCATACCGACCATGCTCGATGTGTACGGAATCTAGGAGCGGCGGCGTGCGATCATCACGCGGAGGGTGACGGTCCGGTAAGATTTGCCTCATATCGTCGGAAGATGGGCAGGGGGATCTCGATCGGCGGCGCGTTGCGCTTCGCTTGGCGGCTGGCCCTCGGCCTGGTGCTGGTCGTCATCGCGATCCTGCTCCTGTTCCGCGTCGCCGCGGCCATGCGCGAGCATGACGACGCAATTCCCGCCAGCTCGACTCTGATCGCGACGCCGCTCGGCCGCGTGGCGGTCGCGCTGTCGGGGCCAGAGAACGGAACGCCGGTGCTGATCGTGCCGGGTACGGCGGGGTGGAGCGGCTTCTGGCGTGGCGTCTCGCTCCATCTTGCGGCGCGGGGCTACCGCGTGATCGCGGCCGACGTGCCGCCCTTCGGATATTCCGATCGCGATCCGCAGGCGCGCTATGACCGGCCGGCCCAGGCGGCGCGGCTGGCGGCGGTGTTGCAGACGGTGGCGGGCAACCAGCCGGCGATCGTCGTCGCGCACAGCTTTGGCGCGGGGGCGGCGACCGAACTGGCATTGCGCGCGCCGACGCGGGTGCGGCAACTGGTGCTGGTCGATCCCGCGCTGGGGCTGCTCGATCCGCCGGCCCACGCCGGTTCGGGCGTTCTTCCATCCATCGTGCTGCAGCCCGTTGTCGCCGCAACGCTGACCAATCCGATGGCGACGTCATCGCTGCTGCGCCCGATGCTGGCGCGCAAGGAAGCGGCCGCGCCCTGGATCGATACGATCCGCGCGCCGATGCGGCGGAGCGGTTCGACCGCGGGCTATGCCGCCTGGACGCCGGCGCTGTTCGCCGCGACCGATGCGGGCCTCAGCCGGCGCAGCGCTGGCCTCGCCGGGATGAGGCCGCCGGTCGCGCTGATCTGGGGTGAGGCCGACACGGTGACGCCGATCGCGCAGGGAGAAGCTCTTGCGAGAATTTTTCGCGCGCGGAGCTTTCAGCGGCTCCCGGGAGTCGGGCATATCCCGCATATCGAGGATCCGGCGCAGTTCCTTGCTGCGCTGGACCGGGCCATGGAGGCATCATGAAACGCAAGAAGCTGCTGATCGGCGTATCGGTGATCGCGCTCGCCGCGGCGAGCGCGGCCTTCTACGCGCTGCCGCTCGCTGCCGATCCGGTCGCGGCAAAGGATTGTGGCGACATCCTGCCGCCATTGCCCGCACTCGCCGGGCATGCGGCGAGCGTTCCGGAACCGGCCTGGTCGCAGCGGGGCGGCACGGTCAACGACGCCAGCTGCCTCAGCCGCACGCCGGTTGCGGGCGTGGTCGCGGTGCGGTCGGAGCAGGATGTGGCCGGAGCGATCGCTTATGCCCGCGCGCATGGCCTCACCGTTTCGCCGGCCGGCATGAAGCACAGCATGGGCGGCCAGGCCTTTCGCAAGGGCGGGGTGGTGCTAGACATGAAGGGGATGAACGCCATCGCCCTGGATGCGGCGACGCGGACCGTCACCGTCGGCGCGGGCGCGACGTGGCACGATATCCAGAACGCGATCCATCCGCGCTTCGCGGTCAAGGCAATGCAATCGACCGACATCTTCACCGTCGGCGGCTCGATCTCGGTCAACGCGCACGGCATGGATCACCAGGCGGGCGCGGTGATGGGATCGATCCGCAGCTTGCGCGTGATGCTGGCCGACGGCAGGATCGTGACGGTGTCGCGGACCGAGAATCCCGATCTCTTCCGACATATCGTTGGCGGCTACGGTTTGTTCGGTGTGATGCTCAGCGCTGAACTGGAGGTGGTGCCCAACGACGTCTATCGCTCCGAGCGCGCGCTGATCGACTATCGCGCCTTCCCGCAGACCTTCGCGAAGATCGAGGCCGATCCCGCGATCGGGCTGACCTATACCCATCTCTCGACTGCGCCCGGCTCGCTGCTGCAGGAGGCATTGGTGTACAGCTACCGCAAGGTGCCGGCGGATCAGGGCCTCGCGCGCGCGCCACTGGCCGAAGTGAGCTCGACGAAATTGCGCCGCCTCACCGTCAATCTCGCCAAGCGTAGCGACTTCTTCAATTCGGCCAAATGGTGGTCGGAAAAGCATATCGAGCACCGGCTCGAGACCTGCACCATCACCCGCGCCCAGGCGATGGGCGACGGGGAGGCATGCCTCGTTTCGCGCAACGATCCGATGCATGACAGCGTCGCCTATCTGCGCAACGCGCTGCCGGCCGAGACGGACATCCTGCACGAATATTTCATCCCGCGCGATCGGATCGTGCCGTTCATCGATGCCATGCGGATCCTGTTCCGGGAGCAGAAGGCCAATCTGGTCAACGCCTCGATCCGCGCGGTCGATACCGAGCCCAATGCGCTGAGCTATGCGCCGGCGCCGGCTTTCTCGATTGTGCTCTACCTCAACCAGAAGACCGATGCGGAAGGTACGAAGGCGATGGCGAAACTGACCAGCGACCTGATCGATCTGACCGCGAAGGAAGGCGGGCGCTTCTTCCTGCCCTATCAACTCCACTACACGCCGGAGCAGCTGCGCCGGTCCTACCCGCAGATCGGGGATTTCTTTGCCGAGAAGCGCCGCTGGGATCCGGACGGGCTGTTCAGCAACAGCTGGTATGCGCGCTATGCGCCGGCGTTCAGCGCGCCGGTGGCGAAGAGCTGAAGCAACCAGCGCCGATCCGGCCCTCGATCACCAGCCGCGCTCCGTTGCGGTAAAGCGCTGCGGCGAAGCCGGGCTTGTCGGACCGTGCCAGGGTCGCCCCGTCGCGTATCTCCACCACACTTCCGCCCGCGGCCGCGATCGCGCGCAATGCTCGCGCCCGATCCCCAACCACCGCAACCTGCCGCGCCGACCCCACAAAGGGCATGGCGAGCATGATCGCGGTCCAGCCGCCCAGCACCAGCGCGACGCGGGCGGCGATGCGGAAGAGGTTTTTGGGATGAGTCATGGTCGGAGATCATGCTTCCCCGGCGAAGGCCGGGGCCCAGATGGAAAACGGAAGGGAACGGCCGATTCGCGTCGTTACCGGTGTCCCCCACCTGGGCCCCGGCCTTCGCCGGGGAAGGGTCGCAGGGGCGGCGCTGGATGTCTTAATAATCATAGACATGCTCGACCGTCCCGCCGCGCGCCTTCACCGTGCGGAGCAAAGCGAGCAGCTTCGGGACCTTGGTGGAGACGCCGTAGCGCTGCCACCCGGGCCGGTCGGCCAGCGCCTGGGAGATCAGCACGGTGCCATCGGCGGGTTCCGGCGGGGCGGTCGCGAGCAAGGTAACGAGGATATCGTCATTGCCGGAAATCTCGATCACCTCGATCGGTGACGCGGCGAGCTTGCCCAACAGATCAGTGAATTGCGCATAGCGCGGCGCCTCGACCACCGTCAGCCCGCCGGCAGTGCGGATCGGCTTCAGCCGCGGGTCGATCGCCTGGATCGCGCCTGACGGGCCCTTCGCCACGAACCACAGCTTTGGCGCCGCCGGCTCCATCGTCGCCCCGGCAGCAGACCCGATCAGCTTCGCATAACCCGCCTTCACCCCATATTCGGCGCTGAGCGCGAAACGCCGCTCGGCATGCCGCAGCCGGTTCTCGCTGTCCGCAGTCCGCCATTCCCCGCGCAGCACCTTGCCGAACGGGAACATATACCAGGGCGTCTCGTGCATGAACTGGCCGTATGCGCGCTGCACGTTGGCCGCATAATGATCATCCGCACTATGCCAGCCGCCGGTCCATTCGAAGAAGCGCCCGATCAGCCGTTCATACGCTGCCTTGACCGCCATCTCGACTGTATAGCTGATCCCGATCGTATAGATCATCATCTTGGCGTCGCCCGCATCGCCGCCGACGGTCGCTCGGTTGAGCGCGCAATAGCTCGACCAGAAGCCGCCGATATCGCCGCCGAACGCGTAGCCGCTGGGGCGCTGGGCCGCGGTGAGGTGACGGCCATAGCTCTCGGCCGAATAGACGATGTGCCATTCGGGATAGGTCAGGAAAGTCCGCGCCTCGGGCCGACGTTCGGCCGGCTGGAGGATGGGCTTGTAGGGCGCAGCCGGGTTGAAGCCGGCGATCGGCGACTGGCAACCGATCTCGATATAGGCCATCGGCAGCAGGATCGTGGCGGCCAGCAGGCCGCCGACCCCGATCGCGACCTTCCAGCGGCGCTTCATGCCGCGACGGTGGGCTGACGCGCGAGCCGATAGCCAACCCAGATCGCGATGCCGCCGATCAGGAGGTGCGGCAGGTTGGCGAAGAAGCGGATCGTCATCGACAGGTCGAGCGGCCCGTAGAGGAAGATGCCGCCGTCGAGATAGCCGCTGCCGGTGATCAGCCCGAGCACTCCGTCCAGAAAATAGAGCGGCCCGAACAGCCGGAAATAACCGCGCGACGCGCGGTAGGAGAGCCATGCGGCGATCCCGGCCCAGATGCCCGAGGCGAGATGCAGGCTGTCGTCATAGAGATCGAGCTTGAACAGCCCGAACAGATTGCCATCGGCGTCATGGAAGCCGGGCACATAGCCGATCGCGACCACGCCAACGAACAGGGCGAAATAGCCCCAGGCGAACATCCTCACTCGATCCATGCGCGTCCTCTCCCGGTTGCACGGCTATCCTGCCGTGGGGAGGTAAAGAAAGCGATGCGAAAATAGCGGGATGGCGCCGATTCCCGGCCAGCGCCACCGCGTCTCCTGGCAAGCCCGGAAGACGCGGTGGCCGTCGCGCTCGACTCTAGAAGAACAGTTTCCGGATGCTGAGCCGTACCGTCCGGCCAAGCGGATCGAGATAGTCGGGCCGATAACTGACTGGCGTCCCACCACTCGCATCGGTCACGCGCTGGCGGCTGTTGAAGATATTGCTGACGCCGAGCGTGACCCGAGTGCCGCGCAACCAGGGATGCTTCTTGATCAGCTCCAGCCGCTGCCCGAAATCGGCGAACAGACGGACGTCGAGCGTGCCGAGCCCGGAAAAGTCCAGCTGTTCCGGTGCCGCCGGCGTGCCGCCGTTGACCTGGGTGCCGGTTGCGTACTTGCCGGAGAAACGCACGCCCATGCCGTTATTGGTATATCCGGCCTGCGCCTCGAACTCATGGCGGGATTGGCCGCCGCTGCCGCTGATCGCGTCGCCATCGAGCAGGTCGAGCCGTGGTCCGCCGTCCTGCACCAGCACTTCATCCGCGAAATGCCAGGTATGGTAGAGCGCGAACTGAAGCCTTCCGCCGCCCTGCGCGCCGCCTCCGAATCCACCACCCCGGCCGCCAAAGCCGCCGCCTGGACCGCCCGGACCACGCCCGCCGAAACCGCCGGCGCGCTGGCCACCTTCGCCGGGCGCTCCGGGAGGGGCCGCGCCATCGGCCGGCGTGCCGCCATTGCGCGCGCTGCCGTCTGGCTGAGTCGCCGGTCTGCCTTCGCCGCCTTCGCCGCGCCGCTGGCCGCCGGGCGGCCGTAGCCCAGCGAACGGATTCGGGCCGGTTCCGGCGCGGAATGCCTCCAGTTCCTTCTGGACCTTCGATTTGATCGCCTTGGAGAAATTGATGCCCCAGCGCAGCTGCGATCGGTTGCTTTCAGCGAAGTTGATCGGCCGTGTGTCGAGCTGGAGGAGCTGGCCCGACGACGGATCGCGGATGATTCTGCCCGGAAAGGCCGCCTCGATCGCCGCCGTCGCGGCCGGGAAGGCGGTGATCGGGTTGTCGGTCCGGCTGGTCACATAGTTGGCGGTGAGGCTGAGATCGGTCTGCGACCAGGGCTTAAGCGTCAGGCCTATCTTGGTCACATGGTTGTTGCTGGCGATCAGATTGGGATTGCCGCCGGTGAGTGTGGTGACGTCGACGGTAGTGCCCTGGACATAGTCGAACACGCGCGCGTTCGGCGTGATGATCACCGGGTTGCCGATTTGCTGCGCGGTCGGTGCGACGTCCTGGTCGGTATGCGAGACGATCAGACGGATCGCGTCGATCGGTATCCAGTTCGCGCCATAGCCGAGCGTCTGCATCGTGCCGAAGTCGGACAGATGATCCTCGGCCAGGTTGAAATTCGCAGAAAGCTTGCCGAGGAACGGCAGGACGTTGTTCGATTTGCTGGCGATCGGCACGTCGATATTGATTTGTGCGTTGACGGTGTCGCGCGAGACCGAGCCGAGCGTTTCGCGCACCAGATCGGCCTGATCACGATCCCGGCGATAGGATCGCGTATCGAATCCGCTGGTGTCGGCGCCGAGCTTGATGCTGGTAGAGATGTCACCTGCCGGCAACTTGAACAAAGGCCCGTTGAACAGCGCATCGACGCCCGCCGTATTCGAAACACCGTAAGCGCGATTGGCCGGCGCCGCGCCAGTACCTGTGGTGGAGATGTCCGTGTCGCTGAAGCTCTTGGTTTCGCTGCGATCGTAATTGCCGGTCACCGACCAGTGCCATTTAGGGCCAAGCGCACCGTTGAAGGTGGTGCCGAGATGAGTGGTCAGCGTCGAATTGCGCTGCTGAAGCGGCAGCACGCCATCGACCGCCGGGTCGGTTACCCCCTCGGGCAAACCGTTGGCGCGGTTGCTGTCGGTATATTCGAGCCGCCCGTTGAGCGTCGCCGATACCTTGCCGATCGATCGCGCATAAACGCTGTTCGCCGCGAAATCGCGGCTCGAGGCAAGGAGGCTGCGATAGGGATCGGCACCGGGGATATCGCGCTCATCCTCGGTCAGGCCCGATTGCGCTTCATATTCCAGGTGCAGGTTCAGGCGGCCGTCGCCGCGGATGTGGAGCAGGTCCAACTCACCTTCGGCATCGTTGCGCCCGCCCGCGGTCGGTACGCGATCGGCCAGTTCGATCGTGGTCGCGCGGAAGCGGCGGCGCAGCACGATGTTCACCACTTTCTGGTCGGCGCGATAGCCATATTTCAGTGCGACTTCCTCGGGCAGGATGTCGACGCGCGCGATCGCCTCGGTCGGGATGTCGCGAATCTCGGCGAATCCGGAAATACGCTTGCCGTTGAGCAACACCACCGGCGCACCGCCGCTGCCGCGTCCGCTGGTCGTCTGCGGCGACAGCTCGGTGAGCAGGTCCGCCACCGAGCTGACCCCATAGGACCGGATATCGGCCGGGCCGAGCTGCTGCTCGGGCGGGATGTCGCCGATCACCGCGCCGGGCAGGTTGCGCTGCCCCCGGACGATGATGTCGGGCTCCTCGATATCGCTCTGGTCGTCGGCCTGCGCTGCGCCGGGCTCACCGACCGGCGGCCGCTCCGGTGCGGTCTGCGCGGCCGCCAGTGCCGGGACGCTGGCCGATGCCAACAGGAAAAGGATACCGAAACGCCGCATGATCACTCCCAATTCGAACAGTGACGGCGTCCCTAACCGCCATTTGTCGCAAGAATGTGCCGGTTCGCGCATTGCTGTATGATTGACAGGATCTTGGCGGGCAGCGGATAGCGGGCTGATGGCCAATCCCCTGATCGCCGGAATCGAACTTGGCGGGACCAAATGCATCTGCATTCTGGGATCCGGACCCGAGGATATCCGCGACGAGGTGCGGATTCCCACGACCAGTCCAGACGAGACGCTGGCAGCGATCGAGGCAGTGCTCGATCGCTGGACGGGCTATCAGGCGCTGGGGATTGCGAGCTTCGGCCCGGTCTCGATCGATCCGGCGGCCGGTGATTACGGTTTCATCACCGCAACGACCAAGTCAGGTTGGTCGAATACCGATGTCGGCGGACGTCTCGCGCGCCGGGCGGGCGTTCCGACCGGCTTCAACAGCGACGTTGCCGGGGCGGCGTTGGGCGAGGGGCGCTGGGGCGCGGCACAGGATGTCGCCGATCACGCCTATGTCACGGTCGGGACAGGCCTCGGCGTGGGACTGGTGCTGGCGAACGCACCGACTAACGGCCTTACTCATCCCGAGCTCGGTCATATCCGCCCGGTGCGGTTGCCGGGCGACAGCTGGGCTGGTTCCTGCCCGTTTCACGGCGATTGCGTGGAAGGCCTCGCCTCGGGCACGGCGATTCGCGCGCGCTCCGGCCAGGGTGCCGAGCAACTGGCAGCGGACGATCCGGTCTGGGACGGCGTCGCCCATGCGCTCGCGCAGCTGGCGCATATGCTGGTGCTGACCGGGATTCCGCGGCGAATCGTGATGGGGGGCGGGGTGATGACCGGCACGCCGCACCTGTTTCCGCTGATTCGCCGCAAGCTGCTCGACAGCCTTGGCGGCTATGTCGCAGCACCCGGCCTCCTGCCGGTCGAGGCCTATGTCGTGCCGGCCGCGCTCGGCAACCATGCCGGGCCGCTCGGCGCGATCGAGCTGGGCAATCGCGCCCTTGCCGGCATTCGCCGGTAGGGATTTCGCTTCAGGCCAGCCGCCCGAACGGCAGCATGTCCTCGTACGTGTCGAGCGAAGGTGCGCCGATCACCCGGCCGCCATGTCGCAGCAGGAAGGCGTGGCGCACGATCTCGGCCTGTTGCTCGATGCCGTAGCGCTCGAAGCGCAGGCCCGGCCGAATCGCGTAATCGTAGCGGCAGAAGGGATGGCGGCGGAGCGGGAGCATGATGCCCTGCTGATGCTGCCAGACATGGACCATTTCATGAATGAACAGCCCCTGGTCATCGAGCCCGGCAGCGGCGAAATCGTCGCGGTAGAGCGTGCCGTGCGGGTGGAAATGGAGCGACCCGCGCGGTGCCATCACCGTCTCGCGCGGCTGGAAGAATGCCCATTTGCGCCGGACGATGCCGACCTGGGCATAATCCACCGCATCGCCGAACATGCTGCGGGAGAGCGCGATCTCGCCTTCGGTCAGCCGGCGGCGAATCGGATCCGCGGTCACTGCCCGGGGGCGGGATCGCCCGCGCCGACGGCGGTGGCCTTGTAGGTGATGCGCTGGCCGTCAGCGAAGGTGAAGAGCAGCGGCACCGGGGCACCCGGCTTGATGCCGGGATTCACGTCGAACAGCATCACATGCTTGCCGCCCGGTGCGAAGACGATCTTGCTCGCCGCGGGCAGGGCAACCTGCTCGATCGGCTTCATCGCCGACATCGCGCCCGATGTCACCGTTTCGTGCATCTCCGCCTTGATCGCGACGTCGCTCGAAATGCTGATCAGAGTCGCATCGGCCTTGCCGCCGTGCAGCGTGAAATAGGCGCCGGCCGGCCGGCCGGGCGCCGCCGGCAGGCGCACCCAGGCGTTGGTCACGTGGATTTCCGTGGGGCTGCCGCAGCCGGCCAGCGCCAGCAGCACGCCGAGGATCGTAACGATACGCATCATATTCTCTGGTCCGGGAAATCTTGAAAGGTCATCTACGCAGTCGAAAATCTTGCGGCAAGCGAAAGCCCCCCTATATCGCCAGCAGTGAGCGTCGCGTCGCCCAATCCGGGGGCGCGGCCGAGAGTCAATTTTTTGAAGACGGGGGCCGACGAGGACCATGGCTAAAGTTATCGGAATCGATCTGGGTACGACCAACAGCTGCGTTGCTGTGATGGAGGGCGGCAAGCCCAAGGTTATCGAAAATGCGGAAGGCGCGCGTACCACGCCTTCGATCGTTGCGTTCGCCAAGGATGGCGAGCGGCTGATCGGTCAGCCGGCCAAGCGCCAGGCAGTGACCAATCCGGAAAACACCATCTTCGCAGTGAAGCGCCTGATCGGCCGCCGCTTCGACGATCCGGTGACCAAGAAGGACACCGAGCTGGTTCCCTATCACATCGTGAAGGGCCAGAATGGCGACGCCTGGGTCCAGGCTGGCGGCAAGGATTATTCGCCCGCGCAGATCTCCGCCTTCACGCTCCAGAAGATGAAGGAAACCGCCGAGGCCTATCTCGGCGAGACGGTCACTCAGGCAGTCGTTACCGTGCCTGCCTATTTCAACGACGCGCAGCGCCAGGCGACCAAGGACGCCGGCCAGATCGCGGGCCTCGAAGTGCTGCGCATCATCAACGAGCCGACAGCGGCGGCGCTGGCGTACGGCCTCGACAAGCAGGACGGCAAGGTCATCGCTGTCTATGATCTTGGCGGCGGCACCTTCGACATCTCGATCCTTGAGATCGGCGACGGCGTGTTCGAGGTGAAGGCCACCAATGGCGACACCTTCCTCGGCGGCGAGGATTTCGACGACAAGCTGCTGCGCTTCCTGGCGGAGGATTTCCGCAGGGCCGAGGGCATCGACCTGACCAAGGACAAGCTGGCTCTCCAGCGCCTCAAGGAAGGCGCCGAGAAGGCCAAGATCGAGCTGAGCTCGGCCGCGACGACCGAAGTCAACCTGCCCTTCATCACCGCCGATCAGAACGGCCCGAAGCATCTGGTCAAGACGATCACCCGCTCGGATCTGGAGCGCCTGGTCGAGGACCTGATCCAGCGTACGCTGGAGCCGTGCCGCAAGGCACTGGCCGATGCCGGGCTGAAGGCCGCGGACATTGCAGAGGTCGTCCTGGTGGGCGGCATGACGCGCATGCCCAAGGTTCGCCAGGTCGTGAAGGACTTCTTCGGCAAGGATCCGCACACTGGCGTCAATCCCGATGAAGTGGTCGCGATGGGCGCGGCGATCCAGGCCGGCGTGCTGCAGGGCGACGTCAAGGACGTGCTGCTGCTCGACGTGACTCCGCTGTCGCTGGGCATCGAGACGCTGGGTGGCGTTTTCACCCGCATGATCGATCGCAACACCACGATCCCGACCAAGAAGTCGCAGACCTATTCGACTGCCGATGACAATCAGCAGGCGGTGACGATCCGCGTCTTCCAGGGCGAGCGCGAAATGGCCGCGGACAACAAGATCCTCGGCCAGTTCGATCTGGTCGGCATCCCGCCGGCGCCGCGCGGCGTGCCGCAGATCGAGGTCACGTTCGACATCGACGCCAACGGCATCGTCAACGTGTCCGCCAAGGACAAGGGCACCGGCAAGGAACAGCAGATCCGCATCCAGGCCTCGGGTGGCCTGTCGGATCGCGACATCGACCAGATGGTCCGCGATGCCGAGCAGTTCGCCGAGGAAGACAAGAAGCGCCGTGAGGCAGCCGAGGCGCGCAACACGCTCGACAGCCTGATCCACACCACCGAGCGTCAGCTCGCGGAGAATGGCGACAAGGTCGACGCATCGCTCAAGTCCGAGATCGAGGCCGCAGTCGCGACGGCCAAGACGGCGGTCGAAGGCGGCGATCCCGAAGTGATGCGCGAGCAGGCCAATACGCTGCAGCAGGTGGCGATGAAGCTTGGTCAGGCGATCTACGAGAAGCAGGCCCAGTCCGAGGCTTCGCCGGCGGCTGAAGCGGCGCCCGAGGCGCCTGCCGAAGACGTGGTCGATGCCGAATTCTCGGAAGTCGACGATACCAAGGCGTAACCTGTTGCGGTCCCCCCGTTGTTCCTGCCAGAAGCAGGAATGACGGGGCGGGCGGGGGCCATAAATGACCACCGAAGTTGATTTTTACGAGCTGCTGGAATGCGAACGCGGCGCTGACGATGCGACGCTGAAGGCGTCCTATCGCAAGCTTGCGATGAAGTATCACCCGGACAAGAATGACGGGTGCAAGGATAGCGAATCGCGGTTCAAGGCGATCAGCGAAGCCTATGACTGCCTCAAGGATCCGCAGAAACGCGCAGCCTATGATCGGTTCGGCCATGCCGCTTTCCGCAATGGCGCGGGTGCCGGCGGCGGTGCGCAGGATTTCGGCGGGTTCAGCGATATCTTCGAGAATATCTTCGGCGAGTTCATGGGCGGCGGCCAGCGCGCCTCGCGCGGTCCGCGTCGCGGCGCCGATCTCCGCTACGACATGGAGATCACGCTCGAAGACGCCTTCAAGGGCAAGTCGACGGACGTCACGGTCGACGTGTCGGCGTCGTGCGATGCCTGCCACGGCACCGGCGCCAATCCCGGAACCAGCGCCAAGCCCTGCGGCACCTGTGCCGGCCATGGCAAGGTCCGGGCGCAACAGGGTTTCTTTGTGGTCGAGCGGACCTGCCCGAGCTGCCACGGTGCCGGCCAGGTGATTTCCGATCCTTGCAGTTCGTGTCGCGGCGAAGGCCGGGTCGAGAAGACCAAGACGCTCACCGTCAATATCCCACCCGGCGTCGACGAAGGCACGCGCGTGCGCCTGACCGGCGAGGGCGAGGCCGGCATGCGCGGTGCGCCCCCGGGCGATCTCTACATCTTCCTGCACGTGCAGCGGCATGCGCTGTTCGAGCGCGAGGGCACGACCTTGTTCGCACGCGCGCCGATCAGCTTCACCACCGCGTCGCTGGGCGGCGAGATCCGTATTCCCGGTCCTGACGGGGAGCGCCATACGATCAAGATCCCGGCTGGCACCCAGAGCGGCCGCGAGCTGCGTCAGCGCGGTGCCGGCATGCCGGTGTTGCAGGGGCGCGGACGCGGCGATCTGGTGATCCGCGTTGAAGTGGAGACGCCGACCAAGCTGAGCGCCAGGCAACGAGAATTGCTCGAGCAATTCCGCGCGACCGAGACCGGCGAGGAGAATCCGCAGACGGCGGGGTTCTTCAAGAAGGTGAAAAGCGCGCTGGGTTAGAATCGTCCCCGTGCCGCGCGCGGGGACGCGTAGGGCTGGAGATAACTCGACGGCCATCGTCCGCCCGGCCAGCGGGACGGGCAGCGAAAATTCGTAATAGGGTAATTAGCCGATCCCGCCGGCCCAAGCCGCCCCCTGTCTCAAAGGGGCGACGGGCCGATGGATCAGAGGCTTACGACCTCGACCACCAGCACAAGGGCCGTGAACGTCAGCATGGTGCTGACCACGGTTTCCAGGAAGCGCATGGTAGGGTCTCCGATGCCGGAACAGTCCGGCAAGGGCTATGTGGAGATTGTTGCGAGCTCTCGCAATATTATTACGCGCCTTCGCAGTTGCAGCATTTGCACTCGTCTCATCGATGAAAAGAAACGGTTCGCCTCACCCGGCCTGTAGCGTACCGACAGATCTCTTCCCAGCGCTCCAACCGCGGCTCCGTCGCATCGCGTGGCAAAACATTTAACCAATTCTGCGTAGCGACGGTGAAGCGCCGGGTGGTTCGTGCCCGGGCGATCTGGAGCAATGAGAATGGTGGAGCGTTTTCCGGTAAGGGCCACCAACCGGCATCCCTTCCAGAAGCCGCTGCTGCTGTACGGATTACTCTGCTTCGTCTTCGGGCTGGCCATGTATCTCACCGGCGTGCTGCTCGTCTTTCCGCGCTATCTGCTCAACCTGCATGCGCTGCTCGATCCGGTCGCCGAAGCCCTGGTCTGGTATAGCGGCGTACCGATCATGATCGGGATCACGCTATCGCTGTTCGACCTGCTCTATATGCACCAGCACAAGAAGCCGAACGTGCCGGTGCGCTTCACCCCGGTGAAGCGCCGGCGGGTGACGGTGGCACTGACCGCCTATAATGACGAAGACAGCATCGCCGGCGCCGTCGAGGATTTCCTGCTGCATCCGCTGGTCGAGCGCGTGATCGTAGTCAGCAACAACAGCATCGACCGCACCTTCGAGCGGGCGGGGGCCGCCGGCGCGATCACCTTCAACGAGCTTGCGCCCGGCTATGGCCGCTGTGTGTTCCGCTGCCTGACCGAGGCAGCGCGCTTCGACGACACCGAGTTCGTCGTGCTGTGCGAGGGCGACAGCACGTTCCGGGCCTATGATATCGAGAAGCTGCTCGCTTATGCGCCGCACGCCGATATCGTCAACGGCACGCGGACGGTCGAACCGCTCAGGCAATATCTGACTCAGCTGAGCGTGTTCATGTATTATGGGAACATCTTTGTCGGTAAACTGCTCGAGGCCAAGCATCTTGGCCGCGGGACGATCACCGACATGGGCACGACCTATAAATTATGCCGGCGCGACGCGCTGATCCCGCTGCTGAAGGAGCTCAACCCGGCGGTCAATCTCGAGTTCAACGCGCATTTCCTCGACAAGGCCTTTTATCATGACCTGGTCGTGCTGGAATGCCCGATCACCTTCCATCCGCGGATCGGCCTGAGCAAGGGCGGCAACGTCAATGACTGGCGCGGTCTCGTTGTCGGCTGGCGGATGATCATCGGGCTGTTGTCGGACTGGAAACGGTACGCGTGAGCGGCGATTATCACGGGTCTCGGCTGGCGCCCGACCAGCGCCGTAACGCGGTCTGGGCGGCGCTCTGGCGCTATTTCTTCCGCTTCCGGATCGCGGCCGGTGCCTGTGTGCTCGATCTCGGTGCCGGCTATGGCGATTTCATCAACAATGTCGTGGCGCGCCGCCGGATCGCGGTCGACACCTGGCCCGGCCTTGCGGCGCAGGTCGACAAAGCGGTCGAGGTGGTGATCGGCCCAGTCACTGACCTTGGCGCGATCGCCGACGGCACGGTCGATTACGCCTTCGCGTCCAACCTGTTCGAGCATCTCCCCCAGGAGGCGCTGGTATCAGCGCTGGCCGAAATCCGGCGCACGCTCGCGCCCGGCGGCACGCTGACCATGTTGCAGCCCAATTACCGCTATGCCTATCGCGAATATTTCGACGACTATACCCATGTCGCGGTCTATTCGCATATCAGCCTGGCCGATCTGCTGCAGGCGCATGGCTGGGACGTGATCGAGGTCAGGCCGCGCTTCCTGCCGCTGACGGTCAAGTCGCGCCTGCCGGCCTGGCCGATCCTGGTCTGGATTTATCTGAACCTGCCGGTCAAGCCGCTCGGCAAGCAGATGCTGCTCGTCGCGAAGCCGGCGCCGTGATGCTCGACACGACGGCTGCTCTGACCGGTCCGCGCGCGGCTCGACGCGGCGGCTGGCCGCGCCGGCTGGTCGGTGCCGGGCTCGCGATCGCGGTGCTGCTGATGCTCGCCAATCTCGGCAAGCTGTTGCTCGCGGCCCTGGTCGCGCTCGGCTACCCCTATGATCTCGATTATGGCGAGGGGATCGTCTGGCAGCAGCTGCGCAATATCGTCGCTGGCACCGGCTATGGTCCGCTCGGCGTCTATCCGGCGATCGTCTATCATTATCCGCCGGTCTATCATTTGACGACCGCGGCGACCGCCTGGGCTTTCGGGCTCGACCAGCTGTTCGCTGGCCGGCTTGTGTCGCTGCTGTCGACCGTCGCGATGATGGGTCTGGTCGGAAGGCTGGTCGTCTCGGCGATGCCCCGCGGCGAGGACCGCGTATTGCAGCTGGCCGCAGCGGCTATAGGCGGCCTGTGCCTTGCCTCGATCCCGTCGATCCTGAGCTGGGCGTTCCTGATGCGAGTCGACATGCTCGCCTGTGCGCTGACCCTGGCCGGGCTTGCGCTCGGCATTCGCGCGATCGAACGGCCATCCGCCATCCCGTTCGCCGCGCTGGCGTTCGTGCTCGCTATCTATACCAAGCAGACCTCGATCGCCGGACCGATTGCCGTGTTCGCCGGCCTGTGGCTGGTCAGGCCGAGGGCGGCGATTGCCCTGTTCGCCTGCTGTGCCGGCTTGGGCCTGATCGCGCTGGGCGGGCTGAGCCTGGCCAGCGATGGCGGCTTCCTGCGCCATATCCTGCTCTACAACATCAACCGGCTCGATCTGTCGCGGATCGATTTGCTCGGCTGGATCCTGACGTCTCAGGCGATGCTGATCGCGATGGCGGCCTTTGGCATCGTTGCGACCTGGCGGCGTCTCGAGCTGGGCCGCCCATTGGCGCTGCGGGCGAAGCTGGCCGGCGACCCATCGAAGGCGGCCCCGCTCATCCTGCTGCTGTTCCTCGCCGTGAAGACGATGATGCTGCCGATGATCCTGAAATCGGGATCGAGCGACAATTATATCATCGAATGGTCATGCGGCATGGCGGTTTTCGTCGGACTGGCGGCAGTTCCGGTGCTGAAATTCGTGCGAGACGGCACGGCGGCTCCCTCGCTCGTCCTGCTGCTGCTGTTCGCGGTCGCGCTGCCGGTCACCGCCTGGCAGACTCCGGCGTCCGAGCCCGACGCGGCGGGCGCGCGGTACCAGGGCGCGCTGATGGCCGGGGTCGTGACCGACATCCGCGCCTCGGCCAAGCCGGTGATCAGCGACGATATGGTCCTGCTGATCCGCGCCGGCCGCGACGTGCAATGGGAGCCGGCGATTGCCGCCGAGCTGGCGCATGGCCGGGTCTATGACGAGGCTGCCTTTGCCGGCATGGTGCGCCGGCACGCCTTCGGCTTCTTCATCACCCATGACGGCCCCGGCGCGGTCTTCTTCAAGCAACGCTACAATCCGGTGGTGGCCGACGCCATCGAGGCTGCCTATCCGCGCCGACGGCAGGTGGGGCCCCTAGTCTATCATCTGCCGCCGGCGGGGCAGCCATGACTCAGGTCCGTTAATCATCTTCGGCTAGACGTCAGCGGCGCCGCGATAGGGCGCGAGGGGTTTGGCCATGCGATCTTCGACCGGGCAGCACTGGATCGCTCTTGATCATGTGCGCGCTTTGGCTGCGTTCAGCGTCTTCACCTGGCATTTCATCCATGGCGAGACCGGCTATCCGGTTGCGCTGGAGGGTGCGCCGGCCTTGTTCCCGCTTGCGATTCTCGACGAGGGTCATGTCGGCGTCTCGCTGTTCATGGCGCTGTCGGGGTATCTGTTCGCCAAGCTGCTCGACGGTAGATCGATCGATTATGCGATGTTCTTCTGGAACCGCTTTCTTCGCCTCGCGCCGCTGCTCATCCTGGTGGTCGTCCTGGCCGATATCGGGCGGGCGCTGAACGGCGAAGGGTCCAATCCATGGCCTTATTGCCGCGAGTTCGTCCTCGGCTTCCTGCGTCCCGTCCCACCACTGCCCAACGGCGTCTGGTCGATCGTGGTGGAGACCCATTTCTACCTGGTCCTGCCGCTGCTGATGAAAGCCTCTGCTTCATCCCGCGCGGCGCTGCCGATTTTCCTGTCGGCGGCGATCCTGATGCGGGGCCTGTTCTTTCTGGAGGGCGGCACTGTCCAGGTCATGGCGTATTGGACGATCGGCGGCCATATCGACCAGTTCCTGCTCGGCATGCTCGCCTTTCGCTATCGGCACCTGGTGCAGCGGAATCACGTGGCGGCCGCGGCGGTCGCGCTGGCCTTTGCGCTTTTCTATTACGGGTTCGATCAAGCCGGTGGCTATTATCATGTGGGCGATACCCGTCCCGGAGCCTCGCTGTGGATCATCCTGCCGACGATCGACGGCATCGCCTTTGCCACTCTGATCGCTTATTATGACAGCAGCTTCACGCCGCGCGCCGACGGTATTTCGGGGCTGATCGCCAAAGCGGGCGCCTACAGCTATTCTATCTATCTGCTGCACGTCTTCGTCGTGTTCGGGGCGGCCGACTTCATCAACCGGCATATGATGGATCTCTCCAACTTCTATGTCGCCTGCCTGTGGTCGCTGCTGTGCTTCGCTGCGATGGCACCAGTCGGAATGCTGAGCTTTCGCTACCTCGAAGCGCCGTTCCTGCGGTTGCGCCGGCCTTATAGCCGCGCCGCGGCTGCGGCATCGGCACCGCAGTCGATATTGACGTCCGGATAGGCCTGCCGAGCCCGAACGCCCCGCCGTTACGATCAAGCGTCAGGCGCTTCCCCGAACACCCGGGCGAAGATCGTGTCGACGTGCTTCAGGTGGTAACCAAGGTCGAACTTGTCGTCGATCTCTGCGGTCGAGAGCGCCGCCGTCACTTCGGGATCGGCCTTGAGCAATTCCTGCAGAGACAGCGCGCCGTCCGACTCCCACACCTTCATCGCGTTGCGCTGAACCAGGCGATAGGCATCCTCGCGGCTTACCCCGGCCTGAGTCAGCGCAAGCAGCACGCGCTGCGAATGGACGAGCCCACCCATCTTGTTGAGGTTCTTCTCCATCCGCGCGGGATAGACGACCAGCTTGTCCATCACGCCGGTCAGCCGTGCGAGCGCGAAATCCAGCGTGATCGTCGCATCGGGCCCGATATAGCGCTCTACGGACGAGTGACTGATGTCTCGCTCGTGCCACAGCGCGACATTCTCGAGCGCCGGCGTCACATAGCCGCGCACCATGCGGGCGAGGCCGGTCAGGTTCTCGGTCAGCACCGGATTGCGCTTGTGCGGCATCGCCGACGAGCCCTTCTGGCCGGGCGAGAAATATTCTTCCGCTTCCAGCACCTCGGTGCGCTGCAGATGGCGGATCTCGGTCGCGAGGCGCTCGATCGAGCTGGCGATCACGCCCAGCGTCGCGAAGAACATGGCGTGGCGATCGCGCGGGATGACCTGAGTCGAAACGGGTTCGACACTCAGGCCCAGCTTCTCCGCGACATAGCTTTCGACGAACGGGTCGATATTGGCGAAGGTGCCGACCGCGCCCGAGATGGCGCAGGTGGCGACATCGGCCCGCGCCGCCACCAGGCGCGCGCGGTTGCGGTCGAACTCGGCATAGGCCTGGGCCATTTTGAGGCCGAAGGTGACCGGCTCGGCATGAATGCCGTGGCTCCGCCCGATCGTCGGGGTCAGCTTGTGCTCGATCGCCCGGCGCTTCAGCACGACGAGCAGCGCGTCGATATCGGCGATCAGCAAATCCGATGCGCGCGCGAGCTGCACCGCGAGGCACGTGTCGAGCACGTCGGACGAGGTCATGCCTTGGTGCATGAAGCGCGCTTCCGGCCCGACATGTTCGGCGACGTTGGTCAGAAACGCGATCACGTCATGCTTGGTCTCGCGCTCGATCTCGTCGATCCGGTCGACCTCGAACGCACCCTTTTCCCAGATCGCCTTGGCGGCTTCTTTCGGCACCACACCCAGTTCCGCGAGCGCGTCGGTTGCATGCGCCTCGATCTCGAACCAGATGCGAAAACGAGCCTCGGGCGTCCAGATGGCGACCATGTCGGGGCGTGAGTAGCGTGGCACCATTGCAACGGTTCCTGAAATTCCGGTTTCTGTTCGTCGCGAATCTTGAACGGAGTCGCGATGAGGCGCGCGTTAGCAGGGACGAGGCGACGCTACAAATCGCGAAATAATGAACTATCTCGGTGGTTGAGGGGTTCTAATACCAAGTGATCGCAACAGGGAAAAGCGACCACGAAGAAATTCTTGAAGTCACACCACGGAGAGAATCATGTTGAAATATATTCTACTTGCCAGTGCCATGACCATTTCGGCTCCTGTTCTTGCGCAGGATAAGCCTGCCGATAGTCAGGTCGCACCGACTACCCAAACAGCGCCGACGCAGACTGCACCGGAAGCTACGCCGGCGAGCCCTGATCCTGCGGCAACAGATCCCGCCGCGACGGATGTGGCCTCGCCGAACGAGACGGTAGCGGAGGCGGCGCCGGCCGATCCAGCCGCGGCCCCAGTCCAGACGGCGGCGCAGCCGGCAACCAAGGCTGACCAGATCGCTCAGGTCGTGAGCACCGAATTCCCGTCCTATGACAAGGATTCGAGCGGTTCGCTCAACGAGACCGAATTCAGTTCCTGGATGGTCGCCCTGAAGACGGCAAGCGATCCGACGACCAAGGCGGAAAGCGCCGCGACCAAGACGTGGGTCAACCAGGCCTTCGCCACCGCGGACACCGACAAGAACAAGTCGCTGTCCAAGACCGAGGTCACAGGGTTCCTGACCCAGGGCTCGTAACACAGCTTAGCAGGACACACAGTCCCTCCGGGCGGCCGTCGAACCAAAGGGTTCGGCGGCCGTTCGCTTTTTACATCAATCCCAGAGCGCGCAGGCTGGAATGGCCGCTCGTCCCCATGATGATATGGTCATGCACCGTGATGCCCATGCGCTTGCCGCCCTCCATCATGTTACGCGTGATCTCGATATCGGCGCGGCTTGGCGTAGGGTCCCCGCTCGGATGATTGTGCACCAGGATGATGGCCGCCGATCCCAGGTCCATCGCCCGCTTGATCACTTCGCGAACATAGACGGCGGCCTCGTCGATCGAGCCCTCGCTCATCAGTTCGTCGCGGATCAGCATGTTCTTCGTGTTCAGATGGAGCACCCGCACGCGCTCGTTGACGTGATGGGCCATGTCCGCCCGCAGATAATCGAGCAGCGCCTGCCAGTTCGACAGTACCGGCCGCTCCGCCACTTCGGCGCGCAACAGGCGGAGCGCGATGGCGTGGGCGACCTTGACCGCCGCGATCGACGTCTCGCCCATGCCCTTCACACGCGCCAGCGATTCATGATCCGCCGTCAACAGCCCGCCGATCCCGCCGAATTCCGCGAGCAGGGCCTTGGCCAGCGGCTTGGTGTCGCGTCGCGGGATGGCCAGTGCGAGCAGATATTCGATCAGTTCGTGATCGAGCAGCGCGTCGGATCCGCCCTCGTTGAGCCGCTGGCGCAGGCGGGCGCGGTGGCCGCTATTATCTGGTTCGGGAACGCTCATCGCGGTTGGAGGATTAGTGCGGGGGCTGGCCACGCGCAATTGCGCGTGCTTGGGGGTCTGTGCTGAAAGGCGTGCCCTTGTGCCGCAACCGGGAGTGGCGAGCTGAGTCTGGACGAAGCGATCGAGGATAAGCCCCGCTGGCGGCGGGTGCGTCGGGTCGTGCTCGTCGTCGCGCTGGTCCTGCTCGGCGGACTGATCGCGCTCTGGTCTCAGCGCAAGCCGATCGCATCGAGCTATATCGACAAGGCGCTGACCAGCTACGGCGTGCCCGCGCGCTACGGCATCGCCGATCTCGGCTTCAACCGCCAGCGGCTGACCAATGTGTCGATCGGCGATCCCGCGCATCCCGATCTCGTCGCCGACTGGATCGAGCTGCGCACCAGCATCGGTCTGTCCGGCGCCACCGTAACCGCGATCCGCGCGGGCCATGTCCGGATGAACGCCCGGTTGGTCGACGGCAAGCTGTCGCTGGGCATGCTCGACAAGTTCATGCCAACGCCATCCGGCAAGCCGTTCGCGCTGCCGGCGATCTTCGCCGACGTGGAGGATGCACGGATCAGGCTGGTCGCGCCGCAAGGGGTGGTCGGGATCAAGCTGAGCGGGCAGGGGAAGTTGAACGACGGTTTTGCCGGACAGGTTGCCGCGATCACCGAGCGGCTCGATCTCGGCACCTGCGTCGCTGGTCCGACGACCGCGGTCGTGGCGGTGCGCATCGCCTTGTCGCGCCCCACGTTGCGCGGGCCGATTCATACCGCAAAGCTCGATTGCGCCGGCACCGTTGTGACCGATGCGGGCGCGGATATCGCGGTCACGCTCGATCAGGCGCTGGACGGCTGGCGCGGTGACGCCAAATTGGCGGTGGCAAGGATACAGCATTCTTCCGCCGAGCTTCACGCCCTCACCGGCACGATCGACTTCGCCGGCAAGGCGGATGCTACCCAGGGCAAGCTGAACCTCGCATCGGGCATCGCTGCGGCCCGCGGTGTCGCGGCCGATACGACGACTCTTGCCGGGACGTACCGGTTCGGCACAGCCGGCGTCGCGTTCGACGGCAAGGCCGGTGCCCGTCATGCCCTGCTCGGCAAGCTGATGCGCACCCGGCTGGCATCCTATCGCGATCTGGGTGCCGGCACGCCGGTGGCGCCGCTGCTGCACAAGGCCGTCGGAGCGGCGGTGGCTGCCGCACAGTCCGCCAATCTCGATGCCGAAATCTCCGTCTCGCTGACGGGCGGACGCGGCCAGGCAAAAGTCTCGCGGCTCCAGCTCGCCACTGCCTCGGGCGCGTGGGCGACGATCAGCGGGGGAGAGGGCGTGGGGTATGCCTGGCCGGGCGGGGGCGTGCGCTTCGACGGCTCGGTCGATCTGGGCGGCGGCGGCTTGCCGACCGCGACGATCCAGATTGCCCAGGCAAAGGCTGGTGCGCCGGTCAGCGGCACTGCGACGATTCAGCCCTATGCCGCCGGCACTGCCCGCGTCGCGCTGACACCGGTCAGCTTTGCCGCGACGCCAGGCGGCACCACCCGCATCGCGACACGCGTCACGCTGTCGGGACCGCTCGCCGATGGCCGGATCGACAATCTGGTCCTGCCGCTGAATGGCCTGTGGGACGGGCACGGCCGGCTTCAGATCAATCGCACCTGCGCGCCGCTGTCGATCGGCGCGCTGGCGGTGTCGAGTTTCAGGCTGCGCCAGACATCGGCCTCGCTCTGTCCGGTCGATGGCGCGATGTTCCGCCTCGATGGCGGGCGGATCGGCGGCGGCGTCCAGTCCGGCGCGCTGCGGCTGTCGGGCACGATAGGCAGTTCGCCGCTCACCCTGTCCACCGCCGGCCTGACGCTCAGGCTGCGCGACACTCGCGCCGATCTGCGCGACGTTGAGGTCCGCATCGGCGCGCCCGAGCGCGTGACTCAGCTTTCCTTCGCACGCGTCGAGGGCGGCCTGTCCCGCGGCACCATGGCGGGTACGATCGAGGGCGGCTCGGGCCGGATCGCCAATGTGCCGTTGCTGATGTCGGAAGCGCAGGGGCACTGGACCTTCGCCAACGGTGCGCTCGATTTGGCCGGCGGGACGCTCAAGGTCGCCGACGCCGATCCGACGCCGCGCTTCTTTCCTCTTGTCGGCAGCGATGTGGCGCTCCGCCTCGCCGACAACCGGATCACTGCCACCGGCCGGTTGAGCACGCCCGAGAAGGCTATTTTCATCAGCGGCGTCGCGATCGAGCATGATCTGTCGAACGGCAGCGGCCGTGCCGATCTGAGCGTCCCCGGTATCGCCTTTGGCGAAGCGCTCCAGCCCGACCAGCTCACTCGGCTGACCAAGGGCGTCATCGCCAATGTGGTCGGCACCGTGTCGGGCGAGGGCCATATCCGTTGGGATCAGGCCGGCGTCACCAGCGACGGCGTGTTCCGTACCCCCGGTACCGATCTTGCCGCGGCCCTCGGCCCCGTCACCGGGATCGCGAGCGAGATCCGCTTCACTGATCTGCTCAACCTGGAGACGGCGCCTGGCCAGATTGCCACGATCAAGACGATCAACCCCGGTATCGCCGTCAATGACGGCACGATCCGCTACAGGCTGCTCTCCGGCGCGCGGGTTCAGGTGGAGGACGGGCGCTGGCCCTTCGCCGGAGGATCGCTCGTGCTTGAGCCGACCATGCTCGATTTCGGCCAGAGCATTGAGCGCCGCATGACCTTCACCGTTTCGAGCATGGACGCCGGCCAGTTCCTCCAGCAGTTCGACTTCAAGAATCTCGACGCCACTGGCGTATTCGACGGCACCTTGCCGATGGTCTTCGACGAAAAGGGTGGCCGGATCGAAAATGGCCGGCTGAAGGTGCGCGCAGGCGGCGGCACGCTCGCTTATGTCGGCGAGGTCAGCCAGGAAGATACCGGCTTCTGGGGCAATCTCGCTTTCCAGGCGCTGAAATCGCTCCGCTATCGCAGCCTGGAGCTGGTCATGAACGGCCCGCTCGCGGGCGAGATGGTGACCGAAGTGCGGTTCGAGGGGGTCGGCCAGGGCGAGGGGGCGAAGCGCAACTTCATTCTCGATCGCCTGCAGAAACTGCCTTTCATCTTCAACGTACGGATCAAGGCGCCCTTCCGCGGGCTGATCGATTCGGCCGCGTCCTTCTACGATCCGAAGCGGCTCATTCAGCGCAATCTGCCGGCCCTGCTCGAGGAGCAGCGCAAGCGCACGACGCCGCCCGCCCCGGCCGTGCCGGCCCCGACGCCCATTCAGCCTGCCGAAAGCGAGAAACTGCCATGACCAGAACGGGATTGACGAAGCGGAAGTGGAGACCGACGAGGAACGCGATGAAAAGGATGATATCGATCATGGCCCTGGGCGCCAGCGCCGCAACCGCCGGTTGCGTCAACGTGAGCGCTCCGGACAAGCCGATCGAGATCAACCTCAACATCAACGTGACTCAGGAGGTGGTCTATCGGCTCGATGGCGAGGCGAAGAAGTTGATCCAGCAGAACCAGGATATTTTCTGATGAAGACGATGGCCAAATTCACGATGATCGCTGCAGGCTTCGCGCTGATGGGCGTTGCCACGGCGGCCTATGCGCAGCGCGACCCGGCCTATCAGGCGGCGCGCTCGGCCGGCCAGATCGGCGAGCAGCCCGACGGCTATCTCGGCATCGTCGGCACGGCGACGCCCGATCTGCGCGCGCTGGTCAACAGCATCAACATCCAGCGCAAGGCGAAATACACCCAGAGCGCCGCTGCCGGCGCGACGGTCGAGCAGATGGCGTTCGCCAGTGGCTGCAACCTGATCCTGAAGACGGTGCCGGGCGAGAAATACCAGACGCCGTCGGGCAGCTGGGCGACCCGCGGCGCGGGCGCTCCGGAACGCGACGCGCGCTGTGTCTAGGGGGGGACGGGTCCTCCCCGGTTGGCCGCGCCGGCGATAAGTTGGGCGCCGTCCATGACATCCCTGTCACCAAGGTTGACTCGGGCGGACCCCTTTCCTAAACGGGCGCCGCAACGGGGGCTTGGCCCCATGTTCCTCGTCGCCGTGCGCAAGCGCGGCGGCGTTTTCTTATCAGGATGCTTTCGCGTTGGCCGACGACCGCCAGAACGATGACCTTGACAGCCGTATCGCGAAAGCGCGCGCGGCCGAAGAGGCGCGGACTGGTGTCAGCCCCGCGGCAAAGCCTGCCAAGGGTTATTCGCAAGGCTCGCGCGTGCTGGCCGAGCTGATCGGCGCGCCGATCGGCGGCGGATTGATCGGCTGGCTGCTCGATCGTTGGCTCGGCACCAGCCCCTGGCTGATGTTGATCCTGCTCGTGCTCGCCATCGTCGCGGCGGGTCGGAACATCTACAAGATCTCGAAGGAGCGTGCGGAATGACCGTCGCTTCCAACAGCAATGCACAAGGGTAGGCGATCGTGGCCGGTAGAATAGACCCGATGGAGCAGTTCCTGGTCGAGCCCGTGCTCGGCCGGCATATCGTGATCGGCGGGTATGACCTGTCGTTCACCAACTCGGCGCTGTTCATGGTCGTCGTGTTCGTGCTGCTCGCCCTGTTCATGGCCGGCGGGCTGAAGCGTCAGCTGGTGCCGGGCCGCTGGCAGGTCGCCGCTGAATCGGTGATCTCCTTCATCGACAACATGATGCAGGTGAACATCGGGCCGGAAGGCAAGAAGTTCGCGCCCTATATCTTCTCGATCTTCATGTTCATCCTGTTCGCGAACCTGGTCGGCGTGCTGCCGCTGGCGATCGTGCCGGGCCTGCACACCTTCGCCGTGACCAGCCACATCACCGTCACCGCGGTGCTGGCCTTCCTGTCGTTCGGCATCGTGCTCGCGGTCGGCTTCTGGCGCCACGGCCTCCACTTCTTCTCGCTGTTCGTGCCGCACGGCGCGCCGGCCTGGCTGATGCCCGTCATCATCCCGGTCGAGTTCGTGTCGTTCATGGTGCGCCCGTTCAGCCTTGGTCTGCGACTGTTCGTCGCGATGACTGCCGGGCACATCCTGCTCGAGGTTTTCGGCAGCTTCGTGGTGCAGGGCCTGAACGCCGGCGGCCCGCTCGGCATCGTCGTCAGCATCCTCAGCTTTGTGATGATCATCGGCGTCAGCGCGCTCGAGTTGCTGGTGTGCGCGATCCAGGCCTATGTCTTCGCGCTGCTGACCTCGCTCTATCTCAACGACGCGGTGCACCTGCACTAGGTCTTTCGAATTTCGTACCTTTTCATATTACTAGGGAGCTTATCATGACTGATCTTGGTGCAATGTACATCGGTGCCGGCCTCGCGGCGATCGGCGTTGGCCTGGCCGCGCTCGGCGTGGGCAACGTGTTCGGCTCGTTCCTCGAAGGCGCGCTGCGCAATCCTGGCGCTGCAGACGGCCAGCAGGGCCGCCTGTTCATCGGCTTCGCGGCTTCCGAGCTTCTCGGCCTGATCGCGTTCGTCGTCGCGATCCTCATCCTCTTCGTCGTCGGCAAGTAAGGACGACCTCGAGATGCCGCAGCTATCCCAAATCGGTGAGATCTACGCGTCGCAGCTGTTCTGGCTCGCGATCGTATTTGCCCTGATCTATTTCGGGATCGGCAAGGCGATGGTCCCCAAGATCGAGCGTACGATCGATGATCGTAACGGGCGCATCAACGGAGACCTCGCTGCGGCAGAGGGGGCGAATGCCGCCGCCCGCGCGTCGGAGCTTGAATATCAGACCGGGCTGGACTCAGCCCGGTCCCAGGCCCTGCGCTCGGTAACGGAGGCCAAGGCCAAGGCGTCTGCCACGGCCGATACCAAGGTGAAGGCGGGCGATGCGGCCATGGCCGAAGAGCTCGCCACCGCCACCGCTCGCATCGGCTCCGCCAAGACCACGGCCATGGCCGAGATCGAGACGGCGACGGTCGATGCGGTGCAGGACATCGTCGCCAAGCTTTCGGGCGTGGCGGTCGATCGTTCGGCGATTGAAACGCAAGTGAAGGCGGAACTGGCGCATGGCTGAAGCGCATCATGAGAGCCTGACGGCAGCGACCGGCACGACCGAGCTGCACCACGAGCCCACGGCTCTGGGCATCAGTGCACCGGGCTTCGTCGCCCTGTCGATGCTGGTCGTCATCGGCCTGATCCTGTGGAAGAAGGTGCCGGCGATGATCGCTGGCATGCTCGACGCCCGGATCGCCACGATCCGCACTCAGCTGGACGAGGCATCGCGGCTTCGCGCCGAGGCCGAGGCGCAGCTGGCGGAAGCCAAGGCCCGCAACGCGGCGAGCGCCGGCGATGCCGCTGCGATCATCGCCCATGCCGAAGCCGAGGCGAAGCTGCTGATCGCCAAGGCCGAGAGCGATTCCGCCGATCTCGTCGCCCGCCGCCGCAAGATGGCGGAGGACAAGGTCGCCGCGGCCGAGCGTAGCGCGATCGCCGAGGTTCGCGCGACCGCGGCCGACGCGGCGACCCGCGCCGCTGCTGCGATCATCGCACGCAAGCATGACGCTACGGCCGACAAGTCCTTGATCGATCGCACCATCGCCGGGCTTGGCCGCCCCAACTGATCGGCCCGTTTCGGGCGGATTCCTGTCGTTTCGCTCGGGCTCCATCCCGGTTACACAGGCCGCAGGATGGTGATTCGCGCCACCCGATCCAGGAAAGATGCCTTCATGAAGCTCGCCTTCTCCGCCCTGATCCTCGCGATGACGGCTGCGCCCGCTTTTGCCCAGACCGAGCCCGCGCCGGCCCCGGCACCCGCCGCCGATGCGACGGCAACTTCGAAATTCACGCTGGACACGCCGATCGAGACGATCGCCGCCGATCCGGCCGGCAAGGCCGTGCTCGATGCCGATTTCCCCGGCATGACCAGCCATCCGGCCTATGAGCAGTTCAAGGTCATGTCGCTCGCGGCCGTCCAGCCGCTGGCCCAGGGACAGATCACCGACGAGCAGCTGGCCAAGGCCAAGGTCGACCTCGCCGCGATCAAGTAAAGGGCTCGCCGCCGCTCCGGCTGCGTGCCGGGGCGGCGGCCTCTCTCAATAGCGCAGCATCACCCGCCGCGCGATCGGCGGCGATAGATTATAGACTGCGTTGAGCAGCGCGGTCATGCCAACATTCGCCTGCTTGCGGTCCGCTGCCATCGCCGCGACGATCTGCCGCCCGCATTCCGGCGCCGGCATCTTGCGGTGCTGATTGGCCTCGGTCATCCGCGTCTCGACCACCGGCGGCAGCGCCTCGAGCACCCGCACCTCGGTGCCCGCCAGCTGCGCCCGCAGCGCCATGGTGAAGCTCCGCAGCCCCGCCTTGGTCCCGCAATAGAGCGGGCTCTGCGCACTGGGCGCGATCGCCAGACCGGAGGTGACGTTGACGATCATCGCCTCGGGCCGCGCGCGCAATCCGTCGAGCAGCCCGGCGATCAGCCGGACCGGCGCGTTCAGGTTGAGGAAGATGCCGCGATCGATCCGGTCGAGATCGAACGGCGAATCGATGGCGAACTCAACGCCGGTACCGGCATTGTTGACCAGGATGTCGATCGGCTGCCCGGCCAGCGCCGCGAGCAGCGAATCGCATCCCGCCGGGGTCGAAAGATCCGCCGTGATGGCGTCGAATCCTTCCGCCAGTGCCGCTGCCAGCCGCCCCGGATTGCGCCCGACCACGATCAGCTCGGCCCCCGCCGCTTTCAGGTGTCGCGCGATCTCCAGCCCGATTCCGTCGCTCCCGCCCGTCACGACTGCCGTCTTGCCTCTGATCTGCATGTCAGCTTCCTCTCGACCGCCACATATACCCGTTGTTGCGCGCGCGCCGGAGTCCTAACTGGAGGGACGATGTCGTCCCCCAACACCCCCGATCGCTTCAACGAGGACAAGGCCACCTTCACTGTCCGCGGCAGCGACGTGCCCGATATCGAGGCGGGGGTGGCGGCGATCCGCAACGTGCTGCAGACTCTCCCGTCGCGCCCGGGCGTCTACCGCATGCAGGATGCGCGCGGGGACGTGCTGTACGTCGGCAAGGCCCGCGCGCTGAAGAACCGCGTCACCAATTACACTCAGGTCGATCGCCTGCCCAAGCGGCTCCAGCGCATGGTTGCGCAGACCCGCTCGATGACGATCGTCACCACCAACAACGAGGCGGAGGCGCTGCTGCTCGAGGCGCAGCTGATCAAGCGCTACCGCCCCGCCTACAACGTGCTGCTGCGCGACGACAAAAGCTTCCCCTTCATCCTTTTGCGCGCCGATCATGATTTTCCGCGCATCCAGAAGCATCGCGGCGCGCGCCGGGCCAAGGGCAATTATTACGGCCCCTTCGCCAGCGCCGGCAGCGTCAACAATACGCTCAACGCGCTGCAGAAGCTGTTCCTGCTGCGGAGCTGCACGGACAGCTTCTTCAGGACGCGCGACCGGCCCTGCCTTCTCTATCAGATCAAGCGCTGCTCGGCGCCCTGCGTCGGCCGCATCTCGCAGGAGGATTATGGAGATCTGATCGCCGACGCCAAGGCTTTCCTCGCCGGCAAATCGACTCAGGTGCAGGCCAAGCTCGGCGGCCAGATGCAGGCTGCGGCGGAGAATATGGATTTCGAGCTGGCCGCGATCATCCGCGATCGGCTGAAGGCGCTCACCTTCATCCAGGGCAGCCAGGCGATCAACGCGGAAGGGGTAGGGGACGCCGACATCTTCGCGCTCGCCAACAAGAACGGCGTGATGGGCATCCAGGCCTTCTTCATCCGCGGCGGCCAGAACTGGGGCCATCGCAGCTTCTTTCCCGCCCACACCAATGATGTGCCCGAGGCCGAGGTGCTGGCGAGCTTCCTCACCCAATTCTACGAGGAGGTGCCGCCCCCGCGCACCATCTTCGTCGACCGCGAGCTCGAAGAGACCGAATTGCTGCAGGAGGCATTCGCCGAACGGGCAGGGGCGAAGGTCGCCATCTCCATCCCGCAGCGCGGCACCCGCCGCCGCCTGCTCGATCAGGCGAAGCGCAATGCCGAGGAAGCGCTCGATCGCCGCCTCGCCGAAAGCACGACTCAGGCGAAGCTGCTGCGCGAAGTCGCCGACCTGTTCGAGCTGCCCGAGCCGCCCGACCGCATCGAGATCTACGACAACAGCCATATCCAGGGCACCAACGCGCTCGGCGCGATGGTCGTCGCCGGGCCAGAGGGTTTCCGCAAGGGCCAGTACCGCAAGTTCAACATCAAGGACGCGAAGACTATCCCGGGCGACGATTTCGGCATGATGCGGGAGGTGTTCGGCCGCCGCTTCGCCCGCGCCCAGGCCGAGGACCCCGATCGCGATTCAGGCGAGTGGCCCGATCTGGTGCTGATCGACGGCGGCCGCGGCCAGCTCAACGCCGCCAAGGGCGTGCTGGAAGAGCTCGGTATCGAGGATGTCTGCCTGGTCGGCGTCGCCAAGGGCCCCGACCATGGCCGCGAGGGCCGCGAGGTCTTCCATCTGATGGACGGCCGGGAGCTGACCCTGCCGGTCAACGCGCCGGTGCTGTTCTATCTCCAGCGCCTGCGCGACGAAGTCCACCGCTTCGCCATCGGCGCCCACCGCGCGAAACGCGCCAAGGCAATCGGCGCGAGCCCGCTGGACGAAGTCCCGGGCATCGGCCCGGCGCGGAAAAAGGCGCTGCTGATGCATTTCGGCACGGGGCGGGCGGTGCGCAATGCGAGCCTGGAGGATCTGCAAAAGGCGCCGGGGGTATCAGCGCTGGTCGCGCGGCAGGTCTATGATTTCTACCACGGGCGGTAGGATTGGCTTTCCCGGTCGGAATTGATCCACCACCTCCGTTCGGGCTGAGCCTGTCGAAGCCCTGCTCTTCTCTTCCTGGGAAGAAAGAACAGCCCTTCGACAAGCTCAGGGCGAACGGGAAGAGGTGACTCCCGCCAACCAGGTTTTGCTCTATCGTTTCCCCGCCAGATAGCTCTTGGCCTGGGCGCGGACGACATCGACCAGATTCCCCATCGTCAGGTTCACGTCGATCCGATGCAATCCCCAGTCTGGCAGCTTGCGCCCATCGATGACGACGTCCCCCACGATCGCATTGGTGCGCTTGCCCGCCGGATCGGGATGGAGAGTGACCGCCAGATACTGGTGGTTCGCGTCGCGGCGGCACTCGGCGCTGAGCATGCCCGGCACCTCGACGAAAGGCTCGCTGATCGGCGCGGGCGGGGTGGTCCACGGGCCCTGCTGCTCGCCGCTGGCCGTCACCATCTCCGCGCCGGCACCGAGATAGGCGTGCAACGGCGCGGAGCCGCCCGCGAGCGCTGCCGGGTTCACGCAGGCCGCCTCGAGGCCCGGCCCCGCCGAGGCGCCGAACGTCCGCGCCTCGGGCGGTGGCGGGCTGTCGGCCCGGAACGAGGCGAAATTGATCGCGCAGCCCGTCTGCCCCATGGCGCGGCACAGCGGGATCGTCTTGAAGTCGCCGCCGACATCCTTGCCGACCGGCACTTGCAACCGATACCCCGCCAGGATCACCGACAAGATCCGGGCCTGTATCGGCTTCCCGTCGATCTCGTTCCTGACCAGCTGGGCGAGCACGCCCGATCCTTGCGAGTGACCGATCAGCACGACGGCACGGCCATGATTGTCGTGGGCGAGGTAATGGTCCCAGGCGCGCTTCACATCGTCATAGGCCATCTGCCGGTCAGTCGGGATCGGCGCGCCGCGTATATTGGCGTGGAGCGCCGCGAGCGTCACCTGCCGATACATCGGGGCAAAGCGCCGGCACACCGCGCCGAAGCGGGCGAATTGCTGGTTCACCACGGCGACATATTCCGCCGCCACCTTCATGGTCGCGTTGCCGCCGGGATCGCGCGACACCGTGGGATAGACGTAGAAGCAGTCGACCGGCGCCCGCGGATCGGCGCGAAACCGCTCGATTCTGGTCGAGCCATCGGCCTGCAGGACCACGGCATCCTGATCGGATCGGCCGCACACATCGGCGGGCTGGTCGGGGCGGCACAACCATGCGGCCGGATCGGCATAATCGGGTGTGTTGGGTGCCGGTGAAGGCGCCGCGATGCCGGGCGCGGCGCCGATCAGGGCGGCTGCGATCGCGGCGATCGTCCAGACGAACCAGCGTCGCGTCCCTCCGGCCGGGCCTGATCCCCGTATCGCGATCCGCATGCTGCCTTCCTCTCCGACGATCCGTCGATTTCCGCGGATTTGACACTCGCCGCCGCGCGATGTCAAACACTCACTATATCGAGAGATAATATTAATCGGAATGGTCCGGGGGCCTTCTCCCCGAGGGCATAAGGGGCGTGCGGGGGCCATGGCATGCGGCCATCTTTGCCTTGACGTGCTGCCGGGCAAGCTGGAAGGCGGGCACGTGAACAAGGCAGCCGAACCCCGTCGCCGCTCGACCAAGGCCGAACAACGCGCTGCGACCACGGAGCAGATCCTCGACGCGGCCGAAGCGCTGTTCGCCGAGCACGGCCTTTACGGGGTCACGCTCAAGGACGTGGCGCAGCAGGTCGGCGTGCACAACACGCTGCTCAACTATTATTATGCCGACAAGAAGGCGCTGTTCGACGCCGTCTTCGCCCGCCGCGCGGTCGTGACGAGCGAGCGGCGGATGCAGGCGCTCGATGCCTATGAGAAGGCGGCAGGGGATAAGCCCACCGTCGAGGGCGCGCTGCACGCGTTCCTCGATACCGATCTCGATCTGTACATCCAGGGCGACGAAGGATGGCGCAACTACGCCAAGCTCGGCGCCCAGGTCGCGAACACGCCGCATTGGGGCGCAGAGCTGATGGACGAGCATTTCGATCCGGTCGTGCTCCGCCTCATCGGCCTGTTGCGCCGTGCTCTTCCCCACTGCGCGGAGGCGGACATCTTCTGGGGCTATCACTTTGTCACGGGCGCGCTGATGCTGACGCTCGCGCGCACCGGCCGCATCGACAAGCTGTCCGACGGCCTGAACCGCTCGGACGACTTCGCCGCCATAAAACAGCGCATGGCCAAGTTCATGGCCGCCGGCTTCATCGCGATCTGCGACGGCAGCAAGCCGGAATAGAGACCGCGCCCGGCTCCTCCGGACCATCTGGACCGGAGGAGCCGCGACGGCCCTAGAACTTCGTCCGGACCCCGACCCGGAACCGCCGACCCAGCGGGTCATACAGGTCGAACCGCCCGCCAAGCCCCGGCGCCGAATATTGCACGGTCGCGGGAATGACCGGAACGTCGATCGGATCCTTGTCGAGCAGATTGTCGATGCCGAAGGTCAGCTTGAGCGACCTGCCGCCGACGTCGAAGTTGATCGCTCCCGACAGGTCGAACGTCGCGTAGCTCGGGACGCTGTTGTCATCCACGTGCACGCCGCTCACCCAGGCGTTCTGCAGTTTTGCCGCACCCAGAATATGCGCGTTCAGCGCCAGCGAATACCGCCCTATTTCGTAGAAGGTGGTGATGTTGCCCCGCAGCTTGGGCTCGCCCGGGTTGAGATCGCCGATCTGGCCGGCAAAGTCGGTGACGTTGCCGATCGCGTCGACCTGCCGGAAGAACGGGACATAGTTCGCCAGCGCGCGCAACTCGACGCGTCCGGCGCCGAGCGCGTGCCGGTAATCCACTTCGAAATCCCACCCGTGCGTCCGCAGGCTCGCGGCGTTGATCGGCACCGTGTCGATCGAGGTGATCGCCTGGGTGCTGTCGCGGTGGATATATTGGCAATATTGCTGTTGCCCCTCGAAGCAATATTGCAGCTCCTGCGCCGCGCTGATCGAGGTGATCGCGCCCTTGAGCGAAATCCGGTAATAATCGATCGAGAGCGACAGCCCCTTCAGGAAACTCGGGCTGTAGATCACCCCGGCCGTCAGCGTCTCGCCGCGCTCCGGCCGCAGATCGGGATTGCCGCGCGCATTGGTATATTGCGCGTAGGTCTTCTGCGTGAACGGATCCAGCACTGGCTGCTGCGTCAGGATCCCGCCAGAAAACAGATCGTTCAGCGTCGGCGCGCGGATATCGCGGGAGAGCGTGCCCCGGACCCGCAGATCGTCGGTCACCTGATCGGACAGGCCGACTTTCCACGTCACGACATTGCCGCTCGTGCTGTAATCGGTCAGCCGCACCGCGCCGTTGAACTCCAGGCGCTGGGCGAGCGGCACGTCCTTGAGGATGGGGATCACCGTCTCCAGGAACCCCTCCTTCACGTCCCGCTTGCCGGAGAAGGGCTGGAAATTCTGCACCGCATATTGCCGCGCCAGCGCCAGCGCGTCCTGCGTGGAGGATGCCTGGTTCCGGATATAGTCGCCGCCGAACGCGATCGACACGTCGCCGGCGGGAAGGCTGAACAGCGTGCCGGTCGCGTCGAACGAGGCGACGTCCAGCTGCACGTTCGATCGCTGATACGCCGTGCCGTGCGTATAGGCCTTGGCGGCGGCCGATGCGACGCCGACGCCGAACACGTTGAGCGGCGCGCAGCCATTGGTCGGGTTGGTCAGCGTGGAGCGGCAGACGATCGCGTTCGTGGCGGGATCGCGCACGGCGTCCACGGCCTCCAGGAATTTGGAAATGATCGTGTCGTTATAGGCGTAGAGCTTCGCCGTGACTTCGCCATGCGTGTAATAGGCATGCCATTTCCAGCTGTCGCCGATCTGGCCGTTCAGCCCGACCACGCCGCGCCACACGTCCCGCGTATTGTGCGATGTCGGCGGCCCCAGATCGACCGTATCCTTGCCCAGGTTCAGCGCGGTATATCCCTGCGACAGGAGCTGCGCGCGCAAGGTCGGGTCCAGATAGGCATTGTCGGCGACGTTGATCCGCAGATTCCCCTGCCTCAGATAAAAGAGATACCCGTTCTCGTCATAATTGGACTTGCCGTAAAATCCCTCGACATAGGCCGTGATGCCCGGGGTGATGTCGTAATCGGCGTGCGCGAAGAAATTCTTGTAGTTCAGCGCCGTGGAGATCGCCCGGTTCTGGCCGATCGTGTCGTCGACATCGCCGCCATATTGGACGAGCCCGGATTGGTTGCCGAAATTATACGACCTCAATGCGCCGGTCGGCCCGACGAACTGGATGCCGCGAAACGGCGTGGCGCTGATGACGTCGCCCGCCGGCGTGATGACGGAGGTGATGACGCCCCCCGGCGAGACGTTCGACGGCCCGGTATTGCTGACCGTGATCCGCATGGGCTGCCCGTTGGTCGCGGTATAGGCGGGATTGTTCACGACCGCGCGGCTCTTGAAGAAATTGCGGTCCTTCAGGTCGACGCCCTCCGGCGTGTTCGCATAATCGAACTCGGCGACGATATGGCCCTTGCCGCCGGCGAAGCTGGTTCCGCCGATGATATTAGCCTTGAAATATCCGTTGTCGCCGCGCTGCGTCACGCCGGTGTCGATATTGACGCCAAGGCCCTGATAGTCGCGGTCGAGCACGAAATTCACCACGCCCGCGACGGCGTCCGATCCCCATGCGGCGGAGGCGCCACCCGTCACCACCTCGACGCGCTTGATCAGGTTCTGCGGCATGGTGACGGTATCCACGCCGCCCGTCGTGGTGGCCTCGACGACCCGGCGGTTGTCGAGCAGCACGAGCGTGCGCGTGACGCCCAGATTGCGCAGATTGACGAATTCGGTCCCGCCGCCGGCAACGTTGATCGCGGGGTTCTTGGCGGAGGTCGTGCCGCCGAAGGACGGCATCTTGTTGAGATAATCCGCGATGGTGACGGGCGCCTGCCGGCCGATTTCCGCGGCGCCCAGCACCGTCACCGGGGTCGGCTGCTGGAAGCCGTTGACCACGATGCGCGATCCGGTGACGACGATGTCGTCGCCGATCTTGTCGGCATCGCTGGGCTGCTGATCGGGAGCGGAGGGCGCCGTCTGCGCCGCCGCCGCGGACATCCAGGCCAGAGACGCAACACTGCCCAACAGAATAGACCGGATCATACCGACGTCCCCCTCTCCATGAATACGCACTTGTCGGCGCTAGGGTCGGATCATGAACCCGCGAATCGGGAAATGCAATACTCGTTCTCTTGTGAGTGAGCGTTTTAAAGGAGACGAAAAGCGAGCGTTCCCTAACGGAAGTTGGGAGGCATGGCGGTATCGATGCCCAGAACGCCCCTGAGAGGCGAAAGGATGAGCCGGAGCCCGGCCCAACCCCCACCGTCACCCCGGACTTGTTCCGGGGTCCAGCGGGCCGGATGCTCCGGAGATCGTTTCACGGGCGCCAGCTGACCCTGGTGGGCAACGCCCCCGTCCTGTTCTACCTCCAGCGCCTGCGCGACGAAGTCCGCCGCTTCGCCATCGGCGCGCATCGCGCGAAACGCGCCAAGGCAATGAGTGAGAGTCCGCTGGATGAGGTGCAGGGCATCGGCCTGGCGCGGAAAAAAGGTCTGCTGAGGCATTTTGGCACGGGGCGGGCGGTGTGTAATGGGGTGGCGCAGGTTCGATTTATGTAAGTGGCGCCACCTCTTCCACTCGGCAAATCCGAAAGTTGTTGTTGACGGGGCATTCGATTGGGAGCCCGCTTGGGTCCCGCTTGGGTCCCGCTTGGGTCCCGCTTGGGTCCCGCTTGGGGTGGACTCGCAAGGTGGTTGCGTCGGTGCGACGAGCAGCCTCAATAGCTTGAGAGGATTTCTAACCATCGTTTTAGGCTGATAAGACGGCCGGATTCGATATACGCAGCTACCTTCTTGCGAGAGTTATTCGCCTCGTCGCCGGATGGTGACGTCAAGCCATAAGTCGCTTTAACACCGTCAGTGTTTATATGGACTACGTGATCGAACATGAGGTTGTTTTTGAAACGAGCTTCACATGCCCTCATGAGGCGCGCTGGATCGAACTCATTAGTGACAAAAACATACTGAAATTTTTCGTTGTCCGATTGTGCATTGCAGTACTCTTCGTATTCGGTTGGAAACTGCTTTTCGCGATCTGCGCGAACGCTCCATTTTGCCGTCACCAAAGTTCGCATGCTTGGGCGAACAATGGCAATATCTACCTTATTTTCCTTGCTGCCCGCCTTTGCCCGATTGAAGCCTGGAATTTGATAAAGCAGATGGCGCGTGAGGATCTCATTTTGTGGGACGTCGCATGCGCGGCGAATCGTTTGAGATAGGACGTCTTCAAAGCCCTCTCCGACTAAGTTCTTGCGCTTGTTCTGAACCGCCAAAAATTGACGCACCTTTTGCGTCACCAAACGCCATACGTCTTCGGTCGGCTCGACCGACAGATAAGCGGAAAGCGAGTTCCTGATAATTGCGGCTAACTCGGGGTCTGCTCCCGGCTCCGGAAAGCCACGCCCGTCGTATGGTTCACGTTGTTTTTTCGCAACGTCAGTGAGCCGGATTTCACGACGCACCATAGCATTCGCCAAGTCAGCGCAAGCTTTGATAAACAGCCAATCGATCTTTTCAGCTAGTTTCGCGGGTTCAGCTTGCAATCCGCGACACATCCAATCGTGAAAAGCGAGAGAGCGGTCGTACCAAGGTTTGCCAGGCTGCGATTTATCACTTTCATAGCAGTGCGCTAGGCCCGTTGTTGGGTCTGACCACAACAGCATCCTATACACGTGCTGCCAAGCATTTTCACGAGTTACAGCTACATCAGACAGCGCATCGAAGTATTGATCGATTAGACGATTTCTATTCTCCGCCCCGAACGCTCGTTCGATGGCCTCCCCATCCTGTGGGACACCTAAATCAGCCACCATTCGTTCATCCTGCCTTGTCGCGAAGCTCCTGCTCGCGGACGGCATTAAGCTCAATCAGTAGACTTTGCGCCACACATTTGGCGAGAAGGGGCGGGACCGCATTACCAGCCTGTCGGTAGCGGGAGTGAGACGGGCCTCCATCGTGGCGTCCATCAAGTTGACCACGCCTCGCATCATGCGTGAATGTGAACCGATCCGGAAAGGACTGGAGCCTTGCGAACTCCCTAACTGAAAGCGCGCGGGCAGCATCGTAATGGTACGCTGAGTCGGCTTTAGTGTTGAGCGTCCAAGCCCACAGGTCAGGGTGAAGGCGCCGATAGGCATAGAAGTGCTTTCGGGAAAGCATGCCGCTACCATTGTCTTGGCCCCAGCGCTGCCCAGTGAGAAAGCGGCCGAGCAAACTTTCTTGCAAGTCTCGATGATTCCCGCCCTGCGGGATTCCCTTGAGCCGTAGCTCCGTATCTTTGTTTAATCGGGGCACTTGGACGTTAGTCACTTCTGTCTCCGCGCCCACTCGCATCAAGCGCTGATAAGCTGAAGATGGCTCCGGCAGATCTGCCCAATTGATCGCGTCTCGGCGGTTGCCCACGGGCAAGCCGGCGAGGTCTGAAAGGGCTTGATGAACGGAAACGGCAATGAGGTTGTCGACATCGCGCAGTGCTTCAGCCAGCCTCATGCTTAAGAGATGCTGCTGCACCGTGATTTGATAACGAGGACGCCTCTGACCAGTAAAGCGAGTTAGGGCGACAGATTCAGTCACACCAGAACCGACCAAGGTCGGGCTCGCCATCCCACTGCCCGCCCTCACGCCGATAAAAAGCAAACGCTTTCGTGTTTGAGGAACTCCGAAATCGGCGGCGTTCACGATCTGGGCAGAAACGTGGTACTCCCCGTCCAACGACAGGTCCGTTCGAATTTGCTCTCGAACGCCCATCTGGTCCATTCCTGTCACGTTTTCCATGACAAAGGCTTGAGGGAGCGCATCCTGGATCGTTTCAACGAACTCGCGATAAAGCGAGTTTCGTGGATCTTCGATCACCCGCGTGTGATTGCGAACTTGTGAGAACGCTTGGCATGGCGGACCCCCCACCAAAACCGACGCGGTTCGCGCAACTGCCAGGATTTCCTCTTTGACCGATGGCGTTCGTATGTCGCCTAAGATGGCTTGAGCCTCTGGGAAGTTGGCCTGATATGTCGCTAGCGCGTCTGGATCATTGTCGCTGCCAGCGATCACGGCGAAGCCTGCTTGTCTAAATCCTTCCGATAGACCCCCGGCGCCACTGAAAAGATCGACGACGCTAAAAACCCCGGCATTATCGGCTTTACCTGTGCGCCTTGATGGGCCTCGAGTCGGAGAGCGATCCACAGTCATTTTCGAAGACGCCGAGATAGCCATTTCCATTTCCCCAAACCGCTCAGGTATCGTTCTTATTATGTTCCAAAGGAAATGCTAGCGCTTTTTACCTCGGCTCCGATCTGCCCACCGGTAGAGTGCCGGCGGCTTGGCATTGGCCGGTTACACGCGGCTAAGCTGCGAACCATTAAACTCTCTTCACCCAACTGATTAAGCCATCGGCTCGCCGATCCCTACTGGCCTTGCTTCTCGTCCTAGATGCAGCACCAACCCGGTATTTTTCGAGGTCTGGATCTGCGACGCCCGTATCATTCTCATAAGCGCTTACGAAAGGCGGCAATCGCGCGACGAGTTTATCTAAGCCATCCTTGGTCAATTTCAGGGTGCTGTAGGCACAAAATAGACTATAGATATGGACCGGCTTTGAGAACATGCTTTTAACGGTGAGATTTGTGAAAACTCTGTCTCTGCAGAAATCCATAAAGCCTTTCACAAAAGATATGTCTTCAGTGCTGGACTCATAAACATCATTGTACATATCGTACACATCATTTATTAACAACGATGTTTCCTCTACAATCCCACGTCGCAAATATATCAACAGGCTACTTGTCAATTCTATATCTCGCATCCGGCGAATTTGCCCATCCGTAAAGACACCCCAGTCTCGCCACAGCGGCAGATCAGCCAGCGTTTCGGCTGTCTTAATAAATAGGCCGTTAAATTCAGCATGTCGTAGCTCTTGAGGGTTTAGTGATTTATCTGTTTCATTAAGCCTTTTGAAAATGTCTCGTACTTGAATCTCTGTTACGGTATCAGGTATGTTTCTAATACTAATCACATAATTCCAAATTGCCTGCTTTCGATCATTCGATAAATCTTTCCAAAATTTACCCGAAAAATCTAATGCGCGGCTGCTATCGTCAAGATAGCTCTCTTTTAGAAGCCACTCGTTAGAAATAAATTGAGCAAGCGAGGTTATTCTCTGTTGGCCATCAACAATGCTATGTCTTCTATTCCCGGTATCCGGGTCTGCATGCTGCTGCCACAGATAGATTTCCGGCATTGGAAATCCAAGTAGCACCGACTCGATAAGTCTAACCTTTTGCTTTTCCGTCCAGACGAGGCGTCGTTGAAAGCTATTGTCGACAAAATACTGCTTATTTTTGAAATTCGAGACAATATCTGTGATTGTGGGTCTTGTGGACTGAATGAGAGAGTTAAGAGACATTTTCAATCTCCTTCAGCTTGTCGATGCCAAACGAATGATACATCTCAGCATCTCCCCAAGACTCGTAAAACCTAAATTTAAATTGATTCGAGATCAGTGTCCTGGTGTTAAGCTTGGCCTTAAGTTCTTGGACGGCTTTCGCGGCGTCTCTAAGGTAAGTTGAATTATATTGAGTTTCTGTACTAATGGTAATATGCTTCATTATAATCTCATTCCGATGCGTTTCTTTTAGGTGAGAATACCCTTCCGAAATCGCCCTTCGAACGTCGCTCCAAACGGCATGAAACATACGTGGCGATATGATAACTACGTCAATGTCGGACTGAACGGGATCGAACGACCTGAATGATTTTGTGGGGCTCATGCTCCAGCCGTACTTAGCGCTACCTACAATCGCTATGTTATTTGGGCTTGTATCAATCTCGTTCGCGACGACCAGTCTGAAATCTGAATATTGCCCATTTACGTGAACGCCGCTTGAAGAATTAAATATCCAACTATTGGAATCAAACAAATGCGTTCTACAAAATTGCAATGAATCCATGTCGTTCATGATGGATTTAAAATCGGCAATTTGCATATATGCCGGACGCCTCTATCGGAGCCCGATTTCTGGGCGTTCATGGCAGGATAAGCAGGGATTTCCTGACCGCATAGCAGTTTCTAAGCTGGCATACCGTGACTCAGTGTCTCGCGTCGTCCGGGACAATGACGATCGGGCTTCGGTGACACTCCACTTACCTCCCACCGCGGGTATCCCAAGGGTACTACACCAAACTATCCAACACCCCAACCACCCTCAGGTAATCACCCCACTCCGCCGGATCGGGTTCTCCCGCTCCAGCGCAATCCGCTTGGCGATCTCCCGGTTCAGCTCGGTCGGATTCTCGGAGAAGGCATGCGGCGTCATCCCCGTGAAATGCTTGATTTCGCGGATCGCATGCGACTGGTCGTAGAACCCGTCGGCCAGCAATGCGTCGAGCTCGGGATCGCCATGCGTCATCGCCACAGCCGTGCGCAGCGCCCGGTATTTGCGCGCCAGCACCTTGGGCGGCGACCCGAAATAGCGTTTGCAGCCGCGCTGCACCTGCCGCAGCGACAGGCCGGTCAGGTCGATCAGGTCGTTGACGTCGGGCGCGGCGGCGCCGGCGAGCCATGCGTTCACCTGGCTCACAAACGCCTGATATCCCGGTTTCCGCCGCGTCATCAGCGTGACCAGCATCTCCTCCAGGATCTTTACCCGCGCGTCGAAATCCGGCGTGTCGCGCAGCTTCTCGTAAACCTCGGTCACGACAGTGCCGAACAGATCCCTCGCATCGAACAACCGGTTCGCCGCCGCCGAGGCGTCCATCGGCACCAGCGCCGCCCAGCCATGCGGCATCAGCCCGACGCCGATCGCCTCCGCCGCGCCATCGCAGCTCAGGCTCGAACAGCCGGTGGTGGGGCCCAGGATGTAGGTGTCCGGCATCGCCTGCTCGGTGCCATCGACAAAGCGATAGCGCGCGTTGCGGCCGCGCAGGATGAAGCGAAACTGCCCATAATCGGCGCGGTCGACGCCCTCGAAACGATCGTCGTCCTGCTCGAAATGATAGAAGAACGAGAAGTGATCGGCCAGCTCGGTACGCGGCTGGCGGAAGTCCATCTTCAGATTCGACATGCGTGGCGACCAGTCGATGATGTTTCTTGCGCGGTTTCGTTAGGCGAATCCGGCTTTATTCACAATCATTTCGAGTAAGGCTGACATTTCAGGCGGGGGCGCCGCCGGAACCTCGCTCAACGCGTGGATGGAGCGGGCAGGGGGAGACGACCCGTCAGCCGATGCTCGCGGCCTCGCCCCGCACGTCGCGTATCATCAGCCAGCCCGTGGCGATGAGCGCGATGCCCGAGCCCAGGAACACATAATCCCACACGGATTGCCCCATCACCTCGTAAACATGGTGGAGGTGCAGGATGTGATGATCGATGATGCCCTCGATCAGGTTGAACAGGCCGAATCCCAGCAGGATCGATCCAAGCAACGCCTTGCCGGAAAGCAGCACGTCGGCCTGCTTCACCGCGCGCCACAACATCGCGATGCCGATCGCGGTGGCGATCCACACCACCCCGTGGAACAGCCCATCCCACACCATGTTCACCTTCGCGCCGACCAGCGTATCGGTCGGGATCTTCGCGGAAAGCATGTTGTGGATCTGGAAGATCTGATGGAACAGGATGCCGTCGATAAAGCCGCCCATGCCGATCCCGATCACCGTCCCCGCCGCCGTCAGCGGCTTCGTCGTCCGGCGTCCGTCGGTCATGCCCGTCTCCATTACGGCGAGATCTTGCGCACGAGAAACACCGCAAGCAGGAACACCGGCACCGGCGAGACAAGCGCGCCGACATTCCCCCAGAAATCCGCCCCGAATATCGCCGCCCGGACATCCTCGGCGGTGCGACTATGGCAAAGGGTGCAGGCGAGCGCCGGAGATGCGCTCGAGAGCGCCGCGATAAGCGCCACCGGTCCTGCCATCATCCTCATCATCAGGGTACGATCGCCGGGCAGCGTTGTTCCGCTGGGGATCGCTTCCGCCAATGCCGGTCTCGCGCAGTCGGGGGCTACGACCCGCTTCCATGTCTCCTATGGTGGAAAGGGACGTAGCTGGCCGGACGAGGCGAGACAGGATAAAATGCAAAGATGAAGAGAAGCGTGATCATTGCGGGCCTGATGATGCTCCTCGGCGGATGCGAGCGTTCAAGGAATTATGCGCAAGGCTGCGGTCCACCACCCGCGAACTGGATTACGCCACGGCAAGGAAAAGGCGTCCTATCAACCCTTAACGTTATATCCGTCGCGTCGAACGGCACCGTTAACTGGAATAAGGCCAAGGTTCCTGAAGCGACGCTTGTATCGTACCTCAAGGAAGTGCGGGGGATGAACCCGGTGCCGGTGACGCAGATTCAGTTCGAGCCGGGCGTTGGCTGCGATCGGGTGCTGTATTTGCGTCGGCTCGTGTCCGAGAGGTTGGACTGTGGTTACGGCAAGTGCGCTGAAGGAAATGGGCGATGGTGGGAGATTGGCGACGTCGGCCCCCCGTTTGTGGCGTACGATCCGCGCCCCGATCTACCCCAAGATCAATAAGCGGCCCTCCGCTGATGAAGGGCTTGCCGTAGGGCCGCTTCCCGGCCCGAAATCTGCCGGTCCGCTTTCAGGCGCGGTGCGGCTCTGGCGCGTGCCCGATCTAAAAACGACACGACAACGGGGGACCGTCGGCGAGGTCTGCTGGCGCCTCACCGGAAACTTCCTCTTTCACGCCAATCGCACAGAAATCGGGACGGGCTGCATCCGCCTCCTGCGTGATCAGGTAGGTCTTGCCGGCTCCCGGTGTAAATTCGACGATCCGCGTGCACGTCGAAAAACTCTCGGTCAGATAACCCGCATAATATTGCTTCTGGACGCTGGCGAGGATGCGCAGCTTGTGGCCGGCTTCGATCGGAAAGACCTTCTCGGTCGTATTGCCCCCGATGCCCGCGCTGTACACCGTCAGCTTCTGCGCCGACTTGCACGTGTCGCCCCGCAATACGCCATAATATTGGGTGTCGCCCCGCATGATGCTCAGGCGCAGGTTTCCTTTGGGGAATCGAGCAGTGGCGGTTGCCCCGCTGTCGGAAAGCAGCTTGTACTTTTCCCGGCCCAGGCCGGTGTCGTTGGCGGCCGCGCACGTAAGCAAGACGGCAAACAAAAGCAAAATCCGCTTCATCGATCGCGCACTCCCCAGTTTCTGTCGGCGTACATGGATCGCGACCACGGCACTAGGGCGGGATGACTTTAGCTAGATCCGTTCGTTTCGAGCGAAGTCGAGAAACATTGGTGGAGGGCTGCTTGGCGGTTTCTCGACTTCGCTCGAAACGAACGGAGAGGAAGCCGATTCCACGCGATGTCATCTCGCTCTAGGGCGCGCGTTCGCGCGCACGAACGCGGGCGGCATCAGACCCGGGAATCGGCTCCCCGCGCCATCCGCAAGTGACCGCGCACGCGGCGCGACGCACCCCCTCACTCCTTGTCCACCCGCCGCACGACCGTCCGGCCAATCCCCCCATCGACGACGATCTCGTCTGTCCATTTCATATCCAGCACCCGGCCCCAGCCCGGTCGGTGCACATATTTGCGATGCGGCAATTCCAGCAGATGGTACAGCGATTGCTGGTCGCGCTTCTGCTCGGACTCGGCTTGCTCGACCATCTCGATCCATTTGCATTGCGCGATCCGGCTGCCCTTCAGCGCGCACTCCATTATCAGGGTACGATCGCCGGGCGGCGTTGTTCCGCTGGGGATCGCTTCCGCCAATGCCGGTCTTCGCCCAGTCGGGCGCCTATCAACCGCTTCCACGTCTCCTGATGGTGGGTTGCAGAAGGCCCGCTCTATACCTTTGTTGCTGCGAGGACCGGTGCTGCCTTGGCGTGAAAACGCGCGTCTTTGCTGAGTTTTTCGCAGATAGTTGCGACGACTTCTTTCGTTCGTGCGGGTGCTTTGCGAAGCTGAGCAGTCAATTCAGCAGTATACGTTTCCGAGTTTAGGACACGAAGCACCAGAGTCTGAGCCCACCAATCGCAGGTCCCAATAAGTGAGGGTAGGGCCGTTAATAAACCTGCCACGTATGGCGATCCATCGAACGACTCTGCGGTGTGAAGTATTGACCACATGCCGTCTTGATCGCCGCTCTCGTTAAGCAGTGTCAGGATTGGTGAGATGATACACGGGTCTGAATATGTGATTAGAGGCAAGAGCGCATCGTCGATCTCCAACGCAGTTCCGCCGTCAGCTACAACCCGTCGCAGATTGTCTAGTTCGTCGATGAGCATTAACACGATCTGCCCTGGGCGATGAATGACTGCAAGTGGGCGCTTTTGGCCCGTCAGCTTCTAGGCTGCCGCATCAGCCGCGAACGCCCGTGAGTGGGGGGGGCTAGCTGCCGTTCCCCGGCTGAACATACGCGTCGAAATGGTCGAGTATCTCCGCTTGCTGCTCGGCCCGCCATTGCAGACGGATGTGCCACTCCCGCTCACCATCGAGCGAAACGAATAACGATTGTCCGTCCTCGTAAGGCAGGAACGCTGCCCCCAGGAAAGTCCAGGCTTCCCCAGCAGGATGAAGGTCGCCATCGAAATCGGTGAAGGGCACGGCGACGACATATCGTCCTCCGGCCACCATCGCCCCGAACGAGCGTTGAGCCGCGTTCTTGGACCAGTGGCCCTGCTCGGATGGTCCAATCATCGCCGCACTATAAGAATGAACTGCACTGTCTGAAAGTGTGGGGCGCAAGTGCCGGACGGTCTCACGATGACGCTCCGCTTGCCAGGCCATCGCTGAAGACCCGCCGTTCGGCTCCCGCGCCATCTGCAAGCGACCGCGCACGCGGCGCACCCCCTCACTCCTTGTCCACCCGCCGCACGACCGTCCGGCCAATCCCCCCATCGACGACGATCTCGTCCGTCCATTTCATATCCAGCACCCGGCCCCAGCCCGGTCGGTGCACATATTTGCGATGCGGCAATTCGAGCAGATGATACAGCGATTGCTGGTCGCGCTTCTGCTCGGACTCGGCTTGCTCGACCATCTCGATCCATTTGCATTGCGCGATCCGGCTGCCCTTCAGCGCGCGCTCCATCATCGCGCGGAACACCGCCCGGTTCGCGGGCATTTCGATCTCCTCCTCGCCCTCCCGCACGGTGATCGTGCGATAGGCTTCCTCCAGGATCATCCGCCGCGTCGGCTGGTCCGATCCGATCAGGCGATCGCCCGGCGCGCCCGATCCGCCGCGCACTTTCGGCCGCCCCCGCGGATTGCCCGATGTGCCCTTGGTGAAGCGCTTGCCGATCGGCGGCTTGCCTTTCCCGACCGTATAGCCGGCCCGCTCCGCCAGATCTTCCGCCTCCACTGCATAAGCAGCATCGATCACGCCGTTCGATTCAATCCGTTGTTCCGTCATGTCACGCCCTCGCTATGGACCGTCCCGCCCCCTCAAGACCCGATTCGGCAGAAGATTTGAATCGATCAGCGGCAATTTCGCCGCGAATTCGTGGCGTGCAGCGGAATATTTTGCCCCATAGCGACACGCTTTTCCGCTGTTATGGCGTAACAGGGAAAGCGGGTGTCTTGCCCTTGGAATCACACGCTAATTTCCCGGCCAAAATCCAACATAACAGAGGAAGAAAAATGGGGAGGGTGTCATTCCGGCACCGCTCGCCCGGCAATCCGCCCAGCCCGCCGCTCGGCTCCACCCCATTTCGTCACCATTTCCGCCCCAAAAATCCTTCCGGCCCCCGCTTGCCGCGCCTGCGCACTGCGGTAGAGTCGGGCCGATTGGGGGTTATCATCATGTATCGGCCGATTTTCTTCGCGGTGCTGCTGGCTGGCGGCGGCGTCGCTCATGCCGGCGACAAGCCGCTTTATGCGCCCGCTCCCGATTGGGTGAAGCCCGCGCCGCCGATCGATCCGGCCGCGGTGAAGGAGGATTCCCCCGTCTTCCTCATCCTCGACAATCAGCAGCGGCTGAAGGACGGCGAAGTCACCGGCTATGTCGAGACGGCCGCGCGCGTCGCCTCCACTCAGATCCTGGATTCGCTCGGCACGATCAAATTGCCCTGGTCGCCCGACAAGGGCGATCTGATCATCCACCGCGCGGAGATCATCCGCGGGACGGAGCATATCGATCTGCTCGCCACCGGCGAGCGCTTCTCGGTCCTGCGCCGCGAGGAGCAGCTGGAACAGCGCATGCTCAGCGGTACGCTGACCGCGACCATGGCGGTAGGGGGCCTGCGCGTCGGCGATGTGCTGCACCTGAGCTATTCGGTGACCGAGAAGGATCCGACGCTCAAGGGCAATGTCCAGGCCTTCGCCTCGCTGGTCGCCGAGCCGTTCCGCGTGCAGTTCGCGCGCAGCCGGCTGATCTGGCCGCAGGATCTGGATATCCACTGGCGCGCCAATGCCGGCGGCGTTCAGCCCCAGCTGGCCACTGCCGGCGGCTATCGCGAGCTGACCCTGGCGCTGCCGCTGCCCAAGCCGGCCGAGATGCCCGCGGATTCCCCGGCGCGGTTCCGCCGCCCGCCGCTGCTCGAGGCGACCAGCTTCGATGGCTGGGCGACCATCTCGAAGGTGATGGCGCCGCTCTACGCCACCGACGGGCTGATCGCGCCGGACAGCCCGCTTGCGGCCGAAGTCGCGCGGATCAAGGCCGCGGAGACCGATCCGCTGAAGCGCACCGCGCTCGCTTTGCAGCTGGTCCAGTCGAAGATCCGCTATCTGTTCAAGGGCATGGATCACGGCAATTACGTGCCGCAGTCGCCCACCCAGACCTGGACGCTGCGCTACGGCGATTGCAAGGCGAAGACGCTGATGCTGCTCGCCATCCTGCACGATCTGGGGATCGAGGCGGAGCCGGTGCTGGCGAGCAGCCAGCTCGGCGATCTGCTGCAGGATCGCCTGCCGGCGCCGGGCGCCTTCGATCATGTCTTCGTCCGCGCGACCGTTGCGGGCGAGAGCCTGTGGCTCGACGGCACCGATGGCGGCGCGCGGCTGGAGGACATCCACGATGCGCCGCCCTTCCGCTTCGTCCTGCCGGTGCGCGCGGCCGGTGCCGAGCTGATCCCCGTGCCGTTGCGCGCCGCCGCCCGGCCCGAGGTCCGCGCCGAGGTCGAGCTGGACGAGACCGCCGGGGTGAATTTCCCGGCGCCGTTCAAGGTCGCGGTCACGGTGCGCGGGCAGCTCGCCGAGCTGTTCCGCGCCGGCTCGCTCCAGGCAAGCAAGGATCAGCTGACCGAAATGGCCGGCAAGCTGATCGCGCCCTATCTCGAAGAGCCCGTCATCATGTCGCGCAGCCTCAGTTTCGACGATGCGGCGGGCACCGCGACGCTCAACGCCGCCGGCGTCTCCTATCCCGATTGGTCGCGCGAGAACGAACGCTATCGCACCTCGCTCGATCGCACCGTCGCGCAGATCAATTTCGAGCCCGATCGCAGCCGCGCCGCCTGGCGGGAGATTCCCGTTGCCACGGACAATCCGCAGCATGTCGTGATTCGCACCCGCGTGCGCCTCCCCGATGGCGGCACCGGCTTCGCGCTCGAAGGCGATTCGGCGCTGTCGGCCGAGCTGGCCGGCACCAGAGTGGAACGCACCACCACGCTGGCCGATGGCTGGGTCACCACCGAGGACCGCATGAAGTCGACCGGGGCGGAGATCGCGGTCGCCGATATCGGCGCGACGCGTCAGCGGCTCGATCAGGCGAAGCAGCATCCGCTCCGCGTGATCGCCCCGGCCGGCTATGCGGCGCCGTGGCAGATCGTCGATGCCGGCAAGAAGGCGAAGCGCTTCGATGCGCTGCTGGCGCAGTTCAAGCAGGGCATCGCCGATCAGCCCGGCAAGGCCGATCCCTATCGCAACCGAGCCTGGTTCCTGGAGCGCATCTACGAACGCGGTCAGGCGATCGAGGACCTGACCCGCGCGATCGCGATCGATCCCAGCGTCGACAGCTATCTGTGGCGCGCGCGGCTCTACGAAGCGGTCGGCGACAAGGCGAAGGCGCTCGCCGACGTCACCGCGGCGCGCAAGGTCGATCCGGCTTCGGGCGTCGCGATCAGCCATCTCGCCTCGCTGCTGGCCGACAATGGCGAGAAGGACCGCGCCGTGGCGCTGCTCGACCAGCGAATCGACGAGGGCGGCAAGGACAAGCCGGGCTTCATGGTGGCCAAGGCCGAGATCCTGAGCGACACCGGCGACAAGGACGGGGCGATCGCGACGATCGACGCCGCCATTGCCGCGACCCCGGGCAGCCCGATGCTGCTCAACAGCCGCTGCTGGCTGAAGGGCACGCTCAACACGATGCTCGATACCGCGCTCAAGGATTGCACCAAGGCGATCGAGCTGAGCGATTCGCCCCAGTCGATCCTCGACAGCCGGGCGATGGTCTATTTCCGGATGAACCGGTTCGATGATGCGCTGGCCGATCTCAACGCCGCGCTCGATCTCGATCCCGGGCTGCCCGCCAGCATGTATATGCGCGGCGTGGTCCGCAAGCGGATGGGCGATGCCAAGGCCAGCGAGGGCGATCTCGCCGCCGCGCGCATGATGACGCCCGAGATCGACCGGACCTACGCCAAATACGGCATCACGCCATGAGCCACAGATGATCCGATGCACCTTCGCGCCGAAGCCCTGGTCCTCGCGATCCGTCAGCATGGCGAGCATGGGGCGATCGTGCGCGCGCTGACCGCGGAGCACGGCCTGCAGGCCGGCTATGTCCGCGGCGGCCGGTCGCGGCGTATCCGGCCGATCCTGCAGCCGGCCAATCTCGTCCTCGGCGAATGGCGTGCCCGGACCGAGGACCAGCTCGCCGGGCTGACGGTGGAGCTGATCCACAGCCGCGCGCCGCTGTTCGCCGAGCCGCTCCCGGCCGCCGCGCTCGAATGGGTGACCGCGCTCACCGCGACCGCGCTGCCGGAGGGGCAGCCCTATCCGCGGCTGCACGCTGCGCTCACCGGCGTGATCGGCGCGATCGAGGCAGCGCCCGCCGCCCGCGGCTGGGCGCTCGCGCTCGCCCGCTACGAGCTACTGCTGCTCGCCGAGCTCGGCTACGGCATCGAGCCCGATCGCCTGCCCGAGATCCTGCGCACCGGCGGGGAGGCCGACTGGGCCGATATCCTCGCGGCGCTGCGCCTCACCGGTGAAGCTCTGGAGGCCGATATCCTCACCGATCGCCGCGCCGAAACCCTCGCCGCCCGCGCGCGCCTGATCGACCGGCTGAAAAGGGCGGTTGCGTGATCCGCCGCTGACCGGCAATGGCTCGCACGATTTGCCCGCGGGTCGGCGCGCCCGACCGGGACGACATGTTGGAGGACGTTTGAATGGCCCTGATCGCGATCCTGCCCGGAGACGGCATCGGCCCCGAAGTCACCGCTGAGGCACGCCGCGTGCTCGAAGCGCTCGATCTCGGCCTGGTGTTCGAGGAAGGGCTGGTCGGCGGGGCTGCCTATCACGCCACCGGCCATCCGCTCCCGGCCGAGACGCTCGATCTCGCCAGGCGGGCCGACGCGATCCTGTTCGGCTCGGTCGGCGATCCGCGCTGCGACAATCTCGATCGCGGCCTGCGCCCCGAACAGGCGATCCTTGGCCTGCGCAAGGAACTCACCCTCTTCGCCAATCTCCGCCCGGCCAAGCTCTTCCCGGGCCTGGAGGACGCTTCCTCGCTGCGTCCCGAGGTCGCCCGGACGATCGACCTGCTGATCATCCGCGAGCTCAATGGCGACGTCTATTTCGGCGAAAAGGGCATGCGCACCACCGCCGCCGGCCTGCGCGAAGGCTATGACATGATGAGCTATGACGAGGCCGAGGTCTCGCGCATCGCCCATGCCGGCTTCCAGGCCGCGCAGCGCCGCGGCGGCAAGCTCTGCTCGATCGACAAGGCCAATGTGCTCGAAACCTCGCAATTGTGGCGGGATGTCGTGATCGAAACGTCCTCGCAATATCCTGATGTCACACTGACGCACATGTTGGTGGACAATGCGGCAATGCAGCTGGTGCGCGATCCCGGCCAGTTCGACGTGATCGTGACGGGCAATCTGTTCGGCGACATCCTGTCCGATCTGGCCAGCATGTGCGTCGGCTCGATCGGCCTGCTGCCCTCGGCCGCGCTCGATTCGGCCGGCAAGGGCCTGTACGAGCCGATCCACGGCAGCGCGCCCGATATCGCCGGACAGGGCAAGGCCAACCCGGCCGCCGCGATCCTGTCGGCGGCGCTGATGCTGCGCCACTCGCTCGATCGGGCCGATGCGGCCGACCGGATCGACGCCGCGGTCGCGACGGCGCTGGCGAACGGTGCGCGGACGGCCGATCTCGGCGGCACGCTGTCGACTCGCGCCATGGCTGATGCGGTGCTGGCGGCGCTTGCGTGACTGAGCGGCTGCTCGATCTGGCGATCGTCATTCCGACGTTCAACGAGGCGGGCAATGTCCCGCTGCTCATCGCCAGGCTCGACGCCGCGCTCCAGGGGCAGGTGTGGGAGGCGATCTTCGTCGACGACAACAGCCCGGATGGCACCGCCGGGGTGGCGCGCCAGATCGCCCGCATCGATCGCCGCGTGCGGGTGATCCAGCGCATCGGCCGCCGCGGCCTGTCCTCTGCCTGTATCGAGGGCATGTGCGCCACGGCGGCGCCGATCGTCGCGGTGATCGACGGCGACATGCAGCATGACGAGACGATCCTGCCGACGATGCTCGAAGCGCTCCGCCAGGACGAGCAGCTCGATCTCGTCGTCGGCTCGCGTTTCGTCGACGGCGGCGGCACCGGCGACTGGGATCATGACCGGGTTGCCAAGTCCGCCTTCGCCACGCGGCTCTCGCGCCAGGTGCTCAAGGCCGATCTCAACGATCCGATGAGCGGCTTCTTCATGATCCGCACCCAGATCGTGCGCGATGCCGTGCCGCATCTGTCGGCGATCGGCTTCAAGATCCTGCTGGATCTCATGACCGCCAATCCCCGGCCGCTCAAGTTCATCGAACTGCCCTATACCTTCCGCGTGCGCATCGAGGGCGAGAGCAAGCTCGATCACGTCGTCGCGATGGAATATCTCATCGCGATCTACGATCGAATGTTCGGCCGGATCGTGCCGGTGCGCTTCGCGATGTTCGCCGCGATCGGCGCGCTCGGCGCCGGCGTGCATTTCCTCGTGCTGGGTCCGCTGTTCAAGGAACTCGATTTCGGCTTCGTCTTCTCGACGATCGTCGCGACCTTCGTCGCCATGACCTTCAACTTCTTCCTCAACAACGCGCTTACCTACCGCGACAGCCGCCTCCGGGGCGCGCGGCAGCTGTTCGAGGGTTGGGTGTCCTTCTGCGTCGTCTGCGGCGTCGGCGCGATCGCCAATGTCGGCGTGGCCGCGTTCCTGTACGACGCGCAATCCGATACCTGGGCGTTCTCGGCGCTGGTCGGGATCATGGTCGGCGCGGTGTGGAACTACGCGCTGTCGTCGCGCTTCACCTGGGGGCGCTATTAAGGGGGGTGGGCCATCCACGCGCGGTGACCGATCGATTCTAACGTTCGATCCTGCGCCCTATGGTGCGGCTGAGGCAGGGCTCGGCGAGGTAGAATAACCTCTCTCCGTTCGGGCTGAGTTTGTCGAAGCCCTGATCTTCTCTTCCTCGGAAGAAAAAAGAACAGCCCTTCGACAAGCTCAGGGCGAACGGAGAAAGCGGATTCATCCAGCTCGAAAATGCTCTGACCCAGCGAGGGTGTGATGAACCGGACTACAGAACATTCTGAAGTAATCGGAAGACGAAATCGACCGATTCTCATAAATCGTCAGGTAACGGCGTTGGATTTTACCAGTTCCGGTTTCAGCGGTGAAGCTGTATCTGTTGGAATATCTCCAGTACGCAAGAAGATGACTGGAAAATCTCGCACCACACCCGCCCGGATTCCGGAAAATTCGGGGTCGACGTGCCCTCGCAAAAATGCCCGAATACTTGGCGAATCTCGACGCGGGTCGAGTGCGATTACTATGTCACCTGCCTCATGGCCATGTCGAGAACCACATCCAGTACCTGAAATGCTGCGGATCACTCAGCGGCATGGCCGCGATGATCGGGTAGAAATAGACGAACAGGCAAAATACCAGGACCAGATAGCCCTCGTCCCAATGCGCGAAGCGGCCCCGGCCGAACCGGTCGAACGCGGCCGCCAGCGGCAGCGCCAGGAAGATGCTCGGCAGGTAGTAATAATAGAAGAAGCCGATCGATTTCGGGATGACGATCCACACCGCATAGGAGGCGATCCACAGTGCCGCGACGGCCAGCAGGCGCGGCGATCCGTCCCGCATCCAGCCATAGAGGCACGCCGCCACCGCGATCAGCCCGCCCCACAGCACCGCCGGGTTGCCGATCAGCAGGATGCCGCGCACGGCGCCGTCGACGTTCTCGAACAGATACCAGATCGGCCGGATCATCAGCGGCCAGGTCGGCCAGCTCGATTGATAGGTGTGCGGCGGCAGCACCTGAGTCTGCGATTCGTACATCCGCCGCTGGAACTGGATGAAGCTGTCCAGCGTCAGCGGGAATTGCGCATAGTGGAAGGCGGGCAGAAAGGTCAGGCAATAGACCCCGATGCTGACCACGCCGAGTGCGATCAGCGCCGGGACCACCGGCAGCCCCGGCCAATAGGTCTGGTCGCCCGGGTTGAGCGCGGCATAGACCGATCTCTTCCGCGCGCGGCCGTCGCGCAGCCGGATCGCGATCAGCGCGACCGCCGCATAGGCGACATAGGGGGCGGCCGCCCATTTCGCGGCGACCGCGAGGCCGAGCAAGGCGCTGCCGAGCAGCCAGCGCGGCCAGACCTGTCCGGGCGGCGCGCGCATCGCCCAGAGCAGGGCCGCGATGCCCGTCACGACGAACGCCGCCATGAATCCGTCGAGCATCGCGATGCGCGCCTGGATGAAGACGGTGATGTTGAACAGCACGAACAGTGCCCCGAAGGTTGCGGTGCGCACGCGGCGGAACAACATCCACAGGATCGCGAAGATGCCCAGCACCACCGCGGTCGCCGCGAAGGTCGACATGATCCGCCAGCCCAGGCTGTTGTCGCCGAAGATTATGATGCCGAGCGCGATCAGCTCCTTGCCGAGCAGCGGGTGCTCGATGTTCACCGGGCCGCTCAGCGCCATCAGCACGCGGGTGGCGGGCACATAATGCGTTTCGTCGAACACCAGCTTGTGCGGGGTGGCGACGCGGACGGTGAACAGAGTCTGCGCGAGCAGGCCGATGATCGCGGCGGCGCGGTACGGGCGGGGCTGCGACTCGGCGGTCATCGCCTGTCCCTTCCCATTTCGGCCCCGCGCATTCAAGTGAAGTCCGCCCTAGGCATTGACGCAGGGCAACCGCTCCCGGCAAAGCGAACCGCATGAAACGCCGTACCGGACAAGACCGCTCGATCACCAGCCACTGGCGCCCCGCAACCCAGGCCGTGCGCGGCGGCACCGCGCGCTCGGAATGGGGCGAGACGTCGGAAGCGCTCTTCCTCACCTCGGGCTATGCCTATGATTGTGCCGGCGATGCCGCCGCGCGCTTCGCGGGCGAGCAGGTCGGCATGACCTATTCGCGCCTGCAAAACCCGACGGTGCAGATGCTCGAGGAGCGTATCGCTCTGCTCGAAGGAGCCGAGGCATGCCGCTCGATGGCGACCGGCATGGCGGCGATGACGGCGGTATTGCTCTGCCAGCTCCAGACCGGCGACCATATCGTCGCTGGCCGCGCCGCGTTCGGATCGTGCCGCTGGCTGACCGATACGCTGCTGCCGCGATTCGGCATCGGCGTGTCGATCGTCGACGCCCGCGATCCGCAGCAATTCGCTGACGCGATCCGGCCCGAGACGAAGCTGTTCTTCTTCGAGACGCCCGCCAATCCCACGATGGACGTCGTCGATCTGCAGGCGGTGTGCGACATCGCCCGCGCGAACGGAATCCTCAGCGTCGTCGACAATGCCTTCGCCACGCCGGCGTTGCAGCGGCCGATGGAGTTCGGCGCTGACGTAACCGCCTATTCGGCGACCAAGATGATGGACGGGCAGGGCCGCGTACTGGCCGGCGCGGTGTGCGGGACCGAGGATTTCATCAACAACACACTGCTGCCCTTCACGCGCAACACCGGCCCCACCTTGAGCGCGTTCAACGCCTGGGTGGTGCTGAAGGGTATGGAGACGCTCGATCTGCGCATCCGCCGGCAGAGCGAGAATGCCCTGAAGGTCGGGACTTTCCTCGAAGCCCGCGTGCCGCGCATCCTCCACCCCGGCCTGCCGAGCCATCCGCAGCACAATCTTGCCATGGCGCAGATGGACGCGTGCGGCCCGATCTTCGCGTTCGAAGTGGAAGGGCGCCAACAGGCGCATGGCCTGCTCGACGCGCTGACTCTGGTCGACATCTCCAACAATATCGGCGATTCCCGCTCGCTGATGACTCACCCGGCTTCGACCACTCATTCCGGGGTCGCCGAGGACAAGAGACTTGAGATGGGGGTGACCGAAGGGATGCTGCGCCTCAATGTCGGCCTTGAGGATCCGGCGGACGTGATTGAGGATCTCGATGGCGCGCTGCGGGCGGTGGGGTTGTGAAGGCGCTCTTCCCCAATGTCGCCGAGACGCGCGGCGTGATCGTGCGCGTTTCGGTCAGCTACCTCCCCGAACAGTCCGAGCCGTCGCGCGGCCGCTGGTTCTGGGCCTATCATGTCCGGCTGGAGAATGTCGGGCCGATGGCGGTGCAACTGCTCACCCGTCACTGGATCATCACGGACGGCCGCGGTTCGCGCCACAGCGTCGAAGGCGAAGGCGTGGTCGGCGAACAGCCAATGATCGCGCCCGGCAGCAGCTTCGATTACGTCTCGGGCTGCCCGCTCGCAACGCCGACGGGCAGCATGGAAGGCACGTACCACATGCTCGGCGAAGACGGCTCCGCCTTCGACGTCGACATCCCCAAATTCGCGCTGTTCGCACCGGCGGTCGGCGTATGAGGACGGGACTGTCCAATCCCCCTCTCCCCCTGTGGGAGAGGGAAGGGGCCCGCGCCGAAGGCGTGGGAAGGGTGAGGGGGACACTCGTTAGTGTACCGAACCTCAATCCCCCTCATCCGGCGCTTCGCGCCACCTTCTCCCACAGGGGGAGAAGGGTAGTGCGCCTAACGGGAGGGGCGCAATGAAGCGCACCCATCTTCCGCTTAACGGGCTGCGCGTGCTCGACGCCGCAGCGCGCCACCTGTCCTTCACCCGCGCCGCCGACGAACTCGCGGTCACGCCCGCCGCGGTCGGCCAGCAGATCCGCGCGCTCGAGGATACGCTCGGCGTCGTCCTGTTCCGCCGCACCACCAAGGGGCTCGAGCTCACGCCCGAGGGTGAGGCCGGCCTGGCCGCGCTCCGCCACGGCTTCCTGCAGTTCGAGGAGGCGGTCCGCGCGATGCAGGCGGGCCAGACCTCCAAGTCGCTGACCATCGCTGCGCCGCGCGACCTGACCGAGAAATGGCTGATGCCGCGCCTCGCCCAGATTGCCCGCAACGACGGCGAGCTGCGCTTCGTCCTGGTGTCCGCTGACGAGACCGTCGACTTTACCGAGGCCAATCTCGATCTCGCGATCCGCTGGGGCGACGGCCCGGGCGAGCATGAGGGCGAGGCGCTCGAATCCGACGGCATGGTCACGGTCGAGCGGCCCGGCGGCGGCATCGACACGCGCATTTCCTGGCCGGGCTGCCTCAACGATCCCGACGTCTCGCTGGTCCGCGTCGGCGACGCCGGCCTGGCGATCGACGCCGCCGCGCAGGGTCTGGGGCGCGCGACCGTGCCCGAGATGCTGGCTGCCGCTGATCTCGCATCGGGCCGCGTCGTGAAGATCGGCGACGCCCGCCCGTCGGCGCTAGGCTATTGGCTCGTCGCACCGCTGCCGCAATGGCGCCAGAAGAAGGTGAAGGCGCTGGTCGAGGCGCTGGGGGGCTGATCATGCCACCCGTCGTCCAATGCGCTGATGTGGCGGCGCTGCCCGATATCCTCACCGCGCGCCTGCGTCTGCGCGAGCGCAGGCCGGATGACGCCGAGGCGCTCTTTCCGACGCTGTCGGACGAGGCGCTGATGACCTGGTGGTCACGCGCGCCATTCGGCTCGGTCGATGAAGTGCGGGAGAGTTTCGTGGCCGACGGAGGCGCATCGGGCTGGCGTGCCTGGGCGATCACCCGCCAGGGGGATGACCGCGCGATCGGCTATGTCGCGGTCGGCGAAAAGCGCCAGGGCGCCGTCAGCGAGATCGGCTATATGCTCGAACGCGCCGCCTGGGGCAGCGGCATCGCGTACGAAGCGGTGTCGGGTGTGATCGGCCATCTCTTCGCCACCGGCCAGCGCCGCCTGTTCGCCGACACCGATCCGGACAATGCCCCGTCGAACGGCCTGCTCACCCGGCTCGGCTTCACCCTCGAAGGGCGGCTGCGCGGCGAATGGGAGACTCATATCGGCGTGCGCGACAGCCTGATCTGGGGCCTGCTGGCCAAGGAATGGAAACAATGACAACTCCGCCCGATCTCCGCGATTCAGCGCAGCTGGCCGCCTATCGCCGAGAGCTGCGCGGTGTCGCCAAGCCGTTGCGCTATACCGGCATCGCCTTTGCCCTGCTCGGCGTGGTGCTTGCGGTGATGCAGCGCAACTGGCTGCCGCAGATGCCGACCGTGATCCCGATGGCCGCTGTGTCGCTCGGGGTGCTCAATATGCTGGCCGCGATCGTGCTGCGCGCGCGCTACCATCAGCAGCGCATGCGCCCGTAGGACCAGGCCGTCGATTCAACCACACCGGCGGATTGCTAAGGTCGCGCTTGAATCGGATCCCCCCTGGGGAATCGATTCGGATCTTTCTTATCGTCGGTATCAAACCCTGATCAGGCGTCGATCGCGGCCTCGTCCATCCGCGCGGCGTTTTCCTGGATGAAGGCGAAACGGTGCGCCGGGTTGTTGCCCATCAGCCGATCGACCAGATCCTTCACCACTGCGCGCTCCTCATATTCCTGGGGCAGGGTGATGCGCAGCATGCCGCGGGTCTTCGGGTCCATCGTGGTCTCGCGTAGCTGCATCGGGTTCATCTCGCCAAGGCCCTTGAAGCGTGCGACATCGACCTTCTTGCCCTTGAACTCGTTCGCCTCGATCTTCGTGCGGTGCGCGTCGTCCATCGCGTAAAGGCTCTTTGTCCCCGCGGTGAGCCGGTAGAGCGGCGGCTGGGCGAGGTAGAGATGCCCGCGCCGGACGAGTTCCGGCATCTCCTGGAAGAAGAAGGTCATCAGCAGGGTCGCGATATGGGCGCCGTCGACGTCGGCGTCCGTCATGATGACGATCCGCTCGTAGCGCAGATTGTCGGGCAGGCAGTCCTTGCGGGTGCCGCAACCCAGCGCCTGGATCAGGTCGGCGATTTCCTGGTTGGCCAGGATCTTGGCGGAAGTAGCGGAGGCGACATTGAGGATCTTGCCGCGGATCGGCAGGATCGCCTGAGTCTTGCGGTCGCGGGCCTGCTTGGCCGAGCCGCCGGCCGAATCGCCCTCGACGATGAAGATCTCGGTGCCCTTGGGATCGTCAGCCGAGCAATCGGTGAGCTTGCCGGGCAGGCGCAGCTTGCGCGCGGAGGTCGCCGTCTTGCGCTTGACCTCGCGCTCCTGCTTGCGGCGCAGGCGCTCGTCCATCCGCTCCAGCACATAACCGAGCAGCGCCTTGCCGCGCTCCATGTTGTTGCTGAGGAAATGGTCGAAATGGTCGCGCACGGCCTTCTCGACCAGCACGGCGGCTTCGGGCGAGGTGAGGCGATCCTTGGTCTGGCTCTGAAACTGCGGCTCGCGGATGAAGACCGATAGCATCAGCTCGCTGCCGGTCATGAGATCTTCCGCCGCGATCTCCTTGGCCTTTTTCTGGCCGACGAGATCGCCGAAGCCGCGAATACCCTTGACCAGCGCGGCGCGAAGGCCAGCTTCGTGCGTACCGCCATCGGGCGTCGGGATGGTGTTGCAATACCAGCTATAGCTGCCGTCGCTCCACAGCGGCCAGGCGACCGCCCATTCGACCCGACCCTTCGATTCGGCGAATTCCTGGGTGCCGGCGAAGAAATCCGCCGTTGCGCATTCGCGCCCGTTGATCTGCTCGCGCAGATGGTCGGCCAGGCCGCCCGGGAACTGGAACACGGCCTCGGGCGGGGTGTCGTCGGTGATCAGCTCCGGCGCGCATTTCCAGCGGATCTCGACGCCGGCGAAGAGATAGGCCTTGGACCTGGCGAGCTTGTAGAGCCGCGCCGGCTTGAAGTGCATCTCCGGGCCGAAGATCTCCTCGTCGGGCACGAAGCTGACTGAGGTGCCGCGCCGGTTGGGGGTGCCGCCAAGCGATTCGAGCGGGCCGAGGGTGATGCCGCGCGAGAAGCGCTGGCGGAACAGCTCCTTGTTGCGCGCGACCTCGATCGTCGTGTCGGAAGACAGCGCATTGACCACGCTGACGCCGACGCCGTGCAGACCGCCCGAGGTCGCATAGGCCTTGCCGTCGAACTTGCCGCCCGAATGAAGCGTGGAGAGGATCACCTCCAAGGCCGACTTGCCCGGGAACTTCGGGTGCGGATCGACCGGGATGCCGCGGCCGTTATCGACGATGGTCAGCCGGTTGCCTGGTTCGAGCGTGACCTCGATCCGCGTGGCGTGCCCTGCGACGGCTTCGTCCATGGCATTGTCGAGCACCTCGGCGGCGAGGTGGTGCAGCGCGCGCTCGTCGGTTCCGCCGATATACATGCCGGGGCGCCGCCGGACGGGCTCGAGCCCCTCCAGCACCTCGATCGAGGAGGCATCGTAATCGGTGGTTGTCTTGGATGAGGAAGCGAAAAGGTCTTCGGCCATGGAAGAGCTATAGGGTCCGGTGAGTCAGCGAGGCAAGCCGCCATCATCCTTACTCCCCCCGGGAGAAGGTGGCGTGAAGTGCGGTGATGAGGGTGGCGAGGGCGTGAGCCCGCCCTTCGCGGCCTGCCGCTCCCTCTCCCGCAGGGGAGAGGGAATCAGGTCAACGTACCCGCGGGCCGCCGAACGGAAGCGGCGGCGGGGGGCGGCGATCGCGGCGCGGGAGCTGCGCCTGATAGGCATGGCCGCAATGCGCCACGCAATATGGGAAGCCCGGATTCACCTTGTCGCCGCAGAAGTGGAAATCGGGCTCGCCGGGGTGGCCGAGCGGCCATTTGCAGATCTTGTCGTTCAGATCGAGCAGAGTCGTCTTGCCCGCCATGTCGGCTGACGGCTTGGCCGGCACGAGGCGGCGCGGCGGCGCAGGCGTGATCGGCGCCTGCTGCTCGCCGGGTGCCTGGCGAAGGAAGCCGCCCGGGCCGACCGACCGCATGATCGGCTGCGGCGGGGCGGGGGGTGCCGCTACGACGTCGGTCGCAGTGTCGGTATCGTCGTCATCCTCGTCCTCGTCGACCTCGACGACCGGCTTCGCGACGATCGGCGCGGGGGCGGGCACGGGCGGCCGCTCCGGCGGCCGGGACGGGGCCGGGCGTGGCTCGGCCGGGGCGGCGGTGGGCGCGGCAGCCGCGGCTGCCTTGTCCGGCTCGTTCGGCTTCACCGGCGACGGGCGCGATTGCAGGCCGAGGCGATGCGCCTTGCCGATCACGGCGTTGCGGCTGACGCCGCCAAGCTCTTCCGCGATCTGGCTGGCGGTCTGGCCGCCCTCCCACATCTTCCTCAGCGTATCGATTCGCTCGTCGGTCCAGGCCATCTTTAATCCTCAAGTCACACGTGCCGGGTTGCGGGCGGCGGCGGCAGCTATTAGCGCGTCCGCGATGAGCAGCCAGCCCCCAATCGGCGAAATCCAGTCGGCAGTGATGAACGCCCCCGGCGTTCCCGTGATCCGGAACGTCAATTGGGGCGGTCTTCGTACGCTCTATATCAAGGAGGTGCGCCGTTTCTTCAAGGTGCAGCTGCAGACGATATGGGCGCCGGCGATCACGACTCTGCTGTTTCTGGTCATTTTCACGGTCGCGACCGGCGGAAAACGCCCGGTCCATGTCGGCGGAGTCGACGTGCCCTTCGCCGATTTCATCGCGCCGGGCCTGATCGTGATGGGCATGCTGCAGAACAGCTTCGCCAATGCGAGCTTCTCGCTGTTGGTCGGCAAGATCCAGGGTACGATCGTCGATTATCTGATGCCGCCGCTATCGACCGCCGAGCTGCTGGTCGCGATGATCGGCGGCGCGGTGACGCGCGCCTTCTGCGTCGGGCTGGCGGTGTGGCTGGCGATGGTGCTGTGGCCGGGCGTCCATGTCACGCCGAGCCATCCGATCGCGATCCTGTGGTTCGGTCTGCTCGGCGCGGTGTTCCTCGCGCTGATCGGCATCCTGACTTCGATCTGGGCGGAGAAGTTCGATCATGCCGCCGCGGTGCAGAATTTCTTCATCGCGCCGCTGACCCTGCTGTCCGGAACCTTCTATTCGGTCGACCACCTCGCGCCCGCGTTCCGCATCTTCAGCCACGCCAACCCGTTCTTCTACATCATCTCGGGCTTTCGCTACGGCTTCCTTGGAACGGCCGATTCGCCGGTGCTGCTGGGTAGCGGGATCATCCTGGCGCTCGATCTCGCGCTCGGCTTCCTGTGCTACCGGCTGCTGCGCAGCGGCTGGAAACTGAAGAACTAGACCCAGCCTTCCAGCACCTGGTCCGGCGGGCGGTGTCCGTCGGCCCACATGCGGATATTGGCGATCACCTTCTCGCCCATCGCCATCCGCCCCTCATAGGTTGCCGATCCCATGTGCGGGATCATCATCACGTTGGGCAGCGCCAGCAGCCGCGGATCGATCTCCGGCTCGAATTTCCACACATCGAGGCCGGCGCCTGAGAGACGGCCATTTTCGAGCGCGTCGATCAGTGCATCCTCGTCGACGATCCCGCCGCGTGCTGTGTTGATGATGCAGGCAGTCGGGCGCATCAGCGCCAGCCGCCGCGCGTCGATCAGATTCTCGCTGTCCGCATTGCGCGGGGTGTGGATCGTCAGGATATCGATCGCGCCGAGCAGACTGTCGGCCGTTTCGTGCCACGTCGCCTCGAACTCCGCCTCGACCGACGCGGGAAGCCGGTGCCGGTTGTGGTAATGGACCGACAGCCCGAAGACACGCGCGCGCTTCGCCACCGCGCGGCCGATCCTGCCCATGCCGAGGATGCCCAGCACCTTGCCGCCGATGCGGTGGCCGAGCATCCCGCCCGGGGACCAGCCTTTCCATTCGCCGTTGCGGACCAGCTTCTCCCCTTCGCCGAGCCGGCGCGGCACGGACAGGATCAGCGCCATGGTAATGTCGGCGGTATCCTCGGTCAGGACGCCCGGCGTGTTGGTGACGACGATACCGCGGGCGCGCGCCGCCTTCAGGTCGATATGGTTCACGCCGGCACCGTAGTTCGCGATCAGCCTCAGCCGCTCACCCGCGCCCGCGATCAGCTCCTCGTCGATATTGTCGGTGACGGTCGGCACGAACACGTCGCAATCGGCCATTGCCGCGGCGAGCCGGGCACGATCCATCGGCACGTCGCCGCGGTTGTTCGCGGTGTCGAACAGCTGCTCCATCCGCTGCATCACCGCGGTGGCGAGTTCGCGGGTGACGATGACCCTGGGGTGCGGGACGCGAGTCATTTCGGGCATTGATCCGGCTTGGCGAAGGCTGTTGTCTCCGTCAACGGTGGTTGAAGCGCGGTGCCCGAACAGGGTAAAACGAATCCCGGTAAAGGGAAGATCAGGTTATGCGTTTCGGAACGAGAATCATGCTTGCGGCCACCGCCGCAAGCCTGGCGGCAGTCGCGCCAGCGCTCGCGGCGCTCGTCCAGAAGAAGACGCCCTATTTCGCCTCGATCTCGGCGAGCAAGGCGCGGATGCGCACGGGGCCGGGCAAGGCCTATCCGGCCAGCTGGCTCTATCAGCGCGCCGATCTGCCGGTGAAGGTGATCGACGTCTATGATCGCGGGATCTGGAAGAAGATCGAGGATCCGAGCGGCACCCAGGGCTGGATGCTGGGATCGCTGGTCAGCGACACGCGCACCGGCCTGGTGATGGGCACGATCGCCGAGTTGCGCGATGCGCCGCGTTATGGCGGCAAGGTCGTCTGGCGGGTCGAGCCGGGCGTGGTCGGCCGCCTGAGCAAATGTGCGCGGGGCTGGTGCCATTTCGACGTGCGCGGCCGGGGAGGGTATGTCGAGGCGAACCGTCTCTGGGGCGTGGCGGTCGATGAGGCGCTGAGCTGACGCCCGCGATGAAGATCATTCGCGACGACCTCACTCACCCGGCCGTGATCGGGCTGCTCGACCTGCATCTGCGCGCCGCGTTCGAGAATTCGCCGCCGGGCAGCGTCTTCGCGCTCGACATGTCCGGGCTTCGCGATCCGGCCGTGACCTTGTGGTCCGCCTGGGACGGCGGCGACCTGCTCGGTTTAGGGGCATTGAAGCAGCTCGATGCGTCGCATGGCGAGCTGAAATCGATGCGCACGGCGCCCGCCCATCTGCGGCGCGGCGTGGCGGGGGCGATGCTCGACCATCTGATCGCTGAAGGGCGGCGGCGCGGCTATCGGCGGCTGAGCCTGGAGACCGGGTCGAACCCGCCCTTCGCCCCGGCCAGGGCATTGTACGAGCGCACCGGCTTCGCGCCCTGCGGACCGTTTGCCGACTATAGCGATACGGATTTCAGTCGGTATTACCTGCTTCAGATATAGCCGTAGCGCTTAGTTCATCAGTTCCACTGCCATCGCGGTCGCCTCGCCACCGCCGATGCACAAGGAGGCGAGGCCGCGCTTCTGGCCGGTGGTCTGCAACGCCGAGAGCAGGGTCGCGAGGATGCGCGCGCCAGAAGCGCCGATCGGGTGGCCGAGGGCGCAGGCGCCGCCATTGACGTTCAGCTTGTCGTGGCTGAGGCCGAGGTCGCGCATCGCGATCATCGCGACGACTGCGAATGCCTCGTTGACCTCGAACAGATCGACATCGTTGGCCGACCAGCCGGCCTTTTCCAGCGCCTTGCGCATCGCGAAAACGGGGGCGGTAGTGAACAGGGCAGGCGCATGGGCGTGCGCGGCATGGCTGACGATGCGGGCGATCGGATCGAGGGCAAGGCGCTCCGCGACTGACGCGCGGGTCAGCACCAGTGCCGCGGCACCATCCGAGATGGACGAGGCATTGGCGGCGGTGATCGTGCCGTCCTTCGAAAAGGCGGGCCTGAGCGTTGGGATCTTCGCGGGATCGCCTTTGGCGGGCTGCTCGTCGAGGCTCACGGTCGTGGGACCCTTACGGCCGGCGATCTCTACCGGCACGATCTCACGGTCGAACGCGCCCGAACGCTGCGCTTTCTGCGCGCGCTCGAGCGAGGCGATGGCGAAATCGTCCATCTGCGCCCGGGTGAACTGATATTCGGCGGCGGTGTCCTCGGCGAAATTGCCCATCAGCTTGCCGGGCTCATAGGCGTCCTCGAGGCCGTCGAGATACATGTGATCCATCAGCCGGTCATGGCCGATGCGTGCGCCGCCACGATGACGCAGCGAGAGATAGGGCGCGTTGGTCATGCTCTCCATGCCGCCGGCGACGATCAGGTCCGCGGAACCGGCGGCGAGGGCGTCGGCGGCGAGGATCGCGGCCTGCATGCCCGATCCGCACATCTTGTTGATCGTCGTCGCCTCGATATGGTCTGGCAGGCCAGCGTTCAGCGCGGCCTGACGCGCGGGCGCCTGGCCGAGGCCGGCGGGCAGCACGCAGCCCATATAGATCCGCTCGATCGCGTCGCCGGACAACCCGGCGCGCTCGACCGCTCCGCCTACCGCAGTCGCGCCGAGCTCGGTTGCCGATGCACCGGCCAATGCGCCCTGGAAGCTGCCCATCGGCGTGCGGGCGTAGGAGAGGATGACGATTGGATCGGCGGCCATGCGATTGCTCCGGCTGGAAGGTGCCGGCGATCTAGGCGCGTGCGCGAGCGATTACAAACCGCCAGGGATGCAGCTCAGTAGGGCGATTACGCAGTGGTCGCGGGCAGGTTTTCGCGGGGATCGGCCTTGAAAAAGCGCTCGATCACGTTCTGGGCAATGCGCGCCGGGCGCAAGGTCTCGGCATCGACGCAGCACCAGCTCGACTTTACCTCGGCCAGGACGACTTCGCCGCGCTTGATGATCGTCTCGTAAAAGGCGCGCGCGCCTTGCACCTTTTCGAGCAGGACGGTGGCGATCACATCGTCTTCGAGAAACGTCGGCTTGCGATAGGTGATCTCATGCTTCAGCGCGACCCAGAGGTGCGCCGCGACGGCATCGGCCGGCGCGAAGCGCTGCCAGTGGTTGATCACTGCCTCCTGCACCCATTTCAGATAGCTCGCGTTATTGACGTGCCCCATGAAATCGATGTCGGCGGCGTCGATAGCGATGGCGTAGCTGTGCGAGGCATATTCAGGCTGAGACATGGGATTACCTTAACGCAAACGGCAAGTTTTGGCGAGAGCGAAGCATGTCCATTCGTCGTAAAGCGCCCGTGTACCAATTGGGCATGACGCGGGCCGGTTCGACGGGTATCGCCAGCCAATGGAAGATACGCTCACCACCGTCCTCAAATGGTTCGCGTCCGGCAGCGGGATGATCGCCGCAGCAATGGTCTCGCTCGATCTCGGACGGAAGGTCACCGGCTGGGGCTTCGTGATTTTCCTGGCGTCATCGATCGCCTGGATTTCCGGCTCGGTACTGACCCAGGATTTCGCGCTCGGCACGCAGAATGTCGTGCTGTTCGGGATCAACCTGTTCGGCGTCTATCGCTACCTCATCCGCAAGAGACCCAATGGCTGAATCATGGCTCTGGCCGCTCGCGCTGGGCGTGCTCGGCGCGGTGATCGGCAGCTTCCTGGCGACGCTGGTGATCCGCTGGCCGCAGGATCGATCGGTGCTGAGAGGGCGGTCGCATTGCGATGGCTGCGATGGGGTGCTGGGTCCGCGCGACCTGATCCCCCTGGTCAGCGCTGCGCTGTCGCGGGGGCGCTGCCGCCAGTGCGCCGCGCCGATCGATCCGCGGCACTGGCAGATCGAACTGGCGGCCTTGGGGATAGGGGTGGTGACCGGACTGGTCGTGTCGGGACCGGCGGCACTGGCCGGAGCAGTCTTCGGCTGGTTGTTGCTGACACTTGCCGCGCTCGATGTCACTGAATTCTGGTTGCCCGATCCCTTGACGTTGACGCTGGCTCTTGCCGGCCTCGTGACGGGTTTCGTCGGGATTGAGCCGCCCCCGCTGGACAGGCTGATCGGCGTCGTCGCGGGTTTCGCGTCGCTCTGGTTCGTCGGTTTCGCGTACCGGCATTTGCGGGGCCGGGAAGGGCTGGGCGGGGGCGATCCAAAGCTGCTCGGCGCGATCGGCCTGTGGCTCGGCTGGCGGCTGCTCCCGGCGGTACTGCTGCTCGCCGCGCTGACCGGGCTGGCCTTCGTCCTGATCGGGATGCTGCGCGGACGGGCTGCAAAGATGGATGACCGGATGCCATTCGGCGCGCTACTCGCGATCGCCGCTTACCCGGCATGGCTGTTCCTGATAGGATCGGCAGGATGAAAGCGTTCGCGATCTTGCTGCTGTTCGCTGGCGCGGCCTCCGCCCAGACACTTCCGCCTGCGGTGATCGACGGCCTGCCGATCGGGGCGATCCCAACCCAGGCGTTGCCGGCAACTGGCTGCGCTGCCTTTCTGTGGACCGCCAGCGGCACGCGTGCACTGGTGGCGATGGCCAGTGCCGATCCCGCCCGTCTTCGCCTGTCGATCGGTGGCACTGTGACTGACCTTCTGCGGACTGAGCAGCATGACGCAGGCGGCTTCGGCTTTGCGGGAGTGACGCAGTATCAGGCGGGTGACGTGACCGCGGTCCTGACCATGGCGATCGAGACGCGCGGTGATTTGAAGGACGGCGCCGCGGTGCCGGAGGCGACTCTCCGGATCGATCGGACGGGACAGGACAGCGTGGTGGTGCCGGTGGCCGGTCTGGTCGGCTGCGCTGCCTGACGAAACACACCGAACGGCGGGCAGGGGGAGAGAGTGATGGCGGCGATGCAGGATTTGCTGGCGGAGCAGCGCCAGGCGTTCATGGCCGAACTGCCGGTGTCGATCGCAGTCCGCAAGGATCGGCTGAAGCGCGCGGCGGCGCTGGTCGCCGACAATGCTGCGGCCTTTTGCGATGCGCTCAGCGAGGATTTCGGCCACCGCAGCCGCGAGCAATCGATGTTGACGGATATCGCGAGCTCGATCGCGCCGATCAACCACGCGATCAAATCGGTCGAGAAATGGGCGCGACGGGAAAAGCGCCCCGTGCTGTTCCCGCTTGGGCTGCTCGGCGCGAAGGCCTGGATTGAATATCAACCCAAGGGCGTGGTTGGCGTGATCGCGCCGTGGAATTTCCCGGTGAACCTCGTGATGTCGCCGCTGGCCGGGGTGTTCGCGGCGGGAAACCGCGCGATGGTCAAGACGAGCGAATATACGCCGCGCGTCGCCGCGCTGTTCGAGGAGATTGCGGGGCGATATTTCGCAGCGGATGAACTCGCTTTCGTCTCCGGCGGGCCGGAGGCGGGCAAGGCATTCGCCGAACTGCCCTTCGATCACCTCATCTTCACTGGAGCGACGTCGGTAGGGAAGCACATCCTCCATGCTGCCGCCGACAATCTGACGCCCGTCACGCTCGAGTTGGGGGGCAAATCGCCGGTGATCATAGGCCGGTCGGCGGATGTCGCCCGCGCGACCGAGCGGGTGGCGCTGGGCAAGATGATGAACGCCGGGCAGATCTGCCTCGCGCCCGATTATATGCTGGTCGAGGCCGGGCAGGAGGCAGCGGTTGTGAGCGGACTGAAGGCCGCCGCCTCGACCATGTACCCGACCCTGCTGTCCAATCCCGACTACACATCGGTCATCAACGACCGGCATTTCGCGCGGCTCAACGGGCTGCTCGACGATGCCCGGGCCAAGGGCGCGACGGTCGAGGCGGTCAATCCCGCGAACGAGGATTTCGGCGCATCCAATGCGCGCAAGATGCCGCTGCATATCGTCACTAATGTGACTGACGACATGGCGGTGATGCAGGAGGAGATTTTCGGCCCGATCCTGCCGGTGCGTCGTTATGACGGGATCGAGGATGCTATCGCCCAGGTAAATCGCCGCGACCGGCCGCTCGGCCTCTATTATTTCGGCAGCGACGCGGGCGAGCGGCGCCAGGTGCTCGATCGCACGATCGCCGGCGGCGTTACACTGGACGACGTGATCTTCCATATCAGCATGGAGGATCTGCCGTTCGGTGGGGTGGGGCCCTCGGGCATGGGCGCCTATCACGGGATCGACGGATTCAGGACGTTCAGCCACGCCAAGAGCGTGTTCAGGCAGGCGAAGCTCGACGTGGCAAAGCTTGCCGGGCTCAAGCCGCCTTACGGCAAGGCGACGATGAAGGCCGTCGCGCGGCAGATGAAGGGCTGACCTCGGGTTCCCGCAATATCGAGCGCTCCGTCATTCCATCTCGAGCACTGGCCTGATCTCGACCGAGCCATCGGCATAGAGTGGGAGCTTCTTCGCGACGGCGATCGCCGTATCTAGATCCGGCGCGTCGATCAGGTAGAAGCCGCCGAGCTGCTCCCTGGTCTCAGCGAACGGACCGTCATGAATCGTCTGGGCGCCTGAACGGGTCACGACGGTCGTGGCCGAACTGGTCGGGTGGAGGCCCGCGCCACCCTTGCTGGTATCGCCAAGATCCTCGCCGAAAGCGATGTGGCGCTGGACGATCTCCGTGACGGCGGGGCTGTCGGGCTGATCGCCGTAAACGCTCTCGTCCTCGTAGATCAGGAGCATATATTGCATCAGTCGGTCCTCTCTGTGCGATCGCGTAAGGCGATCGTATAATGGAGACGAGCGACGGGGTGCGGATTCGACAGGGGCCGCGAAATTATTCCGGTCCCTCCGCGAACACACGGCCGACATGGGCCTCGCCACGCGCTTCCGCGAGGCGCTCCTGGCGGTGACGTTCGGCATAGCTGGCGCGCTGGGCCTCGTCCCGAGTGGCGTGGCACGCCGGGCAACTCACCCCTTCGATATAAAGCGGTGACGCGCGGTCCCCCGGGCTGACCGGCATGCGACAGGCATGGCACAACGCGTGGCTGCCGATTTCCAAGCCGTGCTTCACTGCGACGCGTTGATCGAAGACGAAGCATTCGCCTTCCCACCGGCTGTCCACGGCAGGCACCTGTTCCAGATATTTCAGGATGCCACCCTCGAGGTGATATACCTTGTCCAGGCCTTCCGCCTTGAGGAAGGCAGTCGCCTTTTCGCAGCGGATGCCGCCGGTGCAGAACATCGCGATCTTCGGCGCCGTCGCGAAATCGTCGCGGTGCTCGCGGAACCAGGCGGGGAAATCGCGGAAGCTGTGCGTTTTCGGATCGATCGCGCCGGAAAATGTGCCGATCGCGACCTCATAGTCGTTGCGTGTATCGATCAGGATCGTGCCGGGTGCATCGATCAGCGCATTCCACTCGGCGGGCGGCACATAATGCCCGACATCCTGCAGCGGATCGATATCGGGCTCGCCCATGGTTACGATCTCTCGCTTGAGGCGAACCTTCATGCGATGGAACGGCATGGTCTCCGCGTGGGAATCCTTGGCCTCGATATCGGCGCAACCGGGCAGAGTGCGGATATGGTCAAGCACGCGCTCGATCGCGTCGGGCGCGCCGGCGATCGTGCCGTTGATGCCTTCGGGCGCTAGAAGGATCGTACCCCGGACGCCGTTCTCCTCGCACAGCCGGGCAAGCGGATCGCGCAGCGCGGCCGGATCCGCAAAGCGGGTAAAACGATAAAGGGCGGTCACGCGAAGAGGGGCCATGCCGGCTCCGCTAGAGTATTCGGAGCCTCTTCGTCAAAACCGGCGACGCCCCATTGCACCGGTTCCTGACGCTCCCCACTCTCGGCATCCCGGGAGAGTGCTGATGACGAAGGACAATGCATGGAGGATGATCTCCCCGAGGGCGGCCGCGACCGGAGGCTGAATCGACTGGTGGCGATGACGGTGGTCATCCTGTCGGTGTTCATGGCGGTGGCGAACATCAAGGACGACAATCTGGTCCAGGCGATGCAACTCGCGAAGAGCGATGCGATCGATACCTGGTCCGAATATCAGGCGACCCGCACCAAGGCGCATATCGTCGCCACCGCGCGCGCCGAGATGACGCTGATCGCCGGGGCGACTCCGTCTGCCCCCGCGCGGACGGCTCTTGTCTCGATGGATGCGGAAGCGGCGAAATATGCGGCCGAAACGCCGCGCCTGAAGGCGAAGGCCGAGGCGGACGATGCGCAATATGATGCGCTCAACATGCATGACGACCAGTTCGACATGTGCGATGCGCTCATCTCGATCGCTGTATCGCTCGCGGCGGTTGCGGCCTTGGCCGAGACCCGGTGGTTGTTGATCGCCGCATGGAGTTTTGGCGGGTTCGGGCTGGTGATGGGTGTCGCCGGCTTTGCCGGCTGGGCGATCCATCCCGACACGCTGGCAGGCTTTCTCAGCTAAGGGCGCTCCATCGTTCCGCAAAAATGGCGCGCTCGGTTTCGCTCAGATGCAGGCCGATCTTGCTCCGGCGCATCAGGGCGTCCTCGGATGTGCGTGCCCATTCGCGGTTCTTCATCCAGCGCGCTTCGATCTCGGTCAAACCGCCGCCGAGATCGGCACCCATGCCGGCCTCACCGGTCACGCCGCCCAGCATATCGGCCAGCATCGTGCCATAGGCATGGGCCATGCGCTCGGAGCGGGCTTCGCCGAGAAAGGGCCAGGTAGTGCGGACGTGAGCGAGGAATAGAGGAAAGTCGGGAATCGCGCCGCCGGGGAAGACGCGGGCACGAGTCACCGAATGCGCGGACAGGCCCAGCGGCTCGGCTAGCTTGCCCAGCGCTTCCTCTGCCAGATGACGCGCGGTGGTGATCTTGCCGCCAAAGACGCTGAGCAGGGGAGGGCCGTCGGTGTCGAGCTCTAGCACATAGTCGCGAGTCACTGCCTTCGCCTCGCTGGCGCCGTCGTCATAGAGCGGGCGCACGCCAGACCAGCTGGACGTCACGTCACCCGGCCTGATCTGTTTCAAGAAGTGGCTGTTGGCCGCGTCGCAGAGATAGGCGATCTCGTCAGCGCCGATCGTTGCGTCTTCGGGATTTTCGACCGGTATGTCCGTGGTGCCGATCTCGGTGAATTCACTCTGATAGGGGATGGCGAAGACGATGCGCCGGTCGGGCAGTTGCAGGATATAGGCGTGGTCGCCGTCATACAGCTTCGGCACGACGATATGGCTGCCCTTGACCAGGCGGACGTCGCTCTTCGCGTCGACGCCGAGGCAGTCGAGCAGGCGGTGGACCCAGGGCCCCGCGGCGTTGACGATCGCGCGCGCGGCGATTCCGCGCCCGTCGGACAGGGCGGCACGCCAGATCTTCCCGTCGCGACTGGCCGAATCGAGCGCGACACCAACCGCGATCTCAGCGCCATTGGCTGCGGCATCCATCGCGTTGAGCATGGTAAGGCGCGAATCATCGACGAAAGCATCCGAATAGACGAAGCCGCGGTCGCCGCCCTTGAGTGGGGCTGAATAGGCCGTGTCGCTGGCGCGCAGGCCGCGCGAGCGAGGCAGGCTCATCTTCCCGCCGAGCATATCGTAGAGATAGAGGCCAAGCCGGATCATCCACCATGGCCGCACCGCATTCTCCTGCGGCAGGACGAACAGCAGCGGCCGGATGATGTGTGGGGCGGCATGGATCAGCCGCTCGCGTTCGCGCAGCGCCTCGGCGACGAGCTTGAACTCGTAATATTCGAGATAGCGCAGGCCGCCATGGATCAGCTTGGTCGAGGCCGACGAGGTGTGGCCGGCAAGATCGTCGCGCTCGACGAGCAGGACCTTCAGCCCGAGCAACGCCGCTTCGCGCGCGATCGCGCAGCCGTTGATGCCGCCGCCGACGATGAGGAGATCATATGTCACCCGATCCCAGATATCCGCTCGGGTCCCGCTTGTCGAAGGACCGTGACAATCGGGGTGGGAAGGGGCAGTAGAGAGGGCGGCACCGCTGTTGACCGGCTCCGAGTCGGCCTGTATAGGCGCCGCTGCTCTGACAGGACTCCTGTCGGGACAAGCTTGAACATTGCTGGATGCATTCCAGGGCCCGGGGGGCGTCAGAGTCCCTAGCGGTCCTTTTTGTATTCCCGAGCGTCATGGCTCCAGCAAAGTAACCACGTACCCAAGGTGAAGAGATTCATGCCGACGATCAACCAGCTGGTCCGCAAGGGCCGCGACCCGCAGAAGGCCAAATCCAAGGTCCCTGCAATGGAGCAGAACCCGCAGAAGCGTGGCGTTTGCACCCGCGTCTATACGACGACCCCGAAGAAGCCGAACTCGGCGCTGCGCAAGGTGGCCAAGGTCCGCCTGACCAACCAGCGCGAAGTCATCAGCTACATCCCCGGCGAGGGGCACAATCTCCAGGAGCACTCGGTGGTGCTGATCCGTGGCGGTCGCGTTCGCGATCTTCCCGGTGTCCGCTATCACGTTCTCCGTGGTGTGCTCGATACACAGGGTGTGAAGGATCGCCGCCAGTCGCGTTCCAAGTACGGCGCTAAGCGTCCGAAGTAAGCCGGTCGGCTCCGACCGACGCAAGTCGGCACTGGAGCTTCCGACCCCCAAGGCTGAAGTTTAGAAGGAATATAAAATGGCACGTCGTCGTCGTCCGGAAAAGCGGATCATTCTGCCTGATCCCCAATATGGGGATGAGGTTCTCTCGAAGTTCATGAACAGCGTCATGCTGGACGGTAAGAAGTCCGTCGCCGAGCTGATCGTCTATGGTGCCCTCTCGACCGTCGAGCAGCGCGCCAAGAAGGATCCGATTGGCGTGTTTCACGAGGCGCTCGCCAATGTGAAGCCGGGCATCGAAGTCCGTTCGCGCCGCGTCGGTGGTGCGACCTATCAGGTTCCGGTCGAAGTGCGCCCCGAGCGCGCCCAGGCACTGGCGATCCGCTGGCTGATCAACGCCGCGCGCGCGCGGTCGGAGAACACCATGTCGGCACGCCTGTCGGGCGAGCTGATGGATGCCGCCAACAACCGCGGCAACGCGGTGAAGAAGCGCGAAGATACCCATCGTATGGCCGAGGCAAATCGCGCCTTCAGCCACTACCGCTGGTAAGAACTGCACCTATATATTGAAGGCCGGGGTGATCCCCGGCCTCCTACATCGCTCAAGGAAACGATCATGGCCCGCAGCCATCCGCTCGACATGTACCGCAACATCGGCATCATGGCGCACATCGACGCCGGCAAGACCACGACGACCGAGCGTATCCTCTATTACACCGGCAAGTCCTACAAGATCGGCGAAGTCCATGAGGGCACCGCCACGATGGACTGGATGGAGCAGGAGCAGGAGCGCGGGATCACGATCACGTCGGCTGCCACGACGTGCTTCTGGAACGATCACCGCATCAACATCATCGACACCCCCGGGCACGTCGACTTCACCATTGAAGTCGAGCGTTCGCTGCGCGTGCTCGACGGCGCGGTCGCCTGTTTCGACGGCGTCGCCGGCGTGGAGCCGCAGTCCGAGACGGTGTGGCGTCAGGCCGAGAAGTATCACGTCCCGCGGATGTGCTTCATCAACAAGCTCGACCGCACCGGCGCGAACTTCAACATGTGCGTGCAGATGATCAAGGACCGCCTCGGTGCGCGTCCGGCTGTGCTGTACCTGCCTATCGGCCTGGAGAGCGATTTCAAGGGTCTGGTCGATCTGGTCGAGAACCGGGCGATCATCTGGCTCGAGGAGAGCCTGGGCGCCAAGTTCGAATATCAGGAGATCCCCGCCGATCTGGCCGACCTCGCCGCGACCGCTCGTTCCGAGCTGATCGAAATGGCCGTCGAGCAGGACGACGAGATCATGGAAGCCTATCTCGAAGGCAACGAGCCTGACGTCGCGACGCTGAAGAAGCTGATCCGCAAGGGCACGCTGAACTTCTCGTTCGTGCCGGTGCTGTGCGGCTCCGCGTTCAAGAACAAGGGCGTGCAGCCTTTGCTCGACGGTGTGGTCGATTATCTGCCGTCGCCGCTCGACATCAAGGATGTCGAAGGGCTCAAGCTCGACGGCGAGACCCCGGATACGCGTCCGCCGACCGACGATGCGCCGTTCTCGGCGCTGGCGTTCAAGATCATGAACGATCCGTTCGTGGGAACGCTGACCTTCGCGCGCATTTATTCGGGCAAGCTCGAAACTGCGTCGATGGTGATGAACTCGGTCAAGGACAAGAAGGAAAAGGTCGGCCGCATGCTGCTGATGCATGCCAATGACCGCGAGGACATCCAGGTGGCCTATGCCGGCGACATTGTCGCGCTGGCCGGCCTCAAGGACACCACGACCGGCGATACGCTGTGTGCTGCGAACGCGCCGATCATCCTCGAGCGGATGGAATTTCCGGACCCGGTCATCGAGGTCGCGGTGGAGCCGAAGACGAAGGCCGACCAGGAGAAGATGGGCATCGCGCTCAATCGTCTCGCCCGCGAGGATCCTTCTTTCCGCGTCACCTCCGACGTCGAGAGCGGCCAGACCATCATCAAGGGCATGGGCGAGCTCCATCTCGAGATCCTGGTCGATCGCATGAAGCGCGAGTTCAAGGTCGAGGCGAATGTCGGCGCGCCGCAGGTGGCGTATCGCGAATATCTCGGCAAGCCGGTGGAGCTGAGCTACACCCACAAGAAGCAGTCGGGTGGTTCGGGTCAGTTCGCCGAGGTCAAGATCAAGGTGATCCCCGGCGAGCGTGGCTCGGGCTTCGTCTTCTCCGACCAGATCAAGGGCGGCAATATTCCCAAGGAATATATCCCCTCGGTCGAGAAGGGCATGCGCGAGACGGCCGAGACCGGATCGCTGATCGGCTTCCCGATCATCGATTTCGAGGTTCAGCTGATCGACGGTAAATACCATGACGTCGATTCGTCGGCGCTGGCGTTCGAGATCTGCGCACGTGGCGCGATGCGCGAAGCGGCCCAGAAGGCCGGCATCAAGCTGCTTGAGCCGATTATGAAGGTCGAGGTCGTGACGCCGGAAGATTATCTCGGCGACGTGATCGGCGATCTGAACAGCCGTCGTGGCCAGATTCAGGGCACCGACACCCGCGGCAACGCGACCGCCGTCGAGGCGATCGTGCCGCTGGCGAACATGTTCGGCTACGTGAATCAGCTCCGCTCGTTCAGCCAGGGCCGCGCGCAATACTCGATGCAGTTCTCGCATTATGACGAAGTGCCAGCCAACGTTGCCGAAGAAGTGAAGGCGAAGCTGGCGTAAACCGAAATCAGTCGCTACAGGGCCGCTCTCGCGAGCGCCCTCGGCGGTTACGAAATTGATCTAGAAGGTAGGAAAAATGGCTAAAGCAAAGTTTGAGCGGACCAAGCCGCATCTCAACATCGGCACGATCGGCCATGTCGATCACGGTAAGACGTCGCTGACGGCAGCCATCACGAAGGTGCTGGCCGAGACCGGCGGTGCCACGTTCACCAGCTACGCCAACATCGACAAGGCTCCCGAGGAGCGCGAGCGCGGCATCACGATCTCGACCGCTCACGTCGAGTATGAGACGACCGCGCGCCACTATGCGCACGTCGATTGCCCGGGCCACGCCGATTATGTGAAGAACATGATCACCGGTGCCGCCCAGATGGACGGCGCAATCCTGGTCGTGTCCGCCACCGACGGCCCGATGCCGCAGACCCGCGAGCACATCCTGCTCGCTCGTCAGGTCGGCGTTCCGACGATGGTCGTGTTCATGAACAAGGTCGATCTGGTCGACGACGAGGAAATCCTCGAGCTGGTCGAGATGGAAATCCGCGAGCTGCTCTCGAAGTATGATTTCGACGGCGATAACATTCCGGTCATCCGTGGCTCGGCAGTGTGCGCGCTCGACGACAAGCAGCCTGAGATCGGCCACGACGCCGTTCTTAAGCTGATGGCAGCGGTGGACGAATATCTGCCCCAGCCCGAGCGTCCGCTCGACAAGCCGTTCATGATGCCGATCGAAGACGTGTTCTCGATCTCGGGTCGCGGCACGGTCGTCACCGGCCGCGTCGAGACCGGCATCGTCAAGGTCGGCGAGGAAGTCGAGATCGTCGGCATCCACCCGGCAGTGCGCAAGACCACGGTCACGGGCGTCGAAATGTTCCGCAAGCTGCTCGACCAGGGCCAGGCTGGCGATAACATCGGTGCTCTGATCCGCGGCGTCGGCCGTGAAGAGGTCGAGCGTGGCCAGGTTCTCTGCAAGCCGGGCTCGATCAAGCCGCACACCGACTTCCAGTCGGAAGTGTACGTGCTGTCGAAGGACGAGGGTGGCCGTCATACGCCGTTCTTCGCCAACTATCGTCCGCAGTTCTACTTCCGTACGACGGACGTGACCGGCACTGTCGAGCTGCCCGAGGGCACCGAGATGGTCATGCCTGGCGACAACATCGCTCTGGGCGTGAAGCTCATCGCGCCGATCGCCATGGACGTGGGTCAGCGCTTCACGATCCGTGAAGGTGGCCGTACCGTCGGTTCGGGGATTGTCAGCGGCATCTCAAAGTAATATAGACGCGCCTCCGCCCGATTCCCTACGGAGTCGGGCGGTTGTTATTTTAGTGAACAATGGTTCGGTTGCTCTCGGGCAACCCGCTCTTTCGCATCGGTAGGGTTATGGAAACGCAGAACATTCGGATTCGTCTGAAGGCATTCGATCATCGTGTGCTCGATCAGGCCACCGGCGATATCGCCGACACGGCGCGCCGCACCGGCGCACTCATCCGCGGCCCCATTCCCCTCCCGACGCGCATCGAGAAGTTCACGGTGAACCGCGGGCCGCACATCGACAAGAAGTCGCGTGAGCAGTTCGAGGTCCGCACCTACAAGCGGATGCTGGACATCGTTCAGCCCACCCCGCAGACCGTAGACGCGCTGATGAAGCTCGATCTCGCTGCAGGTGTGGACGTGGAGATCAAGCTGGCCTAAAGGCCGCGCTCCAAAGAGATTCGGCTCCGCCATAAACGGGGCCTGATAGGGATACCGCCCGGCCCCTCTTTCTTAAGAGATTTGGCCGGGGTCTGCGTCCCCCGTCACGTTCCTGCTTCTGCAGGAACACCAGCCCGGGACGGGGCATGCATTATATTTTGGGCTGACACGCCCGTCGGAAATCGTTCCGGCGGGCCTCTGTAATAGGAGCATGGATCATGCGCACTGGCGTGATCGCGAAGAAAATGGGGATGACCCGCTTTTTCCAGGACGATGGGCGCCATGTGCCCGTCACCGTCCTGGCACTGGAAAATCTGCAAGTAGTGGCCGTTCGCGAGGCCGACCGTGATGGATATGTAGCCGTTCAGCTTGGCGCGGGTGTTGCCAAGGCGAAGAACGTTGCCAAGCCGCAGCGCGGCCACTTCGGCAAGGCCGAGGTTGAACCCAAGGCGAAGCTTGCCGAGTTTCGTGTGTCCGATGATGCCGTGCTCGACGTGGGCGCCGAGATTTCGGCTGACCATTATGTCGCCGGCCAGATCGTCGACATCCAGGGTGTCACCCAGGGCAAGGGTTTCCAGGGCGGCATGAAGCGCTGGGGCTTCGGCGGTCTTCGTGCCACCCACGGCGTGTCCGTTTCGCACCGTTCGCTCGGTTCGACCGGTCAGCGTCAGGATCCGGGCAAGGTCTTCAAGAACAAGAAGATGGCCGGTCATATGGGTGACAAGAACCGCACCCAGCAGAACCTCGAAATCGTATCGACCGACGTCGAGCGTGGTCTGATCTTCGTCAAGGGCTCGGTGCCCGGATCGAAGGGCGGCTGGCTGCTCGTCAAGGATTCGGTAAAGGTCGCGCGTCATGCCGACGCGCCGTACCCGGCCGGCCTGAAGGCCGCCGCCAACAGCAACACCGCTCCCGCCGAGACGCCCGCTGAGGACGTTCAGGCCGTGGAAGCGACCGAAGGCCAGGAGGGCTGAACATGAAGGTCAAGATTCAGTCCTTCGACGCCAAGGCGAAGGCCGCGGACATCGAGCTCAACGACGAGGTCTTCGGTCTCGATCCGCGCGCCGACATCCTGCACCGCGTCGTCACCTGGCAGCTCGAGAAGCGTCGCGCCACCGCGCGCGGCACCCGCGAGCGCGCCGACGTGGCCCGCACCGGCAAGAAGTTCGGTCGCCAGAAGGGCGGCGGTACGGCTCGTCACGGCGATCGTCGTGCTCCGACGTTCGTTGGCGGTGGTAAGGCTCACGGCGCCCGCGTTCGTGATTTCAATCCGTCGCTGAACAAGAAGATCCGGGCACTCGGCCTGCGCATGGCTCTCAGCAGCCACGCCAAGGCCGGTTCGCTGATCGTCATGGACAGCCTCGCGGTGAACGAGAGCAAGACCAAGACGCTGACCGCGGATTGGGCGAAGCTCGGTTTCGGCAAGACCGCACTGGTGATCGACGGCGACATGGTCGAGACGAGCTTTGCGCTCGCCGCGGGCAACCTCCGCCAGATCAACGTGCTGCCGGCCGCCGGCGCCAACGTTTACGACATCCTGAAGCATGACACGCTGGTGCTCACCCGCGCTGCTGTCGAAAAGCTGGAGGCGCGCTTCAATGGCTAAAAAGCAGAAGGGCGAGATCGACATCCGTCATTATGACGTGATCGTCGCGCCGCACATCACCGAGAAGGCGACCCTGCTCAGCGAGCAGAACGCGGTCGTGTTCAAGGTCGCGAACGACGCGACCAAGCCTGAAATCAAGGCGGCCGTCGAGGCGCTGTTCAACGTCAAGGTCCTGGGGGTCAACACGATCGTCCAGAAGGGCAAGACGAAGAAGTGGAAGGGCACGCCCTACACGCGCTCCGACATGAAGAAGGCGATTGTGACGCTGGCCGACGGTCAGTCGATCGACGTGACGACGGGAATCCAGTAATGGCACTCAAGCATTACAACCCCACCAGCCCGGCGCGACGCGGACTTATCCTCGTCGACCGCAGCGGCCTGCACAAGGGCGGCCCGATCAAGGCGCTGACCGAAGGCAAGCGCAAGACCGGTGGCCGGAACAACAAGGGCCATGTGACCTCGCGCGGCATCGCCGGCGGCCACAAGCAGCGCTATCGCATCATCGATTTCAAGCGTCGCAAGTGGGACGTGGACGGCACGGTCGAGCGGATCGAATATGATCCCAACCGCACCGCGTTCATCGCCCTCGTCAAGTATCCGGACGAGGAACTGGCCTATATCATCGCGCCGCAGCGCCTCGCCGTCGGCGACAAGGTGGTTGCCAGCAAGAAGACCGACGTGAAGCCTGGCAATGCTATGGAACTCGGTCAGATGCCGGTCGGCACGATCGTCCATAATGTCGAGATGAAGCCCGGCAAGGGTGGCCAGCTCGCACGTTCGGCCGGCACCTATGTGCAGGTCGTGGGTCGCGACAAGGGCATGGTAATGGTTCGCCTCAATTCGGGCGAGCAGCGCTATATCCACTCGAACTGCATGGCGACCGTCGGTGCGGTGTCCAACCCGGACAACGGCAACACCAACCTCGCCAAGGCCGGCCGCAATCGCTGGCTCGGCAAGCGCCCGCTGACTCGCGGCGTCGCCAAGAACCCGGTCGACCATCCGCACGGCGGTGGTGAAGGCCGGACCTCGGGCGGCCGTCATCCGGTCACCCCGTGGGGCAAGCCGACCAAGGGTGCTCGCACCCGTCACAACAAGTCGACCGACAAGATGATCATCCGGTCGCGTCACGCCAAGAAGAAGGGCTAAGCGCCATGGCTCGCTCCGTCTGGAAAGGTCCTTTCGTGGACCTCCATCTGCTCAAGAAGGCAGAGACCGCCCAGGAAACCAACGCGCGTGCGCCGATCAAGACCTGGTCGCGCCGCTCCACGATCCTGCCGCAGTTCGTTGGCCTGACCTTCACCGTTTATAACGGTCGCAAGTTCGTGCCCGTGTCCGTCAATGAGGACATGGTCGGGATGAAGCTCGGCGAGTTCGCGCCGACGCGCTACTTCCCCGGCCATGCCGCCGACAAGAAGGGCAAGCGCTGATGTCGAAGCCAAAATCCCCCCGCAAGGTCGGTGAGAAGGAAGCCCTCTCGGTCGGCACGCAGATTCGCGGCTCGGCTCAGAAGCTCGGTCTCGTCGCTGCGCTGATCCGTAACAAGAAGGCCGGCGATGCGATGAACATCCTCGCTTTCTCGACCAAGGCGATGGCTGTGGATGCCCGCAAGGTTCTCGCCTCGGCGATCGCCAATGCGGAGAACAACCACAACCTCGATGTCGACGCGCTCGTCGTGTCGGAGGCGTCGGTTGGCAAGTCGATCGTGATGAAGCGTTTCGCGACCCGTGGTCGCGGCAAGTCCACGCGCATCCTCAAGCCGTTCTCGCGGCTGCGGATCGTCGTGCGCGAGCAGGAAGAAGCATAATGGGTCAGAAGAGCAATCCGATCGGTCTGCGTCTCCAGATCAACCGCACCTGGGATAGCCGCTGGTATGCGGAAGGCGCCGATTACGGCCGTCTCCTGCTCGAGGATCTGAAGATCCGCGCTTACATCATGAAGACGCTGCCCCAGGCCGCGATCTCCAAGGTGGTGATCGAGCGTCCCGCCAAGCTGTGCCGCGTTTCCATCTATGCCGCACGCCCTGGCGTGATCATCGGCAAGAAGGGCGCCGACATCGAGAAGCTTCGCCGTACCCTCGGCAAGATGACGTCGTCGGACGTGTCGCTGAACATCGTCGAGATCCGCAAGCCCGAAGTCGACGCCAAGCTCGTCGCCCAGGGCATCGCCGATCAGCTCGAGCGTCGTATCGCTTTCCGCCGCGCCATGAAGCGTGCGGTTCAGTCTGCTATGCGGCTCGGTGCCGAAGGCATCCGGATCAATTGCGGCGGCCGTCTCGGCGGCGCCGAGATCGCCCGGTCGGAATGGTATCGTGAAGGCCGCGTTCCGCTGCACACGCTGCGTGCGAACGTCGATTATGCCGAAGCGCAGGCACACACCGCGTACGGCGTGTGCGGCGTGAAGGTCTGGATCTTCAAGGGCGAAATCCTGGGTCACGACCCGATGGCGCAGGACCGGATCATGATGGAGGCTCAAACCTCCGGTGTCCGTCCGGCGCGCTAAGGAACAAAAGCAATGTTGCAGCCAAAAAAGACCAAGTTCCGCAAGCAGTTCAAAGGGCGGATCCATGGCGATGCCAAGGGCGGCACCACCCTCAACTTCGGCTCCTATGGGCTGAAGGCGATGGAGCCGGACCGGATCACCGCGCGCCAGATCGAGGCGGCTCGCCGCGCGATCACGCGTCACATCAAGCGTCAGGGGCGTTTGTGGATCCGCATCTTCCCGGACGTGCCGGTCACGTCCAAGCCTGCCGAAGTCCGCATGGGCAAGGGCAAGGGTTCGCCCGAATATTGGGCGGCACGGGTCAAGCCCGGCCGTATCCTGTTCGAGCTGGACGGCGTTCCTGGCGACATCGCAGCAGTGGCGTTCAGCCGCGCGGCGATGAAGCTGCCGATCAAGGTGAAGGTCGTTGCCCGGCTCGGCGACACCTCGCATCTGGGAGTTGCATGATGGCCCGCAACATCGACGACATGAAGACGAAGACTGACGACCAGCTCGACGAGCAGCTGGGCAACCTGAAGCGCGAGGCATTCAACCTCCGCTTCCAGGCCGCCACGAATCAGCTCGAAAAGCCGAGCCGCGTGCGTGAGGTCCGTCGCGACATCGCTCGCATCAAGACCCTGCAAGGCCAGCGCGTGCGCTCGGCCGAAGCCAAGTAAGGAAGACCGACATGCCGAAGCGCGTGCTGACCGGGGTGATCGTCTCGGACAAGACCGACAAGACGGTGGTGGTGAACGTCGAGCGTAAGGTGAAGCACCCGCTCTACGGCAAGATCATCCGCCGGACGAAGAAGTATCACGCCCATGACGAGGCGAACGAGTTCAAGCAGGGTGAAACGGTGCGGATCGAAGAGACCGCCCCGATCTCCAAGCTGAAGACCTGGAAGGTGATCGAGCGGGTGAACACCCACGCGACCCCCGAGCGGGCAACCATCGACGGCTAACGCCGTACTGGCATCGACGGCTAAGGCCGAAGTTTAGGCGGGGTCCGGTCGGAATCGGCCCCCAGAGTGAGAAGGAACCGGATCGATGATCCAGATGCAGTCCAATCTCGAGGTCGCTGACAACAGCGGCGCGAAGCGGGTACAGTGCATCAAGGTGCTTGGTGGATCCAAGCGCCGGACGGCAGGCGTTGGCGACATCATCGTCGTCAGCATCAAGGAAGCGGCGCCCCGCGCCCGTGTGAAGAAGGGCGACGTGCACCGTGCCGTCATCGTGCGTACGGCGAAGGACATTCGCCGCGCCGATGGCACCGTGATCCGCTTCGATTCGAACGCGGCCGTGCTGGTCAACAAGAACGAGGAGCCGATCGGCACCCGTATCTTTGGCCCAGTGGTGCGCGAACTCCGTGCTCGCAAGCACATGAAGATCATCAGCCTGGCGCCGGAGGTTCTGTAATGGCCGCTGCGAAGATCAAGAAGGGTGACCGCGTCATCGTCCTGTCCGGCAAGGACAAGGGCAAGACCGGTGAAGTCACCCAGGCCATGCCAAAGGACGGCAAGGTCATCGTGTCGGGCGTGAACATCGCGGTCCGCCACACCAAGCCGAGCCAGGGCGACCCGCAGGGTGGCCTGGTTCGTTCGGAAGCGCCGTTGCACGCCTCGAAGGTCGCTCACGTGACCGCCGACGGCAAGCCGACGCGCGTTCGTTTTGAGACGAAGGACGGCAAGAAGGTCCGCGTGGCCGTGAAGTCCGGGGAGACGATCAGTGGCTGATGCAAATCAGAAGGCGGCCCACAAGCCGCGGATGAAGGCGATCTACGAAGATCGCATCATCAAGGCGATGACCGAGAAGTTCGGTTACAAGAACGTGATGGAGGTTCCGCGCCTCGACAAGATCGTCCTGAACATGGGCGTTGGCGAAGCGACGCAGGACAAGAAGAAGGTCGAGCAGGCAGCTTCCGAAATGGAGCTGATCGCGGGCCAGAAGCCAGTCGTCACCAAGGCGAAGAAGTCGATCGCTCAGTTCAAGCTGCGCGAAGGCATGCCGATCGGCGTGAAGGTCACCCTTCGCCGCGAGCGCATGTACGAATTCCTCGACCGCTTCATCACGATCGCGCTGCCGCGCGTTCGCGATTTCCGCGGGCTGAACCCGAAGAGCTTCGATGGTCGTGGCAACTATGCCTGCGGTCTGAAAGAGCAGCTGATCTTCCCGGAAATCAGCTATGACCGGGTCGACAAGATCCGCGGCATGGACGTGATCGTGACGACCACTGCGAAGTCCGACGACGAAGCGCGCGAGTTGCTCCGCCTGTTCGGTTTCCCGTTCCCGATCGAAGCCGCCCCGGAAGATTCCGCCGAAAAGAAGGCAGCGTAAGATGGCTAAGAAGAGTTCTGTCAACAAGAACGAGCGTCGCAAGCTGCTGGTGAAGAAGTACGCCGGTGCCTATGCGAAGCTGAAGGCGCAGGCGGCTGACAAGTCGCTCGACGATGGCGAGCGCCTGATCGCCCGCCTGAAGATGGCGGAAATTCCCCGCAACGGTAACCCCACGCGCGTTCGCAACCGGTGTGAGACGACGGGTCGTCCCCGCGCTTATTATCGCAAGTTCCGCCTCTGCCGTATTCAGCTGCGCGATCTGGCCAACAAGGGCCTGATCCCCGGCGTTACGAAGTCGAGCTGGTAAGGATCACGAGATGGCATTGACCGATCCCCTGGGTGATATGCTCACCCGCATCCGCAACGGCCAGCGCGCGCGCAAGGACTCCGTCCTGTCGCCCGCGTCCAAGCTGCGGGCCCGTGTGCTCGACGTGCTTCAGCGCGAGGGCTATATCCGTGGCTACAGCGAAGAAGAGATGGGTCCCGCAAAGGGCATCCGTATCGAGCTGAAATATTTCGAGGGCCAGCCTGCGATCAAGCATGTCGCGCGCGTCTCGAAGCCCGGTCGCCGCGTCTATTCGGGCGCGACCGAACTGCCCCGCGTCATGAACGGCCTGGGCATCACGATCGTCTCGACGCCTCGCGGCGTTCTGTCCGACGCGGAAGCGCGCGAACAGAATGTCGGCGGCGAAGTGCTGGCGGAGGTATTCTGATGAGCCGCATCGGTAAAAAACCGGTCGCGATCCCGAGCGGTACAACCGCGACGATCGAAGGCCAGCAGCTGAGCGTCAAGGGGCCCAAGGGCGTCTTGTCGATGCCGCTGCGCGAAGAGATCACCTATGTCCTCGAGGACGGCGGTATCTCGGTGAACCCGGCCAACGACACCAAGCGCGCCCGTGCCTTTTGGGGCATGCAGCGTACCCTGGTGCAGAACCTGATTACCGGCGTGTCGGATGGCTTCACCAAGAAGTTGCTGATCAACGGCGTCGGCTATCGTGCGGACGCCAAGGGCCGGGTGCTGAACCTGAAGCTCGGCTACAGCCACGACGTCAACATCGACGTGCCGGAAGGCATCGAAGTGAAGACGCCGGACAACACGACCGTCGAGATTTCGGGAACCGACAAGCAGAAGGTCGGTCAATTGGCCGCGGAGATCCGTCAGTGGCGTAAGCCGGAGCCCTACAAGGGCAAGGGCATCAAGTACGACGGTGAGTTCATCTTCCGCAAGGAAGGGAAAAAGAAGTAATGAGCACCAAGGGTCTCTCTCTTTTTGCGAAGCGTCGCCTTCGCAACCGCACCGCGCTCCGCGGTCGTGCTGCCGGCCGTCCGCGGCTGTCGGTGCATCGTTCGGGCAAGCACATCTATGCGCAAGTGATCGACGACGCCCAGGGCAAGACGGTCGCGTCGGCTTCCACGCTGGAAAAGGACGTGCGTGGCACGTCCGGCGCGAACATCGATGCAGCCGTTGCGGTTGGCAAGCGCGTCGCCGAAGCGGCGAAGCAGGCAGGCGTCACCAAGGTCGTGTTCGATCGCGGAGGCTTCCTGTTCCACGGTCGCGTGAAGGCGCTGGCGGAAGCCGCGCGTGAAGCCGGATTGGAGTTCTAAGAATGGCCGACGAAATCAACCCGACGGAAGTCGTTGCCGGTGCCGAGAGCGCGCCGCAGGACGCGCCGCAGGGCCGTGGTCCGCGTGGCGGCCGTGGCCGTGGCGGCCCCGGTGGCGGTGGCCAGAATCGTGGCGGCCGTGATGGCAACCGTGGGCGTCGCGACGATCGTCGTGGCGGTCCGGGCAGCGACGATGGCGGCGAAGAGCTGATCGAGAAGCTGGTTCACATCAACCGCGTCTCGAAAACGGTCAAGGGCGGCAAGCGCTTCGGCTTCGCGGCACTCGTCGTCGTGGGCGACGGCAAGGGCCGGGTCGGCTTCGGTCATGGCAAGGCGCGCGAAGTGCCGGAAGCCATCTCCAAGGCGACGGCCGCTGCCAAGAAGGCAATGGTCCGCGTTCCGCTCCGCGAGGGTCGCACGCTGCATCACGACGGCAAGGGCCATTTCGGCGCGGGTCTCGTGACTGTCCGCTCGGCGCCGCAGGGTACCGGCATCATCGCTGGCGGCCCGATGCGCGCCGTCTTCGAGAGCCTGGGCGTGGCCGATGTGGTGACCAAGTCGGTCGGCACGTCGAACCCGTACAACATGATCCGTGCGACCTTCGAAGCGCTGACCACCCAGGTCAGCCCGAAGTCGGTCGCGCAGCGCCGTGGCAAGAAGATCGCCGACCTGCTCGGCCGTGGTGGGTCTTCGACCGCCGCTGCCGACGCCGAAGCGATCGCGGAGTAAGACAGATGGCGAAGAAGCAGGAAACCACCGGTACGATCAAGGTGACCCAGACGGGTTCGCCGATCCGCCGCGAGAAGGATCAGCGCGCGACGCTGATCGGTCTCGGCCTCAACAAGATGCACAAGACGCGCGAGCTGCAGGATTCCCCCGAGGTTCGGGGCATGATCCGCAAGGTCGCGCACATGTTATCGGTCGAGGGCTAAACCCCATCGCCCTCTCCCGCCTGGCGGGGGAGGGCATTTATCAGCGCGACAAAAGCGAAAGCGAGTGCACGACATGAAACTGAACGAAATCCGCGACAATCCCGGTGCGCGCAAATCCAAGATGCGCGTCGGCCGTGGTATCGGCTCCGGCAAGGGCAAGACCGGCGGACGCGGCATCAAGGGCCAGAAGAGCCGCGAGGGCGTTTCCATCGCCGGCTTCGAGGGCGGCCAGATGCCGCTGCACATGCGGCTGCCGAAGCGCGGCTTCAACAACATCTTCGCGAAGGATTTTGCCGAGGTGAATCTCGGTGCGATCCAGAAGGCGCTCGACGCCGGCAAGATCGAAGCCGGTGCGACGCTCGATCACGACGCGCTGAAGGCCGCTGGCTTGGCACGCGGCGGCAAGGATGGCGTTCGCCTGCTCGGCAAGGGCGATTTCTCGGCCAAGCTCAGCTTCACGGTTGCCGGCGCGTCGAAGGGCGCGATCGAGGCAGTCGAAAAGGCGGGCGGCAAGGTCGACGTGATCGCCGTCGTGCCCGCAGCTGAAAAGGCCAAGGCCAAGAAGGGCGTGGCCCGGCTCGAGCGCATCGCGCACAAGGCTTCGTTCAAGGCATAATCCATTGCCGCTTCCCGGCGCGGGCCGGGGAGCGGCACAGGGCCTGATGGCGCCGGATCCGGTGTTTCCGGGATCAAGTCGTCAAAGCCCTTAGACAAGCCCGGTCGGGCCCCTATATGAGCGGCGGGGCGGTCAAACGTTTCCCGCCGCTTTTGTTTCCCCCCAGGTTTTTTTGGGACGATCACACTTATGGCATCCGCAGCCGACTCGATGGCCTCCGGCATCAGCCTGTCGAAATTTTCGCAGGCGACCGATCTCAAGAAGCGCCTTTGGTTCACGATCGGCGCGCTGATCATCTTCCGCATGCTCAGCTATGTGCCGCTGCCGGGCATCGATCCCACCGTGCTGTCGCAGCTGTCGAGCCAGACCTCGGGCGGCGTGCTCGATTTCTTCAATGCCTTTTCGGGCGGCTCGCTCAGCCGGATGAGCCTGATCGCGCTCGGCGTGATGCCGTACATCACTGCCTCGATCGTCGTGCAGCTGGCGACTTCGTTGTCGCCGACGCTCGCCGCGATCAAGAAGGAAGGCGAAAGCGGTCGTAAGCGGCTGAACCAGTACACACGCTACGGCACCGTCGGCCTCACCGCCGTACAGGGCTATTTCATCGCCGTCGGGCTCGAGACGCTCGGCGCGGCCAACGGCCTGCAGGCGGTGATCGAGCCCGGCATGCTGTTCCGCGTCGGGGCCGTGATCAGCCTGGTTGGCGGCACCATGTTCCTGATGTGGATCGGTGAGCAGATCACCAGCCGCGGCATCGGCAACGGCATGTCGCTGATCATCATGGCCGGCATCGTCGCCAGCATGCCGACCACGCTCTACAATCTGTTCGAGGGCGGTCGCTCCGGCTCGCTCGATCCGGTGCGCTTCATCGGCATCGTCGTCGCTGTGATCCTGCTCGTCCTGTTCATCTGCTTCATGGAGCGCGCGCAACGCCGCATCCTGATCCAGTATCCGAAACGTCAGACCCAGCGCGGCATGCAGGCGGATCGCAGCCATCTGCCGCTCAAGCTGAACACGGCCGGCGTGATCCCGCCGATCTTCGCTTCCTCGCTGCTGTTGATGCCGCTGACCATCACTCAGTTCGCCGGCAATCGCGTGTCGGGTGAGAGCACCTGGGGCGATATCATCATCAGCCTCAACCAGTATCTCCAGCACGGATCGCTGGTGTACATGCTGCTGTATGGCGCCGGCATCATCTTCTTCTCGTTCTTCTACACCGCAGTGGTGTTCAATCCCGAGGAGACGGCTGACAATCTGAAGCGCTATGGCGGTTTCATCCCCGGCATCCGCCCGGGCAAGAATACCGAGAATTATTTCGATTATGTGCTGACGCGCATCACCGTGGTCGGTGCGGCGTATCTCACGATCATCTGCCTGTTGCCGGAATATCTGGTATCGGCGCTGAGCATTCCGTTCTATCTCGGCGGCACCAGCCTGCTGATCGTCGTCAATGTGACGATGGATACGGTAACTCAGATCCAGAGCCATTTGCTTGCGCATCAATATGGCGATCTGATCAAGAAGGCGAAATTGAAGGGTGGCCGTCTCCGTTGAGAGGGATGGGACCGGGGGTAAGGAGAGCGCGTTGAAGGTTTTGATCCTCTTGGGTCCGCCGGGTGCCGGTAAGGGCACTCAGGCCCAGCGTCTCATGACCGAGCGCGGCCTTGTCCAGCTCAGCACGGGCGACATGCTGCGCGAGGCAGTGAAGCTCGGCTCGCCCATCGGGCAGAAGGCCAAGGCGATCATGGAGGCGGGCGAGCTCGTTCCCGACGAGATCGTCAACGCCCTGATCGATGCGAAGCTCGATGTGCCGGCGGATCATCCCGGCTTCATTTTCGACGGCTATCCGCGCACCGCGGCCCAGGCCGAGGCGCTTGACCGTATCCTGGGCCAGCGCGGCTTCAAGCTCGATCATGTCATCGAGCTTGCGGTTGACGAGGAAGCCCTGATCGACCGTATCGTCGGCCGCTATACGTGCGCGAAATGCGGGGAGGGGTATCATGACCGCTTCAAGCTGCCGAAGGTAGCTGGCATATGCGACGTGTGCGGCTCGACCGAATTCAAGCGCCGTCCCGACGACAACGCCGAAACGGTGCGCACCCGCATGGCCGAATATCGCGCCAAGACGGCCCCGATCCTGCCGATCTACGACGCGCAGGGTCTGGTGTCGCGGGTCGACGGCATGGGCGACATCGATCATGTGAGCGAAGCGATCCGAAAGATCCTTGACGGCAGCTGATCCCGCCGCTTGCCGTTCCGTTTGCACATCATATGATGCAGGCGCGCAACCGGGAGGGCAGGGATGAAACTGGTCGGTATGATGGGTGCCGTTGTTGCGCTACCGCTCGCCTCGCCTGCGGCGGCTGAAGTGGTCGCCGCCACGGGCACGACGATGGAGATCAGCCAGGTCGTCACGGTGGATGCCCCCATCACGCAAGTGTGGGACACGCTGCGCGCCCCGCAGCGCTGGTGGAGCAAGGACCACCTATTCAGACGATTCGGCCAATCTCTATCTCGATGGCCAGGCGACCGGGTGTTTCTGCGAGCGCTTCCCGGATCGCAAAGGCAGCGTCGAACACGCGCGGATCGTCTATATCCAGCCGCCGCAGATGATGCGCCTCACCGGCGCGCTCGGACCCCTCCAGGCTGAGGCAGTGGTCGGTACGTTGACGTTCAAGCTTGATCCCGAAGGCGCGACCGCGACCAAGGTTTCGCTCAGCTATGTCGTGAGCGGTTATGTCCGAGCCGGCGCCGACGTCCTGGCGCCGAAGGTCGACGAGGTGCTCGCGCTGCAGGTCCTCAACCTGAAATCAGCCGCAGAATCGGTCCCGCCCGTCGCCAAATAGAGGTAGCGCCGCGGGCCGACGGCTTCATGACGAAATCTTCACTCGGCCGTCATCGGACCGCGGGGTGCGGCGGGCTATCAGACAGATGTGCCTTGCGCTGGCACCAAACTCCTTGAATCGGCGTCCGCACTCCCGGGGGCGTCGTGGCCGGCGGAAGGTTCGCTTTCCGCCGGCCAATTTTTCTGCAAGACTGAAGGGCCCGCCGGATGCCGCCCATGACCCGCAAGATCCTGATCGTCGAGGACGACGTCGCAACCGCCGGCTATCTCGCCAAAGGCCTTGGCGAGGCTGGCTTTGCGGTCGAGACCTGTGGCGACGGACGCGATGGCCTGTTCCTGGCGAGCGAGGGCATTTTCGATCTGATCATCGCTGATCGCATGCTACCCGGGCTGAACGGTCTGGCCATGATCGGCGCGATCCGCGCGGCCGGCATCCGCACACCGGCCCTGATCCTGTCGGCCCTGGCCACGGTCGATGATCGCGTGGACGGCCTTCGCGCCGGTGCGGACGATTATCTGGTCAAGCCCTTCGCCTTCGCCGAACTGTCCGCCCGGATCGAGGCGCTGTTGCGCCGTGGCGACCGGGCCGGTGGCGAGGCGCAGACGACTCGGCTCGTCGTCGGCGATCTCGAGATCGACCTGCTTGCCCGTACCGTCGCGCGCGAAGGGCGGCCGATTTCGCTTGGCGCGCGTGAGTTCAACCTGCTCGAATTCCTGGCGCGCCATGCCGGTCAGGTCGTCACCCGCACGATGATGCTCGAGAAGATCTGGAACTATCATTTCGATCCCGGCTCGAACGTCGTCGATGTCCACATCGGCCGGCTGCGGCGCAAGATCGAGGACGGCTTCGGCGCACCGATCCTGCACACGGTCCGCGGCGCGGGATATCGGCTGTCGGCCGAGACCTGATGCGCCTTTCCGTCACTGCGCGGATCGCCTTGCTGACGATCGCGCTGGCGCTGGTTTCCAACGTCGTGCTCGTCGCCTTTATCTGGCGCCAGGTTCATGATGACGCGATTGATTCGCTTCGCCGCGATACCACGGAGCAGGCGGACGCGCTGGTCTCGGTCTGGCGCAGCGGGGGTTTACCAGCGCTTGGCCGCACGATCGACGAAGCACGCGCACCCGGCGACCTTTCGCTGATCATCGCGGTGATCGATGGCGGCGGACGGCGCGTGGCCGGGGTCGGCCCAGCCGTCGTGATGACCGGGCAGGCTGGGGCGGTGGACTTCCGCATTGGCAGGATTGGGGTTTCGCCGCCCTGGTCGTTGCGTGATGCAGGGTATTCCGTGCGGCAGATCGGCGGCCTGCGTCTGGTGAGCGGGCGGCTGCTGGACGATTGGGAACAGGTACAGCGTGGGATCGAACGGGCGCTGGCGCTCGCGATGCTGCTTTCGTTTGGCCTAGGGATCGGCGGCGCGTTGGTAGTGACCCGCTATGTCGGGCGCCGGCTGGACCGGGTGGCGGATGTGATCGAGGGCGTGGCAGGCGGCGATCTCTCGCGCCGGGTAGCGAGCGCGTCGGGTGGCGGCGACGCCTTTGACCGGCTGGCGATCCGTCTCAACGCGATGCTCGACAAGGTGGAACGGCTGATGGTCGAACTCAGGATCATCACCGACAGCCTTGCGCATGATCTGCGCTCGCCGCTCGCCAGGCTCAGGACCAAGACCGAACAGGCGGTGCTGCTCGCGGATCCGGTGCAGCGCGAAGCTGCGCTTGGCGGCCTGCTGACCGAAACCGACATGGTGATGCGGATGCTGACCATGCTGATCGAGATCAGCCGGTCCGAGTCGGTCTCGCGCGACCGTTTCGCCAGTATCGATCCCGCGGCGCTGGTCGAGGAGATCGCCGAGCTTTATGCGCCCGTCGCGGAAGATGCCGGCCTGCACTTCGCGACTCGCGTCGATTCGTTTCCGTCCCGCCTGATCCTCCACCGCGAGCTGATGACCCAGGCAATCGCCAACCTGATCGACAATGCGCTTCGCCACGGCGCCGGGGGCGGGGAGGTTACGTTGCGGTTGGTCCGGGCTGGCGGTGAGGTCCGCATCCAGGTAGAGGATCGCGGGCCGGGCATCGCGGAGGTGGATCGCGCTCAGGCGCTTCGGCGCTTCGGGCGGCTCGACGGAGCCAGGAGCACGCCCGGCGCGGGTCTCGGCCTGTCGCTGATCGAGGCGGTGGCGCGGCTGCACGGCGGACGGCTCGAGCTTGGCGACAACGCGCCGGGGCTCGCCGCCGCTATCGTGCTTCCCGGCAGTTGACATCGCGCGTGCCCGGTCTTATCTGGCCCTTATTCCGAAACACCGGGTCCGGCGGCGCTTGTTTGCGTTCGCCGTTATCGTGCGTTTCAGATAGCAACGCGATGAGATGGGGTGGCTGCAGCCATGCACGCCCCGTGGAGCAGGAGAATAAATTTCATGGCTCGTATTGCGGGTGTCAACATCCCGACCAACAAGCGCGTTGTTATCGCGCTCACCTACATCCACGGCATTGGCGATACCAAGGCCAAGGAAATCACCGCTAAGCTTGGCATCGCCCCCGAGCGCCGCGTGCAGGACCTGACCGATCAGGAAGTGCTGCAGATTCGCGAGACGATCGACGCCGATCACACCGTTGAGGGTGATCTCCGTCGCAACACCGCGATGAACATCAAGCGGTTGATGGATCTGGCCTGCTATCGCGGCCTTCGCCATCGCAAGGGCCTTCCGGTCCGCGGCCAGCGCACGCATACCAATGCGCGTACCCGCAAGGGCAAGGCCAAGCCGATCGCCGGCAAGAAAAAGTGATGCGCTGAGCCGCTCGACAAGGGGCGGCTCGCCTTCCAGCTTCAGGGTTAGGACTTTACCATGGCACGCGAACCTCAGCGCATTAAGCGGCGTGAGCGCAAGAACATCACCTCTGGCGTCGCGCACGTTAACGCCAGCTTCAACAACACCATGATCACGATCACCGATGCCCAGGGCAACGCGATCTCGTGGTCGTCGGCCGGCATGATGGGCTTCAAGGGAAGCCGCAAGTCGACCCCGTATGCGGCCCAGGTCGCAGCCGAGGACGCTGGCAAGAAGGCCGCCGAGCACGGCGTCCGTACGCTCGAAGTGGAAGTGAAGGGTCCGGGTTCGGGCCGTGAGTCGGCGCTTCGCGCGCTGCAGGCGGTTGGTTTCCAGATCACCTCGATCCGCGACGTGACCTCGATCCCGCATAACGGCGTCCGTCCTTCGAAGCGCCGCCGCGTCTGATTTCGTCTTGTCCGCGCGCGGTTGATCGCGCCGCGCGGACGATTCCCACATGGCCGGAGTGGCCCCCACTCCCGCCCAAAACCAAGGGGAAGCCCGTGTCCGTCAATGCTAAGAACTGGCAGGAACTGAAGAAGCCCAATGGCCTCGAGAAGAAGCCGGGCGGCGATCCCAAGCGCAAGGCGACCTTCGTTGCCGAACCGCTCGAGCGTGGTTTCGGCCTGACGCTCGGCAACGCGCTGCGCCGCGTGCTGCTCTCATCGCTCCAGGGTGCTGCCGTCACCTCGATCAAGATCGAGAACGTGCTTCATGAATTCTCGTCGCTGACGGGTGTTCGCGAGGACGTGACCGATATAGTCCTGAACGTAAAGCAGATCGCGCTGCGCATGCAGGGTGAGGGGCCTAAGCGCCTCCAGCTCTCCGCGACCGGTCCGGCTGACGTCAAGGCGGGCGATATCGCCGTTTCGGGCGACATCGAAGTGATGAACCCGGATCTGGTGATCTGCCATCTCGACGAGGGTGCGACGCTCAACATGGAGCTGACCGCTGACGTCGGTAAGGGTTATGTCGCCGCGATCGCCAACCGTCCGGCCGACGCGCCGATCGGCCTGATCCCGGTCGATGCGCTCTACTCGCCGGTACGGCAGGTGTCGTACAAGGTCGAGAATACCCGCGTCGGGCAGGAACTCGATTACGACAAGCTGACGCTGACCATCGAAACCGATGGCACGATCACCCCGGAGGACGCCGTCGGCTATGCCGGTCGCATCCTGCAGGACCAGCTCGCGCTGTTCGTTCACTTCGATGATTCGTCGGTGCGTCCGTCGGCCCCGATCGGCCATGCCGCGCCGTCTTCGGTCGGCGAGGTTTCGGGCGATACCCAGCAGATCAATCGTTACCTTCTCAAGAAGGTCGACGAGCTCGAACTGTCAGTGCGTTCGGCCAACTGCCTCAAGAACGACAACATCATCTATATCGGCGATCTGGTCCAGAAGACCGAAGCCGAGATGCTGCGCACTCCGAATTTCGGCCGCAAGTCGCTGAACGAGATCAAGGAAGTGCTGTCGTCGATGGGTCTCCGCCTCGGGATGGAAATCCCCGGCTGGCCGCCCGAGAACATCGAAGAGATGGCGAAGAAGCTCGAACAAGAGATCATGGGTTAAGCGATACGGGTCGGAGCCAATGCTCCGACCTGCTTGCTCATCAGGGCATTGGGCGGTGGCCCGTAACACCGCCTGGTCTGGGGTTCCGTCAAACGGCCCCTTAACGAACGAAGGAAGAAATCATGCGTCATCGCGTAGGCGGCCGTAAGCTTCAGCGGACCTCGGCTCACCGCATTGCCCTGTTCCGCAACATGTCGGCAGCGCTCATCAAGCACGAACAGATCACGACCACGGTCGCGAAAGCCAAGGAGCTTCGCCCCTATGTCGAGAAGCTGATCACGCTCGCCAAGAAGGGCGGCCTTTCGAATCGCCGTCTCGCTCATGCGCGCCTGCTCGACGACGCGCAGCTGGTGAAACTGTTCGACGTGCTCGCGGGGCGCTACGCCGATCGCAACGGCGGCTATACCCGCATCATCAAGGCCGGCATCCGCGCCTCCGATGCGTCGCCGATGGCGATCATCGAATTCGTCGATCGCGATGTCAGCGCCAAAGGCCAGGATTCGGGCCCGGTCCTGGGCGACGAGGATTTCGATCAGGCCGCCTGAGCGCCCTCGATCAGGAGTTGATGAGGCCCTGCGAAAGCGGGGCCTTTTCTTTTGGCGGGCCCGCAGCCCGTGTTCGATTCAAGCTGGCGGCGCGAACGACTATCCAGCGACGATGGCGTGCGATGAAGTTTCGAGTAGCCGGAGTGGCTTGATGCGATTGTCGCGGATAGGGTGGGATTCCCTTTTTAAGAACCGGAGCCTTGCATGCGCCGCGCCCTTCCGTTGATAGCCCTTGTCCTCGCAACCCCGACGCTCGCGCAGACCAAGGCATCCACGATCATGAACTACCCCGAGACGACGCGCGGCAGCACGGTGGACGAGCAGTTCGGGGTCGCGGTTGCCGATCCCTATCGCTGGCTCGAATCGGACGTGCGCACGGATGCCTCGGTGGCCAAATGGGTTGCCGACGAAAATGCCGTCACCAACGCTTATCTGGCGACGCTGCCGGGGCGCGACATCTTTGCCGCGCGGATGAAGCAATTGCTCGATTACGAGCGCTTCGGCGTGCCGGTTAAAAAGGGCGGCCGCTACTTCTACATGCACAATAGCGGGCTGCAGAACCAGTCGGTGCTGTTCGTGCGCGATTCCCTGGGCGGGCCGGGACGGGTGCTGATCGACCCGAATGGCTGGGCGAAGGACGGCGCGACGGCGCTGGGCGAATGGGTGCCGTCGGAGGACGGGCGCCGGGTCCTTTACTCGGTGCAGGACGGTGGGACTGACTGGCGGACGGTGAAGGTCCTCGACGTCGCGACAGGCAAGGTCGCCGACGACAGTGTCGAATGGGTCAAATTCTCCAATCTGTCCTGGGCCAAAGATGGATCGGGCTTCTATTATTCGCGCTTCGCGGCACCGGCCGAGGGCGCGAAATTCCAGGCGCTCAACGAGAACCAGCAGGTCTATTTCCATCGGCTCGGTACCGCACAGTCGGCCGACCGGCAGATCTACGCGACGCCCGACGCCCCAAAGCGCGGGCATAGCGCGCAGGTGACCGAGGACGGCAAGTGGCTGGTCATCACCACCACCGAGGGGACCGACAACCGCTACGAGATCACCATTCTCGATCTTGCCGATCCCGCGGCCAGGCCGCGCACGATCGTACGCGGGCTCGAGCATGAATGGTCGCTCGCGGGCAATGTCGGCACCACCTTCTACTGGGGAACGAACAAGGACGCGGCGCGCCTCCGCATCGTCTCGATGGATGTGCGGGAGGCCCAGCCGGCGATCCGCGAGGTGGTGCCTGAGGACAAGGCCGTGCTCGAAGGTGCAGCGATCGTCGGCGGCAAGCTGATCGCCTCCTATCTGGTCGACGTGAAGTCCGAGCTGCGGCGCTATGATCTGACCGGGAAGCCGGACGGGAAGATCGCGCTGCCCGGGATCGGCGCCGTGGCGGGCACCAGCGGCGAAGCGGACGATGCCGAGTTGTTCTATGCCTTTACCAGCTTTGCCACGCCGACGACGATCTGGCGCTATGACGTGAGCACCGGCAAGGCGACGCCCTGGGCTCAGCCCAAGGTTGCGTTCGACCCGGGCCTGTTCGATGTTTCGCAGCGCTTCTACACGTCGAAGGACGGGACGAAGGTTCCGATGTTCATCGTCCGGCGCAAGGATCTGCCGCCCGGCCCGGCGCCCACGCTGCTCTATGCCTATGGCGGCTTCAACATTTCGATGAACCCGGCCTTTTCCCCCACGCGGATCGCGTGGATCGAACAGGGCTGCGTGCTTGCTGTCGCGAATATCCGCGGCGGCGGCGAATATGGCAAGGCATGGCACGATGCCGGCCGGCTCGCCTACAAGCAGAATGTCTTCGACGATTTCATCGCGGCCGGCGAGGACCTGATCGCGCAGGGGATTACTTCAAAGAGCCAGCTGGCGATCCAGGGTGGCTCCAACGGCGGTCTCCTGGTCGGGGCCGTGCTCAACCAGCGGCCCGATCTGTTCGCTGCGGCTGTGCCGCAGGTTGGCGTGATGGACATGCTCCGCTTCGACCGGTTCACCGCCGGCCGTTACTGGGTCGATGATTATGGCTATCCCTCGAAGGAAGCCGATTTCCGCGTGCTCCACGCTTATTCGCCCTACCACAACATCAAGAGCGGACGGGATTATCCGGCCATCATGGTGACGACCGCCGATACCGATGATCGGGTCGTGCCGGGGCACAGCTTCAAATATGCCGCAGCGCTGCAGGCGGCCGATATCGGGCCCAGGCCGCACCTGATCCGCATCGAGACGCGCGCCGGGCACGGATCGGGCAAGCCGACCGACAAGGTGATCGCCGAAGCCGCTGACAATTGGGCGTTCATGGCGGCCTGGACCGGAATGACGGTCAAGCCGATGCGGTGAGTCAGATCGGGATTAGGGCCTCGTCGACCCAGATGCGCACGCGGTTGCCGTCATGCGCGCCTTCGACGCGGATCTTCGTGCCGGGCGGCGGCGCGATCTCCCGGTCGAACGGCATGAACAGGGCGGCCCAGTTCGACATGGTTTCCGGCTTGGGCCGGTTCTCGTAGATGCTCTGGGCGTCGACTTTCAGCCGGATCCACTGGATAACGCCGTTGATATAATTGCCGTCGGCGATCAGCTCGACGCTGCGCTGCTGATCCGGCCAGGGCCCGCCGGTGGTGAAGTCGAAATCGAACAGGTCGACCGGCTCGCCGCGCAGCTCGATTCCGCGATCGCCGACCTTCAGGCGTAGCGGCCGCTGCTCCAGCCGGTTGAATGGCCGCATATCGAAGCCGGCGACATCATCCATCCGATCGCGGCCATAGCCGTCCCAGTCGGCGAGCGAGACGACGATCTGGCCCGCCTCGGGAATCATGCGTCCGCCAGGCGCGAGCAGCCGTGCAACGGCGTCTGCCATGGTCGGCAGCACTTCCTCGGCGAGCAAATTGTTCGAGACGATCTCGGACACGATCAGGTTCACGCGGCCGCCCAGATCGGCGTCCGCGTCGAGCTCGGTGGATTTCCGGGACACTATGCTGACGCGGTCGGCATAGCCGTTCAGCGCGACGATCTCGGTCGCGACATCGGCGATCGCCGGGTTCATTTCGCAGCTCACCACGGATCCCGCGCCAGCGCGTGCCGCCATCATCGCGAGCAGGCCTGTGCCCGCGCCGATGTCGAGTACTCGGCTGTCCGGTCCGACCGCCCGCCTGATCGCTGCCTCGAACGCTTTGTTGCGGGCCTCGTCCAGCACCATGTAGAAATGCCAGCCCGGCACGTCACCCGCGATCAGTTCGTGCGTCATGCTGGCTACATCCGCGTCGTCGGGAGAGAGAGCCTGCGCCTCCCGCGCCAGCGGATAAGCTCGGGATTCAAGCCCGATTCCCCGCGCCAACAGGGCCAGTGTCGCGAGCTTGCGTCCGTCTCCCGTTGCCGCCGTGACCATCGGTTCGAAGGTCTCGCGCGCCATCGTCTCATGCTTGTCGTTCTTCGCCATCGGTCCCCCTCGCACGCCGGGGCGATGCTGTCCAAGCCGGGTTTTCTACGAGCATCCCGCTGGTTCATCGCTCGGACAGCACGGTTCGACTACGTTACGCCATCGAATCGAGGGGAGAGGACATGACGATATTGGGCAAAGCGGGCGCGGCGCTGGCGCTGATGGCGATGACCCTGGGCGCAGTCCCGGCCGAGGCTCAGCACCGGCACGGCCGACATCGCGGCGGCAATGGTCGGATCGACGGCGGCGACGTGTTGCTGGGCGCAGTGCTCGCCGGCGGCCTGTTCGCGATCCTGTCGAGCAAGAAGAAGGCCTCGCCGCCGACCGAGGAAGTGGTGATCGATGACGACGGCGCCGCGGCGGTATCCAGCGCCCCGCCGCCGGACGTCGGGCCGAATGGCGAGAACCGCACGATTTCGGTCGCGCGGTCCGATGAGGAAGCGGCCGTGGACGCGTGCGTGTCCTCGGCGGAATCCGAAGGGCGGCGTTACGCCCGGATCGCGAAGATCGACAGGGTGACGATTGTCGACGCGATCGAATCCGACTGGATCGTCCGCGGTTCGCTCGGTCTGCGCGACGATTACCGCGCACCTGCGACCGAGCATCGCGACTTCAGCTGCCGGGTCGGCGACCGCGGCGTCGAGCAAGTGACGATCGACGGCGATCGCATCGCAGCGAACTGATCGTGGAGATATGCGCGCCGCCAGGGCTTCCCGTGCGGCGCGCATCTGCTATCTGGCCGCATGACACAGCCCAGCGACTCGATCCTCATCGTCGATTTCGGCAGCCAGGTGACTCAGCTCATCGCCCGCCGCGTCCGTGAAGCGGGGGTCTATAGCGAGATCGCCCCCTTCAACACCGCCGCCGAAGCGTTCGAGCGGATGGCCCCCAAGGGCATCATCCTCTCCGGCAGTCCAGCCTCTGTGCTGGAGGAGAACAGCCCGCGCATCCCCCAGGCGATCCTCGATAGCGGCCTGCCGATCATGGGCATCTGCTACGGCCAGCAGGTGCTGATGGCGCAGCTCGGTGGCACCGTGACCCTGGGCGACAGTGGCGAGTTCGGCAGCGCGGTGATCGAAGTCACTGACGCCTGCGCCCTGTTCGACGGCCTTTGGGCCGAGGGCGAGAACCACCAGGTCTGGATGAGCCACGGCGACAAGGTGACGGCGCTAGCGCCCGGCTTCCGCCCCGTCGCTGCCAGCAAAGGGGCACCGTTCGCCATCATCGCCGATGACGAGCGCCATTATTACGCGATGCAGTTCCACCCTGAGGTCGTGCACACCCCCGACGGCGCGAAGCTCATCGCCAATTTCGCGCGCCACGTCTGCGGGCTTACCGGCGAGTGGACCATGGCCGAGTTCCGTGCGGCCAAGATCGCCGATATCCGTGCGCAGGTCGGCAAGGGCAAGGTGATCTGCGGCCTGTCGGGCGGCGTCGATTCGGCGGTCGCGGCGGTGCTGATCCATGAGGCGATCGGCGAGCAGCTGACCTGCGTGTTCGTCGATCACGGCCTGATGCGCAGCGGCGAGGCCGACCAGGTCGTCACCCTGTTCCGCAACCATTACAATATCCCCCTGGTCCATGTGAACGCCGAGGCGCAGTTCCTGGGTGGCTTGGCGGGCCTCACTGACCCGGAGAAGAAGCGCAAGTTCATCGGCGGCGCGTTCATCGACCTGTTCGAGGAGGAAGCGCGCAAGATCGGCGGGGCGGATTTCCTGGCGCAGGGCACGCTGTACCCGGACGTGATCGAAAGCGTCAGCTTCACTGGCGGCCCCTCGGTCACGATCAAGAGCCACCACAATGTCGGCGGCCTGCCCGAGCGGATGAACATGCAGCTCGTCGAGCCACTGCGCGAACTGTTCAAGGACGAAGTCCGCGCGCTCGGCCGGGAGCTTGGGCTGCCCGAGATCTTCGTCGGTCGCCATCCGTTCCCGGGACCGGGTCTCGCGATCCGCATTCCGGGCGAGGTGACGAGGGAACGCTGCGATATCCTGCGCAAGGCCGACTCGATCTACCTCGAGGAGATTCGCAACGCCGGGCTCTACGACGCGATCTGGCAGGCCTTCGCCGTGCTGCTGCCGGTGCGCAGCGTCGGCGTGATGGGTGACGGCCGGACCTACGACAATGTGCTGGCGCTGCGGGCGGTGACCTCGACCGACGGCATGACCGCGGTCGCCTTCCAGTTCCCCGGCGACTTCCTGCCGCGGGTGGCGACCCGGATCGTCAACGAGGTGAAGGGCATCAACCGCGTGACCTACGACTATACGTCCAAGCCGCCCGGCACGATCGAGTGGGAATGAATTGGGCCCCTCCAGAGGGACCCGGACTACGCCAGAATGCGACGTAAGTTCCTGATAGAGGCCGGCATGACGATGGCCCGGGACTATGTTCGTGAAGACATCCGGGCGCTTGTTATCGAGGCGACTGCTTTGGATCAAGGCAGCGGGTCCCGCTCGTTCGGGGCAGTTCTAGCGCCCGACCGGACGGGTGCGCCGATTTCGGACATCGACTTGCTGGCCGCGTTGGATCGGTACCCCATTCACAGCCTCCTGCTAAGCCAGCCTATTGGCAAGTAAGCGGACCGTTGCTCCCAGATAATCTGTTAGCGGGCTGGCTGCGGAAAGGCTGGTAGGATTCCGATATCCCGCGGTTCGTGGCCCATAATGATACGGGCATGTAGCACCCCAGCGATCCGGTTTACCCGATCCATCGATGCCAAAGTATCCGCGCGATTGGTATTGATCTTGGGCACTCCATTGACGGCCTTCTGCTCCGTGAAATGCCAGAGATCGCCAGTCAGGATCACCGGCCCGCGCGCGAGCCGCACCAGCAGGGAATGATGGCCGGGCGTATGGCCCGGCGTCGCGAGCATCATCACCCGGCCATCGCCGAAGACGTCGCGGTCCCCGCTCACTTCGTCGACCCCGCCGCCGCCCGTCGTCCAGGGAGCGAACTCGTCGCGGGACAGGTTGAACGCCGTCGCGTCGCCGCGCACGACAGCGATATCCTCGGCGCCGATCAGCAAGGTCGCGGCCGGGAAGCTCGCCGCCTGGCCGCTGTGATCGGAATGGTAATGGCTGAGGCCGACCATCGCGATCTGAGCCGGGCCAAGGCCAAGCTCGCCAAGCTGATCGACGATCGAACGGGCGAGCCGCGCCCGCCCACCGCCGACACTGGTCCGGCCGGCGCCCAACCGGGACAGCGGCAGGCCTGCGTCCCAGAGCAGATACCGGTCGCCATCGCGGATCAGGTAGCAACTGACCGAGACTGTCTTCGCTTTGCCCGAAAAGGCGAAGCTGTCCGACAGGAAATCGAGATCGGGCACCTCGACCGAACCGCAATCGAGCCGCCATAGCTGGAGCGGCGGCGGCTCCACGGGCTTTGCGCCTAGGCCGGCCGGCGTGAGGCAGAGGCTCGCCAGCGTCAGGAAATGCAAGGCGAAGCGCAGCAATCCCGGTCGATCGGTTGCCATGTCAGATCCCCATTTCATCGTTGTTCGGCTTCGTTGGAATGCGAACATGCCGGTTGCAAAGTCACGTTTCTCAGGTATGTAACGAACTAGTACATATAAATAAAGCAGGCGCTCAACGCGCCCTTTGGGAGATGGATGGATGATCAGGCCGATGCACAAATTGGTGGGCATTTTGCTGGGCGCGACCGCGCTGATGGGGGCCGCGGCGGCCGATCGTTCGATGACCCCGATCGCGGGCGATCCCGTCGCCACCGCCACTGGCCGTATCGCCGGCACGCAGCTCGATTCGGGCGTACGCGCCTATCTCGGCATCCCTTTCGCCGCGCCCCCGGTCGGGCCGCTGCGCTGGGCGCCGCCACGGCCTTCGGCCTGGAAAGGCGTGTGGAATGCCGATCGCAAGGGGCCGGAATGCATTCAGGTGCTGCGCCCGCACGACATCAACCATTATTTCGGCGAGGAGCCTTCCTCGGAAGATTGCCTCTACCTCAATCTCTGGACCCCGGCGCAGGCGACGCCGGCGTCGAAGCTGCCGGTGATCGTCTTCCTCTATGGCGGCGGCTTCACCATCGGATCGTCCGGCATGGCCAATTATGACGGCGATGCGGTGGCGAAGGCCGGCGCCGTGTTCATCAACTTCAACTACCGCGTCGGCGCGTTCGGCTTCCTCGCGCATCCCGAACTGAGCAGCGAGCAGGGCGGGCATTCCGGCAATTACGGCATCATGGACCAGGCCGCGGCGCTGCGCTGGATCCGCGAGAACGTCGCCCGGTTCGGCGGCGATCCCGGCAAGGTGTTGATCATGGGCCAGTCGGCCGGGGCCGGATCGGTCATCGCGCAGATCTTCAGCCCGCAGGCCAAAGGCCTGTTCCGCGCGGCGGTGATGTCGAGCGGCTGCAATTTCCGCGGCGATGGCCAGCCGCTTGCCGAGGCCGAGAAGGTCGGGGTCCAGCTGCAGGAGCGGCTGAAGGCCGCAAATCTCGATGCGCTGCGCCAGATCCCGGCGGATCGGATCCTCGCGACCCAGTCGGAGAATCAGCTCGGCGTGCGCGTCGAGGGCGTGCGGGTCGGCGGGCCGATCCTGGATGGCTATGTGCTGCCTGCGCCCAAGGCGCAGATGCTGGCGGCCGGCAGCTTCAACAAGGTGCCGATCATCGCCAGCTACAACGCGAATGATCTGAGTTTCGGCCTAGAGCCGATCCTTGCCGCGAAGACGGTGGCCGAGTTCCAGGCCGGCGCGCGCAAGCTCTACGGCACCGACGCGGATGCCTTCCTGAAATTCTATCCGGTGAAGAGCGATGCCGATGTGTCGCGCGTCGCCCGGATCGCCGCGACCGAAGCAGGTCTCGAATCCAGTGCCCGCTTCTGTGCGAAGGCTCAGGCCGCGGCGAGTCAGGCGACCTTCATCGACGAATATAGCCGCGTGCACCCCTACGTGCCGGGGGTGCGCATCGCCGATCAGGATATCGCGACGGTCGGCGCCTATCACACCGCCGACATTCCCTACTGGTTCGGCACGCAGGACAAGTACAACTGGCAGCGCCCGACGCGGAACTGGACGGCGTGGGACCGGACCCTGTCGCAGCAGATGATGGGGGCGCTGATCGCCTTTGCCGCGACTGGCAGCCCGACCACGCCGGCCATGCCCTGGCCGGCCTGGAAGCCGGGCGACGAGCGCAAGCTGGTGTTCGGCGATCAGGTGACCTCAGTGAAGCTCGATCCGAAGCGGCTCGACTGGTTCGCGGCGCATCCCGTCGCCACCCAGCCGGCACCGCCGCGCTCCGGCGGGCCGCGCGATTGAGGCGGGGCGGCGCTCTCGACTTCGTGGGCGCCGCTCGTTAGGTAACTGGTTCGTACATAACCGAAGGCAGCTCTCTTGCTCACCTCGATAGCCACGGTCTCGATCAGCAGTACGCTCGAAGACAAATTGCGCGCGGTGGCGGATGCCGGGTTCGACGGCGTCGAGATCTTCGAGAACGACCTGCTTGCCGCGAGCTCCAGCCCGGGCGACATCGGGCGGATGATGCAGGATCTTGGGCTGGCCTGCACCCTGTTCCAGCCGTTTCGCGATTTCGAGGGCATGCCCTCCGAGCTTCGCGCCCGCACCTTCGACCGGGCCGAGCGCAAGTTCGATCTGATGCACGAACTGGGCACCGATCTGATCCTGGTCTGCTCTAACTGTTCGCCCGCGTCGCTGCCCGATCGCGACCGCATCCTCGACGATTTCGCCGAGCTGGCCGGGCGGGCCGAAGCACGGGGGTTGCGGATCGGATACGAGGCGCTCGCCTGGGGCCGGCATGTCAACGATCACCGCGATTCCTGGAGCATCGTGCGCGACGTCGACCATCCGGCGCTCGGGCTGATCCTCGACAGCTTCCACTCGCTGGCGCGGCGCATCCCCTCTTCGAGCATCGGGGACATCGATCCGGCCAAGCTGTTCATCGTGCAGGTCGCCGACGCGCCGTTCGTCGAGATGGATTATCTGTCCTGGGCGCGGCACCTGCGCAACATGCCGGGGCAGGGCGACTTCCCGCTGGGCGAATATGCCGCCGAGCTGATGCGGATCGGCTATGACGGCTATTGGTCGCTCGAGATCTTCAACGACCGGTTTCGTTCCGGCTCGGCGCATGTCGTGGCGCTTGACGGCTATCGCTCGCTGATCGCGCTCGAGGACGAAGTCGGCCGGCGGCCGCGCACGCCTTCGGGCCCGACCATGCCGCCGCGGACGTCGCCGACCCGGGTGAGCTTCATCGAGTTTGCTGCGGACGACAAGGAAGCGGAACTGCTTCGCAGCACGCTCTCCGCGCTCGGCTTTGCGTGCGTCGGCAGGCATCGCCGCAAGGCAGTGGAGCGCTGGCGGCAGGGCGGGATCAACATCGTCATCAACCGCGAGCAGGAGGGGTTCGCGCACAGCTTCGACATGGTGCACGGCGCCTCTGTCTGCGCGATCGGGCTGAGCGTGCCCGACGTGCCGGCGGCGCTCGCCCGCGCCGAAGCCCTGTCGATCCCGCGGTTCGAGCAATCGGTCGGCCCGGGCGAGATGCAGATCCCGTCAGTGCGCGGCGTCGGCGGGAGCCTGATCTATTTCGTCGACCAGGGCAGCGAGGAACGGGTGTGGGCGACCGAATTCGTGCCGGTGGATGCGTCCGATGCTGATCGGGGAATCGGGCTGCAGGCGATCGACCATATCGCCCAGACGACCTTCTACGAGGAGTTCCTGAGCTGGATCCTCTATTACGTCACCTTGTTCGACGTGACCAAGACGGTGCAGTTGCAGATCCCCGATCCGCTCGGCCTCGTGCAGAGCCAGGCAGTCGAATCGCGCGACAAGTCGCTGCGGATCACGCTCAACAGCTCGATCGCGCAGCAGACTTTGTCCTCGCGCTTCCTTTCCAAATATATGGGCGCGGGCGTTCAGCACATCGCCTTTTCCTGCGCCGACATATTCGCGGCGGCCGAACAGTCGCGCGGAAACGGGCTGGAGATGCTGGAGATCTCCCGCAATTATTATGACGATCTCGAAGCGCGGTTCGGGCTTGACCCGGCGCTGATCGAGCGCATGGCGGCGCTCGGCATCCTCTACGACCGCGACGGCGAAGCGGAATATTTCCAGTTCTACAGCCGGGCCTTCGAAAAGCGCGTCTTCTTTGAAATCGTCGAGCGGCGCGGCTATGGAGGCTATGGCGCGGCCAACGCCGGTATCCGCCTGGCGGCACAATCCCGCTTCAAGGCCGAGGTCGCATATTGATTTACCAGCGGGGGCCGCGTGACCGTTCAGCAATCCAAGGCAAGCATCCGGGCCGCCCTCGCGGAGAATACCCGCGCCAACATCATCGACGTCGCGACGCGGGAGTTTTCCGACAAGGGCTTTGCCGGCGCGCGGATCGACGAGATCGCCGAGAAGACCAATTCCTCCAAGCGGATGATCTATTATTATTTCGGCGGGAAGGAGGGCCTGTACCAGGCAGTCCTGGAGCAGGCCTATGGCGGAATCCGCGAGCGCGAGGAGGCGCGTAATTTCGACGCGATGGCGGCCGAGGATGCGCTGCGCGAAATGGTCGTCCACACCTTCGATTATCACATGGGACACCCCGATTTCGTGCGGCTGGTGATGAACGAGAACATCCTGCACGGCGCGCATATCGCGGGCGTCGAGGGCATCAAGAATCGCAACCGCAGCGTGGTCACCGCGATGAAGCGGATGCTCGACCGGGGGGTGGAGGAAGGCGTGTTCCGCGAAGGGATCGATCCGCTCGACCTGCACATGACGATCAGCGCCCTGTGCTTCTACAATGTCTCCAACCGGTACACGCTGCGGGCGATCTTCGGGATCGACACCTCGGTCGCCAAGACGCGCTCGAAGCGCCGCGAGCAGGTGGTCGAGACCATCCTGGCCTATGTGAAACGCTAGGACCAGCGCGGCGACCGGTGCCGCTTTTTACCGTGCCGACGATGAGAATGAAACGGGGCTTCCCGCCACGATCTGCCGAATAGACCGGTCTTCGGCTGCATTGAATCGAGCCCGCCGTCAGGAATGTCATGCAGGTCGCTGACATTTTTTCGCAGGCCGCCGACGCGGTGCCTTATCCTTGCAGCCCCTCCTGCTCGCGGTTATGTACTAAATAGTTAGATAAAAGATGGAGGGGTGGATGATCGGCTGGATCGGGCGGGTGAGGAGCGGGTGCATGGGCCTTGCGCTGGCGGTTTCGGTCAGTGCCGGGCCGGGCGCGGCGGCGACGGGACAGCGGGTTTTCCCGACGCTGGACCGTCCGCCCTCGGCCGATCCCTATCCGGACCGGATCACGCAGTTTCCGGGCGGCGTGACCAGTATGGCTGATGTCGTCTATTCGGTCGTCCCCGGCTATCGGCCGATGATTCTCGACTTGTACCTGCCGCCCAAGGGCAAGACCTCGGCACCAAAACCGCTCGTGATCTATGTCCATGGCGGCGGCTGGGTCGGCGGACATACCCGCGCAGCGGGTGCGCTCGCCGATTTTCCGAAAGCGCTCGCCGCGCTGTCAGCCGAGGGTTTCGTCGTCGCGTCAGTCGAATACCGGCTGTCGGGCGAGGCGCGCTTTCCCGCGCAGCTTGACGACATGCGCGCCGCGATCCGCTTCCTGAAGGGCAAGGCGGGGACCTATGGCATCGACCCCGCGCGCGTCGCGATCTGGGGCGGATCGGCCGGCGGGCATCTCGCGGCGCTTGCCGCCCTGTCTTGCGGCGCGCCGGGCTTCGACGCCAAGCCACAGCCGGCGGGATCGGAATGCGTCCAGGCCGCGGCGATCTGGTACGGCGTATTCGATTTCGCGCCCATCGTGGCGCGGGCCGAAGGATCGCCCACCGCGCTGATCGGCTGTGCCGATGCGGCATCCTGTCCCGTCGACCGGATCAGGGCGGTCAGCCCGCTGACCTATCTCGATGCCGGCGATCCGCCGTTCCTGCTCATCCATGGAGAGGACGACCGGACCGTATCCGTCACCCAATCAAAGGAGGCCCTTGCGAAGATGAGGGCGGCCGGCGTCAAGGTCGATGCGATCCTGCTGCCGGGCATCGACCACAGCTTCATCGGCAAGACTCCAGAGGAGACACGCACCGCGACGCTGCGTGCGGTCAATACTACCTTCGATTTCTTCCACGCCCAGCTCGATCGGCCGGGCCGATGATATTGCGGCGGTCTTCGATACCGTTCGTCTGTGCCGCGGTGGTCCTGATCACCACCGCTGCGGTCGCCGCGACGGACGCCAGGCTGCCCGAGGGGCCAGGCCAGGCACAGGTCAGCAAGGCGTGCGCCGGGTGCCATGATCTCGGTGTGGTCACCGGCCAGCATTACGACGCGGAGAAATGGGGCCAGGTGGTCGACACGATGGTCGACCGCGGCGCCGAGGTCAGCGACGCGGACTATGCGCCGGTGGTGGCGTATCTGGCGAAGAATTTCGGGCCGGAAAAGAAGTAGCGGCGCTCGATCCACCTTTCCCGGAAAGAGACCTCTATCGCCTGGCGGGAATGGGATGCGGTCGTGGCTGCTCCGTGCCGATGCCGAGCGCCCATTTGATCCCCTCGAGATACATGGTCCGCACGCGTGGATCGTCCCAGCTGGCGTCGGTGTGGCCGAGGCCGGAATAGAAGACGCGGCCTTTTCCGTAGGATTTGATCCAGGCGATCGGGAAATCCTTGTCGGTGCGGTGGAGATTGGGGTTGGCCATGTCGAGGCTCGACGGATCGAGCCGTGCCAGCACGTCGAGCTTGTCGCGTGCATAGGGCGTCGCGGTCATGACATAATGTTCGTCCCGCACGCTCATGCCGGTCCTGAACGCCTTCATTGCCGGGAAGCCCGGGCGTTCGACGATGATCTTCGCGTTGGCGATCATCCAGGGATGGTTGTCGAAATAGGCGCCGACCATCTCGCCATAGGCCGGCCAGCTATAGCCGGTGGCGGTGGCCGTATGGACGCCGATGAAGCCCTTGCCGTCCTTCGCGATGAAATCGAGCAGGTCCTGTTTCTGCTGCGGCGACATGCTGGTCTCGCCATTGGTGTAGAACAGCACCGCGTCGTAATAATCGAGATTGCGGCCGCGCGACTGTTTCCTGCCGCCCTTGGCATAGTCGCCCTTGCCCCAGACCTCACCCTTGGTGATCAGATCGGTGTCAGTGCGGATGAAGGTGACATAGGCGCCGGACTGGCGGCCGATCTGCTCGATCACCGCGGCAGCGTGCGACAGCGCCGTATGAGCGGTCTGGTTGCCGGTCGAGATGTCGGCGATGACGAGCAGGCGTTTCCTGCCGGCATAGACGTCCTCGTAACCCGGCGGCGGGCGGCGTTCCGCCGGGGGCTGCGCGACCTGAGCGGGGGAGGCAGCGCCGGTCAGGCCGATCGCGACCAGCAGCAGGGCAGTGCGAAGGCGCATCTTCATTGGGCGGCTCCCTGAGTTGGAAGGGCGAAGGCAGTGATCGCATCGTCGGTAAGCGGGCTGTCGAGGAAGCTGCCGCCGGTCGCGGTTACCGCGACGAACTGGCGACCGCCGGCCAGATAGCTGACCGGCGTGGCGTGCGCGGCGGCATCGAGCCTGGCGACCCACAATTCCCTGCCGGTCGCGGAATCGAAGGCGCGGAAGCGGGCATCGTCGCTCGCACCGATGAAGACCAGGCCGGACGCAGTGGCGATGGCGCCGCCGATATTGGGCCGGCCGGTACGCTGCTTGTCCGCGGGCAGGCTGTCAGTGATGCCGAGCGGCACCTGCCAGGCGATCCTGCCGGTGCGGGTATCGACTGCGCTGAGCCGTCCCCAGGGCGTCTTCTGGCACATCATCTTCGGATCGCTCTGCTGGAAGCGGGCGCTGAGCGCGCCGCGCTCATAGGGCAGCGGGCCGGTCGAAGGGACGAGCGAGGTGACCTGGCCCAGATCGCTGGTGTTGGTGAAGAGCAGGCCCGAGCGCGGATCATAGGCGCTGCCGCTCCAGTTGCCGCCGCCCTGCAGGCCGGGGAAGCTGATCGTCGGCTGGTTCAGGCGCACTGGCACGTACAAGCCGCCGAGGACCATCCTGTTGCCGGTGATCCAGCTCTCGCACCAGTTCTTCAGCTCGGGCGTGACATCGGCGACGTCCGCCATGGTAAAGCTGGTGCGGGCGAGCGGGGGCGTCGCGGTCGGGATCGGTTGCGTGGGTGAGGCGGCTTCGCCGGGCACGTCGCTGGCGGGGAACGGAATTTCCTTGACCGGGAGGACCGGCTTGCCGGTCACGCGGTTAAGGATGAAGAGCAAGCCGTTCTTCGAGGTGATCGCGACTGCGGGCACCGCCTTGCCGCCGACCCTGGCATCGAACAGCAGGGGCGGGGCCTGAAGATCATTGTCCCAGATATCGTGATGCACGACCTGGAAATGCCAGAGATATCGCCCAGTCTTCGCATCGGCCGCAACCAGCGAGGTGCCATAGAGATTGTCGCCCTTGCGATCGCCGCCATAGCGATCGAAGGCGGGCGCGCCGAACGGCATATAGACGATGCCGCGTGCCTCATCGACGGTGAGGAAGCCCCAGGCATTCACGCCGGATCGGCCCTCCGCGCTGCCGGGCGCCCAGCTCTCATAGCCCCGCTCGCCCCTGCGCGGCACTGAATGGAAGGTCCAGACCAGCCTGCCGCTGCGCGCATCCCAGGCGCGGACATCGCCCGCGGCGCCGATCGCGGGGAATTCCTGGACGGCGGAGCCAGTGATGACGAGGTCGCGATAGACGATCGGCGGTGAACTCATGCCGTAGAAGCGCGCATTGCCCGAGCCGATGATCTCCGGGGTCTTCATCTCGACCGCGCCATTGGTGCCGAAACCGGCCGACGGCTTGCCCGTGGCCGCGTCCAGCGCCAGCAGCCGTCCGTCGCGCGTGCCGAAGAACAGGCGCGCCGGCGTCGCCGCGTCGCCCGGCCAATATTCGAGGCCGCGGATCGAGGGCTGGCCGCGGTCGAGCGGGGCGACCCAGATCTCCCTGCCGGTCGCTGGATCGAGCGCGACGATTCGGCCGTAAGGCGTGGTGAGGTACATCCGCCCCTCGATGACCAGCGGCGTGACCTGCGATCCCGCGAAGCGCGACCGCTGCGCCCGGGGCGGGCCGACGGCCTCCGCCGCGCGCTGGGCTGCCTCGGCGGCCTCGGGAGTCGATGCGGGATCGGCCGGGGGCTTCATATGATAGACCCAGGCGGGCGCGAGGTCCTTCACATTGGCCGGCGTGATCTGAGTCAGTGGCGAGAAGCGCTGGCCGCCCTTGTCATGGCCATAAGTGCGCCAGTCGCCGTCGGTTGCGGCGACGGCAGCCGACGAAAGCAACGAACACAGCAGCGCCGCGGCACAGACCCTCATCACCCAACCCCTTCATCCTGCGCCTGGCGCTTATATATGAACTGGTTCGTACATTTCACTTTTCAACGCAAGGGCGTTTCGGTATCGGGGATGAAATCGATGCCGCCAGACGGACATCGGCAAGCCGGGAGAGAGTGATTGGCGAGCGTGATCCATGTCCTGAACGGACCGAATCTCAACCTGTTGGGGGAGCGCGAGCCACACATCTACGGCCATGACACACTGGCCGATGTCGAAGCGATGTGCCGCGCCGAGGCGGCGGAGGCCGGGCTCGACCTCGTTTTTCGCCAGACCAATGCCGAGCACGAGATGGTCGAATTGATTCAGGCGGCGCGCAAGGGATCGGCGGGCATCGTGATCAACCCGGCGGCCTTCACCTATGCCGCCTATCCGGTGCTCGACGCGCTGAAGCTGTGCGACTGCCCGATCGTCGAAGTGCATATCAGCAACATCCATCGCCGCGAGGCGGAGTGGCGGTCGAAATCGATCATGACTCAGGTCGTGACGGGGATCATCTCCGGGCTGGGGGTGAATGGCTATCCGCTGGCGATCCGGCACGTCGCCTGGTTGCGGAGCCGCGGCCAGTGACCGCCGCGACCGGGGCACGGCGCGCGACCCGCGTTCGCGTGGGCGTGTTAGTGCTCATCACCATCGCCACCGCGATCAACTATCTCGATCGCTCGGCGATGGGCGTGGCCAAGCCCGAACTAGTCAAGGACCTGCATATCACGCCCGAAGTGATGGGCCTGATTTTCTCGGCCTTTTCCTGGACCTATGCCTTTGCCCAGATCCCGGGCGGCATCGTGCTCGACAAGCTCGGCACGCGGATCACCTATGCCTTTTCGCTTGGCCTGTGGTCGCTGGCGACGCTGGTCCACGGTTTCATGACGAGCGTCGCGGGGCTGATCACCGCGCGCATGGCGCTCGGCCTGGCCGAGGCGCCGTGCTTTCCGGCCAACAGCCGCATCCTGAGCACCTGGTTCCCCCAGTCGGAACGGGCGCGGGCGACCGGCGTCTATACCGTCGGCGAATATATCGGGCTTGGGCTGCTTATCCCGGTGCTGGCCTGGATCGTCGCGATGTGGGGCTGGCGCTCGCTGTTCTTCATCGTCGGCGGCCTGGGCATCGTCTTCGCGCTGGTGTGGTACCGGCTGTACCGCGATCCCGAGCACAGCAGCCGGGTCAATCAGGCTGAGCTCGACCTGATCGAGGCCGGCGGCGGGCTGGCCGCCGCCGGCGCCGCCATCCCCTTCACCTGGCGCAATGTCGGCAAGCTGATGCGCAAGCGCCAGATTCTGGGCGCGTCGATCGGCCAGTTCTGCAGCAACTCCACCCTGGTCTTCTTCCTGACCTGGTTCCCGAGCTACCTCGCCGAGGAGCGGGGCATGGATTTCATCAAGACCGGCTTTGCGGTGTCGCTGCCCTATATCGCCGCCTCGGTCGGCGTGATGCTGGGCGGAGTCGTGTCGGACTGGCTGATCCGCCGCACAGGATCGCCGAGCATCGGGCGCAAGCTGCCGATCGTGACCGGACTGCTGCTGTGCGCGACGATGGTCGCGGCCAATTTCGTCGACAGCAACGCGCTGGTCATCGTCATCATGTCAGTCGCTTTTTTCGGCCAGGGCATGGCGGGGCTGGGCTGGACCTTGCTCTCGGATGTCGCGCCGAAACCGATGATCGGGCTGACCGGCGGGCTGTTCAATCTCTGCGCCAATCTTGCCGGAATCGTCACGCCGCTGGTGGTCGGCTTCGTCGTCGGCGGGACCGGCAGCTTCTACGGCGCGCTGGTCTATATCGGCGCGCTCGGGGTGGTCGGCGCGGCCGCCTATATCTTCATCCTGGGCCCGGTGGAGCGCGTGGCGATCGACTGATCCGGCGCCCGGCTGGTTTGACATGTACCAGTTCGTTCATTAAGTAACGAAACAGTTAGTGTAAAAAGCACGACATATAAGAGGGGATATTGCCATGAAATCCGCACGACTCGCGTTGAGCGTTTCCGCCATTCCGTTGTTGCTGCTGGCGATGGCGCCAGCGGCCCATGGCCAGGCAGTGCCCGCGACTCCGTCGCCCGCCGAGGCCACCCAGGCCGACGACAATGGCGAGCGTATCGAAGACATCATCGTCACCGGATCGAGCCTGCGCGGCGTCGCACCGGTCGGCTCCAATCTCGTCACGGTCGGCCGCGAGCAGATCGAGGATATCGCGCCGCAGACGGTGCAGCAGCTGCTCAAGACGGTTCCCTCAGTCGTCGGGTCGCAGAGCGCCGGGCAGGGCGCCTATGGCAGCTTCGACGGCGCCGGCACCAACGCCCCGACGATCCACGGCCTGGGCGCTTCGGCGTCGAACAGCACGCTCGTGTTGATCAACGGACACCGCTTCCCGCTGACCGGGCTCAACCACGCGCTGGGCGATCCGAACATCATCGCGCCGCTGGCGGTCGAGCGAGTCGAGGTGCTCGCTGACGGTGCGTCCTCGGTCTATGGCTCGGATGCGGTCGCCGGCGTCATCAACTTCATCACCCGGCGCAGCTATCAGGGCGTCGAGGCCACCGCCCAGATCGGCTTCGCGGACAGCTATCGCACCTATAATGCCGGCATCCTCGCCGGCACCCGCTGGGACAGCGGCTCCGCGCTGATCTCCTACAGCTATTCGGACCGGTCCAACCTGCTGGCGGGCGACCGCGACTTCACCAAGGCGGATCACCGGCCGCAGGGCGGCACCAATTTCGCCGGCTATGGCTGCTCGCCGGCGACGGTCACCGCCAACGGCCTGATCTATTATTCGCCCTATACGAGTGCCGGCCTGCCCAACAACGCGGCGGCGAACGGCGTGTGCGACTTCACCGGCCTGACTGACCTGATCCCGTCCGAGAAGCGCCACAGCGTGATCGCGACGATCCGCCAGGACATCGGCGACAAGTTCACCGGCACGGTGGACGTCGTCTATTCCAACCGCAAAAACCACCAGACCGTCGCCCGCGGATCGGCCAGCGCGACGATCTTCGGTCCGGGCTCCGCCAACGCGGCGCAGATCAACCCGTTCTTCACCTTGCCGGCTGGGGTCGTCGCGACGTCCGAGACGGTCAATTTCGACGCGGACGCGCTGTTCGGGCCAGGCGCCCATATCGATTCGGGCGCCGAGAATTTCTACGTCGCGGCCGATGGCGTCTATCGCCTCACCGACAGCTGGAACCTGAATCTCGGCGCCGTGGTGGGCCGCGATGCGTCGCGCCAGTTCAACTCGGGCCAGCTCAACGCCAGCGCCTATAACCTGGCGGTCAATGGCACGACCAACGGTGGCGGCAATGCCGCCGCGCCCTCCATTCCCGGCTCGACGACGGTCATCCTCAATACCCCGCTGACGACGGCGAACGCGTTCGATCCCTATCTGGTCCCGGGTAACCGTTCATCGGCGGCGACGCTCGCCAAGCTGATCGACAACAACCAGACGCTGGCGACGCGCCAGACGCTGGTGAATATCTACGGCAAGGTCGATGGGGCGTTGTTCGACCTGCCGGGCGGTGCGGTGCGCGTCGCGCTTGGCGGGGAATATACCAAATATCATATCGACCAGGACATCACCCGGCCCAACGCGACCGGCCCCGCCTCGACTGGATCCTCGTCGCTGAACCTGCTCTACGATCGCAACGTGAAATCGGCTTATGTCGAGGTGCTGCTACCGCTGATCGGGCCCGACACGGGTATCCCCGGCGTGCGAAAGCTCGATGTGATCGTCTCCGGCCGCTACGACAAATATAGCGATTTCGGCGAGACCAAGAACCCGAAGATCGCGGCCAATTGGGAAATCATCGAAGGCGTCAAGATCCGCGGCAACTGGGCCGAATCCTTCGTGGCGCCGGCGCTTACCAGCTTCGGCACCAATGCCGTCGGCCTGACCGGCGAGTCCGGCTTTGCCGGCGCCAATGGCGCGTCGGTGCCGGGCGGCCAGTTCACCGTCTCAACCGCGGCCTTCCCCAATGCGATCGGCGTGCCGGGCTGCCCGGCGGGCTCGACCACCTGCACTTTCGGCAGCGGCGTCACCGGTCTGTTGCTCACCGGCGGCAATGCGGACCTGAAGCCACAGACCGGCAAGGCGTTCAGCGTCGGCATCGACCTGACGCCGACCTTCGCGCCCGGCCTCCGGGTCAGCGTGACCTATTGGAACAACAAGCTGCGCGGCGGCATCACCTCGCCGGTGCCTTCGCTCGCGCTGGGGGCGGCTGATCTCTCCTATCTGCTGCAGCTCTACCCGACCGGCGCAACCCCGACGCAGATCGCGGCGGCGACGGCTGGCCTGCCGCAGACCGGCGCGCTCAACGCCAACACCTATTTCATCTACGATTATCGTCAGCGCAACGTGCTCAACCTGGATGTCGCCGGCATCGATGCCAGCGTGAACTATGCGACGAGCACCAGCTTCGGCGATCTCAATTTCGGCGCCAGCGGCACGCTCAAGACCAAGTTCGACCAGTTCTTCGGCGAGAACGGGACCAAGTTCAGCGTGCTGGGCACCGCCGGCTTCAACACGACCTTCCCCTCAGTGAAGTTCGAGGGTCGGGCCAATGTGGGGTGGTCGCTGGAGGGCTTCGGGCTGAACGCCTATCTCAATTATCTCGGCTCCTATCGCAACTGGAGCGGATCCAGCCAGGTGCCGATCACGCGCACGAACGGTTTCCCGACCGGCGGCGGCGCCCGCGTCAAATCGAACACCACGGTCGATCTCAACCTGTCCTACAAGATCAAAGACCTGTTCCTGAAGGAAGCGCAGATCTTCGTCGACGTGACCAACCTGTTCGACCGCGACCCGCCATTTTACAATGTCTCTGCCGGGTACGATAACATCAATGCCAGCCCGATCGGTCGTGTTGTCACGATCGGCCTGCGCACCAAATTCTGACGATGACCAGGGGCCCGCTTCCGTTTGCGAAAGGAGGGAGGGGCCCATCTTGCTGGCCGTTCGGAAAAGCACCACAGACCGTATGGAGCCAGTGATCTTGACGACTGAAGCCCCTCCCTTTGCAGCCCAGCGGCCGACGCTCCTGTCGGGCCTGGTGGGACGCGATATCCTGGCGTCGCGCTCGCCCTGGCTGCACGAGCGCGAGGCGGATGCGCAGGGCATCCGGCTGGTCTATTCGCTTTACGATTTCGCGGCGCGGGGGTGGGAGGAACGCGATCTGCCGCGCCTGCTCGATGCGGCGCAGGTGATCGGTGTGGCCGGGCTGAACGTCACGCATCCTTATAAGCAGGCAGTCATCGCGCATCTCGATGGCCTGTCGGACGGGGCCCGGCGGATCGGCGCCGTCAACACGGTGCATTTCGTCGATGGCAAACGCATCGGTCACAATACCGACGTCACCGGCTTCAGCGAGAGCTTCCGCCATGGCTTGCCAGGTGCCGCGCTCGGTTCGGTCGTCCAGATGGGGGCGGGCGGGGCCGGTTTCGCCACTGCCCATTCGCTGATGGACCTGGGCGTGGAACGGTTGAGCATCTTCGATACCGATGGCGACCGGCGCGACGCGCTGATCGACAAGCTGAGGCGCGACTTTGGCGAAGGGCAGGTCGTCGGCGGCGAAGACCTCGAGAGCGCGCTCGCGCGGGCCGACGGGGTGGTCAACGCAACGCCGGTGGGCATGGTGAAATATCCCGGCACCTCGATCCCGGTCGACTTGCTGCAGCCGCGGCAATGGGTCGCGGACATCGTCTATTTCCCGCTCGAGACTGCACTATTGCGAGAGGCCAGGCGCCGCGGGTGCCGCACGCTGGACGGGAGCGGCATGGTCGTGTTCCAGGCAGCCGCTGCGTTCGACATCTTCACGGGCCTCACCGCGGATCGCGATCGCATGCTGAAGAGCTTCGTCGACTTCGTGAGCACGCCGGCCGTCCAGGCGGCCTGAGGCGATGATCACGCTAGGCATGTCAATATCCGCACCACCCGCCTCGACGAGACCTGCGCCTTTTATGAAAAGATCCTTGGTTTCCGGCGGGTGACCGCGGCGACCAATCCCGATCCGTCGCGCAATCTCTGGCTAGCCGACGCGGCAGGCAATCCGAGCGTTCTTGTTTGAATATAAATCGCCTCAGTCCGGAGTATGGCTTACGATCCGCCGGCCGGGAAAATCCTGACCAAGCCGTGGGGGGCTTGGCTCGACGCGCATCAATTGCGCCCCGGCGCGCTCGCGCGCGTCCCGAAGCCAGCCCGGCAGCGAGGTCGACGGCACGCAACCGGCGCTGAGCGCGCTTCCCGCCGAACGCGACTATGTCGATCTGAACGCGGCATTAGAACCAGGCACGGATGCCGAGCACTACACTCGGCGACGAGGAGTCCTCGCCGGCCGCCCGAGCGAACCGGGCGGTGGTGCCGAGCTTGCGGTCCCACGACACGCCAACATAGGGTGCGAACTCACGCGCGACCTCGTAGCGAAGGCGCAGGCCGAGCTCGATATCGGACAGCCCCGATCCGATGCCGTTCTCGCGCACGTCCTGTGCCGACAGGTTCAGCTCGGCACGCGGCTGGAGGATAAGCCGCTGGGTCAGGCGCTGATCGTAATAGCCCTCGAGACGTGCCAGCACGTCGCCCTTGTCGGACAGAAACAGCGCACCTTCGACCTCGAACCAATAGGGCGCCAGGCCCTCGAACCCGACCGTCGCATAGGTCCGCGATGGCGAGGGTCGAAAGTCGTGCCGCACGCCAGCCTGGACATTGAAATAGGGTCCGACGGCCCGGCTGTAGAGCGCCTGGATCTCTGCATCCTCGATGCCGTTGCCGAAGCTGCCCGACCCTTCGGATTTCACCACGACCCGATCGACGTCGCCGCCGAACCAGCCTTCGCCGTCCCACCGGTAGCCATCGCGGCCGTCGCGCACCTGATATTCGGCGAGGTTGAACATGATCTGAGAGAAGGTGCCGCTGCCGTGTTCCTTGTACAACGCTGCGCGGGATGGCGCCATCGCCGCGCGACCCCACACGCGATCGGCGTAGTTCGGCTCGGTCGCAGCAGGCGCCGGTGCATCCCCTGCGGTCAGCGCGGTGCCCGCCGGGGCCGGTCCAGGCGCGGCAGGTGAGTTCGCAACGGGACTGGGCGTGCAATGCCCCATCGCAGCATGCTCCGGGGGGCAGGCGGGATCGGCGACGAGTGTCTGTGCGGGAGGCGGAGCGGCAGTCGGCTGAGGCGTACAGTGCCCCATCGCAGCATGCTCCGGCGAACAAGCCGAGTCGGCCGCCTGCGAGAGCTTTCGCGGGTTGGGCTGGCGCGCTCCTGGCTTCGGCACGGGCTTTACCGCCGGTCTGGTCGCCGGCTTTGCCTTTGGCGCTTTCGGCGCGGGCATGGTCATGCCGGGCATCGTCGAGTGATCTACCGATTGCGAATGCGCCGGAGCGGCCAGCGCGATCACCGAGGTTGCGGCAACGAGCAGCAGGATCTTCATGCTGCGTCTCCCCCACGTGGGCGGACCGTGACGACCTGCATCATGCCCGCGTGCATGTGATAGAGCATGTGGCAGTGGAACGCCCAGTCGCCGACAGCATCGGTGGTGACGTCGAATGTCACCGTGCCGCCGGGCTGAACCTGCACCGTATGCTTGCGCGGCGCGAAGTCGCCATGGCCGGTGACGAGTTCGAAGAAATGGCCGTGCAGGTGGATCGGGTGGCCCATCATCGTGTCGTTGACCAACGTCACGCGGACGCGCTCGTCCTTAAGGAAAGGGATCGGCGCCTTGACCTCGTTCAGCTTCTCGCCGTCGAACGCCCACATATACCGTTCCATGTTGCCGGTCAGGTGGATCTGCATCGTCCGGTCCGGTGCGCGGACGTCGGGGTTGCGCTCCGTCGCGATCAGGTCGCGGTAGACCAGGACCTTGTGGCCGACGTCGGCAAGGCCCTGACCGGGCTCGCCAGTGCGATCGAGTGGCATGGGTGAGATCGTCTGAACGGTCGGTGTCTTCCTGACGCCAGGCGCATTCGCGAAGTCGCGCATCGCATGATTCATCGCCCCGGCGTTACCCTGGACCGGCGCCGTCGCGGCGGGGGAGCAATGCCCCATCGCTGCATGCTCCGGCGCGCAGGCTGGGTCGTTGAGCGGCGTGGGTGCGGCTGTCACGCCGGCGCCTGGGGCACCGTGATCGGTCGTTGCGTGGCCCATGTCGCCCATGCCCATGTCTTTCATGGTGGCGAGCGGTCGCTTGCGCAGGGGCGGGACCTCGGCCTCCATACCTGCCCGGGGTGCGAGCGTGGCGCGGGCCATGCCGGAGCGATCGACGCTCTCGCCGACCAGCGTGTAGGCGCGATCGTCAACCGGCTCGACGATCAGGTCATAGGTCTCGGCGACCGCGACCTGCAGTTCATCGACGGTTACCGGACGCACATTCAGCCCGTCGGCCTGGACTACCGTCAGTTTCAGGCCCGGGATTCGGACGTTGAACGTCGTCATCGCCGACGCGTTGATGATGCGCAGCCGCACGCGCTCGCCGGGCGTGAACAGGCCGGTCCAGTTGTCGCGCGGGCCATGGCCGTTGACGAGGTAGGTATAGGTTGCGCCGGTGACATCGGCGATATCGGTTGGGTCCATCCGCATCTTGCCCCATGCGCGGCGCTCGCTGGCCGACTGGCCGTCGCCGCGCAGCTGGTCGGCGAGCGTCTGCTTCTGGTAATTGAAATAGCCGCCCTGCAGCTTGAGCTTGCGGAAGATGGCGTGGGGATGCAGCGGGCTGTGATCCGAAAGCACGATCACATGCTCCCGGTTCGACTCGATCGGATCCACGCCAACCGGGTCGATCACGATCGGACCGTAATGGCCCATCGGCTCCTGCAGGCCTGAATGGCTGTGGTACCAATAGGTGCCGGCCTGGCGGATCGGGAATTCGTAGGTGAAGGTCGAATGCGGTTTGATGCCGGGAAAGCTGACACCCGGCACGCCATCCATGTGGAACGGCACGATCAGCCCGTGCCAGTGGATCGAACTGTCCTCGTCGAGCGCATTCTCGACGTGCAGCCGTACCGTCTGTCCCTCGCGCAGGCGGATCAGCGGGGCGGGCACGCTGCCGTTGATTCCGATCGCGTGGTGTTCGCGGCCGTCGATCGTCATCATCTGGTGAGCGATGCGCAAGCTGATGTCGTTGCCCGACACCGTCGGCAGGGTCCGCGATATCCCCGCCGATACCGGCTGCGCCCAGGCAGGAAACCACGATGTGAGTGCCGCCGTGCCACCAAGCGCGGCTCCACCGCGCAACAGGCTGCGGCGATCGATCGATAACGTCATGAGAAATCCTGAAGGAAGAAGGGGGCTTGGTAATAGGAATACGCAACCGGGCAATGCAGCCCTCGCGCAATTCCTCAATCGCTGGATTCGAGGCGCTCCGTCAGCGTCCGACGCGCGCGGTACAGGCGGGTCTCGACCGCCTTCTCACTGATGCCAAGAATCTCGGCGGCCTCGGCCTGGCTCTGCCCCTCGAGCGTGCGCAGGATCAGGACTTCGCGCAAATTCGCCGGAAGCCGGTCGATCGCCTTCGCGACACGCGCGAGTTCCTGCCGGTCGGACGCTGCGATTTCCGGCGAGGGTGCGTCGTCCGGCGTGTCGGCGGCATGCTCGATGGGTAGGATCGCCCAGATCAACCTCCGTACGATGCGTCGGCGCCGCCAATCGCGCGCCTTGTTGATCGCAATCCGCGTCAGCCACGCTCCCATTGGCCGCGCCCTGTCGTAGCGACGCAGCGCAGCGTGGGCGGCTACGAACGCCTCCTGCAGGATGTCGAGCGCCTCGTCTTCGTCGCCGACCAGGCGCACCACGATCCGGTAGATTTGTATTTTGTGTCGACGGACAATCTCCGCGAAGGCCTGCCGGTCGCCCGCCAGGCACAGCTCGACAAGCTCGCCATCCGTCTGCTCGGCTCGCGCAGCGGTCACCGCGCGTCTTCGGTCAGCGCCTTGGTTACAGCGGCGTCGAACTTCGCCGTCTGATCGGGCCGAAGCAGTTTCCGCATTGCAAATATATGGGCCAGCGTCTCCTTCTGCAGCCGGCCCATCGTCTCGTGCGACGCATCGACTGCGGCGGCCACGCGCGGGCCATTGTTCCGCTCACTGTTGATCGCAGCCGCCAGTCGCGCGTTTTCGGCCCGCATTTCGCCTTCGAGCGCGCGTTGGCGCACCGCGAAATCCTGTTCAAGCGCGTGGACCCGGCGCTCCTGCTCGGCATCCAGCGTCAACTGGTCATGCAACAGTGCGTGGAGCTCGGACCCCGCCGGCCCGGCATTCACGAAATGGTGGCCGACGACCACCCCCAATACGGCGGCGACGAAGACGAGAATGACGGTCAGCGCCAGGCGTCGAAAATTCACTGTTCACCAACCAGCAGTGTGGAGGGGGCAAGAGCGCTTGGCACCCCGAGCGGGGACAAGGGCGGTGCGGCGCGCGCGTGACTCGATGGCACGACGTTACTGGCGACGCCGAGCGCCAGCGCCAGGCCAACCGCGACATACGTCGTGCCGGAGCTCAACGCCGTATCCGGTCGCGCCGAAATCGCCGCCACGACACGGTCTTCCAGACCCTCAAGACCATCATCCGCCGTCGCCTCGGCGAGGCGCGAAAGCGTGACGTCGATGTTCATTCCCATGATGTGTCTTCCATCCTCTCCGATCTTTACGCAGCGCTGAGGCAAACCCCTCACGACCCTGTTCGCAAGGGAACAGTTCGCCGCCCGCGTATTAGAAGGCGACATCCATAGGAGTTGGACATGAAGTTGAATATGGTCCTCGCGATCTTGGCCGCCGGCACGGCAATGACGCTGCCCTCTGCCGCGCCCGCCCACCCAAAGTTCGTCGCGGGAAGTCCCGCCGCCAATGTCGCGGCCGCCAAGCCGACATCCGTCAAGCTGACTTTCAGCGAGCGGCTGATACCCAAGCTGTCGGGTGCAACGCTGATCATGACGGGCATGGCAGGGATGACCAATCATCCGGACATGAAGATGCCGGGCATCGCGATCGCGCTATCGGCCGATGGCAGGTCGATCGTACTGACATCATCAACCCCATTGCCGGCTGGCACCTACCGCGTCGATTGGGCCGTGGTGGGCGCGGACGCGCATCGCGTGACCGGGGCGCACAGTTTCGCGGTGAATTGAGACCGTGCCCGGTGCGGCGACGATCGCATCGCCGCTGACGATCGAACTCGACCTCAGGGGCGCGTTTCGGGGCGCCGCCTGGCGATTGCAAGAGGGAAGTGCGGGGCAGGGCCAGTTCGAAACAGCCCGGCGAGGGCACCATTAGGCACTCCTGCTTTTCCTTGGGCGATACGCGCCAGCTCCTGTTCTTGCGGCGCTAAAGCGACACAAAGATGCTGGCTCGGAACGCCTGGCGCTGTAATTTTTCACTTGCGCAAATGCTTGGCGCTTGGCCGGGGTGCTGTATAGACAGCCAAGTGAAGAAGTCAGCTGAGTCCAGCGAGATCGATGCCATCGGTGTCGGGAAGAGAAGCAATCGGTCAACTGCCGACGCCACGCCACGCTATGTCGAAATCAAGCGCTTCATCACCGATGCCCTGCGCGGCGGCGAGCTGAAGCCGGGCGACAGGGTCCCATCCGAAGCAGAACTCGTCGCGCGCTTCGGCGTCTCGCGCATGACGGCAAACCGGGCGCTGCGCGAACTCAGCGACGCCGGTGTGGTGTTTCGCCGCGCAGGGGTCGGATCCTACATCGCCGAGTCGCGACCAATCGGTCAGATGGTCGAGATCCGCAATATCGCTGACGAAGTCCGGTCACGCGGACGCGCATATCGGGCACGGGTGGTCGAGAATGCATCGGTCCGCGCCGATGCCGATGCGGCTGCACTGCTCGAGGTACCGCGCGGCACGAAGCTGTTCCACTCGATTATCGTGCATCACGAGGCTGAGTTCCCGATTCAGATCGAAGAGCGGCACGTCCTGGCGGCCTCCGCACCGGGCTATGGCGCGCTGGATTTTCACACGATCACGCCGAACGAGTATCTGACCCGGGCAGCGCCGCTCGAACGTGTCGAACATAGCGTGCGCGCCGCGATGCCCGACGATGAGACTCGCCTTCTCCTCGGCATGAATATGGGAGAACCAGTGCTGGTGATGACGCGACGCACCTGGAGCCGAGGGAGGATCGTATCCTTTGCGCGGTTGACCCATCCTGCCGACCGCTTCGAGCTGTCCGCCGCGTTCGAGGTTGAGCCCGACTAGCGGCGGCGCAAGCGGAGCCAGCGGAAGTCGGCCTTTCTGAAGCTCTTGAACAGCAGGTAGAAGCCGGTGCCCGACAGCCACAGGATACCGAACGCGACAAAGATGATCAGCGGGTGGTTGAAACTCTTCCGGTTCACATAGTCCATATTGTGGAGCATCCAGAAGAAGTCCCATGTCCGCCACGTATCGCCGCGCGTCACCAAATGTCGGCCGGAAATCGCAGAAACATAGGCGCTGGAGTTCTCCGCGTCGGACAGGTTCACCCGCCACATCGGACCAGAGTGGTCGCGCGATTCCAGATTGGGCTTTTCGAGACGCTCTACGCTCCTGATCGGATCCGAAGACATCATCGCTACGACGGCGAGCGCTGTGGCGCGGTCGATCGCGACGGGTGTCCCGAGCGTCGCGTCGACCAGTCTTGTACCGCCGGCGCCGTTCAGTTCGTAAACCGGCCGGCCTGCGAGATCGCGCAAGGCCAGTCCGGTCAGCGGCCCGCCGCCTGCGGCCCGCACCGGATCAACATATTCCGTGGCCGCAAGGGGGTGAACATGCGCCGTGCCGCTATCGTGCCCGCCGACCTTGTCGGAATCGAGCAGCGCCATCATCGCGCCGCTTAACGTCCACAGGATGAACTGCAGCCCTAGGACCAGTCCCACCCATTTGTGAATGCGGCGGAACAGAAGCGGACTGAGGCGGATCCGGCTCATGTCCTGGCCTTTCTGCGGCGGCGCGGAAACGACCACAACAACAGCCACGCGCCGGTGGTCGCCATCGCTAACGCACTCCAGGTTGCAACACGCAGCAGCGGATTGTTGACGTTGGTCCGTGCGTCATAATCCATGATGTGGAGCATCCACGCGAAGTCGAACGCCCGCCACAACAGATGGCGCTTGGCCAGCACTTCACCGGTGACTGGCGACAGGTACAGCGTCGGCCGATTCCAACCGGCGAACTCGACCTGCCAATAGGGCGGCTTGCGTGACCCCATCTCCTGCGGCCTGGTGGTGAGCAGCCTTGCGGCCACCACATCGCCCGTGCCGGCATAGGCGGCTTTGGCGATGGCGACTGCCTCGCCATAGGCCATCGGCGCTATTGGCGCGCCGGTCGCGGCGTCGAACGCCGCGACCCGTCCACCGAGATCGGCCCGCCACGTCAGGCGACCACGAGACTGCACGAGGCGTATCTCGCTGATACCGGGATTGGACGCGAGAATTCCGGTGGGGGAAACAGCACGCGCCAGATCGAGCGCTGGTGCCGCCACCGGACGGACCAGATGGTCACCGTGGATCGTGTCGATATGCACCACCACCATGTAGAATCCGGTTGAAGTCCATAACACCACCTGCAGTCCGACGACGAGCGCCAGCCATTTATGGGTACGCCTGACGAGGAGCGGCCAGCGGATTTTCACGCCTTCTGGCTCAGAACGCCGTGCGGAAACCGACGTAGAACCGTCGACGCAGCAGGTCGTACGTCATCGTGTCGGTGTTTCCGTCGGTGAAGCTGGGGATGTACGGCGCGGCGCGGTCGAACAGATTGTCGACGCCGAACTGGAAACGCGTCTTGGCATCGATCTCCACCGCGATCTGGGCATTGTGATAGAATACATTCGGCGTCCTGTAGCCGATTGCGGTCGGCGCGGCGTTGAAATCGGTCGCGGTGCCGATCCATTGCGTCGACCAGGTCAGGCTGAAGGCGCTCTTCTGCGCAGTGATCACGCCATAGCCGCGCCATTTCGGATAGCCGCCATTGCCGCCGCCGATATGGCCATCGAACATGATCGGCGCCCCGCCCTGGAACGGATCGATGACATATTTGTCGAGATAGGTGGCATTGAGATCGACCGTCATGCGGACATCGCCCAGCATGTGATTATACATCAGTCCGAGGTCCAGACCGCTCATCCGCTCCCGGCCGGTATTGATCGGCTGCGCCGAAAGACGCGTGATCTCGCCGGTCAGCGCGCTGCGCGTGAAATCACGGCAAAACGGGCTCGCCAGGTTGGCGCTCGCGTAACACACCGAAAGCTTGGTCGATCCGGGAATCGCGCGGATCGCGCCGGTGATGTCGATGTCGAACCAGTCCGCGGTAAGCGTCAGACCCGGGATCAGCGCCTTGGGCTGCAGCACCGTGCCGACCGTCCAGCTCTTCGAGCTTTCCGGCTGGAGGTCCTGGTTGCCGCCGACAGTGGTCAGGATCGTCGTGCCGAGCTGGACATAGTTGTTGGGGACGCCCGATGCGCGGCAATTGGCGACCAGCGTTTGGTTCGTGCTGGTGCCGTATCGGCTGCACGGATCAGTCGTCGTCAGATTGCCTTCCGAGACGCCACCGAACAGTTCGGGCACGTTCGGGACGCGGAATCCGGTGCCATAGGTGCCGCGCAGGCGGATGCCGTCCGTGACCATCCAGTCGGCGCTGAACTTGTAGTTCCAGTCGCTCCCGAAAAGATCGTAATCCGAATAGCGCAGCGCGCCGTCGAGCGTCAGCGCCTCGAAGAACGGCGTGTCGGCAAGGACCGGCACTGACAGTTCGACAAACGCTTCCTTGGCGGTCGTCTGGCCCGCGATCGGTGACTGCTGGTTGGTGTTCGCGACACCCGCAACGGTCAGCGGATCGGGGTTCCGCCAGCCCTTTTCGCGGCGATAGACCAGGCCGGCCGCAAACGATACCGCGCCCGCCGGGAGGCGGAACAGGTCCCCGTTCAGGTCTGCGGTGAACGACAGGAGCGAGTTGCCGCCATGGTCGGCCGAGGTGAACAGGATGTAGTCGAGTGCCTGCGGCGTCAGATCGCCAAAGCCGAGATAGTCGGCGCAGGGGATGGCGGCGCCGGCCGCGAGGCTGCACTTGGTCGGGTCGATGCTGTTGCGCACTTTTTCGAGGTTGGCGACGTTCGTGGAACCGTCGACCGCGGTGTTGCGGCCATAGGCGCCAGCGACTTCCCACTCCCAGCCGTTCGACAGTTTGCCGCGCAGGCCAAGCGTTCCCTGGTACGTGTCCGTGCGCTGGAAGAACTGGCGCGGCCCCGGCTCTGCAAGGCGTCGTTGGACAAGGACGATATTCTGACCCGTTGGATTGGTCGGATTCGACGCTGAGATCGACAGGTTGCGTAGCGTGCCCGGCGTCGCGATCTGGTTGGACGAGCGGTGGGTATAGAGCGCTTCGCCGAACAACTGGATGGCATCGGTCACCCGATAATCGGCGAACGCCGCCGTCGTGATGCGCTCGATCGGGCTGACCGCGTTCAGGAACGGATTCGAATTGAAGTTGTGCTTCGCCGCGCTGTACGGCTCGAAGAAGTTGCCGTCGCCGCCGGGCACCTGATTGAAGTTGATCTGCTGTCCGTTGGGCAGCACCGCACGACCGCCGATCGTCGACGCGCTGTTGACGCAGGCCAGTGTCCCGGGCGTGGTCTCGGCCAGGGAACAGGGCGCACGACTGGCGAGATTGACCGCGCTGGTCTTCTGATACGTCGCCGCGATCAGGAAGCCGCCGCGGTCGTTGCGTACGCCCCACAGGCCGTCGATGGTGATGTCGGAGCCGTCGCCGCGCTCCGTGATTCCGCTGCGCGCGCTGATGCCGAAACCCTGATAGTCAGTCCGCGTCACCAGGTTGACGACGCCGGCCATTGCGTCGGCGCCGTAAATTGCCGATGCGCCGTCCTTCAGCACGTCGGTACGGGCGAGCGCCACGACGGGAATCATATTGAGATCGGGCGACGAGTTGGCCCCGGTACCGCCGGCGACCAGGCGACGGTTGTTGAGCAGGACCAGGGTACGCTTGATGCCCAGGCCGCGCAGATTGACCTGGGCTGTGCCGTAGCCGTTGCCGGTCCAGTAAGAGGATGTCTGGTTGCCCGCGAAGCCCGCGTTGGAGGGCAGGCGCTGGAGCAGGGTCTCGATGTTGACGATGCCGGTGTTTTCGATCTGCTCGGCGGATACGACCGTCGCCGGGCCTACGCCGGTGATGTCGGCACGCCGGATGCGGCTTCCGGTGACCAGGATATCGCCGCCGCTGGCTGGCTCGGCGCCGTCCGCGCCTGGCTGCGGTGGCGCAACGTCCTGGCCCCATGCGGGGGACACGAATACCGTCAACATCGTCGCCGCCAGCAGTGTTGAGATCGTCTTCATGCGCTCGTCCCCCGTCTGATTCGTCACAGAGCTGCAAGAAAGCAGACCTTGTATATACAGGTCAATAGAAAAAAGAGCTATAAATCAATATGTTATGATAAGGAAATGCCGAAACCTTCACCAACCTTACGCGCTGCCGGACGATACCCCTCAGGGAAGGCGTCATTTTCCGGAAGCTGGCAGCGGACTATTTTCTGGCGAGTCCGGTTTCCATGAGCGCCGCCGAACCGGACAAGCGAACTGGTCGTTGCTATGCTGTTCGCCAGGAGAGCGCGCTCGCGTTGCAGACGTCGTGCGCGATACATTTGCGCTCCGTTGCCAGCCCGGCGCCGAAATGCCGGATGGTATGTTCACTCGGTTTGACGGTAACTCGTCCGGTTGGAGAACGTAGATGCGAACGGTCGATCTGCCCGGGGGAGAGACAATTCCCTGTCTCGGTCAGGGCACCTGGAAAATGGCGGAGCGCGCCGACCGACGCGCTGACGAAATAGCCGCGTTGCGCACCGGCATTGACCTCGGCATGACGCTGCTCGACACCGCAGAAATGTATGGCGAGGGCGCCGCCGAACATCTGGTGGGCGAAGCGATCACGGGCCTCAGGGACGGCGTTTTCCTGGTCAGCAAGGCCTATCCCCACAACGCCTCCCGGGAGCGGTTGAGTCGTTCGTGCGAGGCAAGCCTGCGGCGGCTTGGCACCGACCGGATCGACCTGTACCTCTTGCACTGGCGCGGTTCCGTGCCACTCGCCGAGACAATCGAGGCGATGGAAGCGCTCCAGCGCGCGGGCAAGATACGATATTGGGGCGTCAGCAACCTGGACAGCGATGATATGGTCGAGCTCGTCGAGGCGGGTGGGGCCGGGTGCGCCACGAACCAGATCCTGTACAATCTCACCCGCCGTGGTCCTGAGCACCTGTTGCTGCCGTGGCTCGCTGATCAGCATATGACGGCGATGGCGTATAGCCCCGTCGAACAAGGGCGGCTGGTACGCAATAATATCCTGTCCGGAATCGCCTCGGACCTGGGTTTGAGTCCGGCACAGGTCGCGCTCGCCTGGACACTGCGCCAGCCTCGGGTGATTGCTATTCCGAAGGCCGGTCGCGTGTCGCATGTTCGCGAGAACCGCGCAGCGGCGGATGTCGTATTGGACGAGAGCGTGCTGGGCAGACTGGACGCTGCATTCCCCGCGCCGCGCGCACGGGTTGCACTGGAAATGCTCTAAGGCCGGACACCGGGCCGCTCATCACCCGCGTGACCGTAGCGGCAACATTTGAGCGGGCATCGATAGTGGAACATTGGATTTATCTGCCACGGCCATTTGACGATGACGTCAGCCGTCAGCCGCGCTGGGTTCGCGGCCGATAGCGCCATCGGCTCAGCTGACGCCCGACCTGAACCGTTGCTGCCTGATCGAGATCAGGCAAATTATCGGGCGACCCCTCTTCGGCATACCCGCAACTCGACTGGTTCAGGAGTATTCGGTCGCAGGCAGCCTGGGCGAGCGCATAACGGCGGCAAATGCTCGAGATATCCCGCCTCATGGTTCGCGGTGAGATGGACGGCGCGTGGGTGCGTCGATATTCGCGCTTTGCCTTCGGGCGATGGCATCGGCCCAGTGCTTCCGCGCGGCCTCGTCCATCTGGCGCGCATGGGCGAGGCAGATGACATAAGCGCGGGCCTGTTCAAGTGAGGGCGCGTCGCATCGCATTAAGCGGTAACGATCCAAGAATGGCACCGACCGTGGCTGGACTGGTTTCCGGCCGTGTCCAGGCGCTGAAACCATAAGCCTGTACAGATATTCAAAATATGTCTACCCGACGTGGCTTGTGGGTCAACATGCTGCCAGATCAAAGGCGGACTTGCCGGCCAATGCGTCCTTCCACAATCGAGAGGAAGCGATATTGAACCGAAGGGTTAGGAGATGTCACATCAGTGGTGACCCACAACATTCGACAGACCGGCTGTTGTTTTTCGATTTGGTCAGGCGCTTTGACGCAGCGCCATTTATTCGATGGGCTACCCCACCGGCCTCCCGGCCCGAGTCATATGGTTGCGGCGCCCTTATGAGGTTGCAAGCTGCTAGAACGGTGGCGGACAGGGGATTAATCGTGGCATCGACAAAGACTGCTGCCGCGCAGCAGCCAAATCAGCGTAACCAGAACCGGCAAAGCGACCGCTCGGCGCGGACCAGGGCGAGGATCGCGGATGCGGTCATTACCGTGCTGGCTGATGCGGGATCGAGCCGACTTACACATCGCCTCGTCGCCGCAGCGGCCGGCGTGTCGCTTGCCGCCACCACCTATCATTATGCCACGAAGCGCGACATGATCGCAGACGCGGCCAGTCGGTTGCTGGACGGCTATGTCCAGGCGTTCCGACGCGCGGCCGAGCGGCAGCGGCGCGGCGCAGGTCTCGAAACAGATTTGAACGGGTTCGCAGCGAGGCTTCTGACCAACGCCACTGGCCGCAATCGCAAAGCAGCGCTCGCATGGTGCGAGATCATCCTCGATGCCGCGCGCAGCCCGGAAGGAAATGCGCTTGCCGATGGGTGGTTTCGCGAATTGCTGGCCGTCTGGCGCGACCTCGCCGGCGCAATGCCGGGCCCGCACGGCGACCACGCGGTCGAATCCGCGATCGATACAATGATTGGACTGCTCTTCATCAGCCTGCCGCTTGATCTGACGACCTCGGAACTCAGCGCGGTACTCACTGGCTGCGGCGATCCGGCCAGAGACTGGGCGCCGGCCAACGCACCTCCTGTCCCGAAGGCAGCATCACCAGCGAGGCGCACCAACAAGGCTCGCGAGACGCGGGAGCGGATCCTCGGTGGCGCGATCGACCTTCTCATCGCGCAAGGCGCAGGGGCGATCACCTATAACGCCGTAGCGACGCAAAGTGCGCTGACCACCGCGGCGCCGGCTTATCATTTTGGGTCGATCGAGGGATTGCTCAAAGCGGCCGAAGCGGAGCTTTTCGCGCGATCCAAGGGGCGATATCGCGACATGGTGACATCCACCCAGGTGACGGGCGCCCCGCTGGACGTCCTGGCCGACCTGACGGCTGCGGTATTCGTTCGTGAAGTTACCCAGCACGGCCGGGCTGCCATAGCGATTTATTCGATCGGCCTCGAATCGTCGCGCCGGCTCGAGCTCCGGCCCGCCGTGTGGGACGTCATTATGGACCAGACCAAGGCGTGGAAGCGCCAGCTGGAATTACTGGTGCCGGAGGTGAGTCCGCTCGCCGCGATGCGGATGCAGGCGGTCTTCATCGGCAAGCAGGTTCGCGCCCTCGCCACCGGCTCCCCGCTCGCGCATCTCGCCGTTGCCCGAGGCGAGTTCAGGAGTGCGATCATCGACAATGTCAAATAACGGTACATTCTTTTAAAAATATTGACGCGGGTCCGCGGTACCCTTACTGCCCGTCATGCGATCCGTCGAAGAACGGACCGTGACTGGGGAAACGCCGGCAGCCGCCGAGCGCGCCTCCAGTTCAAACAAGCGCCCGTCAGTGGCGCGTGGGGGAGGGTGAAATGAGGGGCGATTCAGCACTGGGTGTCTTGAGATTTCGGTCGCTACGCATGGGCGTGTCGATCGTTGCGCTGACCGGCGGACTGGCCTGGGCAAGTCTGGCTCAGGCGCAGACGACTCCGCTGCTTGCCGCGCAGACGGATTCAGATCCCGGGCGTGACCTCGATCCCGAAGGCCAAGCCGATGCCGCCACCGGCCCCGATATCGTCGTCACGGGTACGCTCCTGCGCGGCGTCGCCCCAACCGGCACCAACGTCATCGGTGTGACCCGGGACGATGTGCTCGCCAGCGGTGCCGCATCGTCGAACGATCTGCTCGCATCAATCCCTCAGGTGGGCAATTTCGGGACTGTTCCGGCTGGATCGGCGAGCTTTGCCATTCCGGTCGTACGCCCCAACATCCGCAATCTCGGCGCATCGGGCGGCGTTACCACCCTGGTCCTCGTCAACGGTCACCGCATGGTCGGTGCGGGCGTCCTCCAGACGACGTTCGATCCCTCCGCCATTCCGCCGGACATCATCGAACGCGTCGAGGTCGTGCCCGATGGCGGTTCTGCCATCTACGGATCGGATGCGATCGGCGGCGTGATCAACTTCATCACCCGGAAGCGCTTCAACGGCGTCGGCGCCAGCGCCCGCTATAGTTTCGGGGACGATTATCGGGGCGTGGACGGCAATCTGACGGTCGGTCGCGACTGGGGCAGCGGGTCGCTCTTCGTCTCCTATGCCTATGCCTGGCACGACAATATCCTGGGCATCGACCGTGACTATGTCACGGCGGACAATCGGGCGAAGGGTGGCACCGATTTCAGGACCACTACCTGTGCGCCGGGTACCATCACCGCCGCGGGCATCAGCTATGCGCTGCCTGGGCTGTTGCCGAACACGAGCAACCTCTGCGACAGCAACGACTATGCCGACATCTATCCGCGCGAGCGGCGGCATTCGGTCTATGCCGGGCTAACGCAGAGACTGAGCGACAGCGTTAATTTCGACATGTCGGCTTATTGGTCGCGACGCGACACGACGACGCTCAGCACGCAATCGGGCTTCACGGGTACGATCGTCTTCACGAACCCCTATTTCCGGCCGATCGGCGTATCGCCGGTCCAGAGCGTCGCGCTGTCGTTTGCCGATGTGTTCGGCAACAGCGCGACCAGCCGGGCGCGGTTCGATTCCTATGGCGTGACGCCGAGTGTCTCGATAGGCCTCGGCGGCAACTGGCAGCTCCGCGCGATGGCGAATTTCGGGGAGAGCTACAATCTCGTGCGCGAGCAGACGATCAACTCGACCGCGGCCACACTGGCGCTGGCGGGGACGACCACCGCGACAGCACTCAACCCCTATAATCTGTCGGCGACCAACCCGGCGGTGCTCGCGACGATCGCCGATTTCGAGAATTTCGGCGACGCCACCCAGGCATTGGCCGAAGGACGGTTGATTCTGGACGGCTCGCTGGCGACTTTGCCAGGCGGCGACATCCGGCTCGCGGTCGGTGCCGAATATCATTATGAACAGCTCGATTCCCGCATCGCGCAGGATCGGCGCAATGTCTTTACCAGTGCGATCAATTCGTCGGCGAATCGCGATGTGAAATCGGCCTATGCAGAACTGCTGATCCCGATCTTCGGGGCCGGCAATGGTGGTCCAGGCATGCGCAGCCTGCAGGTCTCGGGTTCGGTCCGTCATGACGATTACAGCGATGTAGGCGGCACGACGAACCCCAAGGTCGGCGTCACCTACAAGCCGTTCGAGGATTTCACCCTGCGCGGTAATTACGGCACGTCGTTCCACGCGGCGAGCCTCGCGGATACGACGAGCACCGCGGATTCGCGCGTGCAGGTCTTCCTGTTCAGTCCGTACCGAGCGGCCAACAGCTCGCCGCTCGACATCCTCCGTCCGATGATCGTGATCGCCGGCGGCAATCCCGCGCTGCGGCCGGAAAAGGCGGATACCTGGTCGGTCGGCTTCGACTGGGCGCCCAAGGCAGTGCCGGGCCTCATCGCGAGCGCCACCTACTGGAACGTGAAGTTCACCGATGCGATCTCGGTGCCGCCGGTGACCTCTCCGGTGCTGTATTCCGATCCGAACTATGCCAGCTATTATATCCTGAGCCCGACCCTGGCCCAGGCCCAGGCGGCGGCGGGAAATCTGCTCATCACCGGCGCGCCGAACCTAGCGAGCCTTTATGTCGGCACGTCGCCCTATGTGCTGTTCGACGCGCGGCGCACCAACCTCGGCTCAGTCCATACCGACGGGATCGATTTTAACCTCGGTTATGCGCATGACACGGGCTTTGGTTCGATCAATGCAAACATCTCGGGCACCTACACGCTGAACCGCAAATCGTCGGCAGTGGCGGGCGGCCCGTTCAGCGACAATCTCAAGAACGGCGTCGGGCGTACGGCGCTTGTCGCTGGCGTCGGCGCCCGGGTCGGCGACCTTACCGGACGGGCGACACTGAATTATCGGGGCGGGTATCCGATCCTCGGTATTCCGAGTCAGAGCCATGTTTCATCGTTCAAGACGGTCGATCTGTTCTTCAGCTACGATCTTGGCGCCTTGATTCCGAATAGCTCGCTGACCCTCAACGTCGATAACGTCTTCGATCAGGATCCGCCCTATCTCAACAGCGCGAATGGCTACACCAATGGCAGCACGCTGGGGCGGATCGTCTCGGTCGGCGTCCGTACCGAATTCTAGGGAGAGGGTGTTGGCGCTTCCGGGGATCTGGAGAGAGAAGAGGGGAGGCGGCTCATCTGGCGGCCGCTTCCTGATCCTTCTGCTGGCGGCGCTGCCGTTGCTGATGCAGCCCGCGCGCGCCGCGCAGGACGCCGTGCCGACAAAGCTCAAGGTCGAATATAGCGACGCGCCGCTCGGGCTGGACGAGCCTGCGCCCCGTCTGGCGTGGCGATCGCCGGTCGCCCGACAGACCGCCTATCGCATTCGTGTCGCTGCCTCCCCGCGAGAGCTGGAGAAGGGCGATCTGGTCTGGGACAGCGGCAAGGTTGCGTCCGATGCGAACGCGCAGATCGCCTATGCCGGGCCGCCGTTGCAGGCGCGGGGGCGATATTGGTGGCAGGTGCAGGTCTGGGATAGCGCCGATCGCGCTAGCGGATGGAGCGCGCCGGCCTGGTGGGAGATGGGCCTGCTTGCACCGGCGGACTGGCAGGCGCGATGGATATCGGGGCCCGACCGGCGGGACCACGACTGGAGCGACGTTGCGCTCGACATCGACTTCACCCTCACGGGAAACGCGGTCGACATCCTGTTCCGCGCGCTGCCCCACGGCAAGACCTACGGCGATGCCTATGTCTGGACGCTGAGTGAGGGCAAGGACAGCGCCGTGCTGAGCGAGGCCGTACGGACCTATCCCGGTGGCACCAGTGCCGCCGTGAAAACGGTTGTGCTGAAGCGTGTGCCCCTGAAGGTGCCGCTCAAGGGCCGGCGGCATCGGCTGACGATCCGGGCGACCGGTGCCTCGATCGTCACCAGCCTGGATGGCAAGGCGATCGACACCCTCGAGGATCGCACGCACGGCCATGGCACGATCGGGTTCAGCGGCAAGGAGGAACGCGCGGCTGTGATCCATGCGGTCGCTGTCTCCGGCAGCGGCAGCCCGGCGGTGCGCGTCGACTTTGCGCGCAACGACAACCCCTTCACTGGCGGCAGCGTTTCGGTCGAGGGGCTGGTCGTTGCCAGTGGCGTCAGGAATATCGATCTGGTCCTGCCGATCGAGGCGCCAGCACCGCTCGTTCGGCGTGCCTTCCAGCTCGATGGCAAGAAGATCGCGCGGGCACGGCTATATCTCGCCGGGGCGGGCATGCCGCGCATGGTGCTGAACGGCACGACGGTCGGCTCGCCGTTGGGAGCGGGATTCACTGCCTATGACAAGCGCGTGCTGGCTTACACCTATGACGTGACCACGCTGCTACGGCGCGGCCAGAATGTGCTTGGCGCCGAACTCGGCCGGGGCTGGTACGGGCTGACCGACCCCAATGAATGGTATTTCCATGCCGCGCCATGGCATGCGGAGCCCGCCCTGAAAGCGCAGCTCGAGATCGCTTATGCCGACGGCACGGCTCAAACGATCGCCAGCGGAAGCGACTGGCGAACCATGTCCGGTCCGACGATCGGCGACTCGGTGCATCGCGGCGAACGCTATGATGCGCGGTTGCTCCCGACCGGCTGGGACAGGCCCGGCTTTCGCGCCGCCCGCTGGAGCGCGGCGCGGATCGTCGCCGGGCCGACAGGTACGCTGGTTGCTGCCAACGCCGAGCCGATCGCCCCGGTGGAGGCGATGGCGCCGGTCTCGGTCAGGCAGGTGGCGCCGGGCGTCTGGGTCTATGATTTCGGTCGCATTATCGCGGGCTGGGCTGCGCTGCATGTGCAGGGCGCGCGGGGCGCCACGGTCTCGATGACCGCGGGCGAGCAGATCGACGTCGCGGGCCGTGTCATTCCGGCCTCCGGCCTCATCGACGCGCAGCTCCAGACTGACCGCTACACGCTGGCCGGCAAGGGCCGGGAGCATTGGGAACCAAGCTTCGGCTATCGCGGCTTCCGCTACGTCCAGCTCGACGGCTTTTCAGGTACGCCGACCGCCGCCACGTTGACCGCCCACGTGGCGCATTCCGCCGTCGCGAGGACCGGTAGTTTTGCCAGCGCTGATCCGCTGCTGGCTAAAATCGATGAAGCGGGCACGGCAACGATCCTCAATAACATGCACGGTTTCCAGACAGACACGCCGACCTACGAAAAGAATGGATGGACCGGCGATGCTCAGGCATCGGCCGGGGCGGCGGCGCGCAGCCTGGACGTCGCGCGGGTGTGGACCAAATGGCTCGGCGATTTTCGCGACGCGCAGTCGCCCAAGGGAGAGATTCCCGAGATCGTGCCTGCGACGCCCTATTATGGGTATGAGGATACGCCGGGCTGGGGCCTGATCTGGGGGCCGACCACGCCGTGGGACGTGGCCGCGCTGATCCTGCCCTGGGAACTCTATACCAGCTATGGCGACACGCGGGTCCTGACGCGCAACCACGAGATGCAGCGCCGTCTGGTCGATTACACCGCGACCGTCATCGCAGGCCCCGATTATTACCGCGCCAAGGGCCTGAGCGAATGGTCGCCGCCGGGGGCTGCCGACTTCTTCAATGCTCGCGGGGGTGGTGTCGATGCAGTCACCACGGCCTATTTCTTTCATGAGGCGGATCTGCTCGCGACCTCTTCCGCAATCATCGGCCAGGAGCCGGACGCGGTGCGCTACCGCGCGCTCGCGGAGGCGATCCGTGCCGCTTACAATGCGCGTTATTGGGACGACAAGAACGGCTGGTACCGTACGATCGACGCCAAGGGCGTAGCCGGCCCGCCGCTCCAGATCCAGAATGTCCTGCCGCTTGCCTTCGGCATGACGCCCAGGGGCCGGGAGCAGAGCGTTGCCGATGCGATCGCGCGCGACGTCGAGAAACAAGGCCTTCGCACGGGCGTGTTCGGCACGCGTTACGTGCTCGAAATGCTCAGCGATCATGGTCATGCCGATCTGGCCTATCGTGCCGCCACGCGGATCGACGAGCCGAGCTGGGGATGGTGGATCGCGAACGGCCATTCGACGATGTTCGAGACCTGGGGCCTGGGCAGCCGATCCCGCGATCATCATTATTTCGCGTCGATCGGAGACTGGATGCGCCAGCGGCTCGCCGGACTACGGGCGGGCGCCCCCGGCTATAAGATCGTGATGGTCAAGCCGGCGATCCCCGATGGCCTCGCCAGCGCCGAAGCAACGATGGAGACGATGCTTGGTCACGCCGCGGCGCGGTGGCGGGTGGAGGGGCATAGGCTCAGCCTGCAGGCCGAGGTGCCGCCGAATGCAGATGGCGAAATCTGGGTGCCGGTGCGCTTCGGCGCCGTCAACGCCCCGGCCGGCGCGACGTTTATCCGTAGCGAAGCGGGATACGCGGTCTACCGCACTGGCCCGGGCATTTACGACTTCAAAGGCGGAGCGACGCGATGATCCGGATATTGATCGGACTAACCCTATTGGCTGCCATGCCGGCGGCTGCGCAGGATGTGCGGACCGAGTCCGGCCCGGTGCACGGTGTCTCGGCCGAGGGTGTGATCGCCTTCAAGGGTATCCCTTATGCAGCCGCGCCCGTCGGCGACCTGCGCTGGCGCGCACCTGCCGCGCCGTCAGCCTGGAGACAGGCACGTGACGGATCGAAATTCGGGGCGGATTGTCCGCAGAACGCCATTCCCGGCGCGACCGGCAGCGGCCAGCCGACAAGCGAGGATTGCCTGTTCCTCAATGTCTGGACGCCCAGGACCGCGGCTGGGGCAAAGCTGCCGGTGATGCTGTGGATCCATGGTGGTGGGTTCGTCAGCGGATCGAGCGCGCTTGTCGAGACCGATGGGGCACGGCTGGCGAGTCGTGGCGTCGTGCTGGTAAGCTTCAATTACAGGCTCGGTAGGCTTGGATTCTTCGCCCATCCTGCGCTCACCGCTGAAGCCATCGGCAAACCCACTGGCAATTGGGGCCTGATGGATCAGATCGCGGCACTGCAATGGGTGCGCAGGAACATCGCCGCTTTCGGAGGCGATCCGGCCAATGTGACGATCTTTGGAGAGTCTGCGGGCGGTGAAGCAGTCGTTCGACTGATGGCGTCTCCGGCCGCAAAAGGGCTGTTCGCCAAAGCGATCGCCTCTTCAGGCGGGGGCCGCGACAAATGGCCGGCGCTTCCAGAAGCGGAAGCCAAGGGAAAGACCTTCGCGCCAGATGCCGACGCGGCGGCCTTGCGCGCGCTCCCGGTCGCGACGGCGATCGGCGGCATCAACCTGCTCAACAAGGAACAGGATCGTTACTCTGGGCCGATCACCGATGGAGCGATCATCCCAGGCGATGCTGACCGCCTGTTCGCCGAAGGCAAGCAGGCGCATATTCCGTACATCGTCGGCAATAATGATGACGAGCTTGGTTTCGTGCCCGCCGCGTTCCTGCCGATGATCAACACGCCGGCCCTGGCTGGTCTGGGGGCAGGGGCCAAAACCGTGACCGCTGCCTATGGCGCGCCCGAAAAGGCCGAGCGCCATGTGGCGGCCGACATCATGTTTACCGAGCCCGCGCTCGCCCTCGCTCGTCGCCATGCCCGGACGGGATCGCCGACCTGGCTCTATCGCTTCGGCTACGTCGCTGAAGCAAAGCGTAAGGACGGCATCGGCGCCGGTCACGCGACCGACGTGATCTTTCAGTTCGACTATCTGGCGAGAGGCGATGTCACGCCGACTGCGGCCGACCAGGCCGCGGCCAACCTCCTCGCGACGGCCTGGACCAACTTCGCAAAAACCGGGGATCCAAACGGGAAGGGCATCCCCGCCTGGAGCCGGGTCGATCCCGCGGCACCAGCCATGCTCAAGATCGGGATCGGCGGGGTGCGGGTGGCGCCAGCCTCGAGCCCGGCCCTAGACGCGATCGCCGCCGTCCGCGACGCCGCCCAATGAAGGTAATCCGTATGCGCAGCCTGTTTGCCGTGCTCGCCCTGCTTTCGGTGACCGTTTCGGGAGATGCCCAGGACGTCATCCGTCTTCGTTCCGGCACGCCGGCCGCTCCCCAGGCGGAAGTGACGGAAAGCCGCTTTCCCTTTGGCAAGATCGTGCGCAACGTCTCCGATGCATCGCTGACGGCCTATCTTTCGGATCCGGCGGTCGCCAACGGCACTGCGGTGATCATAGCGCCCGGCGGCGGTTTCCACATGCTGTCGATCGAGAACGAAGGCGTGGCGGTGGCACACTGGCTGAACAGCATCGGCGTCACTGCCTTTGTGCTGAAATATCGGCTGGTGCAGACCGATGACCGCTTCGTGCCGCACTTCTTCCGGCTTCTGACTCATCTCCCCGAACTGGCTACCGCGGTTAAGCCGCTGCGCCCGGCGGCAACCGCGGATGGCGAGGACGCGGTTCGATATGTCCGCAGGAATGCCGTGCGTTTCGGCATCAAGCCAAACCGCGTCGGTTTGATGGGCTTCTCGGCGGGCGGGGCCGTAACGGTCTGGACGATGCTGGCCAACCATCCCGACAGCCGGCCGGATTTTGCGGCGGCCATTTATCCCGGCCTGCTGCCCGATCCGATCGTGGCGCCAAAGAATGCGCCGCCCTTGTTCGTGCTGGTGGCCGATGACGACACGATTGCGCGGAGCGACAGCGGGCGGCTCGAAGCCGCCTGGCGGGCAAGCGGGGCCAGCACCGAATTCGTGGCTTATCCCAAAGGCGGCCACGGTTTCGGTATGAAGCACCAAGGCAAGCCGACCGATGAATGGAACGCTCGAATGCGGTCCTGGATGCAATCTCAGGGGGTGCTGACCAAATGAGCGATCTTATAAGGTTCGGCTCGCTTGGAGCATTCGCAGTACTCGCGGGCTGCTCGGCGAGCGTAAGCGCGCCGCGCGCGATAGCAGTGCAGAAAGTCAGGACCTGCGAGGCGCTGACGGACATGCCGCTCGGCAACGGCCGGATCGATGCGGCAATGCCGGTCGCCATGGGCGCGGTCGTTTCGACTGACGCGGGCAAACCCGGCCTGCCTTCGCCCGGCGCCTTTTGCAGGGTCCAGGCAATACTCACCCCGACCCCGGGTTCGTCGATCAAGGTCGAGCTATGGCTACCGGAGCGCGCAGCGTGGAACGGCAAGTTGCTCGGCGCCGGCAATGGCGGGTTCGGGAGCAACCTGACCGTGCCGTCGCTGCTGATGCGCGGCGGAATTGAGAAAGGGTATGCCTCGGTCGGCACCGATATGGGGCATTTCGGCGAAAGCGACGTCGATGCCAAATGGGCACTGAATGCGCCCGAGAAGATCAAGGATTTCGGCTGGCGCGCTAACCATCTTGCGTCCGAGACGGCCAAGAAGGTGATCGCGGCGTATTATACGACCCCGCTCGCCGCGAGCTATTTTCATGGCTGTTCCGACGGCGGCCGGGAGGCGCTGATGGAGGCACAGCGATTCCCAGACGACTATGATGCGATCATCGCCGGCGCGCCCGCCATTCCCTGGACACGGATGACCAGCGCCTTCGCAATGGATCACCTGGCGGTATTCGCGCGGCCTGAATCCAGCATTCCCAACGCCAAGCTCAAACTGTTGCAGACCGCCTCGCTGGCCAAATGCGACAAGCTCGACGGGGTGGCCGACGGCGTGATCGACGATCCGCGCCAGTGCCGATTCGATCCGGCCGAGCTCCAATGCAAGGCCGGCGACGGGACCGATTGCCTGACGGCGCCTCAGGTCGAGGCAATCAGGGCGCTCTATCGCGGGCCGGTCGGCGCGGACGGCAAGCCCTTTTATTTCGGCTTCCAGCCCGGCGCCGAGGCAGTGTCCGGCACCTGGGACCTGTGGCTGACCGGACCAAAGGCGCAGCATGGCCGGTTCGCGACCGAATTCATGCGCTACATGATCCATTCCGATCCGGAATGGCAGATTTCGAGCTTCGACCTGGGGCGCGACTATCCGCTGGCGAAGCGCCTGCAGGGCCGCAACCTCGATGCCGACAATTCCGATCTGCGGGGCTTTTTCGGGCGCGGCGGCAAGCTGATCCTTTACCATGGCTGGCAGGACGCAGCGATCCCGCCTGAGAACACGATCGACTATTATCGGCGGGTGCAACGGACTAGCCCGAAGAGTGCGGCCAGCTCGGTGCGGCTGTTCATGGTGCCCGGCATGTCCCACTGCCTGATGGGACCGGGGCCCAATGTGTTCGATGCGCTCGGCACGCTCGATGCCTGGCGGCAGGGTGGGCCGGCGCCGGAACGGATGACCGCCATCAAATTCGACAGCGACCTGTTCGGCTATCTCGGATTTCCGACCAAGCCGCTCCGCACCCGGCCGCTCTGCGCTTATCCCAAGGTCGCGCGGTGGGACGGCACTGGTTCAACGGACGACGCGGCGCGCTTCACCTGCTCGGCGCCGGCCAGCTGATCATGGCGCGGCTCTCGCACAGCCATGTTCAAGGGCCGGCGGGGCCACCGCTGCTCGATATGACGATCGGCGCGGCGCTGGTCCGCGCGGCGCAGCTCTGGCGCGAGCGCGATGCGCTGGTGTCTGTGGCGCAGGGCGTGCGCTGGAGTTATGCCGAGCTGCTGGTGCGCGCCGACGCGCTAGCGGCCGGCCTGCTCTCGCTCGGGCTGGAGCCGGGCGACCGGATCGGAATCTGGGCGCCCAATTGCGCCGAATGGACCCTGACTCAGTTCGCCGCGGCGCGCGCGGGACTGATCCTCGTCACGATCAATCCAGCCTATCGCCTGTCCGAGGTCGAGTTCACGATCAACCATGTCGGCCTGAGCGCGCTGGTCACCGCCGAGACCTTCAAGACCAGCAACTATGTCGAGATGATCGAGGCCCTCGCGCCCGAATTGAGCGGCAGCGATCCGGGTCGGTTGAACGCTGAACGACTGCCGGCGCTTCGCTGCGCCATCCAGATCGACGGAGCCCCGCGGCCTGGCTGGGTGCAACTCAGCGACATCGCGGCGCCGCGCCAGGGCGCGCGGGCTCAGATGGACCGGATCGAGATCGGGCTAAGCCCGGACGATGCAATCAATATCCAGTTCACGAGCGGCACCACCGGTCTGCCCAAGGGTGCCACGCTCTCCCACCGCAATATCCTCAACAACGGCTATTTCGTCGGGCGGGGCATGGTGCTGGAGCCGGACGATCGGATCTGCATTCCGGTGCCGCTCTATCATTGCTTCGGCATGGTGCTCGGCAATCTCGCAAGCCTAACGCACGGCGCGGCGATGGTCTATCCCTCGCCGGGGTTCGATGCGGGCGCCGTATTGAACGCGGTCGCGATAGAGCGCTGCACGGCGCTCTACGGCGTACCGACCATGCTCATCGCCATCCTTGGCCATCCCGACTTCGCTGCGTTCGACCTGTCCTCGCTCCGTACTGGCTGCATGGCCGGCGCGATCTGCCCGGAACCGCTGATGCGCGAGGTGATCGGGCGGCTGAACATGCGTGACGTGACGATCGCTTATGGCATGACGGAGACCAGCCCGGTCAGTTTCCAGACCGGGCTTGACGATCCGATCGAGCAACGCGTCGGATCGATCGGAAGGGTGCTGCCGCACCTCGAATGCAAGGTGATCGATGCCGATGGCGCGGTAGTGCCGGTTGGTCAGCCGGGGGAACTGTGCACGCGCGGCTATTCAGTGATGCTTGGCTATTGGAACGATCCCGAACGGACCGCCGAGGCGATCGATGGCGACGGCTGGATGCATAGCGGCGATCTCGCGACGATCGATGATGAGGGCTATGGCAATATCGTCGGCCGGCTGAAGGACATGGTCATCCGCGGCGGCGAGAATATCTATCCGCGCGAAATCGAGGATTTCCTCTACCGCCATCCCGGGATCGAGGACGTCGCGGTGGTGGGCCTGCCCGATCCCTGCATGGGCGAGGAACTGTGCGCCTGGGTCAGGCTGCGGCCGGGCGCCGAGGCCGATCCGGATACGCTGCGCGATTTCTGCCGCGGCCAGATCGCCCATTACAAGATCCCGCGCTATATCCGGATGGTCGATGCCTTCCCGACCACGGTGACCGGCAAGATTCAGAAATATCTGATCCGCGAGACGATGATCGCGGACCTCGGGCTCACCACTGAGCCACCCCCGACCACAAGCGAGAGGTGAAATGATGAAATCCTTCCTGATCGGCGCTGCCCTTGCGGCCTTCGCCACCGTTCCCGGCGCCAGCGCACAGACGACGCCGGCAGCGCCGGCCGATACGCCCCCGGCACCTGCACCGGCCACCGGCGCTAAGTTCACGCTCGACACGCCGATCCAGGAGATCGTGGCGGACGACCGCGGCAAGGCGGTGATGGACAAGAATTTTCCGGGTATGACCGCGCTGGCGGAATATGAGATGTTCAAGGCGCTGAGCCTGCATCAGGTCCAGCCTTATTCCAACGGCAAGCTCACCGACGAGATTCTCGCCAAGGCCGAAGCTGACCTGGCGGCGATCAAATGAAGAAAGGTGGCCGGTATCTTGGCAACGGCATTGCGGTTCTCGCGCTGATGATCGGCATATCGTCCGGATCAACCCATGCGGCCCCGCCGCAGCACGCGCCGACCTATAAGGACCGCGCCGCGCCGATCGAGACGCGCGTCGCGGACCTGATGGGGCGGCTGACGCTGGACGAGAAGATCCTCCTCCTGGCAGGGGAAAGTTCAATGACGCTCAACGCGATCCCGCGATTGGGCATCCCCTCGATCCGCATGACCGATGGGCCGACCGGCGTCAGGTCGCCGGAAGGCAAGCCGGCCACCGTCTTCCCCGTCGGCGTGGCGCTGGCGGCAACCTGGAATCCCGATCTCGTACGCGAGGTGGGCGCGGCAATCGGCCTGGAGACGCGCGCGCATGGTGCCGATGTCCTACTTGCACCGACCGTCAATATCGTGCGGACGCCGCGCTGGGGGCGGAATTTCGAGACCTATTCGGAGGACCCCTGGCTCACCGGCCAGATCGCGCTCGGCTATGTACGCGGGGCTCAGGGCACTGGCATTGGCGTGTCGATCAAGCATTTCGCGGCGAACAACCAAGAGAGCAATCGTTTCGTCGTGGACTCGGTCGTCGATGAGCGGACGCTGCGCGAAATCTATCTGCCGGCGTTCGAAATCGTCGTGAAGCAGGCCGAACCCTGGTCGGTCATGGCGTCGTACAACCGGCTCAACGGCGTCTATGCCACGGACAATCGCTGGCTACTGACGGATCTGCTGAAGAAGGAATGGGGCTATAAGGGCTTCGTCGTGTCGGACTGGGGCGCCACTCATTCCACCGCGCCCGCAGCGAACGCCGGCATGGATCTGGAGATGCCCGGGCCACCGGCCAATTTCGGCGCCAAGCTGAAGGCGGCGGTCGATGCGGGCAAGGTGAGTCTCGCGCAGATTGACGATAATGCCGGCCGCATCGTGCGTCTGATCGTACGCAGCGGCGCATTGGATCGCGCGGCACCCGCGACGAAGCCGGGCGCGCTGCGCCATGCCGCCGTGGCGCGGAAGGCGGCGGAAGAAGCGATCGTGCTGCTCAAAAATGCGGGGATTTTGCCGCTCGATCCGTCAATCCGCTCGCTGGCCGTGATCGGCCCCAATGCCGATGTGTCGCGAATCCAGGGCGGCGGAAGCTCGGCCGTCGAGCCGTTCGATACCATGACGACGCCGCTCCAGGCCTTGCGAGCGGCATTGCCGGGTGTCGACGTGATTTATGCCAAGGGGGTCGACAATGAGGAGACGCCGCCTGCCGCCTTGCCCGCCATGTTCAGCCCCGGGGCGGATCGCGCCGAAACCGGCATGGCCGCCACCTATTTTGCCACCGCGGACGCCTCGGGAACGCCGGTGCGGAGCGAGCGCGCCACCAGCTTCCTGAAGCGGATCAGTGGCAATGTCGCCGGGCCGCAGGTCACTGGCTATAGCGCGCTCCGATGGGAAGGGTTCTTCTGGCCACGAACGTCCGGACCGCACGAGTTCAGCGTCCGTGGCACGGGCAATGCGACCATCACGCTCGACGGCAGGACCATTCTCGACAAGGCTACCGCGTCCGTACCGGATGTCCGCGACGTGCTGGGCTTCCCGATTCCCAGGCGTACCGTAACTGTCGATCTGGTCGCAGGGCGGGGCTATCCGATCCGCCTCGATTACAGGACCGGCCAGACGCCTTACGAGTATCTGAGCTTCGGCGTCCGCGAACCGCGCCCATCGATCGATACCGCCATTGCCGCGGCGCGGGCAGCCGATGCAGCGATCGTCCTGGTCGGCTCTTCGTCGACGACCGAGGGCGAAGGCTATGACCGCACGTCGCTCGACCTGCCAGGCGATCAGAACCGGCTGGTGGAGGCGATCACCGCGGCCAATCCGCGTACCGTCGTCGTCTTGAATGCCGGTGCCGCGATGACGATGCCGTGGCACGACAAGGTCCCGGCGATCCTCGATCTGTGGCTGCCCGGCGAAGGCGGATCGGCGGCGCTGGCCGATATCCTGTTCGGGCGGGTCAGCCCCTCGGGCAAGCTGCCCGTTTCTTTCCCCGCCCGGACCGAAGACGATGCGGTCGACCTGAAGAACCCGAAGAGCGCTTATAGGGAGGGGTTGCTCCTCGGTTATCGAGGATTTGAGGCACGAGGCGTGGAACCGCTCTTCGCGTTCGGTCACGGCCTTTCCTACACGCAGTTCGTCTATTCCGACTTGCAGGCGCCGCGCCAAACTCAGGCGGGGAAGCCCGTAAAGGTGCGGCTGACGGTGCAGAATAGTGGTTCGCGTGCCGGCAAGGAGGTGGTTCAGCTTTATGTCGCGCCCACGGTTCCCCTAGCGAACGAGGCGAAAAAGCAGCTCAGATCCTTCGCGAAGATCGACATCCCGGCCGGCGGCAAACGGCGTGTAGAACTCACGCTCGATCCGCGCGCCTTCTCGTTTTACGACATTGCCTCGAAAAGCTGGCAGGTAAGGGCGGGGGCCTATCAGCTGATGGTCGGATCCTCCTCGGACGATCTTCGACTGTCCAGCACCATCAATGTGTCCAAATGACCGGCAATGGCGACGATGCCGCTCAAACCAGCATCCAATGCGGTGACGCGGCTATCGGGCGTAGTGCGTCTAAAACGCTGCAACGAGGCCTCGATCTGATCGAGGCAGTCGCTGCGGGGGACGCTTACCCCACCGACCTGATCGCCACGACCGGCCTCACCTTCAGTACGACGCATCGCATTGCCGGCGTATTGGTGGAGAGGGGCTATCTCGTCCCGATCCGGCGCGGCGGCTACCGACTCGGCCCGTCGGCATTGCGGATCGGCTTCGAGGCGCAGCGCCAGCTCGATCTGATTCCGACGGCGCGGCCCCATCTCGATGCTCTTGCGGCGGTGACGCGGGATACCGTGAGCCTGGTGGCCATGAGTGGAGGCGCGGCACTGCATCTCGACGTCGTCCCGGGCAGGCGGCGCACGATCGTTGGGCGTCGTGTCGGTGAGCTGCAGTCGCTCGATTCAGCAATAGGACGGGCTCTTATCAACGCCGAACTTGCTGCCGGCGAGGAGGAAGCACGCCAGATTTTCTGTGCGGCGGCCCCCGTGCTTGATGTCACGCAAAACGTGGTGGCCGCTATCGCGGTATCCAGTCCTGCGGGTGAAGTGGATTACGGTCGGCGCGCCGCGCTTCAGGGCGCGGTCCGCGATGCCGCCTCGGCATTGTCTCATGATCTGGGCTCAGCGGAGCGTGCACGCTAGCTGACTTTTTCATCCCGGTAGAGGTGGCGTTCCGGACCCAAGCCTTGGTCGTCGGTCGGATATCCATGCCCCGTCGGACGAGGCGGCGGAGCGCGCCGCGAGGCTGCTGGAAGAACGCCCGAAGTCGCTGCTGAAACGTACCCTTTCAAGGCTCACCAGCGGACGCGGGCGGCGGCGCACCGTCGAGACGCGGCAGGAGAAGGTGCACGATCAACAGAGCGACTAGATAGGCGCCGCCGGCCCAGAGGAAGACAGGGACGTAGGTTCCGACGGATTCGAGAACCTGGCCGACATAGCGAGCCATGATCATGCCGCCGATCGCGCCCGCGGCGCCGCCAATGCCCATGACGGACGCGACCGAGCTCTTGGGGAAGGTGTCGGACACCATGGTGTAGAGATTTGACGACCAGCCCTGATGCGCGGCGGCGGCGAGGCCGATGATCGCCACGGCAGCGGTCAGGCTGGAAACGGAGCTGGCGAAGACGATCGGCAGGACGAGGATCGCGGACGCCAGCAATGCCAGCTTGCGGCCGGCATTGATGCTGAAACCGCGCTTGATCAGCGCCGACGATAGCCAGCCGCCGCCGATGCTGCCGACATCCGCCAGCAGATACACCGCGATCAGCGGGGGACCGAACGTCTTGAGATCGAGACCGTGGCGTTTGGCGAAGAAATCGGGCAGCCAGAAGAGGAACAGATACCAGACCGGGTCAGTGAGAAATTTCGCGCTCACGAAGGCCCAGGTGCCGCGATAGCGGAACAGCTTGCGCCACGGAATCGGCGCGCTGCCGGCATCATTCTCCTGATCGGCGCCGATATAGGCACGTTCCTGTGCGGAGATGCGCGGATGTCGTTCGGGCGGGCGGTAGAAGTACAGCCAGGCAGCCAGCCAGATGAAGCCGAGCAGCCCGGTCACCAGGAATGCGGCGCGCCAGCCGTAATTGAGCGCAATTACCGGCACGACGATCGGCGTCGCGATCGCGCCGACATTGGCGCCGGCGTTGAGGATGCCCGCAGCCAGCGCGCGTTCCTTCTTGGGAAACCATTCGGCGACCGATTTGATTGCGGCGGGGAAATTCGCCGCTTCGCCCAGACCGAGCGCGAACCGCACCAGCGAGAAGCCGCCGGGGCTCCGCACCAGCGCGTGCGCCATCGCCGCGAAGCTCCACAAGGTGATCGCCGCGGCATATCCCATCCTGGAACCGACCCGGTCGATCAGTGGTCCGCAGGCGAGTAGCCCGATCGCATAGGCCGCCTGGAACCAGAAGACGATCATGCCGTAATCTGTCTCGGACCAGCCGAGTTCGCCCTGCAGCGTGGGCTTAAGGATGCCGATGACCTGGCGATCGATATAATTGATCGTCGTCGCGAAGAACAGCAAGGCGCAGATGACCCAGCGAACGTTGCCTCCAGCCTTGGCCGGGCCGGGATCCGTCGCCTGTGTCGAACCGTCCAGGCTCACTGGTCTGGATCGCTGGACAACAAGCGATCGGGCGAGAGGCTGAGCGGGCGCGTCATGGCAGCAACGCCATGTGCGCGATGCCACGCTCCAGTCCGCGGAGTTCGGCAAGGCCGCGCATCCGCCCGAGCAGCGAATAGCCTGGCTGTGTGTGTTTCGACAGATCATCGAGCATCTGATGGCCGTGGTCGGGTCGCATCGGGATCGAGCGCCCCTCGCGCGCTTGCAGCCGATGGATGGCGGCGACCAGGGCGGCCATGTCGGCGTCGCCCTCGAGATGCGCGGCCTCGTGGAACGCGCCATCGCGCTCGCGCTGGACCGAGCGGAGATGGACGAAGCCGATGCGCTCGCCCAGCCGATCGATCATGCCCGGCAGATCGTTGTCGCTTCGCGCGCCGAACGATCCGGCGCAGAAGCACAGGCCGTTCGAGCGGTTGGGCACGCGCGCGAACAAGGTCGCCACATCCGCCTCGGTGCTGACGACGCGCGGCAAACCGAACAAGGCGAAGGGAGGGTCGTCCGGATGAACCACGAGCTGGATCCGCAGCGCATCGGCAACCGGGCACACCGCCTCCAGGAATGCGACATGATTGGCGCGGAGCGTTTCGGCGTCGATATGGTCGTATTGCGCCAGCGCATCACGGAAGCGGTCGGCGGTGAAGCTTTCCTCGCTGCCCGGCAGACCGGCGATGATCGTTCGCTCTAGCAAGCCGCGCGCCTCGTCGGTCATCGCGTGGAAGCGGCGTGCGGCGCGATCCATCAGGGCAGGCGTGTAGTCGCGCTCGGCATGGGAACGCCGCAGGATGTGCAGGTCGAAGACCGCTGCCGCCTCCAGTTCGAAACGCAGGGCGAGGGCGCCGTCCGGCATCGGCCATGCCAGATCGGTGCGGGTCCAATCGATCACCGGCATGAAATTATACGTCACCGTGCGGATGTCACACGCCGCGAGATTTTCGAGACTGCGGCAATAGTGTGAAATCAGCGCGTCCCAGTCAGCGCTGCGCGTCTTTATCCCCTCATGGACCGGCAGGCTTTCGACGACTGGCCAGGTAAGACCTGCCCCTTCGATCTGTGCCTTGCGCGCGGCGATCGCATCACGTGGCCAGACGTCCCCATTGGCGATCTCGTGCAGTGCGGTCACGATGCCGGTCGCGCCGGCCTGGCGGATATCGCGCAGGGTAACGGGATCGGAAGGGCCGAACCAGCGCATCGTTTCAGTCATCATCACCCGTCAGCCACCTCCCCACTTACGTTTTTGGGCCTCCTGCACCACGGCCGATGCCGCCGGGCATCGTGATATGTGGCAGGCCGCTAGAACTGGAAGTTGACCGCGAGCGCATAGGTCCGCCCGAAATACGCCGTGTAGAGTGGGTCTTTCCGCACCGTGTCGACGGTCAGACGATTGGTCTCGTTGGTGATGTTCGACACTTCGGCGATCAGCTTGATGTTGTCGTTGACGGCGTATGAGGCGGAGGCGTCGACGAAGATCGAGCTGGCGTTCGAGGTCGAGTCCGCATCGACGGAGCCGCTCGGCACCGCAGTCAGGAACGCCGCCCGGTAGTTGACCGTCGAGCGGATGCTGAACTTCTTGTCTTCGTAATAGAGCGTGCCGCTCGCCGTCTCCGGAGACAGGCCGACCAGCGGCGCAGTCCGCGACAATGACGGCGAGATGACATAGTTGATGTTCGAGCGCACGCGCGTGAAATTGCCGAGCGCACCGAAATTGCTCAGCGCCCCTGGCAGGAAGCGGAACGGCAACTGCACATTGACCTCGAAGCCGCGCAACGGCCCGCCCGGCGTGTTGTTGCTGCGCTGGACGGTGAACTGGTCGGTCGGGCGCAGCAGCGTGCCGTTGAGCAAGGTCAGGGGTAGGCCGATATCCTGGAACGCGACTGATTGGCTCGTCGTCTGGATGTAGGTCTCGATATTCTTGTAGAAATAGGCGACCGAGATCAGAGAGCCGGGCGCAAAATACCATTCCAGCGCGGCATCGAAGGTGTTGGCACGGATCGGTTCGAGGAACGGATTGCTGAACGAGGCGGTCTGGATGACGAGGTTGGCGGAGCCGGCCGGGATCAGCTGCCCATAGGCCGGTCGGGACATCACCCGCGCGGCGGATGCGCGGGCGATCAGGTTGGGCGTGAGGTCCAGCGCAAGATTTGCCGAGGGTAGCCAGTCGTCATAGGTGCGGCTGACCTGCGAGATCACGAAGCGTGAGGGGTACAGCGATCCGGTGGGTGCCGCGGTGGTGATCGGGCCGTAGGTATCGAGGCTGGTATGGACGTAGCGTACGCCGGCGTCGCCGCGCAGCGTGAACGGCAGGCTGTTCTCGGTGTTGAACTTCACCATCAGATAGCCCGACTTGTACTTCTCCTTGACGCCGCCGAAGGTGCCCTTGGCGCACTCGACGCTGCAATAGACGTAACTGTCGAGGTTGACGGCATCGCGGAACTTGTCGGGATCGATCGAGACGAAATCCTGTAACAGCCCGTCGAGATTCTTGCCGACGCCACTGGTCACCGAGGTGAAGCTGGAGAGGGAGACGCCCGCCGGCAGGTCGAGCGGCGTGCCGGTCGCGAGCTGACGCTCGCGCGCGGTATATTTGTTCGTGCGATACTGGCCGCCCGCCTGCACGGTGAAGCCGGGCGCCGCTTCCCAGTCGGCGTTCAGCTCGAACGTCTTGCTGAGGATCGTATTGCGGCGAATGAAGTTCGACAGCTGGCCGCGCTGGTTGCCATTTGTGAGGGGGGCGCCATATTGGAACAGTGCGGCGTTGGTGGTGTCGATGCCGTAGCTGATCTTCGGGATATCGGCACTCTCGCGAAAATCGATCGAGAAGTTGCGCGTATCGTTCGAGTCGATCGCCACCTGTAGCCGGTTCACGTCGAGCTTCGATTCGTTGATGCCGGCCAGGCCGTAGACGCGGAACGTATCCGAGAAGCGGTGATCGAGGTTGAGGTTCACCTGCCGGTAGGTCGAGGTGAATCTTTCATCCTGCATCTCCGAGCGCAGATCGACGCCGTCGAACAAACCGTGGATCAGCGATCCGTTCTCGTCGACCTCGATCTCGCGCACGGACGTCAGCGGTTGCCCGTTATTCGAGATCGCACGCCCGAACGACCGCGCGTCGAACATCTGGTCCAGTCGTTTGACCTTGAAGCGCGAATAGAGGCCATCGAGCGAGATGTCGGTATTATCGCTCGGCTTCCACTGCAGCGTCAGCGTGCCGGCGAGGCGTTCCTGGTTCTGGCTGCTCTTCACCGGCCGCGGCAGGCGCGGCAGGAACACGCCGCCGCCGGGGCGGCCGTTGGTGCCCACGCGGCTCATGATATAGTCATAGGCCGCGATAGTGCCGGTGCGCGGGTTGCCGGTGCTGCAATTGTTGGCGTCGGCACCGATTGGCGTGCCGTTCGGCTGCGCGTAACCCGCCGTGGGCGAATTGACCGCCACCCCACGGAATACGTAGCCCACCGGCGTGCAGAACGGGAGGATGAGGGAGCGGTTAGGACCGGCGCCGATCAAAGGGTCGGTTGGCACTCTCGGAACGGTTGATGGCGCTTCCTGGCCGTAGACGTAGGTCGGGACGACATCGACCGCCGAATAGGCATATTCCTCAATGTGCCGCTTCGAATAGGCGATGCTGCCCAGGATGCCGAACGTATCGCCGAACTTCTTGGAGACGAGCGCGGAGAGGCGCGGATCGGCCTTTTTGCTGATGTCGTTGTAGATGCCGCGCGCCGTGCCGGTGAGGACGAAATCCTTGCGCTGGTCGAACGGCTTGGGTGCGCGCAGATCTACCGTCGCGCCAAGCGAGCCTTCCTCGACATCCGCCGACAGCGTCTTGCGCACGGACAACGCGGAGAAGATTTCGGTGGGGAAGGTCACGAAGTCGAACGAGCGCCCGGTGGCCACGCCGCCGCGAATGTCGCTGCCGCTGACTTGCGACACGCCTTCCATGCCATTGATGCGCACCCGCGTGAACTGCGCGCCAAGGCCGCGCACCGAAATGTTGCGGCCCTCGCCGCCATCGCCGCGCGACAGCGCGACGCCGGGGATGCGCTGCATCGATTCAGCGAGGTTCGAATCCGGGAATTTGCCGATATCCTCGGCAACGATGCTGTCGATCGCCGCGACTTCCTGCCGCTTCTGGTTCAGCGCGCTGTTCAGCGAGGCGCGAAAGCCGGTGACGATGATGTCAGCCTCGACCGCAGTCGCGTCCGCCGCAGCTGCCTGATCGGCCTGATCCGAGGATCGGGTGGGCGCTTGCTGCCCAGCGGCGGGAGGTGCGATCAACAGACCGAGGACGCTGGTCGACATAAGCAGCGACTGCTTATCGAAGCCTTTGCAGGTCACATACCCTCTCCAGATAATCCGGGCGTGCAGGGTGCCTGCCGCCCGTGATGTTTACCGCCGGCTAGTGTTCTGCCGACCTGGGGCGTCAGGTATCATCGCAGTTGGAATATGACAATATGGAATCAATTGGTCAGGCAATTTCACTGATAAATGTAAAGCGAATCGCCAGGTGTGGATCGTGTCACACGGAGCGGCGGGCGAGGGCGCGGCGCCGTTGGTCGGTCGCGGCGCGGGCGCGCTCGACGGCTTCGGTCTCGGTAACGTCGAGCAGATGATCGATCACGCGGGCGAGATGACCGCGCATGGCATTGCGCGCGTCGATGGGTGATCGTGCCTCCAGGGCGTTCAGGATGCGGCCATGCTCTTCCATGCGGCTTTCCGTGCCCAGGCTGCCCGCCTTCGCCAGAACCTCGCGGGCGAGCGGCGAGCGAAACCGCAGATCCCAGAAGTCGGTCACCGCTGAAATGATGACGGCGTTGCCGGTCGCCTCGGCGATGGCGATGTGAAATCGGCGGTCTGCGTCTTCCGCCGCCTTGGTGTCGTCCTGCGCCATCTGCGCCAGCAACACGCGCAATTCGGCCAGTTGCGGTTCGGTGATCTCTGTCGCCGCGACGGCGGCAACTTCGCCCTCCAGCAGCCGGCGAGCCTCGGTGATCTCGAACGCGCCGATATCGAGTTCCTGGTCCGCATTGGCGGTCGACGAAGCGAGCACGAACACGCCCGACCCTTTACGCGCCTCGACCATGCCTTTCATCTCGAGCGCAATCATCGCTTCGCGGATGGTGGGGCGGCTGACCTGGAACCGCTCGGTGAGGTCGCGCTCGGCAGGCAGGCGAGAGCCGACCGGAAATACACCATTCGCGATGTCGGCGATGATCGCCTGTACGATTCTGCGGTAGAGCTTGCCGCCGCCTTCAGCCGTTTGCATTCCGTCCTCGCTCGATGGTGGCGGCATACATGCCGCCGTCTCTGTTTCGCGCTGCGTCAGTCAGCGTCAAGCCTATATGGTCAGATTGCACGATAGGACAGGAGATGGTGTCTTACAATTCTATTGCATGTGGCCCGACCACATCTTAAGACTCGTGGCAGGAGAGGCCGCCAGACAAGCATGTCGGCGGCAAACGATGCGCGCCGTGACGTGGCGCGCCGGAAAGAGAGGGGATCGCCGTGGCTCGTGCGCTCGCAATGTTGACGCTGGCGGCCGCGCCGCTGATGCTGCAGGCATCCGCGCAAGCGGCGCCGCCCGCGCAGGCATCGGCGCCAACCCAAGCCCCGTGGCGCGATATCACGCCGCGCGCTGGGCTGGCCGGCTGGCACGTCACCGGCGGCAAAGCGGCCTATGACATCGATAAGGGCGAACTGGTCGGGCACGCCTCGCCGGGTTCGACGAACAGCTGGCTGGTCTCCGATGCCCAATATGGCGACTTCATCCTTGAATTCGATGCGCTGACCGATCCGGCGCTCAATTCCGGCGTGATGATCCGTGGACAAAGCCGCCCCGATTATCGCGATGGCGTCGTTCATGGCTATCAGGCCGAAATCGACCCATCATCGCGACGCTGGAGCGGCGGGCTGTATGACGAGCAGCGCCGGCAGTGGCTCTACACGCTCGGTCGCAACGATCCGGCGCGGCGCATCTTCCGGTCCGGCGCGTGGAACCACTACCGCGTCGAGGCGATCGGGACGCGGCTGCGCACCTGGGTGAACGGCGTACCTGCCGCGGACATCGTGGATGACATGGATGCGCGCGGGTTCATCGCATTCCAGGTGCACGCGATTCCCGACGCTGAGGCGGCACGCAGGCCCGAGGTCCGATTCCGCAATGTCCGCATTATCACCGACGCGCCGGCCCGCCATGCCCTCGCGCCGACCAGGCTGGAGCAGCAGGGCTGGCTGTCCAACCGGTTGTCGGACGGCGAAACGCGCGAGGGCTGGAAGCTGCTCTGGGACGGCAAGACCGGCGCGGGGTGGCATGGCCTGAAGAGCACCAGCTTTCCCACGTCCGGCTGGTCGACCGCAGGCGGGGTGCTGAGCGTGAACGGCGGCGGCGATATCATCACCGACCGCGATTACCGAAATTTCGAGCTGTCGGTCGATTTCCGCCTCAGGCCCGGCGCCAATAGCGGAATCAAATATTTGGTCGATTCGAACCTGCTGAAAAAGGGCGAGGCGATCGGGCTGGAATATCAGTTGCTCGACGACGCGCGCCATCCCGATGCGAGAATGGGCCGCGACGGCAACCGGACGCTTGGATCGCTCTACGACCTGATCACCGCGCGCAACCTTTCCGACCCGGATAGCCCGGGCAAGCGGATCAATCCGCCGGGCGAATGGAACCGGGCGGCCATTGTCGTGCGAGGCGATCACGTCGAGCATTGGCTGAACGGGTTCAAGGTGGTCGAGTATGACCGCCGGTCGCCGACGTTTCGCGCGCTGGTTGCAAAGAGCAAATATGCCGCCTTGGCCGGGTTCGGGCAAGGCGGGCAGGGGCCGATCCTGCTCCAGGATCATGGCGACCGGGTCGACTTCCGGTCGATCAAGCTTCGCGCGTTCTGAAAGGGGATGGATCGATGGACCGCAGGACAGTGATAAAGGGTGCGGGCGCGACGCTCGCTGTCGCCATGAGCGCGCGGAGCTATGCCCGCATCAAGGGCGCGAACGACCGCTTGCGCGTCGCGGTGATCGGTGTGAACGGCCGCGGACAGGCGCATATGAGCGCGTTTTCGAAGCTGCCCAACGTCGATATCACCCATTTCTGCGATGTCGATTCAGTGGTGCTCGCGAAGCGCGCAGGCGAGTTTGCAGCGAAAGGCCATGCCGCGCCCAGGACCGAGGGCGATTATCGCCGACTGCTCGACAGCAAGGCAGTCGATATCGTCACCGTCGCGACGCCCGATCACTCGCATGCCAAGCTGGCGATCGACGCGATGAACGCCGGGCACCACGTCTATTGTGAGAAGCCGATCGGGATCGCGCCGGCCGAGGGCGAGGCGATGATCGCCGTGCAGAAGCGCACCGGCCGCACATTGCAGGTCGGCAACCAGCAGCGCTCCAGCCCGGAGACGCGACAATTGCTGGCGCTGATCCAGGCCGGCGAACTGGGCGACGTCTATGAAGCGCACACCTGGTACGCGAACAATCGCGGTTCGATCGGCAAGGGCCACATGGCGACCCCGCCCGCCAATCTCGACTGGGATTTGTGGCAGGGGCCAAGGCCGCGCGCGGCATACCGATCGAACCTGGTGCCGTATAACTGGCATTGGTTCTGGCAGTACGGGACGGGCGAGCTCTGCAATAATGCGATGCACGAACTGGATGTTGCGCGCTGGCTGATGGGCCTGACCTATCCTACGCGCGTCGAGGCGCAGGGGGCGAAGCAGTTTCACGCCGGCGACGATTGGGAGATGTATGATTCGCTCGCGCTGACCCTGCAGTACGACCAGGATCGCACGATCCGCTGGAACGGGCAGAGCTGCAACGCGATGCTGACCTATGGCCGGGGCCGCGGCGTGCTGCTGCTCGGCACCAAGGGATCGGTCGTGGTCGATCGCAACGGGTTTGAGCTTTATGACCTGGCGGGGAAGTCGATCCGCCAGGTAATGGCCGCGGCGACGTCGGAAACCACCGGCACGGTCGGCGAGGGCGCACTCGACGTCTATCATGCCGGCAATCTGGTCGATGTGATCCGCGGTCGCGCGAGCGCGCTCAACTCGCCGATCGCCGAGGGACATATCAGCACGACGCTCTGCCATCTCGGCAACATGGCCTATCGTACGGACAGTTCGCTCGACATCGACAAGGCGACCGGCAAGCCGACCAGCGCCGAGGCGATGAAATTGTGGTCGGTCGCATATGAACCCGGCTGGGAGGTCAAGGCCTGACGACGGTGCCCGCCCTGGCGGACGTCGAGCGCTTCGTGGCGATGGGGACGCGCATCGAGCTGCACCGGTTTGGCGTGGGCGAGGCCGACGCGCTCGCTGCCGCGCGGCGCGCGATCGAGGCAGTCGATGACGCGCTGACCATCCACCGTCCATCAGCGACGACCGCGCTCAACGAACGGCTGATGTCGGGGCAAGACGCGGCGATCGATGATCCAGTGCTGTTCGAGGCGCTGGTTGCGATCGATGAGGCTCATGTCGCGACGCTCGGATTGTTCGATCCGGCGGCTGACCGGCGGTTCGCGTCCGTTGGCTGGGGCGACATCACCTTCGATCGGGCCACCGCGCGGATCGCGGCGGCTGGCCCCGTTGCGTTCGACTTTGGCGGGTTCGGCAAGGGGTTGGCGCTTGACCGAGCCTGTGCCGTGCTGCGTGCGGCGGGCGTCGGGTCGGCCTGCCTGTCGGCTGGCGAGAGCTCGATCGCGGTGGTCGGCGATCATCCGCTGGGCGGGGGGTGGCCGTTCGCGATTCCGCATCCGTCGTGGCCCGGACAGACGTTGGTCGAAGTCGAGCTTCACGATGAATCGCTGTCGATCTCGTCTACGCTGGGCGCGGGCCTGCGGGCGCCCGACCGGGCGGCGATGATTCGCCCGGGCGACGGCGCGGTGGTGACGGACGCGCGGTGCTCAGTTGCCATCGACCGACTAGGTGCGCGCGCGGAAGCGATGAGCACCGCGCTGATCGTCGCCGATGACGAGCGAGCTGTGCTGTTGGTCAATGGTCGCCCGGCACATCGCTTCCTGTTCGATCTTTCCCACGCGGCGGCGATGCCCGCTCCATCCGCCAGGATTCAGGTGCAATGACTGACTCGAAGATGACCGGACCGGATTTCGACCTGAGCCGGCGATCGTTCATCGATCGCCTGCTAATGGCGACTGCGGGCGCCGGAATGGCCGCGGCGGCGCCCTGGGCCAGCGCTGCGGTGGCCGCCGAACCGAAGCGGGCGAATCCCGTGCGGCTCGGCGTGATCGGCACGGGTGATCGCGGCCGCGCGCTGATCCAGAATATCGCCAAGACGCGAAACTGTGCCGTTGTTGCAATCTGCGACACTTATGCGCCGCATCTGGAGAAGGCGCGCGCTCTGGTCGGTACCGGGACGCGCGCCTTTGCGGACTATAGGGCAATGCTCGACGCGGGCGGCCTCGACGCCGTCGTCATCGCGACGCCGCTCGACCGGCATGCGCGCCACTGTTTCGATGCGTTGGACGCCGGGCTGCACGTGTGGTGCGAGAAGGCGATGGCGCGCACGATCGCCGATTGCGGCGCCATGGTGACGCGTTCGCAGACGGCGCGCAAAGTGCTGCAGATCGGGCACCAGCGCATGTTCCATCCGACCTACCTCAACGCGCTGAAGCGCGCGCGGGCAGGCGAGATCGGCACCTTGACGCAGATTCGCGCCAGCTGGCATCGCAACAACAGCTGGCGGCGGCCCGTGCCGGCCGACGCCAACGATCGTCAGATCAACTGGCGCCTCTACCGCGACAGCTCGGCGGGCCTGATGACCGAGCTTGCGACGCACCAGATCCAGGTCGGCAACTGGTTCCTGGACGCGCTGCCGACACGGGTTATGGGGTCAGGCAGCATCTGCTTCTGGAAGGACGGGCGGGAGGTCTATGACCATGTCGCGCTGATCTACGAATATGCCGGCGGGCGGAAGCTGGTCTACACCTCGCTGCTGAACAATGCGCGCTATGGCTGCGAGGAGCAGATCCAAGGCAGCAGGGGCACGATCGAGCCCGAACTGGGACGCCTCTATCAGGAGGTGCCGCCCAAGGTGCTCGCGCTCCAGCGGATGCAGAAGGATGTCGCGCGCGGCCACAAGCGCACCGTGCCGATCGGCGGCGCGACCTGGTTCCCGGAACTGCCCATCACCACGCCCGGCGAGTCGCTCGGCTGGGGTGAATATGACGAGACGATGCTCCAGTTCGAAGGCTTTGGCGAAGCGGTGCGTGCCGGCAGGCCGCTGCCCGGCCTGCTGGCACAGGCCTATCACGCGAGCGTCGCCTCGCTGCTCGGCGAACAGGCGATGGATCGCGGTGAGGCGATGACCTGGCCCACAAATCTGGTTGCCCTTTGAGAGGAATGAAGCCGTGACCGATACCGATCGACGTGCCCTACTGGGTCTGGGGCTAGCCGCCGGGCTTGCCGGCTTTGCCGGCGACGCCTTCGCGCAGTCCGCCACGCGCGGTGATGCACCGACCGAGGGTGCGGTCGCGCGGCCGGCACCCGAGGCCAAATATCGCCTGCCGTTCGCGGTGATCGGGATGGATCACAACCACATCTACGGCATCACCGACGCAGTGATCCGCGGCGGCGGCGTCCTGACCACCTTCTACGCCACCGACCCGAAGCAGATCGCGATGTTCCGCAGACGCTATGGCGACGTGCCGCTCGCGCGATCGGAACAGGAGATCCTCGACAATCGCGCGATCAAGCTGGTGTGCAGCGCCGCGATTCCGAACCTTCGTGCGTCGCTCGGCATCCGCGTGATGCGCGCGGGCAAGGACTATCTGAGCGACAAGGCGGCGGTGACGACGTTGCAGCAGCTCGCCGAGGTCCGTCGCGCGATCAAGGAGACCGGGCGCAAGTTCGCGATCATGTATTCCGAACGACTGGAGGTGCCGGCCGCGGTGATGGCGGGGCAACTGGTGCACGATGGCGCGATCGGTCGCGTGATCCAGACAGTGAACCTCGCGCCCCACCGGTTGTCGGCGTCGAGCCGCCCCGACTGGTTCTGGGATCCGGCGCGCAACGGCGGCATCCTGACCGATGTCGGAAGCCATCAGGCGGACCAGTTCGTCTATCTGACGGGCAGCAAGCGGGCGCAGGTGCTGGCCGCGCAGACGGGCAATTTCGGCAATCCCGATCATCCCGGGTTCGAGGATTTCGGCGACATGATGCTGAGCGGCGATGGCGGCGCGGGCTATGTCCGGGTCGACTGGTTCACCCCGGACGGCCTGCCGACCTGGGGCGACGGCCGCCTCTTCATCCTCGGTACCGAGGGCTATATCGAGCTGCGCAAATATGTGGACATTGCGGGTCGCCCCGGGGGCAACCACCTGATGATCGCCGATCGCAAGGGCACGCGGTATCTCGATTGCTCAAAGGTTCCGCTCCCGTTCGGGCCGCAGTTCGTGACCGATATCGTCGAACGCACATCGGTGGCGCAGGATCAGGACGGCGCATTGCTCGCAGCAGAGCTGGTGCTCACCGCTGAGGCTCGTGCTACGCATGCCAGCAATAACTTAAAGCTGTCGACAACAGGAGCGGGCTAGGATTCAGTCGGCGACGTCCACGGCCTGCGTCGCGATGATTTCGGGCCGGGCGGCGGCGAGGTCGCGGGCCGCCAGGCCGAACGCCTTGAAATGGTCGGACGCCATATGCGCCTGCACGGCGGCATCATCGGTGTACAGTTCGTTGAAGACGAAGCGGCGGTCGCCCCCGGTCTCGCGCCACAGATCATAATGCAGCACGCCCGGTTCGGCGCGCGATGTCGCGACGCAGATGCGCGCCGCCGCGATGAAGGCATCGTCCGCGCCGGGTTTGACGGTGACGAAGGCGACGATCTTGACGGCCATGACATGCTCCTGTGTTGCGATGCAGGCTGCACCTTCCTGTCCGCGGAGACAAGGGATCGCAGCTGGTCGATGACTGGCGTCGGCGGCTCGGGCCCGCATGCGAAAAGCGCACGTTTCGCGCGACCCGTTTTTGCCTTCCTCTTCACCTTCGTCCCTTCGGCCTTGTCGGACGCCGCTGTCACGACGGGCCGGCTGTAAAGCAGCCGCCGTTCGCAACTCAGTGCCAGCACGTCTCGGAGCCTTGCCGGGCTTGATCGTCAGGGGAGGGCGCCGCGGCGAGCGCTGTCGCGCCTTGTGACTTGCCAACAGGCGCTTTCGCCACGCTCGGCTTGGCCCGGGTCGCTTGGTGGCCGATTCCGGGTTTTACTCGCCGGCTTGGTTATGAGATGGATCGTCCTTGATGATCCAGCGGAGGAAGCTGCCCTCAAGTCGAGAATTGTCCATCGCGGTGTCGCGCCGCGGTGCCGGGACCGGCTCTCAGTTGTCGATTTCGGCCAGCTACCCGAATGCTTGCCCTCCGGCATGCTTAAGATCGGATGCCCGCCTCCATATCGTCACATGATATAGCTAGGTCACAGCAGCTTAGGTGTAATTTTCGGGCTCCGGTCGCATGGCGTCTATGCAGAAAATGCTGCGCAGGGTCGGCCAGGCGCTGAGACGGCGGGGCGTGGCGGATCAGGATATCGACGATATCGTCCACGACGCCTATCTGCGCCTCGAGCAATATCGCGCCGAGACGACCGTGCTCGAACCGGAAGCGTTCCTGGTGCGGGCTGCCTCCAACCTGGCGATCGACATCGGCCGTCGCCGGGTGCGCTCCCCGTTCGTGGACACCGATGCGGACGTGTTCGACATCGCCGACGATGCACCGCGACCCGACGAGATCTGGCTCTCCAATAAACGCAACGAGGCCCTAGCCGCAGCTTTTGCCGCACTTGACCCTTTGACACGCGAGATGCTGCGCGCGCAAAGACTGGAAGGGCTGCGTGTCGACGAGATCGCACGCTATCATGGGCTGACCAAGAGCGCGGTGGAAAAGAGACTGGCGAAGGGCATGCTGTTCCTCACCAAATGGATGGAAGAATCATGACCGTGCGCGAAGCTCCGTCACGCGGCGCGGACGCGATCGCCGCGGAGGCCGCGCTATGGATCGTGCGCACCGCCGACACCCGCGCCACTGGCCACCGTGATCCGGGCTTCGAACAATGGCTTGCCGAACATCCCGGCCATCGCACCGCGTTTGCCAAGGCGACCAGCGTGTGGCGCGGGCTGGGCACGGCGGCGAGCCCGCGGCCTCATGCCCGGGCAAGGGCGACGCGCGCCTGGTCGATGCCCGCGCCGCCGCTGTCGCGCCGCTATTCCTGGGCGGCGGCGCTCGCCGCCTGCCTGATATTGATCGTCGTTGGAGGCCAGTTCTTCTCGACCGCCTATCCAGTCTACGCCACCGTCGTCGGTGAGCAGCGATCGATCCGCCTCGCTGACCAGACCAGGGTAATGCTCAACACCGATACCCGAATCACGGTGAGATATGATGCCGCGCAGCGCCGCGTGGTGCTGGAACGCGGCGAAGCGCTGTTCGACGTGGCGCACAATCCCGCGCGACCATTCTACGTCGAATCCGGCGGCGACTATATCCGCGCGGTCGGCACGTCGTTCACCGTCCGCCGCGATGCCCAGGGCCTCGAGGTCACGTTGCTCAGCGGCAAGGTGCTGATCGGAAGGATCGGAGCAGCTGCGCGGGTCGCGCTCGAGCCGGGCGAGCGGTTGCGGCTGAGCGGTGCGCGCGCGCCCATGATCGACCGGCCGGTGGTCGAGGATGTGACGGCGTGGCGACGTGGCCAGATCGTGTTCGACGCGACGCCAGTTGCGGCCGCGATCGCCGAAATGAACCGCTACAGCGCCATGCCGGTGACGCTGCGGGCGTCCACGCCCCCCGGCGCGCGGTTGAGCGGTGTGTTCGAAACGGGCGAAAGCGAAAGCTTCGCCGGCACGCTTGCGGCAATTTACGGCCTGCGCGCCGTGAAGACCGGCGCCGGTTACCAACTGCAGGCTCCGGTCGCCGCCCCGGCCCGCTGACGTCCCGCAAGCGGGTTCAAAAAAAATCCGCACCGCTGGTGCGGTTTCGGCGCGGCCGTTCGTCCTTGGGTTGAGGGCGAGAAATATCGCGCGCTTCACTGCGAATATATATGCCGGCGGCGAATATCGTCCTGGCACTATGCTGCCTATTTATCTTGATCTGCGCCATCAGATTCAAGTGAAGCATAAGTAATATTCCAGATAATCATCAATATATTTTGCGGAAATTGGCGAGATTCGTCGCAGACATCTGCATATCTCTAATGGAAGCGAGATTATTATTTCCGCGGAAATGCTTTGTAACAAAACTTATACATTAGTCTCCTAGCTGCTCGCTCGTCGAAGCAGCGAATCATTTCATGCAGATCGGCTTTCGGGATTGAACGCCAGCGGCACGTTCGCTGCTGGCAGGGGGGCGTTGATGCATTTCGGAATGGGCTATCGGATAAGCGCGTCGGCACTGTTGCTGGCGGGGGGTAGTGCCGCTGCCGCGCAGGATGCGCCGGCACCGGTCAGCGCCCCCGCGGACTCCGCATCTGCGGAGGGTGCGCAACGACCGATCGACATTTTCAACTACCGGATCGACGGCAACACCGTGCTGTCGCGCATGGATGTCGAGAAGGCGGTGCTGCCATTCCTGGGACCCAAGCGCAGCCCGGCCGATGTCGAAAGCGCCCGGGCCGCGCTGGTGAAGGCGTATCGCGACAAAGGCTATGAGACGGTCGATGTCGAGATTCCCGAGCAGGATGTACGCGGCGGCGTCGTCCGGCTGACGGTGGTCGAACTGCGCGTCGGCAGGCTGCGCGTGATGGATGCGAAATATACCTCGCCGGGCGTGGTCAAGGCAAAGGCGCCGTCGATCGCCGAGGGCATCGTGCCGAACTATACCGCCATCTACCGCGACATCGCCGGGCTCAACAAATCGGCGGATCGTACGATCACGCCGGCCCTCCGCGCCGGCGAGACGCCGGGCACGGTCGATATCGATCTGCAGGTGGAAGACAAATTGCCGCTCCATGCGAGCATCGAGGTGAACGACCGCACGAGCAGCCGCACCGAGCGACTGCGCGCTTCGGCTTCAGTCAGCTACGCCAATCTGTTCCAGCGCGATCACAGCCTGAGCCTGCAGGGTCAGTTCACCCCGCAGGACCCCAAACAGTCGTGGGTGGTATCGGGCTCCTATGTCGCGCCGATCGGCGGCACGCCGTTCACGCTCGTCGCTTACGGCGTTCATTCCGACAGCGACGTGGCCGCGATCGGCGGCATCGGCGTGCTCGGCAAGGGCGATATCGTCGGGCTGCGCGGTATCTACAATTTCTCCGGCAACGATCACCTGTTCCACACGCTGACGCTGGGGATCGACTACAAGTCCTTCACCGAGGATCTGATCCTGGGAGCCGATACGGCCGCCACGCCGATCAGCTATGTCCCGCTCACGCTGCAATATGCGCTGGCGCGGCGTGGCGCGAAATCCGATCTCGATATCAGCGTCGGGCTCAATCTGGGCATTCGCGGGCTGGATGCGGACGAGGAGGAGTTCCGGCGCAAGCGCTACGCGGCGAGCGCGAGCTGGTCGTCGATCAGGGCCGATCTTTCCTATCTCTACCGGTTTCCGCACGACATCCGTGTCGGCGTGAAGTTCGGTGCGCAATATACGCGCCAGCCGCTGATCAGCAACGAGCAGTTCAGCGCGGGCGGACTGGATAGCGTGCGCGGCTATTATGAAAGCCAGGCGCTCGGGGACTCCGGCTATTTCAGCCAGCTCGATGTCGAGGCGCCGTCTCTGCACAAATGGTTCGGCAAATCGGTGCAGGAATTCCGTTTCTTCTCCTTCATCGACAGTGCGCGCCTGTGGATCCGCGATCCGCTCGCGGACATCAACGGCAAGGTCGACGACGGCGCCACACTTGCCAGCGCCGGGCTCGGACTGCGCGTTCGCGCGCTGGACCGGATCAACGCCTCTCTCCTCCTTTCCGCGCCGCTGGCCGACGAGGAGACGGCGCTGGTCGACCTCGGCGATCACCTGCGTGGTCAGTTTCGCATTTGGGCAGAATTTTGAGCGACCGGCCGCCGGCCGTGTCCTTTCCTCGGGGGTGCAGTACGTGAATAAAAAACTATTCGGAGCCTTCTTCCTTCTCGCGCTGGCGACGCCTGCCGTCGCCGCGGACAGCTGGTGGAACGATAGCTGGAGCGAGCGCCGCAAAGTGGTGCTCGACAGCCGCCCGATCCGCGGCCTGACCGCCGAGGTGAAGCGCGCGCCGGTGCTCGTGCGCCTGCACAGCGGGGTGCTCGATTTCAGCCAGGTCCGTCCCGATGGCGGCGACCTGCGCTTCCTGGCGGGCGACGACAAGACGCCGCTCACCTATCATATCGAACGCTTCGATCCCGTTGCCGAGCTGGGCCTGGTCTGGGTCGATGTGCCCGCCATCGCGCCGGGCGCGTCGCAGGACATCTGGCTCTATTACGGCAACGGCACGGCCAAGCCGGTCGGCGACGCCGCGGCGAGCTACGATGGCGAACAGTCGCTGGTGCTCCACTTCGGCGAGACCGGCGGGGCGCCTGCCGACATGACCGCCAATCATAACAGGGTCGCCGCCTTCACCGGTCGCCAGAATGTCGAGGGGCTCGCGGCCGGCGGCGCGACTTTCGCCGCCGACAGCCAGCTGCGCGTTGCTGCCAGCACGTCGCTGACGGTGCCGGCTGCCGGCAAGATGACGTGGTCGGCGTGGATCAAGCCGGCCGCGAGCGGTCAGCCGGCCGATGCGCTTCTCTACACCAAGCTGGGTGCCGGCGGCGATGCGGCTGTCGATCGCCTGACGCTCGGCCTGCGCGGCGGCGTGCCTTATGTGCGCCTTGCCGGCGCCACGACGGGCGAGGCGGCAGCTCAGTCAGCGATCACGCCTGGCGCCTGGACTCATGTCGCAGTCGTCGCGGGCGATGCGGTGACCCTCTATGTCAACGGCGTCGCCGTCGGCACCTTCGCCGCCAAGCTGCCGGCGCTTGGCGGTGACGAAGTCATCGGGGCGCTGGGCGCTGCGCCGGGCTTTGTCGGCGATGTGGACGAGATCGGCCGCGCCAACATCGATCGCCCGGCCTCGGCGATTGCGCTCGCCGCTGCGTCGCAGAACCGCAATTCGACTCTGGCGACGATTGCTGCCGAAGGCGAAAAGGCGAGCACCGGCCATTCGAGCTATCTCGGCATCCTGTTCGGCGCGCTGACGCTCGATGCCTGGGTGGTGATCGGCATTCTCGGCGTGATGCTGGTGCTGTCCTGGCTGGTGATGGTGTCCAAGGGCGTCTTCCTCGCTCGCACTGCCAAGGCCAATAACGGTTTCCTCGCCGGTTATCAGAAAGCGGCAGCCAGTCGCGGTGCGCATGACGGCATCGCCGATGCCGAAGTGACGCGATGGTCGGGCGACAGCTCGCTTGCCCGCCTGTTCACGATCGGGCGGCAGGAAGTCGGCATCCGCCAGGCCGAGCATCAATCCAACGCCGGCGGCTTCGCGCTCGCGCCGCAATCGGTCGCTGCGATCCGCTCGGCGCTCGATGCAGGCCTTGCCCGCGAAGGGCAGAAGCTCAACGAACGCCTCGTCCTGCTGACCATCGCCATCTCGGGCGGGCCATTCATCGGGCTGCTCGGCACCGTCCTGGGCGTGATGATCACCTTCGCCGCGGTCGCCGCCGCTGGCGACGTCAACATCAACGCCATCGCGCCAGGCATCGCGGCGGCATTGCTCGCCACGGTGGCGGGCCTCGCGGTCGCGATCCCGGCGTTGTTCGGCTACAATTACCTGCTGTCGAAGGTCGAGGAAATCTCCACCGAGAACCTGATCTTCGTCGATGAGCTCGAAAAGCGGCTGGCTGAAACCTATCGCGGTTCGGTCAGCGGCGCTCTCCCCCTCGCAGCGAAATAGGGGGCCAGAACCATGCAAGTCTCATCGAAGCGCAAGCCCTATGACGAGATCAACATCACGCCGATGCTCGATCTCGCCTATGTCCTGCTGATCATCTTCATCATCATGACGACGGCCGCGATCCAGGGGATCAAGGTCAACGTACCCAAGGCAAGCTCGTCGGTGAGCCTGGCCAAGCCGACGACCAAGGCGATCACGGTCGACAGCGAAGGCCATGTCTACCTCGACACCTACCCGGTGACGCTCGACGAGCTGGAATCGCAACTGCGCTCCTTCAAGCAGGTCACCCCGGATTTTCCGGTGGTGATCAAGGGCGACCGAGTGGCGCAGTTCGGCAGGGTGACCGAAGTTCTGGATGTGTGCGGCCGGGTCGGCATCACTCAGCTCGGCATCGTCACCGAACGTACCAAGGCCTGATCGGTGGCGGCGTCGATTCCCCAACCCGAGCAGCCCGGGCAGATCCATCCAGCCGTCATCGCCGTCACCGTCGTGGTGCTCCTGGTGCTCGGCGTGCTGCTCTGGTGGTTCATTTTCGGACCGACCGGCAGCGGGCCGCAGCGCGAGCGCGTCGTCCAGGAGATCACCCTGGTGACGCCGCCACCGCCACCTCCTCCCGAGCCGGAGGAGAAGATCATGGAGGAAGAGCAGGAGATCGTCGAGCCGACGGACAACCCCAAGCCGCAACAGGATGTCGATACACCGTCAGACGCGCCGAGCGACCAGCCGGCTGAAACCCCAAGTGCCGAGGCGGCCGGGCTCGATCGTCCTGCCGATGCGGGATCGGACAGTTTCCGGCTCGCCGCCGGCGGCGGTGGCGGGTTGTTCGGGCGGGGCGGCGGCGGCGGCGGCGGCGGCTGGGGCCAGTATGTCGAGACCCACGTTCGCCGGGCGCTCCAGCGCGATCCGCGCACGCGATCGGCGCAGGGCTTCCTGAAGGTCGCGGTGAATATCGACGAGAATGGCCGCTTCACGTCAGCGGCGCTGCGCTCGAGCACCGGCGATCCGAACCTCGATGCGGCGATCCGCGATGTCCTCTCGGCGCTGCCACCGCTGTCCCGCGGGCGTCCGCCCAAGACCAGCGGCATGACCTTCGCCACCATCAACATGAAACGCCTCGGCGGCTGAACGCCGCGTCAGCGATCAAAGGATTTACCCCGATGTTCTCACGCAAGTTCCTCTCCCTGCTGCTTGCCGGCACCGCGTTGTTCGCGGTTCAGCCTGCCGCTGCCCAGAGCACCGACGACGTCGGTGTCGAGATATTGCAGCTGCTGGTCGACGAAGGGGTGATCCCCGCGCAAAAGGCGCAGGACCTGCTGGCCAAGGCCAAGCTCGCAGCGGATCTCCGCCGCCAGCGCGAGGCACCGGCCACCTCCACCACGATCGATGTTTCCTATGTGCCAGAGACGGTCCGCGCCGAACTGCGCGAGCAGATCAAGAAGGAAGTCATGGCCGAGGCCAAGACCGAGGGTTGGGTCGCACCGAACGTGATGCCGGGCTGGCTGAACGGCCTGACGATTTCCGGCGATTTCCGCGTAGGCTATCAGGGCGAGTTCTTCCCGAAGAGCGATCCGCTCAACCAGGTCGGCAACTTCCCGAGCTTCCCAGACTTCAATGCGATCAACCGCGCCGGCGGCGTGACCAATGCCGCGGGCTTCCCGATCATCAACTCGACGATCGGCCGCAACCGGATCCGCTATCGCGCGCGGATCGGTCTGGACGCCAAAATCAACGATTTCGTCAGTGTCGGCGTGCGGCTCGCCTCGGGCGACGATGCCGGTGCGATCTCGACCAACGAGACGCTCGGCGATTATTTCAACAAGGACGATTTCTGGATCGATCGCGCCTTCTTGCGGATCACGCCGGTCGCGGGCGTCAGCCTGGTCGGCGGCCGGATGCCGAATCCCTTTTATTCCACCAACCTGGTGTGGGACGGTGACATCAATCCAGAAGGCGTCGCGCTCGAGCTGAAACACAGTTTCGGCGGCGCCACCCTGTTCGCCAGCGGCGGCTATTTCCCGCTGCAGGAGAATGAGCTGTATGGCCGCGATCGCCGGATGATCGCCGGGCAAATCGGCGCCAAGGGCGAGGTGATCGACGATCTCTCCGTGAAGGCGGCATTCGCCTATTATGATTTCCAGAACGTCGACAGCCTGAAGAACGCGCCCGACGGATCGCGCCTGAATGACTACACGGCGCCCGGTGCGCTGGCGAAGGGGAACTCGCTGTTCAACATGCGCACCGACGGGCTGACCACGCTCGCCGGCCTCGCCTCGGATTTCAACCTGTTCAACCTGACCGGATCGATTGCCTATACCGGCTTCAAAGGCCTGCAGGTGATGGTGACCGGCGACGTGGTCCAGAACCGCGCAGCCATCAGCCGCGCCAAGCTCCTGGCGCTCGACAGCAATTCGCTGATCAAGCCGGGCGACCTGGGCTGGCAGGCCCGGCTCGACGTCGGCAAGCCGGAAATCCATAAATTCGGCGATTGGCGTTTCGCCGTCGGTTACAAGCATATCGAGACCGACGCGGTGCTCGACATCTTCACCGACAGCGACTTCGGCCTCGGCGGCACGGACGTGAAGGGCTATATCCTCGAAGGCGAGTTCGGCCTCTACAAGAACGCCTCGATCGGGGTGAACTGGTTCAGCACCGACTCGATCGAACGCGCGCCATTCTCGGTCGACGTCCTCCAAGTCAATCTGAACGCCAAGTTCTGAGGGGGGCATGATGCACGCACCGATCCTCGCCCTCCTGCTCGTCGCCGGTCTGCCGGCGCCCCAGGATCAAGCCAGTCCGGCGCCAGTGCCGGCGGCGGAAACCAGCGTCCAGCTCGAGGAGCGCTATCTGCGCCAGCAGGTCGCGGTCGACAATGCCCGCCAGCAAGTTGAGGCGCTTCGCGCCGAGATCGCGCTGAAGGACGAATTGCTGGTGCTCGCGCGGGAGCGCAACGCCGAACTGTATGCGGTCGCGAACGAGATTCTCGCACGGCACGCGAAGCAGCGGTCATGGGAGATCTTCGTCCAGTCTAGCCGGGTCCGGATGGAGAATCTGGTCCAGTCCTATGAGGACCGGCTGCGCGCGGCGCGGGTGACGGAGGCGACGCTGCCGCCGAGCGTGAGCGAGCGCATGCAGCGCGAGCTGGCGCCCAAGACTTCGGCCGAGGCGCAGACGCCCGCGGCCGCCACAGACCCCAAGTAACTCGAAGACAGCTGGAGCGCCACCATGGCCCACGCCCCCAAGATGATCCGTCAGTCGCGCCTGCTTGGCAGCGCGAGCCTCGCGACGATGGTGCTCGCCGCCAGCTTCCTTCCCGTCGCCGCCAGGGCACAGAGCTTCGGATCGCTGATCGCGATGCCGTCGGGCCGGGTGATCGGGCCCAATGGCCAGGTCTCGCAATGGACGGGCGCCAAGGCGCCGGTGATCGGCCAGAGCACCGATGGCCGCCCGTTGATGACGATCGAGCAGACTCAGGCCAAGGCACTGCTGGACTGGGAGCAGTTTCGACTGGCCACCAACGAAGTGCTGGAATTCCAGCAGCAGTCGGCGGACTGGATCGCGGTCAATCGTGTGCACGGGACCCAGGCTTCGCAGATCAACGGCGAGATCCGCGCCAGGGGTCGCGTGTTCGTCCTCGACGATAACGGCGTGCTGATGGGCAAGGACGCCAGGATCAACGTCCGCCAGCTCGTCACCGGGCAGGGCGTGTCCGATGTGAATGTGAGCGGCAACACCACCACCATCGTCCAGAGTGGCGCCAAGGCGATCCTCAACTGGAGCAATATGAGCTCGCAGGCCGGCGAAGTGCTCAAGTTCCAGCAGGAGAAGAAGGACTGGATCGCGCTCAACCGTTCGCTCGCCACCGGAACGACGGTGCTGAACGGCGATATCAAGGCCGATGGCCATGTCTATGTGATCGCGCGCGAAGGCGTCGCCCTCAACGGTGCGCTCGCGGCGCAGCAGGCCGTGGTGTCGGCGCTCGATATCCGCGACAGCCAGTTCCTCAACAACGGCCTGATCTCGTTCGCCGAAGACTATAACGGCCGTACCGATCCGACCTTCAGCAACAGCTGGAACTACATCACGAGCGGCAAGGATCCATTCCTTGCGATCGGCGCGCCGGCGCCCGTCGTCTTCGATCCCAATGACCCCACCCGGTATGTCGTGACGATCGGCGCCAAGGGCACGATCACCACCGGCGAGAAGGGCAAGGTGATGTTGGTCGGGCCGAACGTCACCAATGGCGGCACGATCACCGTCAAGAACGAAGGCCAGGTGATCCTAGCGGCCGGCGACAACATCTATCTGAATGGCGGCGCCAACGGCAAGATCGAGAGCTTCGTCGGCGTCTACAATCCGATGACCTCGATGCGGATCAACCTGCCTTATATGGGCCTCCCGGTCGTCTCCAGCGCTGCCTATCAGGAGCTGTTCCTCAAGATCACCGGTAAAGTGTTCGAGATCGGGCACCAGTTCACGTCGGCCGAACGCGCACAATTGATAGGCGGCGGCTGGGGCAATCCCGGACTGATCGAAAGATTCGTCAACGACACACAGGTCAAGCGCGCCGCGGATGTCGGTTTCCATGCGCGGAACGATGGCATCATCGCCTCGAGCGGCGGCGGTACCGTGGATTTCCGCGGCATGAACCTGGAACAGATGGGCGCGATCACGATGACCTCCACCGCGCTGTTCCGCGCGGGGATCAATTTCCAGGCCTATGCCTATGATTACAAGGAATATGCCAACGACGCCTTCAACGGCCCGATCATCCCGGGCAACGGCACCGTCGTGTTCGGCAAGGGCAGCCTGACGCAGATCACGCCCGATCTCGATTCGAAGGACATGATCCCGGTCACGTCGGGCAGCCAGTCGGTCGGCACGCTCAAGATCAATGCCGGCCAGGTCCATATGCGGGACGATTCTCTGATCTACATGCCCAGCGGCGCGATGAACGTGCTGCTCGACGCGGCCGGGTTCGTGTTCGACAACAATCGCGGCGAGGGTGCGAACCAGGACAATGAAGACGGCACTCGTTTCCTCATGGAAAAGGGTGCGACGATCGATCTGTCCGGTTGGAAATCGACTCTGCTGCCAATGGGATACCATCAGGTCACCGGCAAGCTGTTCGCCGCGCAGCTGGCGGATTCGCCGCTGCAGCGCGATGGCACGCTGTACCGCAAGGAAATCAGCGTCGATCGCCGTTACGGTACCAACCTTGCCGACTGGCAGGGCCTCGACAATCTCAACCAGGGCACGCTCGCCCAGTTCCTGATCGACGGCGGCAAGCTGACGATGGACATCGGCGACGATTTCATCATGAAATCCGGTTCGGTGATCGACGTATCGGGCGGCAAGACCACCTATGCGGCGGGCTTCGTCTACACCACGCTGCTCCGCCGGCTCGACGGCACCATTATCGACATCCGCGCGGCCGACCCGGACGAACTCTATATGGGGCTGGCCAACCAATGGACTCAATATGACACCAAATGGGGGAAGCAGCGCGATTTCTACATTCCGCTGATGTCGAGCGTGCAGGGCACGTACGAAACCAGCTATGAGGAAGGCGGCAAGGGCGGCAGCGTCAATATCCTCGCCCCCGATGCAGTGCTGCAGGGCACGATGAAGGGCAGCGTCACCGCCGGGCGCTATCAGCATGCCAATGTTCCGCTGGGCGGCGTGCTGTTGCTCAACGATGCCGGCAATTCCGAAACGGAATATGTCAGCAACAACATTCTGATCCAGGCGAAGGAGCGCGCGCTGGCGGCCAGTTTCGGGCTCCAGGACAAGCTCAGCGATACCTATGACGCATTGTTCGGCGTCGAGTTCGATCACGCGACCGATGCCTCGACCGGCAGCAACCACGCCGAGGACAATGCGACGCTCGCATCCGCCGATTTCTTCAACCGATCGACGATGGGCAGTTATTTCCTGCGCCAGAGCGGGCGGGCCGAAAGCCCGGAGATCGCGGTGGTGGTCGAGAAGGGTGCCAATATCGCTCTGCAGAATGGCGGCTCGCTTACGCTTCAGGCGAGCCAGCGCGTCCAGTTCCTCGGCAGCGTGCGGACCGAAGGCGGCAATATCGACATCAGCGGTTTCTCGATGGAATTCGATGCGGGCACCCGACTCGATACGCGCGGATCCTGGTATAGCGACTATGAGATCGACGAACCTGTCGCGCTGGCGACCGCACCCCGTATCAATGGCGGCAAGATAACCTTGTCTGCCACCGGGCGCGGCATTTCCGGCAGCAATGAGCTCGATCCCCGCACCGACGATTCCGATCTCAAATTCATCATGCCGGAAACGATGGTGATGGATAGCAGCGGCGGCGCGTGGGTGGATCGAAACGGCAGGATCAAGCTCGGCAAGGGCGGCGACATCAGCATCATCGCGGGCATGGGGCAACAGGATACGCTCGATCTTGGCGCGCTCGCCCATGCCCGGGCCTACGGGCTCGGCGGAAATGGCAAGTTCAGCCTGGCGGTCGCCGATCAGATCTTCATCGGGAAGGCGCCGACGCCCGCACTCGATCCCAATGCGGATCCCGATGCGCCGATCGGACGCGGACCGCTCGTCCTCGCGGCTTCCTTCTTCGAGAATAGCGGCTTCTCGGCGATCAGTCTCACCGCGCCGAAAGTCACCTTGTCCGAGGGCACGATCGTCAACGCGACCAGCGCCAGCCTGCAGTTCAAGGATCCCGGGCTGCTCGGCGGCGCGCTTCCCGCATCCATGGCCCCTTCGGGAACCGACATCTACGATCTCACCGACATCCGGGTGCTGCCGATCGGGCAACGGTCGACGGCGCTCCAGCGCGGCATGGACATCAGCATCCTGGGTGCTTCGCTGATCGACACCGGCAGCGTGCTTTCCACCGAGGCAGGCGGCAAGCTCGCCCTGACCGGCAATGCGGATATCCGCGGCACCCTCAACGCGCCGGGGGGCGCGATCTCGCTCGGCACCGGCCAGGGGGTCGTCAATGTCTACGGCACCGGCAAGCTGCTCGCGCGGGGCACCTCGTTCATCACGCGCCGGGGCCTCTCCTCCGACGGCCGCGAACTGGTCGACGGGCTGATCTTCGATGGCGGCACGATCGCGGTAAACGCCGATGCGATCAATTTCGACGACGGCGCCGTGCTGGACGTTTCCGGCACGACCGCCCGGTTCGATCTTCCGGTCACCGCCGCCGACGGTAGCGTCATCCGCGGCCCGGTCACGCTCGCGTCGAACGGCGGTACCATCAGCATCGCCGGGCAACAGCTCTCGCTCGATGACGCAACCTATCTCGCCACCGCCGGCGGGACCGGCGCGCGGGGCGGCGCGTTCGCGATCAACTGGCAGGCTGGATATGGCACCGGTGGCTCCACCCAATACCCACCCCCTCAGAAGGCCTATGACTCCTTCGGCTGGGCCTTTGAGGGCGGCTATTTCACTGATCGTCAGGGCAATCCGGTCACTCAATTTTACGGGACCGATCTCAGCCAGGTCGATTTCTCCAGCTGGGGGCTGGAGTTCGACTTTGCGCCCGGCTTCACGGTGGCCAATGCCGCTGAACTGATCTCCATCCTGACCAACTACAACGCTGCGGCGACCGGCAAGCCGCCGGTGTTCATGATCGGCGAGAATCTGCCCCCGCTCGATACGTCGCCCCCGCCCGCGCCGCAGATCGATGCGGGCCTGCGCGGCCTGCTCCAGAATCTGGGCGGCTTCCAGCTCAGGCCGGTGAATACCGCGCCGCCTGCGGCAACTCAGCTATCGACGTCGCGCATCGCGGCGGGCGGCTTCTCGCGCTTCGGCCTGACCGCATCGCCCGGCGTGATGTTCGTCGGGAACGTCGCGATCGGCGGCAAGAAGGCCGACGGCAGCCATATCTTCGACCGGATCGACATCAATTCGGACCGGATCTTCGGCCAGGCCGGCGCCAACGTCACGCTGGATGCCGCCGTGGTCGCGCTGGGCATGCTGCCGGCCGGGACCGGTAATGTCGACGCCGGCGCCTATGATATCGCGCTGCTCGGGATCGGCGTGAAGCCGGTGAACGCCAACACGCGCATCGCCATCAACGCAGGAACTTTGCTGCAGGTCGGCAACGCCAGCTTCTATGGCTATTCGGACACCACGCTAACCAGCGGCGGCGACATCCGGCTCGCCGGCTACACGCTCGATCCGCTGGTACGTCCGACGGGGACGCTGGTCACCGGCGGCAACCTCACGTTGAAGGCCGACCAGGTATATGCCGGCACCGGCAGCAAGTTCGCGGTCACGGTCGGGGATACGTTTACCATCCTGCCGCAGGACGCCGGCAACGCGATCAACAGCAGCCCCTACGAAGCTGCGGCGGAACTGACGATCACCGCGCCGCGCATCGTCCAGTCGGGTGTCCTGCGCTCGCCGCTGGGGACGATCAACCTGATCGCCACCAAGGACGGCAGCGTCGGATCCGGCACCGTCACGTTGGCCCCGGGAAGCCTTACCTCGGTCTCGGCCGATGGTCGCATCATCCCCTATGGCTATACCAGCAACGGCGACACCTGGCTCGATCCCTTCACGGGCCTCGAACTGACCACCTTGCCGACCAAGAATGTGGTGCTGTCGGGCGACGTGATCGACATGCAGACGGGCTCGATCCTCGATGTATCGGGGGGCGGGAATCTGGTTGCGCACGAATTCGTCGCCGGGATCGGCGGCACGCGGGACTGGCTCACCGGTTATCGCGACGCCGACAACAAGTGGGTCTCCGCGCCCGGGCAGATCTTCGCGGTCATGCCGTCCTATGACAGCGACGTTGCGCCGCTCGGTACGGCGCCGGGCAATGGCCCTGGCATCGGCGACCGGATCTATCTCTCGGGCGGCAGCGGGTTGAAGGCGGGGTATTACACGCTGTTGCCCGCTGAATTCGCTCTGCTGCCCGGCGCATTCCGGGTAACCGCCAAGCACGGGGAGGTCGGCTATTCCGATATGCGGATCGGCGATTCCGCAAACCTGACCGATGGATCATCGATCCAGGCCGGCTTCATGCTGGCGGGCGGCGACAGCCAGGCGCGCGACCAGCGCACCTCCGGCTTCCTGGTCATGCCGGGTAAGACCCTGCGGCTCCGCTCGGGCTATCGGGAAACCGACGCCAACAGCTTCTTCACCTCGGAGGCGTTCCTCAAAAAGGCGCTGCGGGTAAATCGGCCTGTGGGCGATACGCCGCGCATCCCGCTCGACGGCGGCAGCGTGGTGCTGCGCGCCGGAAAGACGCTTAACCTTGGCGCGACGCTTAACTCCAAGGCGGCCGAGGGCGGCCGCGGCGGTTTTGCCGACATCGATGCTGCGCGCGTCGTGGTGGCCGGTGCCGGCACCGACGCCAGTCTCTATGACGGCTATCTGGTGCTCGACAGCGACAAGCTGAATGCCTTCGGTGCGGAAAGCCTGCTGATCGGCGGCACCCGTCGTCAGGGCGCGGTGAACCTCGAGCTCGTCGTCTCCGGCACCGACATCGTCATCGACAACAAGGGGTCTAAGCTCACTGGCCCCGAACTGCTTTTCGCATCTTCCAACAAGCTCGATGTGCACGCCGGCAGTGTTGTCGAAACCAGCGGCAAGGTGACCGGCACTTCGGGCGATCTGCGGATCGTTCCCGGCACCGCTGCCTTTGTGGATGAGGGGGAGGCTTGGACTCCGGCTGACGACGTTACAGTCCACGGCGTGCTCGATCAGGGTGCGTTTCTGCGGCTGTCGAACGGCATGCAGGTCGACATCCTGCGCGATTCCGCCGCGGTCGACGCCATGGCGGCGCTTCGCAACGATCCGGTCAAGCTCGCCGCGATCAACGCGCGGCGCGCCGGGTTTGGCCTCGCGCCGCTCGTGCCCGGCGGCACGCTGACGATCGCTGACGGCGCGACGCTGAAGGGCGCATCGCTGGCGCTCGATGCGACGATCGATACGGTGATGGGCGCCGGTGCGGCGATCGATGCGCGCCAGATCAGTGCTGCTTCATCGCGTGTCTCGCTCGGTGCGGTGCCCACTGGCACGGGCGGCCTCGTCTTTGCCGGCAATTCGATCAACGCGCTGGGGCGTGCTGCCGAGATCACGCTGAAGAGCTACAGCAGTATCGATCTTTATGGCGACACGACGCTCAGTGCGAGCGATGCCCTGCGCCTCGACGCGCGTGAATTCCGCGTGATCGGCGGCGATGGCGTTGCGACGACGCTGTCTGGAAAAAGCATAACGCTGACCAACAGCAATGGCGGCACCGCCCAGGCTGTCACCGGCGGCGGCGCGCTGACGATCAAGGCCGATATCGTCTATTTCGAAGGCGGCAACAAATGGCTTTCCGGGATCGACTCCCTTACGGTGGACGCCGCGCAGCGGATCATTGGGCGCGACGACGGCACGCTATTTGTGCCCGGCTCGCTCGACCTCACCTCGGGCAGCCTGGTAGCCGATAGCGGATCGCGCTTGTTCTTCGATGCGACGGGCGCCGTCAGGATCGCCACGAACGGGGCGACGCTTCCCGCCTATCAGACCTTCGGCGCGACCCTGGGCATCACTGGCTCCTCGGTCACCCATGCAGGGCAGATCCGCCTCACCGGCGGCACCGTAAACCTGCGCGCGCGTGACGGGGACGTCGTGCTGGCGGCGGGATCGACGATCGATGTGACGAGCAACGTCGTCACCCTGTTCGACAAATCGGTCGGCGTCGGTGCCGGCACGGTTGGCCTGGTCGCGGATCGAGGAGACGTCGATCTCGTGGTGGGCTCCACGGTCGATGTATCGGGCACCGCGGCGGGCGGCGACGCCGGCACCTTCACCGCCTCGGCCGGGCTGGGCGAAGTGCGCCTCGGCGGCACCATCCTCGGCAAGGCCCAGGCCGGCTATCGCAGCGGTTCGTTCAACCTGCTGACCGAGGGCCTGAGCAACTTCGCGGCGCTGAACGCAGTGCTCGATACCGGCGGCTTCCTGCAAAGCAGGCGCTTTGAAATCAACAAGGGAAATCTCGACATCACCGGCACGGTCGGTGTGCAGGAATTCGCAGCGATCACCAACGACGGCGCGATCACCGTCAACGGCACGATCCGCACCGTTGGCGACAATGGCGGTTCGATCCACCTGGCTGCGGCAGACGGTGTCACCATCGGTACGACTGGCAAGCTGCTGGCGCGTGCCAATGCCGCACAGGGTTCGGGCGGCTCGGTATTCGTCGAGACAGCCGGGCGCAACGGCGGGGAGATCAACCTGCTCGCCGGATCGTTGATCGACGTCAGCGGTACGGGCCCGGGTGGGCGGATCGTGCGGTTGCGCGCGCCACAACGCGGCGGCGATCTGGCGATCGGGACGATCGGCGGCACTATCACCGGCGCGCGTTCCGTGATTGCGGAAGGATATCGCGTCTATGACGGGATCGGCACGATCGATCAGGGCGTGATCGACCGGGTCTCCGCCGATGCGGGCAATTTCATGCACAACGCCGCGGCCATCTTCACCCGGCTTGGCGGCAAGGCAGTTGTTGCCGCGGGCATCGAGCTGCGCAGCGACGGTGACATGGAGCTGACCAAGGATTGGAACCTGCACGATCTGCGCTTCGACGGCGGGGCGGGCGTGCTGACCTTGCGCGCCAAGGGAGATCTGCTGCTCAACGCCAATCTCAGCGACGGTTTCGTCGATGCCTCACCCGGCGCGGCGCTGACCGATGGTGCGTCCTGGACGATCAACCTGGCGGCGGGCGCCAATCTGGTCAGTCCGGATTCGCTCGCGGTGCTGCCGATCGGCCAGATCGCCGAGGGCAAGGGATCGGTGATCGTCGGCGGCACCGCTGACACGATCGAATATTTCTTTGATCCGAAATATGCCAATGAGCACCGGTTGTACCTCACTGACAGCGAGGGCCGCTTCATCCGCGATCCGCGGAATCCCAATTACCACCTCGGCTTCCTCGAGCTCCAGCGCGACCCTGCAACGGGCAAATATATCGATCCGGAAACGGGTGCGCTGATCGAGAAGAATCCGGCCACCGGGGATTATGTCGATACGGTCCGGTATGCCAAGCGACCCTTGCCCTATGTGAACTACTCCTCGGGCGGCGGCTATTATTCGGAAGAGCAGGACGGCACCGAGAGCTATGCCAACGGCTCCGGCTCCGACTTTCTGAAATATTTCCAGAGCGACAATTCTACCGGCTATGTCGTCCGCACGGGCACGGGCGCGATCAATGTTTCGGCGGGCCGCAATGTCGTGCTGAAGGAACGTGCCTCGGTGATCTACACTGCGGGTGAGAATGCCGCCGCGCTGGCAGGCTTCTACGCGCCGACCGGTGCCACCTATTCGGTCAATGGCGGCGACATCTCCATTCGTGCGGCGGGTGACATCCTGGCGAGTGGTTCCACGCCGCAGACACCTTCCGGCTGGCTGCGCCAGCGCCTGCGCGTCAACAATGTGACCGGCCGGTTCGAGCAGACCGCGGACGGCTATGCCCAGACAAGCTGGTGGGTCAATTTCGCGACCTTCCAGGGCGGCATCGGCGCGCTCGGTGGGGGCGATATCACCATCGATGCGGGCGGCGACATCGCCAACCTCGGCGTCGCGATCCCGACAAGCGGGCGCTTGCCCGGCAACACGGTGGAAGGCGAGCCGGTCGGCATGCTCAACATCACCGGTGGCGGCGATCTGCGGATGCGCGCGGGCGGCAACATCCTGGGCGGCGTCTATTACGTCGGCGACGGCGTAGGGGCGATCACCGCCGGCGGTGCCTTCCTGTCAGGCAGCACGGCGCGTGTGCTCGATAGCAGCAACCCGGCCGTCGCGTGCAATGGATCGGGCGACGGCTGCTATATCCATACCGGGCCCGATGTCGCGCTGAACTATGACATCTACGCGCTGCTTTATACCTCATCTGGCCAGTTCAAGTTGCAGAGCGGCGGCGATCTCAACATCGATGCCGTCATGGATCCGCTGCTCGGCACCGGGTACATCGATCCGGCCGTCTCGCAAATCGATCCTGACGGGTTCCAAAGCTATACGGATACCGCATCCGTCAGCCTGTTCTCCGCCGGCGGCGATGTGACGATGTGGAACAACCAGCTTAACACGGATATCGTCACCAAGCGTAGCGGCGTACGTCCCCTCTACTTCCTCGGCGCCAACGAACGGCCGATCACCGGCACGAGCTCGATCGGCTACGAACTCCGGCCAGCGACGGTCAGCGCCGTGGCGGCGGCGGGCGACGTGAACATGCTCGGCGAAATGCTGCTGGCCCCGGCTGCGCGCGGCAACCTCGAACTGCTCGCCGCGAACAACGTCTATATCGGCTACGGCACCGTCGCGCTCGACCCGTATCTGCAGGACGGGGCCACGCAATCGGCCAATTATCGCAGCAGCGGGCAGGGGATCATCATGAGCCAGGCGCTGGACCGGATCCTGCGCACCGCGAGCAACCCCAGCAACGCCGGTTATGGCGGGCCAGGCCGGACGCATTACATCTCGGCCGGGCGGGGCATCTTCTATCCCGGCCTGCAATATTTCACGCCCACGTTCCTGCCCGACCTGCACGTCGGCGATACCACGCCGGTGCGCATCTATGCGGGCAGCGGCGATGTCGTCACCTCGACGCAGAGCGGGATCAGTCTGCCCAAGGCGATGTGGGTGCAGGCGGGCGGGAACGTCTATTTCCCCAGCTATAGCCTGCAGCACAACAACGTGAACGACCTCAGCATGGTGCGTGCGGGCAAGGGCCTGTATTTCGACGTCAATTACGGCATCTACGATCCGACGACTCAGGCCACGACCAATCGCGGCTTCATCAATGTGGCGGGCCCGGGCCGGCTCGAGATCGAGGTCGGCACTGATTTCTATATGCCAAGCAACGCGCTGGGCATCACCACCACGCGGATCGGCATCCTGCCGGATGGTCTGCCCAGCAATCTCGTCCCGCCGCCCCCGTCCGACTGGAAGCCAGGCCAGGCCGCAGCGGATATCGCGATCAGCACGGGCTTCAATCAGACGCCTTCCTATGCGGCGTTCGAAGATGCCTATCTGAACCCCGGCAAGGCCGGTCAGATGGCCGACTATCTGCTCGACGACGGCGCGCTGGGCACCAAGCTTTCGACCTATCTGTTCGACCGTGATTATCCGCGCGCCGCCGGGGCCGAAGGCGATTTCGCGACACCGGAGCCGCGTGAAGGGCTCGTCAATTATGTCCGCCGCGTCCAGGGGCTTGAGCCGCTCAAGACCAAGGCGGAGCAGTTCGCCTATCTCGATACTGCCTGGAAATACTGGTCTGCCCTGTCCACCGACTTCAAGACGCCCTTCTATCGCGACGTGTTCTTCCTCGAACTGCGCACCACCGGCCGTGAGGCCAATGACAAGGACAGCGATCGCGTCGGCACCACCTTCCGCGGGTACAAGGCGATCGCTGCCCTGTTCCCCGGCGCCGAAAAGCGGGCAGATGAGGCACTGGCCACCGGCGAAGCGCGCTGGACCGGCGATTTCGAAACCTATGCCGGCCGGGTGATGTCGTTCGGCGGTGGCAAGATTGAATTCGTTTCGCCCGGCGGCCAGATCAAGCTCGCGAATCCAGCGGCGACCGCGGCGCAGACGGGCCAGCCCTGGTCCGGCAACCCCCGCGGCGACGCGTTGCGATCGGGCATCGTCACCACCGATGGCGGCGCGATCAACATCTTCGCGCACGACAGTGTGACGCTCAACGAATCGCGCGCGCTGACGACGAAGGGCGGCAACATCATGATCTGGTCGTCTTATGGCGACATCGCCGCCGGCAAGGGCGCGAAGACCTCGATCAGTCCGCAATTCTACAATTACACGCTGAGCCCCTATGCGGCGATGGACCGCGTGCCGGCGGGCCTGCCGACCGGTGCCGGCATCGGGACGCTGCGGACGCAGGAAGGCTCGCCTCCCGCCGACGTCGATCTCATCGCGCCGAACGGCATCGTCGATGCCGGCGACGCCGGGATCAGGGTCAGCGGCAACTTCAACGTGTTCGCGGTGCAGATCCTCGGCACCGATAATATCGATGTGGCCGGCGTGAAGACCGGCCTGCCGATCACGCCGGCCGCCCCGCCGACGTCGCTCGACACAGGTGAGGTTTCCGCCAAGTCCAACGATGTGCTCCGCGCGATCACCGAAGCGACCGCCAAGGTGCGCAAGAACAACATGAACGGCACGCCCTCACTGATCGAGGTGCGGGTGACCGGTTATGGCGAGGAGTGCGACGAAACCAGAGGAGATCGCTGCCCAGCGCCGCCCAGGACTTCCTCGGCCACGCCGATATCGGCGCAGCCGTCGGTCGAACTGGCCGAAGTCCGCCAGCTGTCTCAGGCGGTCCCCTTCGATATCGGCGCGCAGGATGTGGGGAGCGCGGTTCGGGCAGTCGGCCGTGCCTCCGGCTTCAGCATCCTCTACGACGATGCAGCGCTGGAGCGCGGCCAGGCACCCGCGATCCGCGGCACCATGACGCCGGAACAGGCGCTTATCCGACTGCTCTCGCGCCAGGGGATGGTGCCGGTGCGCACCGGCCCGAAGACGATCATGCTGCGCCGGGTGCGCAACGGCTGATTTTTCCCACTCGCGACAGGAAATAGCTATGAGTTCTGCACTGGCGGCCGAAAGTCCGGCTGACATCACTGGCCCTGCGGCGCTGTTCTACAAGCGCCCCGAGCCCCTCACCGCTGCCGGGCATGGCGCCTGGCGGCTGCTGCCTGGCGATTCCGCATTCGCCGCAGATACCAATACCGTGATGCTGGCCGTCAGCGAGTTCGCCGCCGCCTCGTGCACCTATCCGATCCTCTTTGCGGGCGCCGACCGGTCGCCCGTGGTGCTGGTCGGGCTGGAACGATCGAATCTGTTCGTGGCGGACGGCCAATGGGCGGAGGACAGCTACGTTCCGGCCTATGTCCGCCGCTATCCGTTCATCTTCTACGCCACCGATGAAGCCGAGCGTTTCGTGCTCGGGCTCGATACGGGTTGCGACCGGATTGTCCGGGATGGGGAAGGGGGCGTCGCGCTGTTCGACGGCGACCAGGCGAGCGCCATGACGACTCAGGCGCTGCATTTCTGCGAAGCCTTCCGCCGCGACGTCGAGGCAACCACGGCGTTCGTCGCGGCGTTGAAGGACCTGCTGATTGATCGGCGCGCCGCCGTCACGCTCGCGAGTGGCGAGAATTTCGATATCGATGGCTTCCAGGTGGTCGATCGCGCGCGCTTCGCGGCGCTCGACGATGCCACGGTGATCGACTGGCATCGCAGGGGCTGGCTCGCCCTGGTGCATTTCCATCTGGCGTCGCTTGATCGTTTCCAGGCGTTGCTGAACCGTCACCAGGCCACGCCTGCCTCTGTTTTCTGATCCTCCGCACGAAAGCCCCACCATGCGTATCATTGCCCTGTTGCCGCTTCTCTCGCTCATCGCCGCACCGGCGATCGCCCAGACATCGCCCGCACCGCAGCAGGGGCTGGGCGGCACTGCCGTTGCCGGCGTGTGCCTATTGTCGCGTGAGGCGATCTTCGCCAATGCCAAGGTCGGCGTCGCCGCCACCGCGCGGCTCAAGCAGCTGACCGATCAGGCCCAGGCTGAGCTCGATACCGAACGCAAGCCGCTGGAGGTCGAGATCCAGGCCCTGCAGACCGATGCGGCCAAGCTCACGCCCGAGCAACGCCGCGTGCGGGAAGCGGCGCTTGCCCCGCGCCTGACCGCGATCCAGGTCCGGACGCAGCAGCGCACGCGTGAGATCGAGGCTACCCGCGGCAAGGCGATGGCCCGTATCGCCGAAACGCTTCAGCCGTTGATCGCGCAGGTCTACAAGGAGCGTAATTGCGGCTTGCTGATCGATCGCACGACGGTGCTCGGCGGCAACATGACCAACGATCTCACCCCGGCAGCAGTCGCGGCGCTTGACGCTAAACTTGCCACGATTGCCTTCGAACGGGAGACGCTGCCCCCCCACGGCACGGCGCCGTGATTTCGCCCGCTGACCCACGCTTCGTGCTTCCCACCAAACAGCGCCAGTGGCGGCCATTTATCCGGTCGCATCAAGGGGTGAAGCCTCGACCGGACTATGCTGGAGGGAGCGCCCGGTGGGCGTTCTCCTTCGCCTTGCCACACACCACAAGCGCCGGTCGTACGAACGGCCGGCATCAATCGCGGTTTAGGATGTTTCGGACAGCCGTTGGGAATCGCGCCCCACGATCTGGTGGCTGTCGAGAAGTTTGAGCTATCTGTCCTCCGCGAGGACCGGTCGGATGCCCAGCGGGCGAGAATGGCGCGCTTTCCGCAGTTCGTGACCGATATCGTCGAACGCACATCGGTGGTGCAGGATCAGGACGGCGCATTGCTCGCCGCCGAGCTGATGCTGGCCGCCGAGGCGCAGGCTGTGCAAGCCGCCATCGGCAGAGCCCTAGACAACACGGTCGAGAATAGGGTGTGAGCGTAACGCGCCCAAGGCCGAGGCCGCGAATGAGAACGTCCGTCGCGTTCGAGTCTAAAGGAGCGACAAAAGGTTCTTCGAGGCAGTATCGATAAAATATGGCGGGTCGCAGAACGGCGGCCCGACCGCCGGCAAGTAGTACGATACGAGCGTTCATCCGGCGCACGGCTCTACTCGATCGTTAATGGAAGCACATTCGCCATCCGGCAGCGTCTTCGTGAGCGCCGGCAGACGCTGGGACACCATGGGCAGTTGGCGTCAGCGGGAGAGTTGCTGTTCCACCATCGCTTTCAGCGACAGCGCATCCTGGATGGCCGCGGCTTCCGCGTCATTGTTGAAAAGGCCCAGACCGGCCGCCCTGCGTCCGCTTGCTCGATCATCCACGCACACCAGTTCAGCAGTGTTTCAGCGCGGCAGCGGCCGTGATATTTGCCCAGCGCCCCATGAAAACGCACATAGGCGATCTTCCCAGGAACCCATCGCGGCGAAGCCTTTTCGGGGAAATCATCCACGACGAAGCCCGCATGATAGCGATCAAGCAGTGCAAGGACGTCAACGACGGCAATCCGCGCTGATCGATTTTTCAATCGTTACTGACGAACTTTAATCGTTTCTGTGAATGCCACTCCGCACCTAGCGTGGGCGAAATCAAGAAGAGGAGAGATAGGCATGGACGCAAAGACTGGCGATATCGGGGGCGGCTGCCCCGTGGAGCGCCCGACAACGGTTCGCTCGCTGCTCGGTCGCACGAACCGTGACTGGTGGCCGGAGGCACTTCCGCTGGACGTCCTCAACCAAGGCGGCCTCTCACCCGACCCGATGGGCGACGAATTCGATTACGCGGAAGCGTTTAACGCACTCGATTATCACGCCCTCAAGGCCGACCTCACGGCCCTGATGACCGACAGCCAGCCCTGGTGGCCGGCCGACTACGGGAATTATGGCGGCCTCTTCATTCGCATGGCCTGGCACGCTGCCGGCACCTATCGCACGGCCGATGGGCGCGGCGGCGCGAATAGCGGCCAGCAGCGCTTTGCGCCGCTCAACAGCTGGCCGGACAACGGCAACCTCGACAAGGCGCGGCGTCTGCTGTGGCCGGTCAAGCGCAAGTACGGCAAGCACATCAGCTGGGCGGACCTCTTCATCCTGGCCGGCAATGTCGCCATCGAATCGATGGGCGGTCCCATTTTCGGCTTCGGCGGCGGGCGCCGGGACGTGTTCGAGCCGGAACGCGACATCTATTGGGGCTCCGAAGAGCAATTCGTCGGTCATCCGGACAACAAGACCCGCATCCTGCCCGAAGAACAGCTGGAGTTGGAGCATCCGCTGGCTGCGATCCAGATGGGCCTCATCTACGTCAATCCGGAAGGGCCCGGTGGCGTCCCGGATGCATTGCAGTCCGCACGCGACATCAAGGAGACGTTCGAGCGGATGGCGATGAATCACGAAGAGACGGTCGCACTCACCGCCGGCGGTCACACGTTCGGCAAGGCGCATGGCGCCGGCGACCCAAGCCTGGTCGACGCGGCGCCAGAGGCGGCGGACATCGCGCTGCAGGGCCTGGGCTGGGCCAGCGCGCACGAAAGTGGCTACGGCGAGCATACGATCACCAGCGGGATCGAGGGGTCGTGGGTGAATACCCCGACTGAGTGGTCGGAGAATTATTTCCGCCTGCTGCTCGATTATGAATATGAGCTCGTCCGCAGCCCGGCCGGCGCTAAGCAGTGGCAGCCGATCAACCAGCGCGAGGAGGACATGGCGCCTGCGGCGCACGACCCATCGAAGCGCGTGCCGACGATGATGACCACCGCTGATATGGCGCTGAAGGTCGATCCCGAGTTCCGGGTGATTTCCGAGAAATTCCGCAACGACCATGAAGCGTTCAAAGATGCCTTTGCCCGCGCGTGGTTCAAGCTCACTCACCGCGACATGGGGCCCAAGGTGCGGTATCTGGGGCCGGAAGTGCCGGAGGAGGACCTGATCTGGCAGGATCCGATTCCGGTTGGCGCCAAGCCGTCGGATGCGGACGTCGCTGCCTTCAAGGCGAAGATCCTCGACGCTGGCTTCAGCATCGGTCAGCTCGTGAAGACCGCCTGGGCGTCGGCATCCAGCTATCGCCGGTCGGATCATCGCGGCGGCGCCAACGGCGCACGCATCCGGCTCGAGCCGCAAAAGAACTGGGCGGTGAACGAGCCTGACGAGCTTGGGCGGGTGTTGGCCAAGATCGAGGAACTGCGTGGTACTCTCTCGGTGGCCGATGCGATCGTTCTGGCGGGGACCGCGGCGGTCGAGAAGGCGGCGAAGGACGCCGGCTTCGCCGTCGAGGTGTCGTTCACTGGCGGGCGCGGCGACGCTGCACAGGACTGGACCGACGCTGAAAGCTTCGCGGTGATGGAACCGGTAGCGGATGGCTTCCGCAACTATCTGAAGACCAAGCATAGCGTGAAGACGGAGGAGCTGCTGCTCGATCGCGCCTCGCTGCTGGGCCTTTCGGTACCTGAGATGACGGTACTGCTGGGCGGCCTGCGCGTGCTCGGTGCCAACTACAGGGACGCGCCGGAGGGTGTGCTCACCAACCGCAAGGGCCAGCTTACTAACGACTTCTTCGTCAACCTGCTCGATAATGCTACTTTCTGGCAGGTGATCGACGAAAGCGCCGACGAAGAGTTCATCGGCTATGACCGTGGCGGCCGGCAGGAGAAGTGGCGAGCGACCCGCACTGACCTCATCTTCGGCGCGAACAGTCAGCTGCGCGCCGTCGCAGAGGTCTATGCCGAAAAAGGCCATGAGGAGAAGTTCGTCAAAGACTTCGTGAGCGCCTGGACCAAGGTCATGAACGCCGATCGTTTCGACGTGGCGCAGAAGTCCGACAGCGTGGAGCCCATCGGTATCGCCGATCCGGCAGCGGCCGGATAGCAAGGGCACGGGCGGGGTCGGCCGGGTCGCGGCCGCCCTGGCTCGGGCCTGATGGGACCGAGCCGCCGGCATCCGATCGCCTCGACTATATGCGAGGCAGGAGGTGCGGCGGCTCGACTGCGTTGGAAGGCGTCCGATGCCGCGATATCAAGCGACGTGCCGATCGCCGCTTGTCGTGTTGGGCGGTCGAGGTCGAGCGGTCGGATGAGGCGGGAGCGACGCCCCGCAGCTCTGCGCGCATACCCGATCGTCCGGCGAGTCGAGCAGCAGCACGATCGGTTGCGCAGCTCGGGAGGCAACTGGACCCAAGGATCTCCGAACGAAATGTCGGCCATCGTTCATCGCACGCGCATATGGGGCGGGCACATCAGGAAATCATGGCCGAGCGCAGTCAGTGGCTCCTCTTCGGTTCGGTCCCTGCACTTTGCTGTCGTCTTCGGGCTCTGGTCCTGGGATCACGCGGACCACGATTTTTCATAGCGGCGAGGAGAGCAAGGGCGATCCCCGATGCGATCTGGACCAGCGCGAACTGGCCCTCGCCTGCTGCAATTCCCACGGCGGCCCCATTCGGGAACAATCGGGCTTTTTTTGCACCGCCACGATGGTCCAACACTTAGCGCCGAAGCCCCTCCGGGACTGCACCAAAGTCTGCCGCGCATGTTGGAATTATCACGGTAGTCCGCGCTGACGCCGGGTGAGCATTCCCGCCGCCTCGCGCCGCATTAAGGCTCAGCGAGAGCCAGCCGCTGAGACGAGTGCCGGAACATCCAGGCGATACCGCGCGCTTGAAGGGCCTCACACACCATCGATGATTTACGGGAAGACATGCGCATGACCGAAGCAAGCTGGGGTGACTCCGCCAAGACCCCGCCGATCGAATGGCGCATGAGCGCGAGCCTCGAAAATGTGCCGCGCGGCGACGGCGATCTGGCGGAGGTGACGAGCCTCGCGGGTGCCGTGCGCGCCTGGCAGGGTCTCGATCCGGCACACCAGGCAGCAGCCATGCTGACACCGGAGCGGCCGGTGCAGATCGACGGTGTCGCCCAGGCGTCTTTTGAGGGCAGCGGGATTGCGGTATTGGCGGAGCGCTTGCCGGCTTGGGAAGCACAGCAGGAGTGATCGGCGATGGCGCAGCCAAGCGTGACGTTCGAGCCTGGCGACGGCTACTGGGCCGCTGAACGCCAGAGCGTCGGTTTCACGGGCATGACGGCACTCGGCCCAGTGGACTTTCTCATCACCAGCGAAGCACTCGAACAGATGTTCGATCCCGATCTTGACGGCATCGATGGCGACTACGCGCTCGAGCTATTTAGCGAGTTCGAAGCCGACATCCACCGCATCGCCCTGCTCGAGTTCGTGAGGCGTCTTGGCGGGGAGCCGCCAATCCTGCTGACCGCAGCCGATGTGGAGATGCACTAGGCACCTGGTCCAGGCGCGGTGCACCGCCGGCACTCAGGAAGACCAGCTACACGCACCGGCTGACCCGCCCCAACAGGTCCCTCAGAATACGCGCATCGTGCACCGTAACCCCGACCAGAAAGGTCGATGGACGCTATCCAGTAAGATCAGGGCCAGGCATTTTGTCGGTCTTGCAATCCGCTGAATAGCGCAATTTGTTGATTTATCTTTGTATTTCAGTGGATTTCGTCTTTTTAACAATCGAGTGGGGAATGATTCCGCTCCGCCTTTGTAGGGGGAGCAAGAGGAGTCAGACTCGAACAGTGACTGAGCGCGCGTCCTACTCACCGAGAAGAGTGACAGTCATTCAGGGCTTGAAGGGTTTCGGGTCCGTCAGGGGCCGTTCGCGCAGCCAGCCGCCATCGCTAAGCCAATCGGCCAGCCGGTCGGGCCAGTGCAGGATCGACAGACTCTCGGAGTGGGCGGCGATGTTGAAGCCGTGGTCCATGTCGGCGAACATGTGCAGTTCGGCTGACACGCCAGCTTTGCGAAGCTGGCCGTAGAGCATCATGGCCGGCTCGGCGCAGCATTGGTCCAGCGAGCCGGCGGTGATGAAGGCAGGTGGGGCGCCGGTCGCGGCCCGGGCGGGGATGCCCAGGGGGCCCGGATAGACGAGTATCTGGAAGTCGGGACGGGCGTTGACCGCGTCGAGCGGATCGGGCGAGGGCGGTTGGGGCTCGGGGTTGTCCGCGACGAGCGACACCAGTTCGCCGCCGGCCGAAAAGCCCATCACGCCGATGCGGCGCGGATCAACGCCATATCGGCTGGCGTTGGCGCGCACCCAGCGGATCGCCCGGCGCAGGTCGGCCGCGGCGTCGCGCTCGATCGCGTAGGTCGATCCTGTCTCACGCGCCAGGCGGTACTTCAGGACGAAGGTGGTGACGCCGTAGCGGTTGAGCGCCTTGGCCGGACCGACGCCCTCATTGACGAAGACCAGCATGCGATGGCCGCCGCCGGGCACGACGATGATCGCTGCGCCATTGGCGTGGCGCGGGTCGGCAGGGAAGACCGTGAGGGACGGGCTATGGACGCTCCGCACATAGGTGTTCTCCACGATCTCGGGGTCGCTCGACCGCTGCTCGGAACCTGGTGCGCCGCGCGGCCACAGCGAAACCGTCGCCGGGCCGCTGGCCGTCGTCGACGGCGTTTCCGCGGGCGCTATGGACGGCGCGCCAGCCAACAGCGCTATTAGGGAGACGGCATGGACGAACATGGGGGATACTCCCGGGCCACGCAGGCGGCTCGCTTTGCGATCCAGCCTCCACATTTCAGCGCTTGTTCCTACCGCGACCATAGTCGATGTTCTGCGTCGTTTGGTTGTTCAGGCGTGCGACAGGGCTGGTTTCGAGGAACGCCACCGAAGGTCGAGGAAAGTCAGCGGGTTTTGTCGATTGCAGGCGAGGACAATCGTCGCCCCGATGAAAGGCCGGTGTTCGTGCTGCGGGTTGCAGCCTGGCGACGATGAAAGGAAACCCCTGGCATGAGGGTAGGCGAGCAGATCGACAGATATATTGACGATCAGTCACCGGCGAAGAGCGAGGAATTGCGGGATCTGCATCGGCGGATCTTGGAGATTTCTCCCGACGCCGAGCTCTGGTTCCTGGATGGGAAGGACGACAAGGGCAAGGTCGTTTCAAATCCGAATATTGGATATGGGGCGACGATTCTCAGCTATGCCACCGGGGAGTCGAGACGGTTCTACAAGATCGGCCTTAGCGCCAATACGGCCGGGCTATCGGTCTACGTCATGGGCCTTACGGACAAGAAATACCTGTCCGAGACTTATGGACCACGGCTCGGAAAGGCCAAGATAACCGGATATTGCATCAGGTTCAAATCCACAAAGGATCTGGATCTGAGCGTGCTCGAGGAGGTCTTCCGGGATGCCATGGGTCCGGCAGCCAATTAGCCCATATTGCAACTTCCTCCGGCTTCCGACGCTAGAAACGCCAAAAAGGCCCGCGTGTTTCAATGCCGTAGAGCGGCGAACAAGCCGTCAACAATGGACGATGTGCGGAAGGTGGCTGGTCCAGGAATGTTCGTCATGAGTACGGCAGCTTCAAACATGACTGATTCACGGCAAAGCAGGATTCAGCCGAGGTCATGGCCTTGTCGTGGGTTTTTCATTACGCTATGCAATATAACAATAACGGGAGAGCGTGATGACTGATTCTGCGACGATGACGGCCGGGCATTCGGCGACGGCGACGTTCGAACGGCTGAATCCGGTGACGGGCGAGGTCGCGACGACGGCGCCGGCCGCGAGTGTCGAGGACGCTAATGCGGCGTGCGACGCGGCGGCCGCGGCGTTCCCGGTCTGGTCGGCGCTTGGCCCCAATGCGCGGCGCGCGCTGCTCAACAAGGCGGCGGATGCGCTCGAGGCGAAGGCGCCGCAGTTCATCGAAGCGATGATGGGCGAGATCGGCGCGACTCAGGGCTGGGCGGGGTTCAACCTGATGCTCGCCGCCGGGATCGTGCGCGAGGCCGCGGCGATGACCACGCAGATCAGCGGCGAAGTGATCCCGTCGGACAAGCCCGGCTGCATTGCGATGGCGCTGCGCGAGCCGGTCGGCGTGATGCTCGGCATTGCGCCGTGGAACGCCCCGATCATCCTCGGCGTGCGCGCGATCGCGATGCCGCTGGCATGCGGCAATACGGTGGTGCTGAAGGCGTCGGAGCAATGCCCGCGCACCCACGGCCTGATCGTCGAGGCATTCGAGGAGGCCGGCCTGCCCAAGGGCGCCGTGACCCTGGTCAGCAATGCACCGCAGGACGCCGCCGATATCGTCGGCGCACTGATCGACCATCCCGCGGTGCGCCGCATCAACTTCACCGGATCGACCGCGGTCGGCAAGATCATCGCGACGCGCGCGGCCGGGCACCTCAAGCCAGTGCTGCTCGAACTGGGCGGCAAGGCACCGCTGATCGTACTCGACGATGCCGATCTCGACGAAGCGGTGAAGGCGGCCGCATTCGGGGCGTTCATGAATTCGGGCCAGATCTGCATGTCGACCGAGCGGATCATCGTGGTCGACAGCGTGGCCGACGCGTTCGTCGAGAAGTTCGCGGCCAAGGTCGGCTCCATGCCGGTCGGCGATCCGCGCGAGGGCAAGACGCCGCTGGGCGCCGTGGTCGACCAGAAGACGGTCGATCATGTGAAGAGCCTGATCGCCGATGCGCTCGGCGCTGGCGCAGTGCAGGTCAATGGCGGCGAGGCTGACGGCGTGCTGATGCCCGCCCATGTCATCGACAAGGTGACGCCCGAGATGAAGCTGTTCCGCGACGAAAGCTTCGGACCCGTGGTCGGCATCATCCGCGCCCGCGACGAAGCGCACGCGATCGAACTGGCCAACGACACCGAATACGGCCTGTCGGCGGCGGTGTTCACGAAAGACACCGCGCGCGGCCTGCGCATTGCCCGCCAGATCAAGTCGGGCATCTGCCACGTCAACGGGCCGACCGTGCATGACGAGGCGCAGATGCCGTTCGGCGGCACCAAGGCCTCCGGCTATGGCCGCTTCGGCGGCAAGGCCGGGATCGACAGCTTCACGGAACTGCGCTGGATCACGATCGAGACTCAGCCCGGCCATTACCCGATCTGAGCGGCATAAGCCCGTTCCCGGCGATCATGGTGAGCGACTCCGCTCTGCCGACGCATATGCTGTACCGGCCGACCGGGCCGCTGTGACGGGCAGGCTATCGATCGCCGCTTGGGCCTTGCGTCCAGGCTGGAGAGCAGTGCGCCGTTAAATCGACGCCTGTCTGCACCACTGGCGTTGGCAACATGGCTTCCTGCCATCAGATAAGCGCTGGTGGATCGCGCTGGCGCATCGTGGCGGATCGTGGGAAGTTCAGGAAGCCATGGCTGAAATGCCCAACATGCCGGATTTGGCTTCGAACTCTTCAACCCGGCCCGAGAGGTTCCGGGGGCTGGACGGGGGTGCGGTTGAGAGTCTCCTCCGTGGTGCCGTGATAAAGGGCCACGATCCGCACGATCTCCTGCGCCAAGCGGCCATTGATCCGTCTGTGTATGGCAACGTGCACGAGGCCATCGATGGTCGGGCGCTGTTTCGGCTGGTTCAGCAGATTCAGCTGGCGCTGGACGATGCGTATATCGGCTTTCTGGCAGAGCGGTGCCGGCTCGCGCTCGAGATGGAGCGGACGCTCTCATACCTGCATTGCGAGACCTTCGGAGAATCTCTCCGCGTGAGCATCCGCTTTACCCAGGCTTTGTCGGCGGACATCGGACCGCAACTCGTCGAAGATCGCCTGAGCGTGAAACATGTCTGCACCTACCATACGATCGAGGGGGTGGACCGCGACATCTTCGTCTGGCTACGCTTCGTGTGGATCTTCCATCTGTTCAGCTGGCTCATCGGGCGCCCTGTGCGCTTGCGCGGCGTTTCCGTGCGCGCGTCGCGGCCAGTGCAGGCAAATGGTTTTGACCGGTTCGCCTTATTTGGCTGCCCGATACAGTATGACGCACCGATCGACGCCCTTTGCTATGACCGGAAGGATTTGAGTGCACGCCTGGTTCACGGAACTCTGGCCGAGTATCAGGAACACAATGCTAGCAACCCGGACTGGTTCGCCATGCCGAGCGGACGCCTGACGTGGCGGGCGCAAACCGAAAACGTCCTGGTGGATTTTCAGCGCTCGGAAATCTGGTCCACGCCGATCGACGCCGTCGCGGAACGCCTCCGCAGCGAGCCGCGTCGGCTGCGTCGCAATCTCGCCCGTGAGGGGGAAAGCTTCCAGCAGATCAGAACCCGGCTCCGAGGGGAGCTTGCGGCTGCCTATCTGCTCGTCACGGACCTGCCGATCACCATGGTCGGTTACCGGGTGGGCTTCAGCGAGCCGGGTAGCTTTACCCGCAATTTCATCGAGTGGGCCGGCATGACCCCGTCGGAATACCGCGCCCGGTACAAGTCGGATCATGCGCGGGTGACCGCGGCAACGATGCTCTTGACCGAACGCACCAGTGCCTGAACGAAAGCAATGCTGGTCACTTGCGTTAAATCTGGCTGTCAGACCTGCCATAGCTAAAGGGCGGGCTCTCGGACATCGATGCTCCCAAGAATGAAGAACATAAGCGTGGGAGGATATCATGACCGGAACTGGCAAGCTTAACAGGCATATCGCATTGTCTGGCACGTCCCTGGCAGCGGCGCTGCTTTGCGCAGTTGGGCCAGCCTGGGCGCAGAGCGCCAATGGAAGTGGAAATAGCGCTGCCATCGCGCCAGCGGACGCTGCCCCTCCGCAATCCGCGGCAGATAGCCCGGACGAGACCGAGGCCGACATCATCGTGACCGGATCGAGCATCCGCGGCGTGCCGCCGACGGGCTCCAACCTGATCAGCGTCACCCGCGCGGATATCCGGACGATCGGCGCGAGCACGTCCGCCGACCTCCTGGCGACCGTGCCCCAGCTCAACAGCTTCAATACCGCCGCCAGGGCGACCGGTGGCGGGGCAGGCTCTTTCGCACCGGGCCTGCGCGGCTTGCCGGCGACTGCGACCCTGCCGCTGATGAACGGGCACCGGCTGGTGGCCTCCAGCACCAAGGAGACCAACCCCGACTTCCCGTTCATTCCCGACCTCGCGATCGAACGCGTCGAGATCGTCGCTGACGGCGCGTCGGCGATCTATGGCTCGGATGCGGTCGCCGGCGTGATCAACTTCATCACCCGCAAACGGGCGTCCGGACTGGAGACGTCGGTGCGCTACGGGATGGCCGACGACTATCACACCTTCACCGCGAGCGGCCTGTTCGGCAAGGATTGGGGCAGCGGATCGGTCGTCGCGGCCTATCAATATGCCGAGAACGGCAACATCACCGGCGCCGACCGCAAATTCCGTGTGGTGGACTTCCGGCCCTATGGCGGCGTCGATTCGCGCAGCTCGGTATGCCCGGCGGCGAACGTCGCGGTGAACACCACCGGATATGCGATCTATTATGCGGCGCCGACGCTGGCGCCGAACACGCGCAACCTGTGCGACAATGGTGCGGTGTCGGACATCGTCCCGGAATCCCAGTTGCACAGCGGCTATCTCACCGCCCATCAGGAGCTGAGCGATCGCGTCACGTTGTGGGGCGAGATTCTCTATTCCGACCGCAAGGACACGGTCCAGGCGCCGCCGCCACCCGGTGCGGGCGCTTCCGGGGGCGTGATCCTCTACAATATCCCCGGCTTCTCGACGAACCCGTTCTTCAAGGCCCCGCCGGGCAGTGGCGCCACCATCGAGTTCGTGCAGTTCCGAACCGACAACCTCTATGGCGCCGACCATATCGACAACAAGTTCCGGGTCAGGGCGGGTAACTCGTCCGCCGGGATCGACGCCAAGCTGGGCGGCGACCTGAAGCTGAGCGTCTACGGCACGGCGAATTGGGCGCGAAACGACGCCTATCTCCCCGCGATCAATCCTGCCGCCCTCGACGCAGCTGCCTCGGCGAGCACCGCGGCGACGGCACTCGATCCGTTCGGCAACGGCACCTCGCCTGCCGTAGTGGCCAAGATCCTCGACTATGCGGGGGATATCGTCATCCACCAGCGCACCTATCTGGGCGCCGCCAAGGTCGACGGTTCGCTCCTTGAGCTGCCCGGTGGACAGCTCAAGATCGCGGTAGGGGTCGAGTATCGGCACGAGGCGTTCCGGCAGCGCGGGATTTATGGCGGCAGCCAGGTTCCCGAACGGCTCGATCGCAACGTCAGGTCGGTTTACGGTGAAATGTTCGTGCCGATCGTCGGGACCGACAACCAAGCGCCGCTGATGCGCGGCCTCGCCTTGTCGCTTTCTGCCCGTTACGACGATTACAGCGACTTCGGCTCGACGACCAACCCCAAGCTCGGCGTCAATTGGGAGCCGGTGCACGGCCTCACGCTTCGGGGTACCTATGGCACGTCCTTCCGCGCCCCGGGGCTACGCGATGTCGGCGCTACCGTCGGTGCCTATTACTTCAACGCGGCCGCCATCGCCGGCAGCGTCCTGCGCGATCCGACGCGGGGCGCGGCGCAGGTCGACACGGTGGCCCTGTACGGCGGCAACCGTGGTCTTCAGCCCGAAAAGGCGCGGACCTGGTCGCTCGGTGCCGACCTGACTCCCGGCCTCCTGCCCAACTTCCGGGCCAGCATGACCTTCTACGACATCCATTATACCGACGTGATCGGAACCCCGGGCGGCAGCATCGCCTTCACCGATCCGACTTTCGCCTCCGTCGTGTACCGCAATCCCACGGCGGCGCAGCTTTCAGGCCTGTTGTCGATCGCGGTGCCGGTCAACTTCGCGGCGGGAGCGCTACCGCCGATCGGCAACCTGCTCGACTTCCGCCAGGGCAATTTCGGGATTCGCAATACCAACGGCCTCGACGTCGACATCGGCTATCTCAAGACCACCGGCTTCGGCTCGGTCTTCGCGGGCTTGGCCGGCAACTATATTCTGAAGTACAAGACGCAGCTTTCCCCGACATCGGCGGTATCTAACCTGCTTGACCTCGGCGTCCCGAAGGCGACGGCACGAGCCACGCTGGGCGCGCAGGCCGGTCCGGTCACCGCCGTCGGCTTCGTCAATTACCGGCACGGCGTCACCAGTCTCTATGCCACCCCGACCGGCACCGCCCAGTACAGCGCCGGTTCCTATACGACGGTCGATCTGCGCTTCTCCGCGAAGCTTCCGAACATCGGGCTGGCCAAGGGAACCGAGCTGTCGCTGCAGCTGAACGACCTGCTCGACCAGAGGCCGCCCTTCTTTCCCGCGACGGACGGCATCGGTGGAAGCTATAATCTGGGCCGCTACGTCGCGGTCGGCCTGCGGAAGGCCTTCTGATCGAGAGACGAAACCAGTGACCCGGGGGCATCCGCCGCTCCCGGGCGCACGGGCAACTCCATTACCGAGTAGTACCCCCAGCATATGCAGAAATTTGCGCTTACCCTCGACAAATTCATCGACCACGCCGCGAAGTGGCATGGGATGAGAACGATCGCGACCGCGTCGCGCGGCGCGGTTGTGGGCCGCGTCGGCTATGCGGAACTGCGTGCGCGCAGCAACCGCCTGTCCGGCGCGCTGCTCGCGCTGGGGCTGAAGGTCGGGGACCGGGTCGGCACCTTAGCCTGGAACACCCAGCATCATCTCGAAGTCTATCACGCGACGATGAACGCGGGCCTGGTGTGCCACACGCTGAACCCCCGGCTCACCTCCGCGCAGCTAGCGGCGATGATCAACGAAGCCGAGGACCGGATGCTGGCGGTCGCGGCGAACCTTGTCGGCGTCCTGCCGGACTTGCTGACGCTGTGCCCGACGATCGAGCGGGTCGTCGTTCTCGACGGCGCCGTCGACGCGTCGATCGCGGCCAGGCTCGCCGTGCCGGTGGAGGAGATCGACGGGCTGGTCGCGGCGCATGGCGCGCCGGCCGCATGGGGCCAGTTCGACGAGGAGAGCGCGGCGGGCCTCTGCTTCACCTCTGGGACCACGGGCAAGCCGAAAGGCGTCGTGTTCACGCATCGCTCCAACTATCTCCACACGCTGATGTCGATCCAGCCGGACGCCTATTGCCTGTCCGCGAAGGACACGATCCTCGTCGCCATTCCGATGTTCCACGCCAATGCCTGGGGCCTCCCCTTCTCCGCGCCCGCGGTCGGCGCGAGCCTCGTGCTGCCGGGGCGCGAGCTGGACGGCGCCAGCCTGGCCGCGCTGATCCGCAGCGAGAACGTCACCATCGCCGGCGGCGTGCAGACCGTGTGGATCGGGCTGCTCGACCATCTCGACGCCACCGGCGGCGACGTGCCCAGCCTCGAGCGCATCATCATCGGCGGATCGAAATGTCCCGATGCGCTGATCCGGCGCATGGAGGACCGCCTGGGCGCCCGCGTCCAGACGACCTGGGGCATGACGGAGATGTCGCCGCTCGGCACGGTCGATTCAGTGCAGTTGCCGCCGGCGGCCGAGCGCTCGTCCGGGCGTCCGCCGATCGGCGTCGACCTCAAGCTGACCTCGGCCGACGGCGCCACGCTCCCGGAACAGCGCGGCGTGATCGGTCATCTGAAGGTCAGGGGCCCCTCAGTGATCGATCGCTATTTCAACGCCGCGGCGAGCGCACTCGATGCGGAGGGCTATTTCGATACGGGCGATCTGGCGACGATCGACGATGGCGGCGCGCTCACGATCTGCGGGCGATCGAAGGACCTGATCAAGTCGGGCGGCGAATGGATCAACCCGGCGGAGATGGAAGCGATCATCGGCCGCGATCCGCGCGTCGGGCAGGTCGCCGTGATCGGCAAGACGCACCCCAAATGGGGCGAGCGCCCGGTGCTGGTGGTGGAGCTGCGCCAGGGCGAGACGGGGGACGCGCCGGCGTTCGTCGATGCGTTGCGCGGCAAGGTGGCCGACTGGTGGCTGCCGGACGAGATCGTCCAGCTGCCACGGATGCCGCTGGCCGCGACCGGCAAGATCGACAAGGTCCGGCTGCGCGCCGACTATGAGCACGGGGAGCTGGATCGCTATGTCACCGTCGCTCGCTGAGACAAGGGTCGGCGTCGTCGGCGCCGGCCTGATGGGCGCGGAAATCGCTCTGACCTTCGCGCTGGCCGGCATGGACGTGCTGCTCGGCGATCGCGATCTGGCGGCGCTGGAGGCAGCGCTGGTGCGGCTGAGTAAGGTGCTGGATCGCGGCGTGGCGCGGGGCTTCTATGCCGAAGGCGAACCGGCGCTGGCTCTCGACCGCATCCGGACGACGACGGATCTCGCCAGCTTTGCTGATCGCGACCTGGTGACCGAGGCAGTGTTTGAATCGCTCGACGTCAAACGCGACGTGCTGGCGGCGCTCGACCGGGCCTGTCCCGCGGCATGCGTGATCGCGTCGAACACCTCGACGTTGCCCATCTCGACCCTGAGCGCAGCGCTGGTGCCGGAACGGCGGCCGAGATTTCTCGGCACGCATTATTTCTCGCCCGTTTCCCGGATGCGCCTGGTCGAGGTCGTGCCCGCCTTCGACACCGATCCGGCGATCGTCGCCTGGACCATCGCGATCCTCGAACGCGCCGGCAAGCAGCCGATTGCGGTGAAGGACGTCGCCGGCTTCGCAGTGAACCGGATGCTGCATGCGATGCTGATCGAGGCGGTGAAGCTGGTCGAGGAAGGCGTCGCGACGCCGGAGGACCTGGATACCGCATGCCGGCTGGGCCTCGGCCATCCGATCGGGCCATTCGCCCTGATGGACAATGTCACCTCGGGCCTGTGCCTGCAGGTCCAGGAGATATTGCAGGACTGCTATGGCGAGCGCTTCCGCCCGCCAGCCTTGCTGAAGCAGCGGGTGGCGGCCGGCTATTCCGGGGGACGGGGCAAGCCGGGCTGGCTGGCCAAAGACTGAAAAGAAAAAATCGAGAGGTGAAGGTCGATATGGTGCCAGCAATCAAGAGATCGAACGAACGCCACGGGTCCGCTGGCCTGTGGGCGGACGATCACCGCGGCCAGCGCGCATGACCGCCGCCACCTCCCCCGGCCAGGACGCCGCGCCAGCATCCGGCGCGGGTGCGCGGATCACACTGGCGGTGCTGTGCTTCGTCTATGTCCTCAACTTCCTTGACCGCCAGCTCATCTCGATCCTCGCCAAGCCGATCCAGGATGGCCTGAACATCACCGATGGCCAGCTGGGCCTGCTGACCGGCTTCTACTTCGCCTGCTTCTATTGCTTCATCGCGATCCCGATCGGCTGGCTGGCCGATCGCACGAGCCGCGTGCGGGTCCTCTCGATCGCCTGTGCCGTGTGGAGCGGCGCCACCGCCGCCTGCGGCATGGTCGGCAGCTACGGGCAGCTCGTCATTGCCCGCATGATGGTCGGTGTCGGCGAAGCGGGCGGCGTGCCGCCATCCTATGCGATCATCTCCGACTCCTTCCCCCGCGAGCGGCGGACCACGGCCATGGCGATTTTCAATCTCGGCCCGCCGATCGGCTCCGCGCTGGGCGTTGCGTTCGGCGCGTCGCTCGCAGCGGCCTTCAACTGGCGCGTTCCCTTCTATGTAATCGGCGCGATCGGCGTCGTCACGGCACTGGCCGTCTATCTCATCGTCCGCGAGCCGAACCGCGGAGGGCAGGACCTGCCCGCAAAAACGGTGCGCGCCGACGCGGAGCCCATCGGCCTGGTCGCGACCATCGCGCAATTCTTCGGCAACCCGCTGCTGCTCATGGCGTCGCTCGCGAGCGGCGCCGGCAACTTCATCACCTATGGCCTGCTCAATTTCACGACGCTGTTCCTCATGCGCGAAAAGGGCATGGAACTGGGCGACGTCGCCATCTGGTACGCCCTGGTCGTCGGGATCGGCATGAGCGCCGGCATCTATGCCTCGGGGCGGATCGTCGATCGGTTCGCCGCGCGCAGCAAGGCAGCCTATGCCACGGTCCCGGCCGCCTCGCTGGCCCTCGCGCTGCCCTTCTTCCTGGGCTTTGCCTGGGCGCCTACTTGGCAACTGGCCTTGCTCTTCCTGTGCGTGCCCATGTTCCTGAACTCGTTCTTCCTGTCGGCGACGGTCACCTTCGTCCAGGGCGAGGTGCCGCCCGAACGGCGCGTCATTTCGGGTGCGCTGCTGTTGCTGGTGATGAACTTCATCGGGCTCGGCCTCGGGCCGACCTATGTCGGCATGGCCAGCGACTTTTTCCGGCCCACCCACGGCGCCCATGCCTTGCAGGCGGCCTATTATGCGCTCGCGCCGATGTACCTGATCGGGGCCGGGCTGTTCCTGATCCTCGCGCGCCTGATCCGCCGCACCGAACGTCTCGAAGGAACCCTGTGATGAAGAGTGTGTCGCGCCTGATAATCGCCACCGTCGCTGCATGCGCCATGGCCGCCGGAGCGGCCATGGCGTCCGCGGCGCCGGACAAGGCGCCGGTGGTGAACGCGCCGGCCGGTTCGGTGAAGGGCCTGACCGAGGGCACCGCCACGGTGTTCCGCTCGATTCCCTATGCGCTTCCGCCCGTCGGCGCGCACCGCTGGCGCCCGCCGGCGCCGATGCCGCGCTGGAAGGGCGTGCGCGCCGCGCAGACGACCGGCGTCGCCTGCATGCAGCCGCCAATGGCGGCCGGCCCCTATGATCGCGGTCCGGTGCCGATGGCCGAGGATTGCCTGACGCTCGACGTGACAGCGCCTGCCAACGCCCGCAATGCGCCGGTGATGGTCTGGATCCATGGCGGGACGCTGATCTGGGGCTCCGGGCACTCGCCGATGTATGACGGCCGGGAATTCGCCAAACGCGGCGTCGTGCTGGTCTCGATCAACTATCGTCTCGGCGTGCTCGGCTATCTGGCGCATCCCGAACTCAGCAAGGAATCCCCGGACGACATCTCCGGCAATTACGGGCTGCTCGACCAGATCCAGGCACTGCAATGGGTGCGCAGAAACATCGCTGCCTTTGGCGGCGATCCGAGGAACGTGACGATCTTCGGGGAATCCGCCGGTGCGCTCAGCGTCGAATATCTGCTCGCCTCGCCGCGGGCGCGGGGCAGTTTCGACAAGGCGATCGTGCAGAGCGGCTATCTGTTCACCATGCCGGAACTGCGCAGCAAGCGCGGTGAGGAGGCTTCGGCCGAGGACATGGGCCTGTGGCTGTCCGGCAAGCTGAAGGCGCCGAACCTTGCCGCGCTGCGGGCGATGGACGCGCGCCAGCTGGTCGAAGCGACCGCGGCGACGGGCTATCCGCCCTATGGCACCATCGACGGCAAGATCCTCACCCGCCAGCTGGTCGATACCTTCGATCAGGGCGAACAGGCGCCGGTGCCGCTGATCGCGGGCTTCAACAGCGGCGAAATCCGCACCCTTCGCGGCTTGTTGCCGCCGCTCCCGGCGAGCCCTACGGCTTATGAAGCGGGCATCAGGGCGCGATACGGGGATCTGGCGGACGCCTATCTGCGCCTCTATCCCGCATCTCGCGACCTCGATCAGAACGGGCTGGACAGCACGCGCGACGCCGTATTCGGTTGGACAGCGGAACGGCTCGTGCGCAAGCAGGCCGCTCTAGGGCGGCCGTCATTCCTCTATTATTTCAGCCACAGCTATCCCACGGCGGATGCGGCGGGCGTGACGGGGTTTCACGCAAGCGAAGTGCCCTTCGTGTTCGGGACGATGGCCGGCACCCCGGCCTCATGGCCGGCAATCCCGGACACGCCCGCCGAGCGACAATTCTCCGGCGCGATGCTGGATTACTGGACCAGCTTTGCCCGTAGCGCGAAACCGACCTCCGCGAACGGCCCCGACTGGAACGCTTTCGGCTCCGCGAGCGCCTTCCTGCAGTTCGCCGACGGCCCGTCCGCCGCGACGGGGTTCATGCCGGGCATGTACGCGCTGCATGAAGAGGTGATGTGCCGGCGCCGGGCGGACGGCAGTCAGTCCTGGAACTGGCGCGCTGGCAGCAGCGCGCCGGTGCTGCCCAAGCCCCTGTCGCAATGCAATGTCCGGCCATGACTTTCAAACGCCGGACATCGCCTGACTCAATGGCAGCGCGGGCCGGTGGATCCAACCGCTGCTCTTGAGCGGCTGGATCCACCGGTGCCGCTTGCCGGCTAGAATTTGAAGCCAGCGCTCACGCCCCATTCGCGTGGACGCCCATAGCTCGCCTCGGCGAGGCCGAAGGCGCCCGACGCGTTGCCGGATACCAGATACAGCGTGTCGGTAAGGTTCGTGCCGAACACCGCCAATGTGATGTCCTTACCGGGCAGGGTATAGCTCAGCCGCGCGTTGAGCAGGCCGTAGCCGTCGTCCGTGATGATCGGCGTATTGGCCACGTCGTGATAGATGCGGCTGTACATCGTGTAATCGAGCCGGAACGCAGCTTCTCCGCCGCTGTCGAATTCGTGCTTGAGATCGAGCCCGGTCGTCACAGTCCATTCGGGCGCCTTCACGAACCCGCTGGCCAGCGTGATCGGGAGAATCTGCGTCGGCCCGAGGCCTTGGCCGACTGCCGTGTATTTGGCGTCCAGATAGCCGACCGCTGCGTTGAACGAGAGCCACGACGCCGGGCGCATCACCGTTTCGAATTCGAACCCGTCGATCCTGCCGGAAGCGGCGTTGGCGACGAAGTTGGTCGGCGTCTGGTTCACCGTAAGCTGGATGTTGCGATAGATCGAGTGGAAGGCGGCGAGGTTGGTGGTCAGCTGCCCGTCGAGCCACCGCGCCTTGATCCCGGCCTCGTAAGTGGTGAGTTCCTCCGGCGCGTATTGGGTCACTTCATCGGCGCTCACCAACGGCCGGCCGTTGAACCCGCCCTGTTTGAAGCCCTTCGAATAGGAGGCGTAGAGCAGCACGTCGCCCGAAGCCTTGTAGTTGACACCGAGCCGCGGCGTGAATTTATTGAACGTCGCCTCCCGCGTCACGTTGGTGAACTGCACGAGATCGCGCTGGCGCACGTTGATCGAGGTGAAAATCTTCTTGTCGCTGGTGTAGCGCCCGCCGACCGTCAGAGTCAGGCGGGGCACGATCTCGAAATCGAGCTGGCCATAGGCCGCCAGGCTTCGGTTATCGGTGTAGTTGCGGATGAACACCGCCGGGGTGAAAGGCGGCGGGGCGGCCGGCGCCTGGAGGCCGATCGCCAGATCGGCGGTTGCGATGTCCGACGCTTTCTCCTTGAAGAAGAAGCCGCCGAGCACATAGCTCAGCCGGTCGTCGAAGACCTTGCCGGTGAGTTGGAGCTCTTCGCTGAACTGCCACTGCTTGTCGCGATTGGTGGTCTGGCGGAACACAAAGGGCGTGTTGTCGCCGTCCCGGGTGAAATAGGCCTTCATGTGGCGATAGGCAGAAATCGACTTCAGCGTCGCGCCGCCAAAATAATAGGCGACGGTTGCCTGGGCGCCCCACAGGTCCAGATCGTTGTCGTTCGGTCCGCCGGCCCAGGTCTCGAACGGGCTGGCGGTGATGTAGCTCGGGTTCAGCGTGGGCTGGCCGTTGGGGGCGACGATGCCGCGGCTGGGCGCGACGTAGAGGTTGTAGTTGGTCAGGAACGGGATGCCGGTGATGCCCGGCACGTTGCCGACCGCCAGCAGATCCGACGGCGCCGACGTCTCGCGGGCGCGGGTATAGTCGCCGCCGATGTCGATCGTCAGGCCGCTGCCCTCTGGCTGGATACGCAGCTTGGCGCGGATCATCTGCGCTGAACGATCGCCCTGGGTATCGCCATCGAGCAGCCGTTTGACATAGCCGTCCCGGTTCAGGCTCGCGGCCGAAGTGCGCAGCGCGGCGAGGCCGGTTGCGATCGGGATATTCACTGCGCCCTTCACGTCGATCCGGTCGAACCGGCCATACGTGCCCTCGATCCGGCCCGACATCGTGTTCAGATCGGGTGTGGTGGTGTTTATCAGCACCGCGCCGCCCACCGTGTTTTTGCCGAACAACGTACCCTGCGGCCCGCGCAGCACCTGCACGCTGTCGATATCGACAGCATCCATGACGCCGCCGATCGACCGCGCATAATAGACGTCGTCGACATAGAAACCGACGCCGGGATCGCTGAAGATCGCGAAATCATTCTGGCCGACGCCGCGGATGAAAACGGTGGCGTTGTAATTGCCGCCCGACAGCGCGGCGGCGCCATCGAAGCGGATGTTGGGGGTGAATTTCGCGATCTCGTCGAGCGTGGCGATGCTGCGGTTTTCGAGCGCGGCGGCGCTGAACGCCGTGACGGCGACCGGCACGTCCTGCAGCCGTTCCGACCGGCGGCGGGCGGTCACCAGGATGTCGTTGCCCTCGACCGGCACTGTGTCCTGCGCGCTTTCGCCTGGCGTGGTGGCGGTAGGGGAGGTGTCCTGTGCCTGCGCCGCTCCGCACGACAGCATCGCGATCGCGGCCGCACCGCTCAACAGATAACCCTTCATTTGACTCTCCTCAGTATCGCTCGTCTCGTTGGCGTGGCACGCGGAGCGATCGCGCTATGGGCGTCCCGAATCTTCACCAGCAGGCGGAACAGTTCGGCCCGTTCCTGCTCAGTCAGTGGTCCGAAGAAATCGGCATCATGGTCGGCGGTCAGCTGGACGATCTCGTCACGCAGCCGAGTGCCCGCGGCCGTCAGGTGCAGGGCGTTGCTGCGCCGGTCGCGGCCCGGCCGCCGCTCGACCGCACCCAGCGCGACGAGGTTGTTGACCGCCGCCATCGTACTGGCGCGGTTGATGCCCAGCACGCGGCTGAGTTCGGTCTGATCGCAGCCGGGATGGAGATCGATGAAGACGAGCGCCGTGGCGCGTCCCGGCGGTGCGCCGAGCTTCGCCATCTCCTCGTGGAGCGCCTCCATCGCAAGCATGTCGACGCGGCGCAGCTGATAGCCAAGGCGGCTCGCAATCTCGCCGACATCATCCGCTTCGCGCCGCATCCGCCCCTCTCTCGATTACAACTTTGTTGCTATCTGGCACTACTGTATGGCTGCCATACAGTTATAGCAAGAATCAATTAACCATTGGGTGGGCGATGGTTTTGCGGCGACGTTTGGAGGCAGGCGCTGGTGTTGTGACTGTTGCCGTTCAGCGTTTCAGCGGCGCCGGAGTGGCAATCGAGGGCGGAAACCGCAGGCTGAGCACCAGAGGGATCGCGATTGCGTTGACGACGACGGCCGAGAGCCAGATCGCACCCGGCCAGGGTGCCCGTACGACGAAGTACAGGCTCGAGAATAGCAGCGGCCCGATGATCGAGGCCAGGCTCATGGCGGACGCCAGTACGCCTTGGAACTGACCCTGGCGGCTCTCGTCGACTAGGCGGGTCGCGAGCGACTGTAACGCGGGAGTGCCCATGCCCGCCAGGGCAACCACCGGCATGATCACGAAGACCATCCAGCCCTGCGTGGCGAAGGCCATGGACACCAGCGCCGCGCAGCCAAGGGCTATGCCGGTCAGGACGGCCCCGCGCTCACCGAGCAGCCTGACCGCCGGGCCTGGGAGGAAAGCCTGCGCCAGTGCCTGGCAGACGCCGAATGCGCCCAGCGACAGGCCGATCCACAGGCCGTTCCACCCGAACATGTCATTTCCCCACAGCGCCCAGCACACCCCATAGACTTCACCGGTGGCGCTCAGGATGAAGAAGATGGCAACGACGGGGATCAGGGTTTTCATGGAAAAGACCCAGCGCATCGGGCGCAGCGGGTTGAGCGCGGCGAGGTCGATCCTGGTCCGGCTCGGGACGCGGGATTCGGGAAGGAAGAACAATGCGAGCAGCAGATTGCCAGCGTTCAGCACAGCCGCAGCGATGAACGGGAGCCTCAGCCAGTAATCGCCGAGCACGCCGCCGAGGACCGGGCCAAGGATGAAGCCGATCCCGAACATCGCATTGAACATGCCGAAACGCTTCGCGCGCATATCCTCGGGCGAAATGTCGGTGATGTAGGCAGTCGCGACCGAGATGTTGGCGCTGGTCAGCCCCGCAATGGCGCGGCCGAGAAACAGCAGCCACAGCGACGGCGCAAATGCCATCACCCCGTAATTGACCGCCGCGCCGGCGAGCGAGATCAGCAGCACCGGGCGCCGGCCAAGGCTGTCGCTCAGGGCGCCCAGAACCGGTGCGAAGACGAACTGCATTACTGCATAAAGCGCTGTGAGCACGCCGATATACGGCGCAACATCGTGCGCGTGAGTCACGTCCTCGATAAGGCGCGGCAGGATCGGGAAGATCAGGCCGATGCCGACTGCGTCGAGACCGATTGCCGCGAAAATGACGACGAGCGACCGGTTCACGATGCGGCTCCGGCCAGGCGCGCCGCCCGGTTCCCGGCGCGATACACCAGCTCCGTACATTGGCGCGGGATGGGATAAAAATATGGCATGATTCAGCTCCTTGTCGTTGTCCGACCGGAGCGTTTCTCAGCCGTGAGACCCACGCCGACGAACCATAGCCGCTTTGCCAGCGGCCAATGTTCGTCGCGGGGGTCCAAGGCAGGAGGCCAAAGACCAGAGCTTTCGTTACCGAAAGGCCTTGGGCTTACCAGACCAAGGCTGCCTTTTCCGACGAGCGCGGATTAGCAGCTTCGCAGGCGATTCGACAAGGTCAGGCTGACGCGGCGGAGCCGTCAGCTGCGGCGACCATCGAGCCGTCACCGGGCGCTCAGTCACGGGCGCTCAATTGTTCGAGCGAGCGGCCGCGGGTCGGCGGGCAGGCGCCGATCGCCGCCGCGGCGATCGCCATGCTGACGGCGATGAAAGCGAACACGCCGGGATTGCCGAAATGGGCTGAGAGATAGCCGATCACGAAGCTGGTGAAGATCGTCGACAGGCGGCTGAACGAATAGACGAAGCCGACCGCGCGGGCGCGGATGCCGGTCGGGAAGACCTCGGCCTGATAGGCGTGGTAGCTGTAGGACAGCAGATTGTTGCTGAGCGTGATCGCGATGCCGAGGGCGATGATCACCCAGTGCTCGCGGCTCATGGCGAACAGCAGCCCGAAGGTCGCCGTACCGAGTGCGGCCGCCACCGTCTGCCATTTCAGCTCGAACCGATCCGCGAAAAGCGTGAACAGGAACGGGCCGACCGGGAAGGCGAGGGCGATCAGCGCCGCATAGAGCATGCTGCTGGTGACCGAGACGCCCTGTGCCGCCACAAGCTTGGGCACCCAGTTGCCGAAGCCGTAAAAGCCGATCGTCTGGAAGAAGTTGAACAAGGCGAGCAGGATCGTGCGGTTGCGATAGGGCGGACGGAACAGGTCGCCGAAGCGGCCCTGGCCGGTTTTCGCCGGGATCGCGGCAAGCGCGGGCTCCGGCGCCGGGAGCGCATGGCCGAGCTCGCGTTCGACCCGCGCCTCCATGGTCGCGAGCACTGCTTCGGCCTGACCGAACCGGCCATGCTGGACGAGCCAGCGCGGGGATTCGGGGATCGCGCGCCGGATCCACCACACCGCGAGCGCGCCGCAAACGGGGAAGAACACCACCCAGCGCCAGCCCTCGATGCCGAGCGGCTGGCGGGGAATCAGGAACCAGGAGAGAAAGGCGACGGTCGGCACCGCAAGGAACATGATGCCCTGGTAGAAGGCGAAGCCCTTTGCCCGTACCCGGCGATTGACCAGTTCCGCGACATAAGTGTCGATCGTGACCATCTCGACGCCGAGGCCCAGGCCGGCGACGAAGCGCCAGAAGAAGATCGCCTCCGCCGAGTTCTGCAGGCCCATGACCAGCGTGGCGGCGGCATACCACAGCAGCGCCCAGGTGAAGATGGCGCGCCGGCCGAAGCGATCAGCCACCGAGCCGAAGCAGATCGTGCCGAGGAACAGGCCGGCAAAGGTAGAGGAGGCGAACGCCGCCTGATCGGACAGGCCGAACGCCGCGTGCGTGCCCTCGGCGAAGATCCCTGCCTGGATCAGCCCGGGGCTGACATAGGCCGTCATCAGCAGATCGTAGATTTCGAAATAGGCGCCGAGCGACAACAGGAAGACGAGCTTCCACATGTAGCGGCTGGGCGGCAGCCGATCGAGCCGCGCAAGGATGTCAGCGGCACTGGGTGACTGCATTGCGCCCTCGGGTGATGAGGGACGTATTCCATCCCTTGCCGCGCTTCGCAACGGGGGAGATCGTCTCAGCCCAGGCTTACCCGATACGCTCGTATCGCCCGTTGCCAGCCATGGTTTATCGGGGCAGCATCGGAACATCGCAGCGGGGTGAGGAGCGGGCATGTCGAATGAAGTTGGTCCTGTGCGGGACAGGAATGCCGTGGTCGAGCTGCGGGTGACGATCTCGCCTGCCGGCCTGTTGTCGATCGCCGCGATCGTGCTGGCGGGGGCCGTGGTCACCGGAGTGGCGATCCGGGAAGCGAGGCGGCCCGGCGTCCCGCGCGTGAAGCGGCGCGCCGATGGTGACCGTGGCGGGGAGGGTGGACTGCTCAGCTGAGGCGACCTGTCCGCCGACGATCGCGCGTTGAACAAAATACCGGTTCGGACGTCGATCGTCGCCGCCATGTGGCGGCGCACGACGGAGGGATTGCCATGAGTGTTCGCAAGTTCGCTGTTTCCGACGCCTCGTTCGAACGTTCGCCCGGACAGGACGGGGAGGTTTTTGCCGGGAATGTGATCGACCAGCGTCACGGCGCCCCGATCACCATCGGCTTCGGCCGCTACGGGCCCAACCAGAGCATCGACGAGGCGCTCGCCGTCGACGATGTCATGGTGGTGCTCGAAGGGCGGCTTTCCGTATCGTCGAGCGCGGGTACGGTCACGGCCGGTCCAGGCGAAATCCTCCATATGCCGAAGGGCGAGGTCGTCACCATCAGCTCGCACGAGCAGGGGGCGGTCACGGCCTATGTCACCTATCCGCACTGGCAGGAGGCGCTCGAATGAGCGGGGCCGATGCGAAGGATGGAACGCTCGCGCCCGACCCTGCCGAGCGCTATCAAGCTTATATCGATTGCCTGAACCGGCAGGACTGGGCCAATTTGCCTCGGTTCGTCGCGGAGGACGTACGCTATAACGAAGAGACGATCGGGCTGTCGGGCTATCGCGCGATGTTGCAGGGCAACTATCGCGACATTCCCGATCTGCGCTTCAAGGTCGCCATTCTGGTCCATGATCAGCAGCGGGTGGCCAGTCGTCTTCAGTTCGATTGCACGCCCGTCGCGGATTTTCTAGGCATCGAGGTGAACGGCCGCAGGATCTTGTTCGCCGAAAACGTCATCTATCAATTCGGCGCGGGGAAGATCGAGGCGGTGTGGTCGGTCATCGACAAGGCTGCCATCGAGGCGCAACTGCGGAGTTCGTAAGGCGCGTCGCCATTTGCCGCCCGGCTCCCTCCGGGCGAGCCTGGACAGTCGCTATCCCTTCCTGACTTCATGGCAAAGCGCGACGAGGCCGCTCCGATATGCCTTCACCTCCTTGAGATGCAGCGGCACGTCCAGGTCCAGCCCCTCGCAGAAGCGGATGCCGTCCCCGATCAGGACCGGCGCTACGGTATAGCGGACCTCCTCCGCCAGGCCTCGGCGGAGGCATTCGCCGGCAACCGCGCCGCCGCCGACAAACCAGATATTGCGATAATTCGGCCGTAGCCTTTCGGTCACGATCTGCGCGAGATCGCCCGCGACGAACTCGACCGTCTTCCGGTTCCTCGGCAATATGCGCGTGGTCAGGACGAAGACGGGCGTGTCGCCGTACGACCATCCAAATCCCCGCGCCTCGAATTCCAGTGCCGTTTCGTATGTCCGCGATCCAAGCACATAACAGTCGATCGTCCTCAGGAACTGCGCGATATATTCGGGCTCCAGCGTTTCTCCGCCTTCGAACTCATCTGCCGTCTCGAGCCAATCGACGGCCCCATCCTTGCGGGCGATGAAACCATCGAGACTCGCGACCATGTGGATCGTCACGCGCGATTCTGTGGCGGTCATGGAGCAGGGTTCCCTTCTACAGGAGCACTCCGGCAAGCTCCCGACCGAGTTGCGAACGTCCGTTTGTGCGACCGGATTTCGCGAAAGTCCATCATCTGAAACTGCCACATCCGCTGTTCCCCGGGCAGCCAGTCGCGCTGCGCGGCCAGCGTACGGCGCTTCAGATCGCCTGTGCTGGCCCGCGGACCTGCACTCCGGCGAATACCAGCCGTCAGGCCGCCTTCGCTGCGGCGAAGGTCGCCACTGAATCGCGGAATGCCTGGACCAGGCGGTTGAGCTCGACCAGCTTTTCCACGGGCAGCCCGGCGGCGGCGAACAGTGTTTCGCCGAGGCAGTGAGTCCTTTCCTGCATGGCGATGCCGCTGGCCGTGAGCTTGACGAAGACCTGCCGCTCATCGGCCGGATTCCTGCTGCGCTCGATCAGGTTCGACTTCTCCAGCCGTTTGACCAGCGGCGTGATGGTGCTCGATTCGAGCGCCAGACGCTCCGCTATGCCGCCGATGGTTTCCTCGCCGCGTTCCCAGAGCACGTTCAGCACCAGGAACTGCGGATAGGTGATGCCGAGATCGTCGAGCAGCGGCTTGTAGGCGCGATTGACCGCCATGCTCGCGCCGTAGAGCGAGAAGCACAGCAGCTGATCGAGGGACGGCGAGTGTCGGCGAGTCATTGGTCGGGGGCCTCATAATGGCGAAATCGATAAACTCCATATCGCGATAAATTATCTCTGGACAAGGGATATCGGCGCTCCTAGGTAAATTGCATACTGCAATAAATGATACTGCAGTATGCAATTTATTTTTACCAGCCGGGGCTTGTGGCCCGGCTGCGACGGCAGGGCGTGGTGCCCTCAAGGAGATGTGAAATGTACGAATCCTCGATCCCGACTGTGTCGGACAGCTGGCTAAAGCGTTATTATTATATGCGCGCCCTTGTGGCTGGGTTGTGGGTGGCGGCCGCCTTCACCCTGGGCAGGGGCGAGCCGTGGATCGTCGGCGCGCTGCTCGTCGCTTATCCCGCCTGGGATGCGCTGGCCAATTTTGCCGACGCCCGGCAGAGTGGCGGTCTTGCTCGCAACCCGTCGCAGGTGTTCAACGTCCTGGTCAGCGGCGCGACAGCGATCGCGGTGGCCGTGGCGCTTGGCGAGGGCATGAATGCGGTTCTGGGCGTGTTCGGGGTCTGGGCCGGACTGGCCGGCATCCTGCAACTGGCAACCGCGGTACGCCGGTGGAAATCCGTCGGCGCGCAATGGGCGATGATCCTGAGCGGCGCGCAATCGGCGCTGGCCGGCGGGTTCTTCCTGAAGCAGTCGTTTGGCGCGGCGACACCGGGCATTACCGACATCGCGCCCTATGCGGCCTTTGGCGCCTTCTACTTCCTCGTCTCCGCCGTCCTGCTGACCATCTCGTCACGCCGCCGCGCCGGCTGATTCCGTCGACCGCCTCATGTCCTCGTTGTGCATGAGATGAACGCCCGGCGGGCCTGCGATCGCTCCCTCAAGCAGGGCGGCCGCGACGCTGCCTGCCGGGCTGATGCGCCACCGCCGCGGGAGCATGGGAGCCAGCATGCCGAAGAGCATGGCTGCCATGCGCTCGTCTCGGCGCGGCTGCGCGCGGGGGCCGTCGAGCACGCTCGGGCGGACGATCGTCAGCGACGGGAAGCCGAGCTTTTGCAGGTCGCGTTCCAGCTCGCCCTTGGTCCGGGTGTAGGTGAATAACGACCGGGGATTTGCACCGAGCGACGAGGTCAGCGCGAAGCGGGTCGCCCCATGGGCCCGGGCGTGACGCGCGACGGCAAGCGGGTATTCAAAATCGATCGCCCGGTAGGCTGCCGGCGCGCCGGTCGCGGCTCGCGTCGTGCCGAGCGCGCTGACGACGCCGTCGACCGACCACCAGGCGGCATCTTCCGGCATATCGGCGAAATCGAGGACGACGTTCTCCAGCTTGTCGTGAGGCGCGATCGGCCGACGAGTCAGGGCGATCACCCGGCTTACCCGTTCGTCGGCAAGCGCCTGCTGCAGGGCGAGACTTCCGACAAGGCCGGTGGCACCGGCGATCAGCAATCTGGTCATGACGTAAGTCCTCGTTATGAAGTGCCGGCGCGCGTCCCCCCGGTTCTATAACCGGCCCGAGTGCCGTTCCGCCATGTAGCGGCCTGGCGACGTGCCGAGCGCTTTCCGGAACATCGTCACGAAGCTCGGCGCGCTCTCATAGCCGAGATCGGCGGCGACTTCCTGGATCGAGGCGCCCCCGGCGAGCCATTTCACGGCGAGCACGACGGCGAGCTGCTGGCGCCAGCGGCCGAAGCTCATCCCCGTTTCGCGGCGTATCAGCCGTTCCAGGGTCCGGTCGCTCATCCCCGCGCGTTTCGCCCAGCTCTGCAGCGTGCCCCGGTCCGCCGGCGCCTCGATCATCTCGCCGAGGATCCGGCGGAGGCGAGGGTCGGTCGGCATGGGCAGATGCAGGTCCTCGACCTGCGCCGCGGCGATCTCGTCGAGCAGCGCGGCGATCAGGCGGGTGTTCGCACCGCCCTCCTCATAGAAGACGGGCAGGCTGGCCGAGCGGACCAGCAGCTCGCGCAACAGCGGGGTCACCGAAACGGCGCAACACGTCGTGGGCAGGCCCTCGCCGACCGACGGATCGACAAAGGCGTTATAGCCTTCGAGCGTGCCGGTCGCCCTGATCGCATGCAGCGCCCCGCCGGGGATCCACACGGCGCTACGCGGCGGGACGATCCACAACCCGCCATCCACCTCGCAGCTGAGCGCGCCGCTCTGCACCAGCATGATCTGGCCCTTCACGTGACGGTGGAGGTCAAGTTCGATCCCGTCGAATTCCTCCGCCACGAAACCATAAGCCACTACCGGGCGGGGTACATCGTCCGGCTCGACCCAGTCGCTCGGCTTGGAGAGCGCATTCAGGATCGGCACGAGCCGCTTCCAGAGACGGGATTGGCGGGATCGAATAACATTATGTCTGTCCTTCGTAATGACGCCATCACCATGCTCCCCTATTCGATCGCCACGCACCAGTCGAGGCCCGGGCCTTGGCGATCGGAAGGGAATGTCGTGAACACACTCAGCCGCGGTCTCGTCGCCCAAGTCCTGGATGGGCTGCACCGGGAAGCCGAGGCCACAGACCGGGAGGCGATGAGCGCGCTCGCCGAGGTCATGGACGGTCCCGCCGAAGCGGTGGACAAGATGGTGGCTGACATGCTCGCCGAGGAACGGGCGGATTATCGCGCGGTCTATCGAGGCTACGCCGACAATTTCCTGGCGATCTCCCCTGGCTATGGCCGGTTCCTCTACATGATGGCACGGGCGCGCAATGCGACCCGGATCGTTGAGTTCGGCACGTCGATGGGAGTTTCGACCATCTATCTCGCCGCCGCGCTCCGGGACAATGGCGGTGGCCAGCTGATCGGCAGCGAGCTCGAACCAGCCAAGGTGGCGCGGGCGCGCGCCAATCTTGCTGCGGCAGGCCTGGCTGACCTGGTGGAAATTCGCGAAGGCGATGCACTCGAAACGCTCAAGGATTTAGGCGCGGATATGAGTGGCGAGGTCGACCTGCTGCTGATCGATGGCGCCTTCTCGCTGTACCTGCCAGTTCTGAAGCTGGTCGAGCCCTGGTTCGGGACCGGCGCGGTGATCCTCGGTGAGAACGCCTTCGCGCCAGAATATCTCGATTATGTCCGAAATCCCGCGAACCTCTATCTCTCGCAGTCGCTCCCCCTTGATGAGGGCCGGGGCAACGAATTCACCGTAAGGATCGCATGATGCTCCCGATGGAATCGCCGGAACGCCCGGCAACCGAGGTGCCGGGCCGGCTGAGCCGGGCGCTGCTACGCCTGCTGATGCGGCGGGCGACCGTGATCGCCGTCGAGCGGCTCGCTGGTCGCTTCCGGCTGATCACGCTCGAAGGCCCGGCGCTCGAAGGCGTCGCCTGGGTGCCTGGACAGAAGATCCAGATCGCGATGGGCTCCGCCTTCGTCGCGCGGACATACACGCCGATCGAGTGGAATGCTTCGGCAGGGCGGGCGTGCATCCTCGGCTATGAGCATGGCGACGGACCGGGCAGCCGGTGGGTGCGCGGCGTCGAGCGGGGCGACGCATGCGACATCTTCGGCCCGCGCGCCTCGCTTGACGCCAGTCGCACCAATGGACCGCTTGCCGTGTTCGGCGATGAGACCTCGATCGGGCTCGCTTATGCCCTTGCCCGGCAGGAGCCAAACCGGCCCGTCACCTGCGTGTTCGAGGTGGGGGACGTGGAGAGTGCGCGGCAGGTCGCCATGCAACTAGGGCTGGGCGAGGCATTACTGCTCGCACGGGAAGATGGCGATGCGCACCTCGCGGCGATGGAGGCAGCGATCCCTGCGCTCGTCGCGACCGGTGCCTCCTTCGTGCTGACCGGCAAGGCCGGTACCATCCAACCGTTGCGGCAAAGCCTGAAGCGACACGCCGTCCCTTCGACCCGCATCCTCACCAAAGCCTATTGGGCGCCCGGAAAAACCGGGCTGGACTGAGGCGTGCCCTAGCGCCAGCCGAGAGCGGGTGCGACGTGGGTGAGGATGCTGTCCATCACATGTGCGTTATAGTCGACGCCGAGCTGGTTCGGCACGGTCAGCAACAGCGTGTCGGCCTCGGCGATGGCCTCGTCAGCCCGCAACTCTTCGATCAGGCGCTCCGGCTCGGCCGCGTAGGAACGGCCGAACACCGCGCGCATATTGTCGATCATCCCGATCTGGTCGCTGCTGCCGTCGCGGCCGAAATAGGCGCGGTCCTGGTCGTTCATCAGCGCGAAGACCGAGCGCGAGACTGACACACGCGGTGCGCGTGCGTGGCCGGCCGCAGTCCAGGCGTCGCGATAGGCCCGGATCTGCTTTGCCTGCTGGACATGGAACGGTTCGCCAGACTCGTCGGCCTTCAGCGTAGAACTCTGTAGGTTCATGCCCATTTGCGCCGCCCAGACTGCGGTGGCGTTCGACCCCGACCCCCACCAGATGCGGTCGCGCAGGCCGGGAGAGTGCGGCTCGAGACGAAGCAGGCCGGGCGGGTTTGGGAACATCGGGCGGGGGCTGGGCTGGGCAAAGCCATCGCCCTTCAGCAGATCGAGAAACACCTCGGCATGGCGGCGGCCCATATCCGCATCGCTTTCGCCCGCCGCTGGTGCATAGCCGAAATGGCGCCAGCCATCGATCACCTGCTCGGGCGAGCCGCGGCTGATCCCCAGCTGAAGCCGCCCGCCGGCGATCAGGTCGGCCGAGCCGGCATCCTCGACCATGTAGAACGGATTTTCGTAGCGCATGTCGATCACGCCAGTCCCGATCTCGATGCGGCTGGTGCGCGCACCTACCGCGGCCAGCAGAGGGAAGGGGGAGGCGAGCTGCTGCGCGAAATGATGCACGCGGAAATAGGCGCCGTCAGCGCCAAGCTCCTCCGCCGCGACCGCGAGATCGATCGACTGCAGCAGGACATCGCTCGCCGAACGGGTCGCCGAATGATGCGAGGCGGACCAATGCCCGAACGAGAGGAAACCAATTTTTTTCATGCCGATGTTCCGCCTAATGCCAATGGATTGAACTGGCGTCCCGTTGCCCGCACCACAAGGCGCTCATGCGAACTTCATGGTTTACCGATTGTGGCTCGTTCGGGGTGCCGGCGATGTCCGGCAAGCGAGTCACAATTATCCTTCCTGCCGTGCAGCCGAAGCTGATATGCGCGACGATCTGGAGGCTGGATGGAAATTGGTAGAGTCAGGCTTCGACTCGGTGCGGTCGTCATCTTCGCCGTCCCGCTTGTTGCTGCCTCGACGGCACCGGGTGTCGTGGACATCCCCGGGCCAATCCGCTCCGTCCCGGCGCCGGGTGCTTCGGGAGGGCGCATTTTCTATCGACCGCATATGTCTTCCGACGGCGGGCAGGCGAGTCCGGTGTTCTACGACGACGGGCATGGCCGCGTGCAGCAGATCGCGACCCTGACGCGCAGCATGCGGATCGGCTGGTCGCCGGACGGAAAGCGCGCGTTTCTGCAAGACAATTGGGGGAGCAATATTGCTGACTGCTACGCCCTGACCAGCGGACCGGGCGGCGTCAGCGGTCTGAGCCTGCTGAAGCTGGCGCAACGGACAGCCGGGCATCCGGCCGGCGCGGAGAGGCCTGGGCAGGCGCATTATTATGTACATTGCGATCACTGGCGCTCGCCGGGCCAGATCGTCGGCGTGGTCAGCGGTCACACCGATGCAAAGCCATCGCGCCACTTCGTCTATCGCTTCACCTATGATGCGCGCGCACGCCGTATCGCGTGGCACGGTTCTGAAGCGGCCCAGACCTTCCCGCGCGATTGATTGCCAGACGCCCGCACTTCCGCGTTCGAGAGCAGCCACGGCACCCAATAGGCCGTTGGAGTCAGCTCGATCCGCCCTAGCGGTCGCGCGCTTCGATTCGGGTGAGCAGGGCGATCAGGGTGCGGCGTTCGGCGGGGGTGAAACCGGCGAGCATGCGTTGTTCGTGCTTTTCGATCAGGACGAGGCAATCCTTGAGCATCGCTTCGCCCGCGGGTGTCAGGTTGAGCGCGAAGGCGCGGCGATCGTAGCTGGCGGTCTGGCGATCGATCAGCCCGGCATCGACCAGCTGGTTGATCAGCGACACCATGTTGGCGCGCTGGATGCCGAGCGAGCGGCCGACCTCGCCCTGGTTGATATCCGGATTGGCGCCGACCACCGAGAGGATGCCGAACAGCACCTGGCGCATGCCGGTGCCCTCGATCGCGCGGACGAAATCGTTCGAGAAGGCGCTCGAGGCGCGGCGCAGATGATAGCCGGCGAGCCCTTCGAGCACGCCGAGCGGCGCTTCCGGATTATCCATGGGTACGGCCATTGCGGTCAATCACGGTCTCCTGCTTTGTCCGGGGCATAAGGGGCGCCGCGCGGCGCTTCAAGCTGCGGTAGCCGGGGTCCGGCGGCGCAGCACGAGCAGCGCCACCGCGCCAATCAGCGAACCCATCGCCATCAGCACCGCCACGGTCGCCAGGCCAAAGCCCGCGGCGAACAGGAAACCGGCCAGCGCGGGGGCGAGCGCCGATCCGCCGCGGCCAAGGCCGATCACGAATCCGGTAGCGGTAGCGCGCAGCGAAGTCGGGAAGGACTGGGCGACCAGCGCGTAGAGCCCGACCACGCCGGCATTGGTGACGAAGCCGGCCAGCGCCGCCACCGCCGACAGGCCGTTCAGGCCCGATTGAGGCTGGCCGAAGGCGATGACGAAAGCGGACGACAGCAGCATCGCGACGATGGTGAGCGTCAGCAGCCGGACACGCGCGGTGAGCAGGCCGAGGATCAGCGATCCGCTGGCGCCGCCCAGGCTCGCCCAGACCAGCACGCCGGCTGCGGCGGAGGGCGCGAAGCCCATGTCGACGACGATCTTCGGGATCCATTTCAGGATGAAATAGAAGGTCATGATATGGGTGAGATAGGCGAGCGTGAGCAGGATCGTGATGCGCGCCAGGGCAGGTGAGAACAGGGCTGATACAGGCAGGGCAGGCGGCTCGTCGGCGACCGGCGGCAAGGCCTCGACGGGTTGATGACCCATGCGGGTGAGCGTGCGGTTGATCCGTTGGAGCGCGTCGGCGGGGCGGCGCTGCATCAGGAACGCGATCGATTCCGGCGCGCGCCACAGGACGATGGGGATGAAGCAGAGCGTCACGATGCCGCCGAACACGAACACCGCCGGCCAGTCATAGGAGCGTAGCAGCACGGCCGAGACCGAGCCGCCGATGACGGTACCGATCGGGTAGCCGCCCGCCATCAGGACGATGCTGAGCGGTCGTCGCGCGGCGCTCGACACCTCGGCGACGGCCGCGTTGGTCGCCGCCAGCATGCCGCCGATGCCGAGCCCGGTGAACAGTCGCCAGCCGGACAGGCTGACCACGTCATGCGCGGTGGCGGCGCCGAACATGCCGGCCGACATCACCACAAGGCAGGAGAGGATCATCGCGCGGCGCCCGATCCGATCGGTGACGCGGCCGAGGATCAGCGATCCGGCGGCCATGCCGATGAGTTCCATCGACAAGACCAGGCCAAGCGCGGCGCGATCGACGCCCCATGCTTTGGCGATGCCCGGCGAGGCGAAGCTGATCGATAGGACGTCGAACCCGTCGAGCGCGTTCAGCCCGACCATGATCGCGACGACGGTCCACTGGAAGGACGACATGCGTTCGCGGTCGAGTATGGTGCGCGGATCGGTCGCCATGTCATCCCCTCTTCTTGCTTGTCCGGACGGTGACGGATTTTGCTATGTTATGCAACAATCACGAACCGGCGCCTGAAGCCTGATCGTCAGGCGTCCCGCAAAGCCCGCTCGCCTTCGAACATATAGTCGCGGGTCAGCGGTAGCGCGTGGCGACTGCGGGCCAGCTGTACCTGATAATTGACCATCCCGCCGGTACGGAATGCCGCCGCCGCGCCGGCCAGGTAGAAGGTCCACATGCGGTAGAAGCGCTCGTCATATAGTGCGACGATGGCGTCTTTCGCCGCCACCGTGCGATCATACCATTGGTCGATCGTCAGGGCATAATGCACGCGCAGTACCTCGACATCGGTCGGGATGAGTTTGCTCCCCTCATAGCCGCGGGCGATTTCCGACAGGGCCGGGTTATAGCCGCCGGGGAAGATATATTTGGTGGTAAAGCTGTCGGTGACGCCGGGGCCACCCATGCGCCCGATCGTGTGGAGCAGCATCACGCCGTCTTCGCTGAGCAGGTTGCGGCATTGCCGGAAGAAGGTCTTGTAGTGGGCCGGGCCGACATGTTCGAACATGCCGACCGAGACGATCCGGTCGAAGGTGCCGGTGACATGGCGATAATCGATCAGCTCGAACTTCACCTTGTCGGCGACGCCGGCCTCTTCGGCACGGCGGCGGGCGACCTTGAGCTGCTCCTCCGACAGAGTGACGCCGAGCACTTCGGCCCCGGTCTTCTGGTGCAGGTACAGCGCCATGCCGCCCCAGCCACAGCCGATGTCGAGCACTTTCATGCCCGGCTTCAGCGCGAGCTTGGCCGCGATATGCGCCTTCTTGTCGGACTGAGCCTGTTCCAGGCTGTTGGCGGGATCGGTGAAATAGGCGCAGCTATATTGCCGATCGGCGTCGAGGAAGAGATCGTAGAGCCGGTCGCTGAGATCGTAATGATGCGCGACGTTGCGCTTCGAGCGGCGCGCCATGTTGACCCGATCGACGCGGTGGACGACCTGCTTGAGCAGCTTGATCGGTAGGGCAGGCTTCAGGCCGCCGCCGCTTCCCCATTGATTATTGCCTTTCAGCAGCTTGACGAGATCGCGGATGTCGCCCTGATCGATGATCAGACTGCCGTCCATGAATGCTTCGGCCGCGCCCAGGGCGGGATGACGCACGATCCGCCCCGCGACGCCCCGATCGGCGAAGCGGAGGGCGACCGACGGAAAATCGGGATCCGGGCTGCCGAATATGCTGGTGGAACCGTCCGCATGGGTGACGGTGAGCTGTCCGCGCTTGACGGAACGGGCGAGGAAACGATCGATGAGCGCCATGGCGGCGTTGCTACGACACCGGCTCGCTCGGCGCCAGACCAGTGATGGCCGTATCCCTCGCCATATTCGTCCGTGCCGCCTGCACCGGCTTATATCGCGCTCCCGGCCCGAGCGGGCCGTTCACGCGACGGGCGTGACGCCATCGAAGGTGACGCGGGCGCGGCCATTGCGCTTGGAATAATATAAGGCGGCATCGGCGCGGGCGAGCAGGGCATCGAGCGTGTCGGAGTCGGTGGTGGCGGCGCCGCCAATGCTGGCGCGCACTTCGATCGACGTTGCTCCAGCGAGGACCGGCGTATCGGCGATCGTCGTGCAGAGCCGCCGCGCGATCAGGAGGGCTTTGTCCGGGGAGGTGGCCGGCAACAACACGCCGAACTCCTCGCCACCCAGCCGCGCGATCAGGTCGCGCGGGCCCAGCGCATCGGCACAGCGTCCGGCGATGACGCGCAGCACCTCGTCTCCCGCGGGGTGGCCGAAGCCATCGTTGATCGCCTTGAAATGATCGATGTCGATCATCAGCAGCGACAGCGGATCGCCGCTCAGCCGCGCCGCCTCGATCGCGGCGCGGGCGCGCTCCTCGAAATGGCGGCGGTTGGCGATGCCGGTCAGCGCGTCCGACGTCGCCAGCGTGCGCAGGGCAGCTTCGCTGCGGCGTTCGGCGGTGACGTCGTGGAACAGCCAGATCCGGCCGTTACGGCCATCGCCGCGGATCGGATGGGTATCGACCTCGAACTGGCGGCTGCCCAGATCCCAGATCGTCGCTGCCGCATAATCGACATCGGCGATCAGGGCGAGGAACATTGCCTCGAGCTCTTCGCGATTGACGCAGGCGGCGCGCAGTTCCCGCATAGGGGCAACCAGCTCGCTGACCGGATGGCTGCCAGGCGGAACGCCGAGCAGGGCCCCCGCGCGTTCGTTGACGAGCCCACTGCGGCTGTCGCCCTCGATCAGCACGATCCCTGTCGGCACGCTTTCGAGCAGATCGTGAAAACGATCCTGGATCAGCTGACGCCGGACGCCGGCGCGGCGTTCCCCGAGCATATGGCTGAAGGCTCCGGCGAGCATCGGCACGCCGGCCCGGACGTCGCTGCTGAAGGCGCAATCGCAGGCGCGGGCACCATTGGCACCCCATAGCAGGATCAGGCCGCTGCGCGGTGCGTCCTCGACCGGGGTGGCGACGAACAGGCAGCGTTGTGCCGGGCGGCCGAGCGCATGCAGCAGGATGCTGGGCAGGCGCAAGGTGTCGGCATCGCGCGGTGCGCCGTCCGACCAGTCGAGCTCGAAGATCCGGCTCGAACGCAGATGGAAGGCATCGGAGATCGTCGCCGGCGCGGCCGCCAGCGGCGTCGCGAGGCCGTCCGCCGTAGCTTCGAACGCCACTATCAGGTCCGCGCCCGCTGCCATCAGCGCGAAATGGGTGAGGGCGTGGAGGCCACCCAGCCCTTCGCGAAAGGCCGGCGGCGCCATCACGTCGCGGGCCCGCCGGTGAGCCGCCGTTCGAGCACGCGGAGCACTTCGGCCGATGCGGTGACATGGGGAAGATGGCCCACGGCCTCGATAATGTCGAGCGTCGAGCGATCGATCGCGCGGTGCAGCCAGTTCGCCGTCGCGATCGGCACGGCGACATCTTGCGTCGTCTGGACGAGGTGAGTCGGCCGTTCGAGTTGGGCCGCGACCGAGCGCAGATCGGATTCGAAGATGGTTCGGGCAGTGGCGAGTGCGATGTCCGGCCGCATCTGCCCCATCGTCCGCGCGAAATCCTCGATCGCGGCGGCATCCGGCACACCGACGACCGCCTGGGCATAGCCCGCTGCCCAGGCCTGGAAATTGGCGGCCATCGCGTCATACACGGCGCCGACATCGGCCTGCTCGAAGCCACCGACATAGCCGCCGTCGTTGAGATAGCGCGGCGATGCGCCGATCATCACGATCTGGTGAAAGGGCTCTGGCCGGGTGCTGGCCGCGGCGGCGCCGACCATCCCGCTCACCGAATGGCCGACATAGATGCAGTCGTCGATACCCAGTTCGTCGATGATGTCGAAGAGGTCATCGGCATAGCCGAAGATCGAGCCATGGCGCTGGAAATCATAGCTGTGTGCGCCATCCGGTCCGCAGCCGGCCAGATCGAACGACACCACCCTGAAATGCGTGTCGAGCCATGGGCGAATTCCGGCCCAGGCGTCCTGATCGGTGCCGAAGCCGTGCGACAGGATCAGGGTCCGGTCGCCATGCCCGCTGATCCTGCCGTGAAGCTCTTCGAACCGAGTCAATTTACGCACCTTTTACCATATTGCCCGGCGCGCGTAGCAGCTTTTGGGTCCCGTCGCCGCCCTGATTATCCGGCCGGGCGAACGCCGGCACCTTGTCCGGCCCGGCCGTCACTCCTGTCCTCAGCTGCGGCAAAACAGGACGCTGCGTCCAACATCGGCCACGGTGCGGCAGCCAAGCTGCGCCATGGCGAGCTCGAGCTCGGCGCGGAGGATGTGCGCGATATGCGCCACCCCGGGCATGCCGGCAACCGCCAGACCATGCATTTGCGGCCGGCCGATCAGGACAGCCGACGCGCCGAGGGCGAGCGCCTTGACGATATCGGTGCCGGAGCGGACGCCGCCGTCGAGCAGCAGGGGCACCTGGCCCATCACGGCGTCGACGATGTCCGGCATTACGTCGAGTGCGGAGGGCAGGCCGTCGAGTACCCGCCCGCCATGATTCGAGACGATCAGGCCATCCACCCCCGCTGCGACCGCGCGGCGCGCGTCCTCGGCCGCGAGCACGCCTTTTACGACCAGCGGCAGGCTGGTGCGTGTCCGCAACCAGGCAAGATCATCCCAGCCCGGCGCGGCATCGGCGAGCGGCGTGCCGAACAGGATCCGGCCTTGCGGCGCGCTCGTCTGGCGCAGGCGCGGCATACCGCGCAGATTGGCCGCATCGATTCCTGGCGGCAGGATGAAGTCCGATCGCTTGATCGATGCATCGACGGTGAGCACGATCGCCTCATAGCCGGCAGCTTCTGCGCGGCTGACCAGCTCTGCGCTCCACCCGCGGTCCTCCTGCAGATAGAGCTGGAACCAGATCGGCGCGGGGGCGCTACCCAGTTCCTCCGCGGCGTTTCGGCCGGCCGTGACGATATCCTCGAGCGGCACGCTGGAGAGGGTGCTGACGACCGTTCCCACCGCCATCGCCATCGCTGCGCGCACTACGGCCAGCTCGCCCTCTGGATGGGCGAGCCGCTGATAGGCGAGGGGGGCGAGCAGGATCGGCGCTTCGTGCCGGCGCCCGAACAGCTCGATCGCCGTAGTCCCGCCCTGCAGGTCCTGCAGCATGCGCGGCAGCAGGCGAATGCGGTCGAAGGCCGCGCGATTGTCGGCCAGGGTAATATTGCCGCCGGCACCGCTCTGGAGGTGCTCCCAGCTGTCGGCGGGCATGTGGCGCGCCGCCTGACGCTCGTAATCGTCGAGCGTCTGCAGGCCGGCCGGAATCGCTGCGAAGGGTGGCAATGGGGCGCCGTCCGGTGCCGGCGGGTTCAGGTGGTCGACCATAAGCGCAGCAGATTGTGATAGGTGCCGGTGAAGGTGTCGATCGATTCATGCTCGGGATGATCGGTGCTCAGTCGCTGGATCGCGCTGTCGAGCTCGAACAGCAACCGGCGCTGCTGGTCGCCCTGCACCAGGCTCTGAGTCCAGAAGAAGGAGGCGAAGCGCGTGCCGCGGGTGACGGGCGTCACGCGGTGCAGGCTGCTGCCCGGATAGACCACCATGTCGCCGGCGGGCAGCTTCACACGGTGATCGCCGAACGTATCTTCGACGATCAGTTCGCCGCCGTCATACTCTTCGGGATCGCTGAAGAAGATCGTGGTGGAGACATCGGTCCGCACCCGCACTGGCGTGCCCGGGACCGGAAAGATTGCGCCGTCGACATGCGCGCCATAGGTCCCGCCGCCTTCATAACGGTTGAACCGGGGCGGCAGCACCTTGAGCGGCAGCGTCGCGGCGATGAACAACGGGTTCGCCGCAAGTTTTTCGAGGATCACATCGCCAAGCGACCGGGCCAGCGGGTTGTCCGCCGCGAGCTGGAAATTCTGCTTCACCTGGGCCGCGCGGTGGCCGGCTGTGCGGCGCCCGTCCTCCCAGTCGGCCGCTTCGAGCCGCCGTCGCGCGTCCCGCACTTCCTCCGCGGTGAACAGGCCAGGGATGTGGAGCAGCATTGGGATCCTCGCACGGGCTCGGGGGGGGAATGTCGTCGTTGCCCGTAGGCCAACGCATCCCGCCGCGATTGACCGGTGTCAAAGGGAAACGGGCGGCGAGCCCAGGTTCGCCGCCCGCTCACCGTCTTTTTCCGGAAACGGTCAGAAGCGGTAGTTCACCGACAGCACCGCCGCGCGGGCATCGCCGGGCGTGGCCCAGCCATTGTTGCGGATGCGGGTGTAATAATCCTTGTCGGTGAGGTTCTTCACGTTGACCTGAGCAGTCAGGTTCGACGTGATGTCATAGGCCACATACGCGTTGTGCACCCAATAGGCATGCGAACGCAGGATGTTCACGTTCGTCGCCGCGAAGGCAAAGCTGCCCTGATAGGTCACGCCATAGCCAAGACGCAGCCCGAACGGCAGCGCATAGGTGGTGAACAGGCTGCCCGAATGCTTCGGGGTGTTGGCCAGTCGCGCGCCTGCCAGCGGATCTACGCAACCGCACCCGTCCGGCACGGACTGGATCAACTTACTGTCGAGATAGGTGTAGTTGGCGGTGATCGACCAGGCCGGGGTGATCTTGCCGACTGCGCTAAGCGCAACGCCATCAACGCGCGAATGGCCGTCAAGCTGCTGTGACGGGATCAGGGGATCGCCGGAATCCACCCGGTAGGAGTCGCGTTCATTGCGGAACACTGCGGCGCTCAGCAATACGCCCTCAGCCAGTTCCGCCTTGGCGCCGATCTCGTAAGTCTTGGCGCCCTCAGGTTTGACGTTGCAGTTGGTCGTCGCATTGCACGAGCCGTTGACTGAACTCTGCGACGGCGTCTTCGAATTGCCGAAAGCGACATAGAGGCTGACTGCCTCGACCGGCTTGTAGAGCAGGCCGACACGATAGGAGAATAGTTTCGCGTCGTTCTCCGTCCGCGTCTGGGTCGTCAGTCCGTTGAGGTTCGAGGCGCTGTTCGATTCCCAGCGGACGCCGCCGGTCAACTCGATCTTGCCCAGCTTCATGGTATCGAACAGATAGAGCGCGTAATTGGTGACCTCGCCCACCTGGCGCCCAGTCGCGGTCAGGTTCACCGGGCCGGTATAGACGTTGCTGCCATAGGTGAAGCCCGCGGGGAGCGCGGGACCGGTGACGACCTCATCGGGGTTCGCGATGTTGACCAGCGGGTAGCGCGTGTAGAAGGCCGTGCCGTCGGGATTGCGCAACGCATTGCCGCTGACGAGGGTATATTTCTCCCACGAGGCCGAGCCGCCGAGGACCAGCGTATGCTCGATCGCGCCGGTGTTGAACGCTGCGCGCAAATCGATCTGATCGTACATCAGTTCGTTCTTCGAATCGCGGTAATTGCCGCGGGGGCCGCCGATATAATAATAGCCATTCGGTACGGTGAAGCTTCCGAACCCGGGCACTGTGACGGTACAGGCGGCTCCTGCCGGCGTGACGCCGGAAGCGAGGCAATAGGTGCCCTGAGGCGGCCCAACCACGCTCAGCTGAGTCACGCTCTGCCAGCGGGCGAGGTTGCGGATCGAAACGGTGTCGCTGAATTCATGCTCGGCGATAGCGGTCGCCTGATCGACCGTGATGTCCTGCCGATCGACGTTGCGATACCCGAAATAGGCGCCGCGATCGACGCCGGGCACGGGGCCGGACGTGGTCGCGTTGGTATAATAAGGCACGCCATATTGCGGGATGTTGTTGTCTTCCTGGTGCAGATACTGAAGCGTCAGCTTCGTCGGCCCTTCGATACCGATCGTCACTGACGGCGCGACGCCCCAGCGTTCGTTCTTCTCGACGTCGCGGCCCGGAATGCCGTTCTTGTGGCCCATCGCGTTGAGGCGCACGGCTATCAGATCATTGACGCGCAGATTGGCATCGACGGTACCGCGATAATAATCGTCGGTGCCGATGCCGGCGCTGACGACCGTGCGCGTCTCCGCCAGCGGGCGCTTGGTGACGATGTTGATCGAGCCGCCGACCGAACCGGCGCCGGTGGTCACCGAATTTGCGCCGTTCGTGACTTCGAGTTGCTCGAGGTTGAATGAATCCGACCGGCTATAGGCCGCGCTGTCGCGGACCCCGTCCTGAGTGATGTCGTTGGTTGCCGAATAGCCGCGGAAGTTGATCTGATCGCTTGGCGGGGTGCCGCCTTCAGCTGCGCCAAAGGTGATGCCCGGCACGGTCGAAAGCATGTCGCGCAAGGTCAGCAGATTCTGCTGCTCGACCGTTTCGGCGGTGATGATCGTCACGGTCTGCGGTGTATCGCGAACCGGCCGCGTCGCCTTGGGCGATTCCTGCCGCTTGCCCTTTTCCTCGACGATCACACTTTCGGTTACCGTCACGCCGCCCAGCGCCTGCTGGTCTTCCTGTGCCGCCGCGGGCGTGATGCCGATCGGGGAAAGCAGCGACCCCACGCAGGAGGCTGCAAGAAAGGCCTGCGCCGTGGCGCGGCGCTTGTTCGGTAACGTCATGATGTCCCCCTGGGCTCCGGATTACGATGCGGAGCCGCTATTGCGAATCATTATCGTCGTCAACTAAGAATGACACTCAATAGCTGGAATCGAGCGGGCTTCGGTAATGACCATAAGTTTGCGCGCATGCCGATTGTTGACGCGATCACAGCGCGAGACGCTCGATCTGATCCGAAACGCCTCGATTAAGGAGGCCGGCGCTTCCGCCGCAACGCCGCCGGAAGCTGGCCAGGGATCGTTCGCCCATCTGGCGGGCGCCTGCCGTGCTGGACGGATCGTTCTGAACGTCCCGCCCTGCCGCTATGTCACGTCCGGCGAAACGCTGGTGCTGGCCGCACTGGCGGCCCTGCAGCGGCCGGCGCTCGGCGTACACCTGGCGGACGCGCCCCTTCGCGAGCCGCTCGCGGCGTGCGCGGGCAATCTGGCCGCATGCGGGATCCTCCTGCCGCTTCAGGCGATGGCTTGGACATTGCTGGTCGAGCAGGGCTGGGCGAGCGCTCGGAAGTGCGGCAGGGGCCCGAGCGTGACCGATCGCCGGCGTGCCGCGATGGTCGAGCCGCCGCGGTCGCCGAAATGCGGCAGCTTGCGGCACCGGGCCGTTGCCTTCGCCGTCGGGCGATCCACGGTCACTACGGCCGAGTTCGGCGATATCGGCATATCGCGTCAGACGCTCAGCCTGATCTGCGCGGAGGGCTTGCTCGAGCGGACCGGACTTGGCCGGTATCGCCTGGCTGCAGCCCTTGACGCCCACCCGTTGTCTCGCGGCCAGTCGGGCGATCAAGTCCGGAGCACGAAGGGTATGCTGACCAGCCCTTTCACCAGCACCGGATTGCCGTTCCGCACCATCGGCGACCAGCGCCAGTGACGCACTGCACCCAAGGCAGCGCGATCGAGACGGACAAACCCGCTGCTCTTGGCGATCGATACGTCGGCGACGCTGCCATCCAACCCTAGCATTACCGACAGCGTCACGATGCCCTGTTCCCGGAGCCGCCGGGATTCGATCGGGTAGCGCGGCGGTGTTGCCGAAACCATCGTGGCTGAAAGGTCGCCGGCGTTCGTCGGGCCGGAGGCCGGGCGGGCGGGTGCGGGCGCGACATCCGGCCCGTCACGCTCGATCGGGGCGGGCGGAATATCGGCGACCGTGAGCGTTGTTGTGGACGGCGGAGGCGCGATGACGGGCGGCGGGGCATCGACCAGGTCGACTGGCGCGGCGCGCGGCGCAGGCTTGACGCTCGGTGCCGGCGGCGGCGGTGGGGGCGGGGGCTGGAGATTCGCCACCTCGATCAGCGTGAGACGTTGCTCCACCCGGTGTGCCGGGGCCCGGCCGATGAACAGGAAGGAGCCGAACGCGCAGGCGACGAGGGTCAGCGAAGCAGTTGCGGCCAGCGGGTCCACCCGCCGGCGCTTGCCGTAGATGGTCCGGCTCGCGGCGGGCATCCAGATATCCGGCCGCAGTGCCGCCGAGAGGAATTCGGGCGGGTCGATCGTTCGGCTCGGCATGCGTACCAGGGCGATTTGGGCGTTCATCACCGATCCAATCTGATGGCGTGCGATTCGGTGACGCTTCGATATGACTCTTGCGAATGAGTTGCAATATATGCAAACATCCGAATGTCGAATCCACTTACGTCAGCGTCATCGGCGCGACATCTTCTCCCCCTGAAAGGATGATCCATGCGCCTGCGCTCCTTTTGCCTGATGACCACGGCAACGGCCCTGGCGCTTGCCGCCCCCGCCTGGGCGCATCGTCAGTGGCTGCTGCCGTCGACGACGATCACCTCCGGACCGGACGATTGGGTGACGGTCGATGCCGCGGTGTCGAACGACCTGTTCTATCCGGATCATTTCCCGATGCGGCTCGAAGGCGTGAAGGTGTGGGCGCCGGACGGTACGCCGTCGGTGCTTCAGCATGCCGGCACCGGCCGCTACCGTTCGACCTTCGACGTCCGCCTCGACAAACCCGGCACGTGGAAGATCGGCACCGCGAACTCCGGTATCTCGGGCAGCTTCATGGTGGACGGGCAGGAGTGGCGGCTCGGCGGCCGTGGGGGCCCCCCCGGCGGTGGTGGTCCTGGCGGAGGCCCCGGTGGGCCGGGCGCGGCAGGTGAAGAAGAAGCGGCCCCGGGTGGCGCCGGCGGTCCTGGCATGGGCAATCAGGCCGGTGGGCCTGGCGGACCCGGTGGGCCAGCCGGGCCCCGGCCCCGGCGCCCCAGCGTTGCCACGGTCGCGGATATTCCCGCCAATGCAACCGACGTGAAGCTGACGGAATCGTCAGGCCGCAACGAGATTTTCGTGACCAACGGCGCCCCGACCACCACGGTGTTCAAGCCCACCGGCAAGGGCCTGGAATTCTCGCCGATCACGCATCCCGACGAGCTGGTGACGGACGAAGTGGCCCGCTTCGCGTTCCTGGTCGATGGCAAGCCGGCAGCGAACCTGAAGGTGATCCTGATCCCCGGCGGCAAGCGCTACCGCGATGACGAGGGCGCGATCGAACTGACGACCGGCGCCGACGGCATCGTCTCCGTCAAATGGCCGATGGCCGGGATGTACTGGTTGAATACCAGCCTGACGGACACGCATCCGGAGTCGCCACGCGCGACTCAGCGCCGGATGAGCTACACGGCGACGCTGGAGGTGATGGCGCCCTGATTGCGGATCGGGTCCGGGAAATCAGCGCGCCAGCCGCGCTTCGACGAGGCGGACGTCGCGTTCCACCACCGCCAGGGTGAATCGCTCGATCGCGCGCCTGGTGCGACGCCAGGGACTGTCCTGGTCGGCGTGGCGGTCGAGCACCATGCGGCTTCCCCAGGAATCGGCGATGGTGCGGACGCTCGGCAGCAGATCGCGGCGCGACGCATCCGCGCCGAGCACGACCGACGGGAAGGGCAGCCGGGTGCGCGGCGAAGCGAAGGTATCGAGCAGGTCGTCGACATTGGTGCGTTCGTCTTCCACCGGCTCGAAGAACAGGGCGCCGGCCACGCGCGAGACGTAGCTGGCCGGCGACAGCCGTGCCCACCACGCCGTCGCAAAGCAGCTGGCGCCTTGCGCGACGAGGAGTACACCGCGATCGGCGCGCATCACCGCTTCGTCCAGCCGGAGACCGAGCAATTTGCGCTCGGCCGGCGTGCGGGCATGATAGGGAATGTGGGCTGGTGCGGCCGATCGGAACAGCGCCGTCCAGCCTGGCACTTCCATCTCCGTAATGGCCACGAGCGAGAGCCCGTGGGGCAGAGCCAGAGCAGCAGGACTCATGGCGAATCTCCTTGCGTGCAGCGCACCCAATCTACACCTTTTGGATGTGATATAAATTGGATTGTCGCGGCTGCCGACGAAGCGATGCGTTTTCGCGCCGTCCCGCTTGCGTTGCGCCGCCTCCGCCGTAACAGCGGGCACATGACGGATAGCGAAGAGACGGGCGTGATGCGGGAGGCGAGCGCCGCCGACGCGGCTGCGGTCGTCGCTTTGTGGGAAGCTGCGGGGCTGACGCGGCCCTGGAACGATCCGCTGCGCGATTTCACGCTGGCGCTCGATGGGCCGACCTCCACCGTCCTGATCATCCGCGATGAGGATCATATCGGTGGGTCGGTCATGGTGGGCTTCGACGGGCACCGCGGCTGGGTCTATTATCTCGCGGTCGCGCCGGATCGCCGGCGCCACGGCCATGGACGGGCCCTGATGGCGGCGGCCGAGACCTGGCTCAGGGCCCGGGGCGCGCCCAAGATCCAGTTGATGGTGCGCGCCGGCAACGACGCCGCGCTCGATTTCTACGCGGCGCTGGGCCTTGAACGGCAGGAACTGGTGACGCTCGGCAAATTTCTGAAGGACTGACGATGACGACGACTCTGCACGGCATCAGGAATTGCGACACGATGAAGAAGGCGCGCAGCTGGCTCGATGCGCACGACGTCCGCTATGCCTTCCACGATTACAAGGTCGCCGGGATCGATGAAGCGACCTTGCGGCGCTGGGTAGGAATCACCGGCTGGGAAGTCTTGCTGAACCGGGCGGGCACGACTTTCCGGGCACTGCCCGATGCCGACAAGGCGAATCTCGATGCCGACAAGGCGGTCCGCCTGATGCTGGCCAACCCGTCGATGATAAAGCGGCCGGTGCTCGAGTCCGGGAACACGCTGCTGGTCGGGTTCAAGCCCGATGCGTATCTCGCTGCCGGGTTCGGCTGAGCGCCATCGGGCATATGGTGGCGCTCGGCGCGAATAGAACCGATCCAGTCCTATTTATTGCCTTTCCCGCCCGAAAGGCGCAGCTTCTCCTTCTCACCAATGGAGGGGAGAAGGTCATGACAGAAGACGGCGAAGAGCCACCTGTTTGGTACTATGTCGTAGGCGGGGCGCTCGCGCTGTGGAGCGCCATCGGCTGCTACTTCTGCTATATGCAGTTCATCCACGGCCCTGACGCAATGGGTCCGGCAACCGATTATGATCGATCGCTCTATGCCAGCCTGCCCGTCTGGTACAATTATGTCTTCGCGCTCGCGGTGCTAAGCGGATTTCTCGGCGCGGTCGGATTGCTGACGCGCTCTCCGGCGGTGCGGGTCCTCTTCATCGTCTCGCTGGTCGCGGCGGTCATCCAGTTCGGCTATCTGTTCGTGGCGACGGACGTCATTGCGCAAAAGGGTGCCGGCGTGGTGCTGCCCTTCCCGATCCTCATTCTGGCGATCGGGATATTCTCGATCTGGTTCGCCGGGCTGGCGAAGCGGCGGGATTGGTTGCGCTGAACAGGTAAATCTGCCGGCGAGAGCGCCAGCGCGCTCCCGCCGGCACCTATCCGCGGCGCATGATGCGATCCGCCGGACGGTCGATCCAATTTTCGGGAAAGGGCGATACACCATAGCCCGGGATCGTTGGGCGATTCCGAAGGAATGGCGGCGAGCGACTATCCCGGCGCGTCGCTATGGCTGGCTTCCGTCCGGTCGCGGCGCTAACAGCATTGCCATGTCCACGACCTTCACGATCGACACCTCGACCAGCCGCGCGAATCCCACGCCGGCGCCGATGAAGCGGCTGACCATCCCCGCGTTGCGCAAGGCCAAGGGCGGCACGCCGCTGGTGATGCTGACGGCCTATACGGTGCGCACCGCGCAGCTGCTCGATCCGCATTGCGATCTGCTGCTGGTCGGCGACAGTCTTGGCCAAGTGATCTACGGCCTGCCCTCGACCGTCCCCGTCACGCTCGAGATGATGGCGGCCCACGGCGCTGCGGTGGTGCGCGGCAGCTATCACAGCGTCGTGATCATCGACATGCCGTTCGGCAGCTACGAGGCATCACCCGAAAAGGCTTTCGAGAGCGCTGCCTGGCTGCTCAAGCAGACCGGCGCGGCCGGGGTGAAGCTGGAAGGGGGCGAGGCGATGGCCCCGACCGTCCGTTTCCTGGTCGAGCGCGGTATCCCGGTGATGGGTCATGTCGGGCTGACACCGCAGGCGGTCAACGTGCTGGGCGGCTATGGCGCGCGCGGCCGCACGCCGGAGGAAGCTGCGAAGATCGTCGCCGATGCGAGCGCGATTGCCGATGCCGGCGCCTTCGCGATCGTGATCGAAGGCGTGGTCGAGCCGATCGCGGTCGAGATCACGCGGAAAGTGCCGTGCCCCACGATCGGCATCGGCGCCTCGGCCCAGTGCGACGGGCAGGTGCTGGTGGCGGAGGACATGCTTGGCCTGTTCGAGCGCACCGCGCGTTTCGTGAAGCGCTTCGACGATCTGTCCGGCCGCATTTCCGCCGCGGTTGAGACCTATGCGGCCGAGGTGCGATCGCGCCAGTTTCCGGGGCCGGAGCAGACCTACGCACCCAAGGATTGATCCCTTCCGTTTGTGCGCGGCCATCGCTAAGGTCCGCGCCTTCCCCCGCCTAGCCCCGATGGAGCAGCAATTGGCCGTTACGCCGAATACCGACGAAGCATTCCTGCGTGAGGTCGATGAGGAACTTCGCCGCGATCAGCTTGCGAGCTTCTGGACGCGCTACGGATGGTGGCTGGTCGGCGCGATCGTCTTCGGGCTCGCTGCGTTTGGCGGCTTTCTCTACTGGCAGCACCACACGGCTACGGTCGCCGCCGAGCAGGGCGAGAAGCTTCAGGTCGTCTATGACGATCTGGCCGCGCAGAAGATGGGCAGCGCCGAGAAGCCGCTGGCCGAGCTCGCCGGCTCGAAGATCGCCGGCTACCGCGCGCTCGCCTTGTTCACTCAGGCCGATCTGCTGCTGCGCAAGGACGATCTGAAGGGTGCAGCCGCCAAGTTCGGTGCGATTGCCAATGACGATTCGATCGGCCAGCCGCTGCGCGACCTGGCGCTGATCCGCCAGACCTCGGCCGAATATGATAGTCTGAAGCCCGATGTCGTGGTCAACCGGCTGCGTCCGTTGGCAGTGAAGGGCAATCCCTGGTTCGGCAGCGCCGGCGAACTCGTCGGCGCGGCCTATCTGCAAATGAACAAGCCCGATCTCGCGGCACCGCTCTTCCGGCAGATTGCCGCTGACGAGACGGTGCCGGAAACGATCCGTCAACGCGCGGTTCAGATCACGGGCACCATGGGCGTGGACACGGTCCGCCCCGTTGAGGAAAAGAAAGCGCAATGATGTACAAGAACCGGGCAGTGCTGGCCTGTGCCGCGCTCCTCGCGCTGAGTGGCTGTGGTATCTTCAAGGGCGGCGGCAAGAAGACGCCGGTGCTCGGCGATCGCGTGCCGATCCTGATGGCCGAGAGCGAAGCGACGGCGGACAAGACTCTGGCCGACGTGCAGGTGTTGCTGCCGCCGCCAGAGGCGAACGAGAACTGGGCGCAGCCGGGCGGCAACGCCGCCAAGTCGATGGGCCAGCTGGCGCTCGGTGCCACACTCTCGCGTGCCTGGAGCGCATCGGTCGATGGCGGTTCCAACCGCCAGCGGCTTGCCGCACCGCCTGTCGTGGCCGCCGGCCGGCTCTATGCGATGGACGTGGATGCGACCGTCCATGCCTTTGCCGCCGATACCGGCGCGCAGGCCTGGACGACCTCCATCGCCAAGGACGACAAGAAGACGCGGAGCGCTCGCTTCGGCGGTGGCGTGAGCTTCGATGACGGCAAGGTTTATGCGACGGATGGCCTGGGCGACGTGGTGGCGCTCGACGCCGCCACCGGCGCCGAGGTCTGGCGTGCCAAGCCGGGCGGTCCGCTGCGCGGGTCGCCGACGATCGAAGGCGACAATCTGTACGTGCTGAGCCAGGACAACCAGCTGTTCGCGCTGGCGAAGAAGGACGGGTCGATCGTCTGGACTCAGTCCGGATCGCTCGAGACCCAGGGCGTGTTCGGCGTCGCTGCGCCCGCGGCCAGCCAGGGCACTGTGGTGTCCGGCTTCTCCTCGGGTGAGCTGAACGCCTATCGTTTCGAGAATGGCCGCAGCTTGTGGCAGGACGCGCTGTCGCGTTCCAGCATCTCGACCTCGGTTTCGTCACTCGCCGATATCGATGCGTCGCCGGTGATCGATCGCGGCCTCGTGTTCGCGGTGGGTCAGGGCGGCCGCATGGTTGCCCTGGAGATCGTCTCCGGCCAGCGCATCTGGGAACAGAATTTCGCCGGCATCTCCACGCCGTGGGTGGCGGGCGAATGGCTGTTCCTCGTCACCGACGACGCCAGGCTCGTCTGCCTGGCCCGTGCGACCGGCAAGGTGCGCTGGATCCAGCAGCTGCGTCATTTCCGCAACGAGAAGTCGCGCAAGAACCCGATCACCTGGTATGGCCCGGTTCTCGCCGGCAACCGGCTGGTACTGACCAATTCGCGCGGCGAGATCGTTTCGGCCTCGGCCGATACCGGCGAAGTCGGCACCGTCATCGATGCCGGCAAGTCGTTCAGCCTGCCCCCGATCGTCGCGAATTCGACGCTCTATGTGCTCGACCAGAAGGGCCGGATCTCGGCCTATCGTTGATCGAACCGCGCGATCGTCGCTCCGGATAACGACTCCGGGGTGACGAACGCGGCGTGGCAGGCTAAGGCGCGCCATGCCCAATCTTCCAGTGGTCGCGATCATCGGCCGGCCCAACGTCGGCAAATCGACTCTTTTCAACCGCCTCGTCGGCAAGAAGCTCGCGCTGGTCGACGATCGGCCCGGCGTCACGCGTGATCGGCGGGAGGGCGATGCGACGCTGGTCGGCATGGAATTCCGCGTCATCGACACCGCCGGGTACGAGGATCAGGACGCTGCCTCGCTGCCCGGGCGGATGCGCGCGCAGACCGAGGCGGCCGTCGCCCAGGCCGATGTCGCGCTGTTCCTAATCGATGCCCGCGCCGGGCTGGTGCCGCTCGATGAAGAGATCGCGCGCTGGCTGCGCGGCTCGAAGACGCCCGTCATCCTCGTTGCCAACAAGGCCGAGGGCCGTGCCGGAGAGAGCGGCATCCTGGAGTCGCTGTCGCTCGGCTTCGGCGATCCCGTCGCGCTTTCTGCCGAACATGGCGAAGGCATGGTCGAGCTGTTCGAGGCGCTGCTGCCCCATGTCGAAGGCGACGAACGGGTCGAGCGGCCCGAAGAGGATGTGGAGGGGGACGAATTCAACCCCGACGCGCCGCTCAAGCTCGCGATCATCGGCCGCCCGAATGCCGGCAAGTCGACCCTGATTAACCGCATCCTTGGCGAGGAGCGACTGATCACCGGCCCTGAGGCCGGCATCACGCGCGATTCGATCGCGGTCGACTGGACCTGGCACGATCCGGAGGGCGAGGCGCGGGCAGTGCGGCTGATCGACACGGCCGGCATGCGCAAGCGCGCGAACGTGCAGGACAAGCTGGAGAAGCTGTCTGTCGCCGATGCGCTGCACGCGATCGATTTCGCCGAGGTGGTGGTGTTGCTGCTCGATGCGACGCGCGGGCTCGAGGCGCAGGATCTGCGTATCGCCGATGCCGCCCTGCAGGAAGGGCGTGCGCTGGTCGTCGCCATCAACAAATGGGATGTGGCGGAAAATGCCAGCAGCCTGTTCAACGGCATCCGCGGGGCGCTGGAGGAAGGGCTCTCGCAGGTAAAGGGCATCCCGGTGCTTACCGTGTCGGCAGCGACCGGCAAGGGCATCGATACCTTGCTGAAAGTCGCGTTCGAGACGCGCGAGGCCTGGTCGCGCCGGATCGGCACGGGCGAGCTCAACCGCTGGTTCGAAAAGGCGATCGAGGCGAATCCACCGCCCGCGCCCGGCGGCAAGCGCATCAAGCTGCGCTACCTTACCCAGGCGAAGACGCGTCCGCCTGGCTTTGTGCTGTTCGGCACCCGCGTCGACCAGCTGCCGACCAGCTATCAGCGCTACCTGATCAACGGCATCCGGCGCGACCTCGGCTTCGGCGCCGTGCCCGTGCGCCTGACTCTCCGCGCACCCAAGAATCCGTTCGACCGGTAACGCTTTCGGTTTCCCCGGATGATTCTGCGGGGGCGATGCTTTCGCTTTCGGCCGCTATGGGCATGTGACGTCAACCCATCCTTTACCCCGTCCGTCTATAAGCGGGGAAACGTCTCCGCGGCCTTTGGCGGCCCCGGAGCAGGAGAATGCGGTGTCGCCCGAAGATCGTGGCCTTATCGATTGGACTGCGTTTTCGCAGGCGCGCAGCGAACTGGGCGCCGGATTCGTGCGGATTCTGGGATATTTCCGGGAAGATGGCGTGAAATCGGTCGCTGCGATCGAGGCGGCGATGCGGGGGCTGAATGCCGCCGCCATGGTTCTGCCGGCACATACGCTGAAGGGGGAAGCCCGCCAGTTCGGAGCCGATCCGCTGGGCGCACTCGCCGAAAAGATCGAGTCGATCGCGCGCGACTGCGTCGAGAATCGCGACACGCCCGATGAAGCGCTAAAGGCAGTGGTCGAACTTCGCCCACTGTTCGAACGGACGCTGGAAACGCTGGAGCGCGAATCCAACCCACTGGTGGAACGTCGCCCCGCCTTTGGCCGCCGCCTGTGAGCCGGGCCGGGTAAGTCGCCGGCGTCGCGCTAGCCGCGCAGCCGCCGTATCGCCTGGGCGAGGGCGACATAAAGCTTGCCCATATCCGACGACAACAGGGTCACGCCGAGCGGTGACCCGTCGGGCTGGCCCAGGATCGTGCGCAGCATCGCCTCGAAATCATGGACATAGCGGTTGACCTGCTCGCGGAACGCCGGGTCCTCGTCGTAGAGGCGCGCGATGTCGCGGGCTTCGCCGGTGTCGAGCAGACGAACCGCCCGGCGGGTGAAGATGCCGCGATCACCCTTGAGGTAGGCCGCCCACGCGCTGTCCGACACTTCGTTCGAAAAACATTTGGCGATGTCGATCGATGCGGAATTCAGCGCCTCGATCAAAAGCGAGACCCGGCGAGCGAACGATTCCCGGTCGGCCTCTTCCCGCTCGGCGCGGGCATCTTCGATCCGGCTTTCGACCTTCGCGGTCGAATCGGCGATGGCGAGCATCTGGCGGGTAAGCCGTTCGGACATGCGCTGCGCTGCCTCGGTAGCGGCGTCGCCGGCATCCAGGATCGCTGCGATCTGCCGCTCGACGGTGACTGACGAAGCGCGCTGCATTGCTTCGGCACCCGCCTGCTCGAGCGCGAGCGCTGCCTCCGGAATGACGCTGGTGAGCGTTTCGCGCGCCCGGTCCGCCGCGGCGCTGGCTGTCTCATGGACTCGCAGCAACGCTTCGACAAGGCGCGGCGCCGCTTCTTCGGTGAAGCGATTGGTGCGGCCGATCGTTTCCTCGACCATTTCGTCGAGCGCGTTGGCCCTGGTCCGGCCACTGTCGAGCGTTTCTAGCAGCTTGCCCGACAATTTGTCGATCGTCTCGCGCTGGCTGGCGATCGACTGCGCAATCGCGTCGACTGCGTCATGCGTGCTTTCGGCCGCGGTGACGAGCGCAACCAGCTCCGGCTTGACCTCGCCCACGCCGCGCCGGCTGTCAGCGATGCGTGCGTCGAGCCGGGCAAGGGCGGCGGGCAGCGTCTCGTCCATCTCGCGCGCGGCCGCATCGAGCGCGAGCAGCAGATTTTCGGCGGTGCTGATCGCCGATGTCGCGACGCCGTCGCCCGTTCTCAACACCAGAGTCATTGCGTCGGCCGCGCTGCCAAGCGCGCTGATCGAGGTAGCGAGGCTTTGCGTGCGGTCCACGCCCTGGGCATGAAGCGCATCGAGCTGGCGCGAAACGCGGGTGAGGCCGATATCGAGCTCGCCGATGACCATCTCGCTGGTCGAGCGTTGCTCCCCCAGCCGCGCGTTGATCCGGTCGATGATCTGCTCGATCGTCGTGATGCGCGCGGCGAGCGCCTCGGCGCTGTCGCGGCTGACGCGGTCGAGTGCTGCCTGATTCGTGCCGAGCATCGCCAGCATCGCATCGCCCTGCGCCGCGATACCCTTGCGGGCCTCGTCGACTGCGCCTGCGGTCCTGCCGAGCAAAGCGTCCACTGCCGACGACATCTCGCCGGTGACAGCCTCGAGCCGTGCGCCGGCGGTCTCGCTGGTCGCTTCCATCCGCGTGATATGCGCGGCGAGCTTTTGTGCCGCGCCGCTGGCCACGGCATCCGCCTCGCGTCCGCGCTCGGCGAGCGCGACCAGCTGCGCATCGAGCGCACTGGCATGCAGTCCGGCGCTCATGCCGGTCTGTTCGAGCAATTGCGCAAGGCTTTCGGTCTCGCCATGCGCCTTGGGCAGTGTCGCGATGAGAATGCCGAGGCTGGTCTCGGCCGCGGCGGCGGCAGCTGCAAGCTTGCGCGCGCGCTGGTCGGCGACATCGACCTGCTCCGCGATGCCCGTGCCGACCCCGGCAAGCTGCGCGACCGCACCCTCGCCGATGGCCAGCAGCGATGAGGCCTGCTCGGCGAGTTCGGCACGCGTCGCGTCGAGCGTGTTGACGAGCGCGGCCACCCGGCGCTCCAGGTTCGTGGCCTCGGCGCGCATCGCGCCGGCCGTCCGGCCGAAGCGCCGCGCTTCGGCCGTGCTGGTGCGCAGGGCAAGCAACAGCAGGATGCCGATCAGCGCCGGCGGAACGCACAGCGCAGCGATAAAGCCCGTCAGCTCGATAGGGGCCAATTGCTGGACCGTCTGCCAGGACAGCCAGAGCATCCCGCAGATCCAGCCAAGCGCAACCACTATGCCCAGGACGGGCACGATCCAGGGGCCGCGTTGCGGCTCTTCGTCGTCGTTGAATTCGATGAAATCGTCCATGGCCTGATGAAACTCGCGCGGTTCGGTCGCGACCGGTTCCGGCATCGACACCTCGTCCGCCGGCGTGGCGGCGCTATTTCTGCGTCTCAGGTCGATGATGCGCGAACCCCCGTCCATATCAGCTGTTTACCATGTTTGCCGTCCGCGGAAAGCGAATAGCGAAGCCTCATCTTAAGCGCTTTCGGGCAGGAAGGCGACACGGGGCATCATCCGGGGCCAATCGGGGTTGCCGCGCGCGTGCTCCAGCGCGTCCGCCGATCGGTCGAGCGCCTTTAAGCACGGGCTCGCCACGCGCGCCTTTGCCATTGGCGGTTCTTCCGCCTAACAGCCGCTCATGCTGGCCGGGCTGATTTTCGCAACCGAGGATGCCGACGACCGTGTGGGGACGCTTGCCGCGACCCTGCCGTTCGGCGGGCTGACGCTGATTGAGTTCCAGGCACGCCTTCTGGTCGCGGCCGGCGCGTCTCAGATCGTGCTCGTCATTGCGCGCCTCACGCCGGAGTTGCTCGGCGCAATCAACCGGATCGGGCGCCGGGGCGTCTCCGTCGATGCCGTGCGCACGGCGACCGAAGTTGCCGAGATGGTGCATCCCTTGTCGCGCGTACTGGTTGTCGCCGACGGCGTGCTGACGACGGGCGAGGTGGTGGCCCTGCTTGCCGCGGAGACGGAAGATGCCCTGCTCGTCACGGACGATCAGGGCGATAGCGGCCGCTTCGAACGGGTCGGTGCCCTGACCGCCTGGGCCGGGCTGGCGTTGCTGGATCCCAAGCGGATCGCCGAAGTGGCGGCGATGCCGAAGGATTATGATTTTCAGTCGACCCTGCTGCGCGTGACGGCACAGGCCGGGCCGCTGCACATACGCCTGCCGGCGGGCGCAGCAGGCGGCGTCCACGGAATCGAGCGTGACTCGCGCCGCCTCGCCGAGCGCGGCAAGGCCGTCCTGTCGGCGCTCGCGCCCTCCCCGACGCCCTGGGCCGACCGGTTCCTGCTGGCCCCGCTCGCGCGCCTGGCGCTACCCCAGCTCGTCGGACGGAGCATTCCCACCATAGCGGTCACCGCGGCTGGTGTCGTACTGGCAGCGGGCGGTTTCGCGGCGCTCTATTTCGGCTGGTCCGTGACGGGGCTCCTCCTGGCGATCGTAGCGACCATCGGCCTCACGATCGGGGCGACTGCCTCGGGGTTGCGCGACGAAACGATGGTGTCGCGGATCCAACAGGTCGCATTGCTGGCGGTGCCGGCGCTTTCGGCGATTCTGCTCGGTCGCGGGTCCGCGGCTGGCTGGATCGCGGCCGGCGCTGCGATCATCGCCGCCGCGCTGGTCGAGCGGGCGAGCGCTGCACCGATCCGCCGCCGCTGGTGGGCAAGCCCGGCCGCCTATCCGATGCTGATGCTGCCGTTCGTCGCCGTCGGGCAGCCGCTGATCGCGCTGCTCGCGGCCGGAATCTATGCCGCCGCGACACTGACGGCCGCCATTGAGGCATATCGTAAAAAGTCTTAGGCCCGTCTTAAGGATAAATCCGTAAGTCGAGGCGCATGTCGATCGATATTGGCGACATGGATGATGGCACCCAATGGGGGGTCGGCCAGCTGCTCGCTCGCGCGGCGGTTGCGAGTCAGTGCGTCGATTTTGGTCTGACGGCCGCGATCGACGATTTCTTCCTTCCCGCTGCAGCGCGTCTCGACGAAAAAGTGCGCGCAACCTTGTCCGCGACACTGGCAGGGGTGGTTTCCGCGATTGAAAACCCGCTGCGCCAGCATGCAGGGCGGTTGCTCGCGCCGGACGCAGCAGGGCTGGCGGCTGCGCTGATGGAAAGCGCGCCGTCGGTGTTTGACCAGCTGATGTCGGCTGGCGTCCTCCGCGACGCGGATCTGATGCGCGAACTGGTGGCGAGTGCGCGGCAGGACGTCCTGTCCGACGCACTGCCGTTCGTCGCACCCGAGACCGCGGATCGCGCCAGCCTGCTCACCCGGCATGCCCTGAATCCCGACGGCGTTATCGCTGCCGCGGCAATGGCGTTGCTGGCCGCCGAAAATCGCCGGTATGGCGATAAGGCCGTGGGAACGACGCTTCCGGCCGACCTGCATCAGCGTCTGACATGGTGGATCGCGGCAGCCCTGCGTCAGCGCTTCGCCGAGACTGGGGGCGGCGGTCTTGCCGCTCTCGATCGCGCCCTCGTCGCTGCGGGGCGGCGCGGCCTGGCAGCGCATGACGAGCGCGAGGGGCTCGAAGCGGCCGCGACGCGACTTGCAGTAGCGCTCGACCCCCGCGCCGACGAACGGGCGACCTTGCTCGTCGAGGCGCTCGCCGATCGCCGGCTTTCGCTGTTCGTGGCGCTGATCGGCCACGCCCTCGGGCTCGGTTATGGCGAGGCGCGCGAGATCGTTCTCGATCAGGCCGGGGACCGGCTGTGGCTGGTGCTGCGTGCGCTTGATCTGGATCGCGACGCGATCGCCAGGATCGGCGTAGCGCTTGGCGCGGCCGATCCGCGGCGCAATCTGGAGGCCTTTGCCGAGGCGCTCGACGGGATCGCGGCGACTTCGCCGGCCAGCGCACGCGCTGCCCTGGGCCCCATGCTGCTGCCTCCCGAATATCGCGCCGCGATGGTCGCGCTGGCGCGGGGTGGTCGCCCATGATCGAGGCCGATCAGCTGATCCCGCCGGTGCGCGGGCTGGTCGATCGATCCGGCCGGCTCGTCGAGGCCGATCCGCGCTTGCTCGAGCTCAACATCCGCGCGGGCGGCGGGATCGGGCGGCCCATCGCGATTCCGCAGATTGCGGCATTGAGCCGGCTCGCGCAGCGCCTCGGCATCCTCGTCTCGCGCGGCGTGGTCGGGGCTGATGGCGAGGACGATGTCGAATTGCGGGTCAGCGCCGAGCCGGATGCCGCCGGCGTGCAGTTGCTGATCACCAGCTGGAACTCCCGCGCGGCCTGGCACCCTGTCGGCGCGCAGGGCGAGCGCGAGGGCGATTTCCTGCGCTGTGCGGCCGATTGGTCGTGGGAGACCGATGCGGCGCTGCACATCACTTTCCTGTCGGTTAGTGCCGGCTCCAGATTTGGCTTCGACGCGGCGGCGCTGCTTGGCCAGCCCCTCACTCAGTTGTTTGCGCTCGACGAGAACCCCGGAGGCGCTTTCGCCGTCCTCGGGGGACTCGCGCGGCAGCAGCGGTTCGCCGATCAGGATGCGACGATTCGTGCGACTGGGCGCCGGGTCCAGCTATCCGCCACGCCGCGGATCGACGCGGGTGGCGCATTTGCCGGATTTCTCGGCGCCACCCGGATGATGGGCGGCCTGCCGGTCGCCGCCGAACGGGCCGAGCCGCAGCCGGAAAACCTGACAGACACCTTCGCATCGCGGCTGGATCAGGCGTTGCGCAGCCCGCTCGGCCGGATCATCGCGACGGCCGACAGCATCAACGCCCAATCCGAAGGGCCGCTGCGACAGGATTATGCCGTCTACGCCGCCGATATCGCCAGCGCGGGGCGGCATCTGATGGGGCTGGTCGATGATCTGGTCGATCTCCAGGCGATCGAGCGGCCCGACTTCGTCGTGGGGCAGGAACCGCTCGATCTCGCCGATGTCGCCCGCCGCGCCGCGGGTCTGCTCGGGATGCGCGCGGTTGCGGCGCGCGTGCGCATCGAGCGGCCTGGGCCGCAAGACAAGGTGCCGGCGACCGGAGAGGCCCGCCGCGCGCTGCAGGTGCTGGTCAACCTGATCGGCAACGCCGTGCGCTACTCGCCGCCCCATGGCATGGTATGGATTCGCACCGAAATCGAACAGGGCCTGGCCGCGGTGATCGTGCAGGATGAGGGCAAGGGCATCGCGCTCGCCGATCAGGCGCGGATTTTCGAGAAATTCGAACGAGTCGATGCGCGCGAGCCGGGTGGCAGCGGGCTCGGTCTCTATATCGCCCGCAAGCTCGCGCGGGCGATGGGCGGGGACGTCACGGTCGATAGCATGCCGGGGCAGGGGGCGAGCTTCCGGTTCACCTTGCCCTATCGGGAATAGCGCCCCGTCACCGCCGTCCGATCCGGATCAGCACGATTCCCGCGATCGCGAGCAGCGCGCCCCACAGCATCCAGATGCGCTGCTCGAGCATGAAGCTCGATGCCGGCCAGTGGATATACCCGCTGCCCTGGCCGATCCACAGCAGCCCCATCAGCAACACCAGGATGCCGCCGATGGTGACTGCCGCGCGCATTACCGGCTCGTGACCGGCGTGTAGTCGCGCTGGGTCGGCCCGGTATAGAGCTGACGCGGGCGGCCGATCTTCTGGGCGGGATCGGAAATCATCTCGTTCCACTGCGCGACCCAGCCGACGGTGCGGGCCAGGGCGAACAGGGCCGTGAACATCGTCGTCGGGAAACCGATCGCCGAAAGGATCACGCCCGAATAGAAATCGACGTTCGGGAACAGCTTCTTCTCGATGAAGTATGGATCGTTGAGCGCCATTTCCTCGAGGTGGAGGGCGACGTCGAACACCGGATCGTTGACGCCGAGCGCTTCGAGCACTTCGCGAACGGTCTGCTGCATCACAGTCGCGCGCGGATCGTAGTTCTTGTAGACGCGGTGGCCGAAGCCCATCAGGCGGAACGGATCATTCTTGTCCTTGGCGCGCTCGATATAATGCGGGATGCGATCGACGGTGCCGATCTCCCGCAGCATGTTGAGCGCGGCTTCGTTGGCGCCGCCATGCGCCGGGCCCCACAGGCAGGCGATGCCCGCCGCAATGCAGGCGAACGGGTTCGCGCCCGACGAACCGGCCAGCCGGACGGTCGAGGTCGATGCGTTCTGCTCATGGTCGGCATGAAGGATGAAGATGCGGTCGAGCGCCTTTTCCACCACCGGGTTCACCACATAGGGCTCGGCGGGAACGCCGAACGTCATGCGCAGGAAATTGCCGGTGTAGGACAGGCTGTTGTCGGGATAGAGGAAGGGCTGGCCGACCGAATATTTATACGCCATCGCCGCGATCGTCGGCATCTTCGCGATCAACCGGTGGCTGGCGATCATGCGCTGGTGCGGATCGGTGATGTCGGTCGAATCGTGATAGAAGGCGGACAGGGCGCCGACCACGCCGCACATGATCGCCATCGGATGCGCATCGCGCCGGAAGCCGCGATAGAAGGTCGCGAGCTGCTCGTGCAGCATGGTGTGGCGATTGATCGTGTAGCTGAAGTGATCGAGTTCGTCCTTCGACGGCAGCTCGCCGTTGAGCAGCAGGTACGAGACCTCCATGAAGCTCGACTGTTCGGCGAGCTGGCCGATCGGATAGCCGCGATGGAGCAGCACGCCCTCATCGCCGTCGATATAGGTCAGCGCGGATTCGCAGCTTGCGGTCGAGGTGAAGCCGGGGTCGTAGGTGAACATGCCGGTATCGGCATAGAGCCTGCGGATATCGATGACGTCCGGGCCGGTACTGCCGGACATCACCGCATAGTCATGCGCTGTGCCTGCCACGTCCAGCTTGGCGGTCTTGCTCATCGATACGTCCTTTCTCGAACCTTACGCGGCCATACGGTCGGCGATGCGGCCCAGGCTTTCCTCGCGCCCGAGCAGCTCGAGCACATCGAAAATCCCGGGCGAGGTCTTGCGCCCGGTCAGCGCGGCCCGCAACGGCTGCGCCACCTGGCCAAGCTTCACGCCCGCATCGTCCGCAACCCGCCGGACCGCGTCTTCGAGTGCCTCTGCATCCCAGTTGCCAACCGCGTCAAGAGCGGCATGCAGACGCGCCAGGAGTGCGGGTGCCTCGCCGGAGACGAGCGATGCTGCATCGCCGTCCATTTCCAGTGGGCGAGTGCGAAAAAGAAAGGCCGTACCGGACGTAAGCTCGTTGAGATTGGCCGCCCGGGGCTTAAGCGATTCCATGCTGCGCTGAAGCAATTCCGCCTGCGATTCGCTGATTTCGAAACCGAGTCGCGGGATCACCAGCTCGGCCAGCCGGGCATTGTCCGCGCTGCGGATATAATGACCGTTAAGGTTCTCGAGCTTCTTCAAATCGAACCTGCTTGGTGATTTTCCGACATCGGCGAGATCGAACCACTCAGTCGCCTGATCGCGGCTGATGATCTCGTCATCGCCATGTCCCCAGCCGAGCCGGAGCAAATAATTGCTCAGCGCCTCGGGCAGGATGCCGAGTTCGTCGCGATAATATTCGACGCCGACCGCGCCGTGGCGCTTCGACATCTTCCCGCCGTCGCTGCCATGGATCATCGGGATATGGGCATAGATCGGCTCGGGCCAGCCCATGGCCCTGATGATCGGCAGCTGCCGGAAGGCGTTGTTGAGATGATCGTCGCCGCGAATGACGTGAGTCACGCCCATGTCGTGATCGTCGACCACGACCGCGAGCATATAGGTTGGCGTCCCGTCCGAGCGGAGCAGGACGAGATCGTCGATTTCCTCGTTCTGAACGGTGACCGAACCCTGGACCCGGTCCTCGATCGTCGTCGCGCCTTCCTTCGGGGCCTTCAGGCGGACGACGAACGGCGCGCCTTCCGGTGCTTCGGAAGCGTCGCGATCGCGCCAGCGACCGTCATAACGCATCGGCTTGCCGGCGGCCTTCTGGCTCTCGCGCAGGGCGGTCAGCTCGTCGGGCGTGGCATAGCAGCGATACGCATTGCCCTGCTCGATCATCTGATAGGCGACCTCGGCATGGCGCTTCGCGCGCTCGAACTGGAACACGGCATCGCCGTCCCAGTCGAGGCCGAGCCATCGCATCGAGCTGAGGATCGCGTCGATCGCCGGCTGAGTCGAGCGGGCGCGATCGGTGTCCTCGATGCGCAGCAGGAACTTGCCGCCGTGATGGCGCGCAAACAGCCAGTTGAACAACGCCGTGCGGGCGCCGCCAATATGCAGATAGCCGGTGGGCGACGGCGCGAAGCGGGTCACCACTGTGGATGTGTCGGGCGTGCCGGTATCGGCCGCCGCGGTATCAGACCTTGCGCCCAAACGCGCTTGCTCCCAGACTTGAAAATCGATGGCCAGTACAGCCGCCGAGGCCCCTAGCACGCGACCCCCGTGGCTTCAAATCGGGGCCCGTGCCCGGTTGCGCAAGGCGAAGGCCGCAATCGAGCTGTGGCTCGAGGCGGAACGCGACCAGCTTTTCCTGTGGGTGCCGGTGTCGTTCGGGGCGGGCATTGCCGCGTGGTTCGTCCTGCCCGATCCCGTCTGGTGGTGGACAATGCTGCTGGTCCTCGCCGGCGTGGCGCTGTTCGCCGTCGCGATCGGGCGGGGCGGACGGGCGGGGCGTGTGGTGGCGGTCGCTGCGCTGCTCGCCGCGGCGGGGCTGGCCTTGATCTGGTGGCGCGCCCATAGTTCGGACGGACAGGTGCTGGTGCGGCCGGTGATCGCGACCTTCGAGGCGCGGGTTGAGCGGGTCGAGCCATTGCCGTCCCGAGACCTCGTTAGGCTCAGGCTGACACCGGTCCGCGTGATGGCCGTTCCAGTGCGTCCCGGACGCAAGGACACTCGGCCGCTGCCGACTTTACCGCAGCACGTCCGAGTCAATCTGGCCGAGGCCGATGTGCCGGCCGGACTGTCGCGAGGTGCGACGATCCAACTGGGTGCGCGGCTGATGCCACCGCCTCAGCCGGCGGTGCCGGGAGCCTATGACTATGCCCGTGTAGCCTGGTTCGACGGTATCGGCGCTACTGGCCGCGGGTTCGGGCCGGTCAGCATCGTCAGTCCCGGTATTTCGAGCGGTGCCGGCCTGCGCGCACGGCTGTCGAAACACATCCAGTCCAGCGCGCCCGGCGGCGGTGGCGCGATCGCCGCGGCGCTGGCGACGGGCGATCAGGGCGGCATCTCCGAGGAGGATGCCGAGGCGATGCGGCGCTCGGGCCTGGCGCATCTGCTCTCCGTCAGCGGGCTGCACATCACTGCGGTCGTCGGTGCGGTGATGCTGCTGGTGCTGCGGCTGTTGGCGCTCAGCCCGTGGCTGGCGCTGCGCTTCCGTCTGCCGCTGATTGCCGCGGCAGCGGGCGCGGTGGCAGCAATCGGCTATACTTGGCTGACCGGGGCCGAGGTGCCGACGATCCGGTCGTGCGTCGCAGCGCTGCTGGTGCTGATCGCCATGGCGATGGGACGCGAGGCGATTACCCTGCGGCTGGTCGCGGCCGGTGCCTTCATCGTGCTGCTGCTGTTTCCCGAGGCACTGGCGGGGCCGAGCTTCCAGCTCTCCTTCGCGGCTGTCGCGGCGATCGTCGCGCTGCACGAGCATCCGCGCGTGAAAGCGTGGTTCGCGCCGCGCGAGCAGGCGTGGTGGCAGAAGCTTGGGCGGATCCTGCTGTCGTTGCTTCTCACCGGGGTGGTCGTCGAACTGTCGCTGATGCCGATCGCGCTGTTCCATTTCCACAAGGCCGGCATCTATGGTGCGGTCGCGAATATCGTGGCGATCCCGCTGACGACGTTTGTCGTCATGCCGCTCGAGGTGCTGGCGCTGATCTTCGACGTGGCCGGGATCGGTGCGCCTCTGTGGTGGCTGACAGCGCGGTCGCTCGATCTGCTGTTGTGGATCGCGCATGCCACCGCGAGCATTCCGGGGTCGGTCGCGGCGCTGCCGGCGATGCCGGGCGGGGCGTTCGGCCTGATGGCGGGCGGCGGGCTATGGATCGCGCTGTGGCGTACGCGCTGGCGGCGGCTTGGGATGGTGCCCTTCGTGCTCGGCGCGGGCTGGGCGCTGGCGACGCCGGCGCCCGATCTGCTCGTCACCGGCGATGGCCGCCACGTCGCCATTCGCACGTCGCGGGGCGAACTGGCGCTGCTGCGCGATCGCGTCGGGGATTACACCTCCGACATGCTGGCCGAGAATAGCGGCGTGGACGGCGAGCCGCTGTTCCTGGCCGACCAGCCCGAGGCACGCTGCAGCCGCGATCTTTGCCTGGTCGAGCATCGCAGCGGACAACGTGTCTGGCGGGTCCTCGCGACGCGAAGCGCTTATCTCGTGCCGGCCGGCGAATTGATCGCTGCGTGCCGCGCCGCCGACATCGTGGTGAGCGAACGCCGGCTGCCCGAAGCTTGCACACCGCGCTGGCTGAAGCTCGATCGCGCCATGCTGGCCAGGACCGGCGGCGTCGCGGTCACGTTCCGCACCGGCCATGTCGCCACCGTCCTGCAACCCGGCGACCGCCACCCATGGCGGGTGGCGGCCGCGCCGGTCAGTCGTAGCGGCGGAGAAGGCCGGCGAGCTTACCCTGCACGCGGACGTGATCGGGAGGGTAACGCTGCGGATCGTAAGCGCGGTTCGCCGGATCGAGCCGGATCATCGCCCCTTCGCGGCGGAAATATTTGAGCGTAGCTTCGCTTTCCTCGATCAGCGCCACGACGATCTCACCATCGCGCGCCACATCCGTGCGGCGGATCAGCGCGTAATCGCCATCCAGGATGCCGGCATCGACCATCGAGTCACCCGAAACCTCGAGCGCATAATGTTCGCCGCCGCCGAGCAGTGCCGCCGGCACCGCCAGCATCGACTGGCCCTCGAACGCTTCGATCGGCACGCCCGCCGCGATCCGGCCGTGCAGCGGGATCTCGATCACGTCGTTCGCCGGCTCGGGGATTTTCTTCAGATTTCCGGCTGGCACCGTGCCGGTGGTCGGCTTGCGGACGGTTTCAGGCCGTTCCGGCATGCGCAACACTTCGAGGGCGCGCGCCCGGTTGGGTAGGCGGCGGATGAACTGGCGTTCCTCCAGCGCGCTGATCAGGCGGTGCACGCCCGATTTGGACTTGAGGTCGAGCGCCTCCTTCATTTCCTCGAAGGACGGCGACACGCCGCTCGCCTCGAGGCGATCGTTGATGAAGCAGATCAGCTCATGCTGCTTGCGGGTAAGCATCCCAGGTCCTCCGTCGGAACAGACTGGGAACGTTTATGCAATGTTCCGGTGCGCTGTCAAGCGATCGGCACGATTTCGACCGGTTCTCCTGCCGTAACCGCCGCCGCGTGCGGCGGGCGGACGATCAGGCAGTCGGCGCGGGCGAGGGTCAGGAGCATCGAGCTGTCCTGCAGGTCGGCCGGGAAAACGCGCCCGTCGCGCGTGACGGCGCGCAGATAATCCTGGCGATGGTCGTTCGCCGCGAGATCCTGACCGAGGATCGCGGAGGCAGTGCGCGGGGAGGGATCGAGCGCGCCGGCCATGGTCGCGATCAGCGGGCGCAGGAACAGGAAGGCAGTGACGAAGGCCGATACCGGATTGCCCGGCAGGCCGAGTACGACGGTGCCGTTGAGCCGTCCGGCCATCATCGGCTTGCCCGGGCGGAGCGCGATGCGCCAGAAATCCATGCTGCCGCCGGCGGCCTCGAGCGCAGGACGGACGAGATCGTGATCGCCGACCGAGGCGCCCCCCGTCGTCACCAGGATATCGGCATCAACCTGCGCAAAGGCAGCGGTCGTCGCGTCGAGCCGATCGGGCAGGATGCCCAGATCGATCACCTCGACCGGCAGGTCCGCCAGCATCGCGGCAAGCATCGCGCCATTGGATTCGGGCAGGACCGCATCCGTCATGGCGCTGCCGGGGGCGACCAGTTCGTCGCCAGTCGCCACGATTGCGACACGGACCAGGCGGTTGACGGGCAGGGCGCCGTGGCCGCCGGTGGCCGCCACCGCGATGCGCGCCGCGGTCAGGCGCTCGCCCCGGCCCACCAGGAAGTCGCCGCGCGAGAAATCGAGGCCCTTGCGCCGGACGTTGCGTCCCCGGTGCCCCGGTCCTTCGCCCGCCAGCGCGACCTGATCATCCTGGCGCGCAGCTTCCTCCTGGACGAGCACTGTGTCGGCCCCATCGGGCATGGCGGCGCCAGTGAAGATGCGGACCGTCTCGCCGGTGCCGACCGGGCCGGCAAAGGGCCGCCCCGCCGCGCTTTCGCCGATCAGCTCGAACGGCCCCGGCAAGTCGGCGAAGCGGATCGCATAGCCGTCCATCGCGGAGAGATCGTTTGCCGGCTGTGTGCGCAGCGCCATCACATCGGCCGCCGCCCAGCGGCCGGCGGCGGCGCGGATCGGGACGGTCTCGGCCGCGACCGGGCTTGCCAGGGCGAACAGGCGGGCCTGGGCGTCGGTCACCGATGTGAGCGGGGAATTGGTTGGTTTCACCTGCTCTCCCTATCCGCCGTACAGGGGCGAAGTCGAGACGGTGCCTGCATCGCCATCAAAGGGGCGGCATCAGTTAGCGCTACCATCTTCCCATGCGGCCCGGACTGTCTTAGCATCGCCCGAACCAGCAGATCCGCCGCGATCCAGACGGCGGAATGCTTTGCGTAGCCCATGGTTACGGTCACGGGGGATGATGCATGGAAGACGCACCGGCGCCTGACGCCTATAATCGGACTGCCCTGTTCTGGATCTGCGTGCTGGCGCTGTTCACCGCGGCAGTCGCCTTTTCGATGCGGACGGCCGCATCGGACGCGATCCGGCAGGCCGTGTTCGATCCGATCGATCCGGCCAATTCCGGCAAGCTGATCGGCGGCGCGCTCGGCGCGGCGTTCAGCGGTTTCGCTTTTTCGCTGCTCGTGCTCAGCCCGTTCCTCGACGTGATCGGGGTGAAGCGGGTGCTGTTGCTGGCGGCGTGCAGCTTCGTCGGCGGATCGCTTCTGATGGTGCTGGCGCCAAGCATGGGCAGCGGGGCCGGCATCGGAACGCTGGTGACGCTCGGCATGGCGCTGACCGGCGTGGGCTGGGGCTGCACCGAGGCGTCGATCAACCCGATGACGGCCGCGCTCTATCCGGCGGACAAGACTCACCGGCTCAACGTGCTCCACGCCTGGTGGCCGGCCGGCATCGTCGTCGGCGGGCTGGCGAGCATCGGGATCGGGCGGCTCGGGCTCGACTGGCGCTGGGATATCGCGCTGATCGCGCTGCCCGGCATCGCCTTCGGCCTGTGGGCGCTGACTCAGAATTTCCCCAAGACCGAAAGCGCAGCACGCGGGGTCAGCTTCGGCGAGATGATGGCGGTGCCGTTCAAACGGCCGACCTTCTGGATCTTCTTCGCGATCATGTTCCTGACCGCCTCGGCCGAACTGGCGCCGGGCTCCTGGGTCGATGTCGCACTGACTCACACGGTCGGGATGAAGGGCATATTGCTGCTCGTCTATGTCTCGGCGATCATGTTCGTGATGCGCCACTTCGCCGGCGTGCTGTCGCACCGCGTTTCCGACATGGGCCTGTTGTGGCTGTGCACGGTGCCGGCCAGCATCGGCCTCTACCTGCTCAGCGTCGCTGCGTCGCCGGTGACGGCGCTCGTCGCGGCGACGGTCTGGGCGGTTGGCGTCGCCTTCATGTGGCCGACCATGATCGCGGCGGTCGCGCATCGCTATCCGCGTGGCGGGGCGTGGACGATCGGCCTGGTCGGCTTCGCCGGGGCGATGGCGATCCAGCTGGTGCTGCCGCGGCTCGGCGCGATCTACGACAAGGCCAAGCTGGAGCGTGCGGGGGGCGAAGCGGCGTTCGCCGCGCTGCCGCCCGGGCCGGTGCTGGACGACGTTCTCGCCTATGCCGCGACTCGCTCGTTCCAGGTGGTTGCGCTCATTCCCGTGGTTCTGTTCGTGATCTTCGGCGTGGTGCGGCTGATCGAGCGCAAGCGGCGTCTCGGCGGGGAGCATGACTGATCCTGTCCAGGCCGGTCCCCTTTGCTATGGTCCACCTGGCTCCGCGTTGACGAGGTGAGAAGATGCGATTCCTGACGGGTCTTGGTCTCTGGGCTGCGCTGTCGCTGGCGGCGATCGCACCGGCTCCGGCGGAGACGACCGCGTTCATCGGTGCGACGGTGATCGACGGGACGGGCAGGGCACCCATCAGCGACGGCGTGGTGGTGGTGACGGACGGGAAGATCGCCGCGGTGGGCGCGCGCGGGCGTGTCGCGGTCCCCGCAGGCGCGACGCGGATCGACGTGAAGGGCAAGACGATCATGCCCGGCATCGTCAATGCGCACGGCCATCTCTTCTTCGACACGCGATCGGCCGTGCCGCCACGGACTCAACTCGCCGATCAACTCGCGCTCTACGCACGCTACGGCGTCACCACCGTCTATAGCCTGGGCGACGATGGGGTGGAGACGGTGAAGCTGCGCGACGAGCTGCGCGCCGCCCCGTACGGCCCCGGCATGGCGCGGCTTTGGGTCTCCGGCCCGGTGCTCACGGCGAAGAGCGCGGAAGAGGGCCGGGCGACCGTGACCGCCAATGCGGCGCGCGGCGTCGACATCATCAAGATCCGGCTCGAGGGCCCGCCCGACGCGCCGATCCGCACCCCCGCCGTTTATGGCGCCATGATCGATCAGGCGCATCTCGAGAAGCTGCGCATCGCCGTCCATATGTTTACCGCCGACGAGACCAGGGGCGTGGTCGATGCCGGGGCCGACATCCTCGCCCACAGCATCCGCGACCGCGATGTCGACCCGGTCCTGGTCGCAGCGATCAAGGCCAACGGCGTCGGCTATATCCCGACCCTGACGCGCGACCTCTCGGTGTTCGTCTATGAGTCCACGCCCGATTTCATCACCGATCCGTTCTTCACGAAGGAAGAGGCCTATCGTGCGCCGCTCGCCCCGCTGCTCGATCCGGCGGCGCAGGCCAAAGTGAAGGCGAGCGCGAGCGCACAGGCGATCAAACCCGCCATCGAACAGGCCAAGCGCAACCTGAAGCTGCTGTCCGACGCCGGCGTGCAGATCGCCATGGGCACTGACACCGGCGCGCCGACCGGCCGCTGGCAGGGCTATTTCGAGCATCTCGAGATGGAGATGATGGTCGAGGCCGGCCTTACCCCGATGAAGGTGCTGGTCGCGGCTACGGGCGGCGCGGCGAAGGTGATGAAGATCGACGATCAGGTCGGCACGCTCAGGCCGGGGCGGCAGGCCGATCTGCTCGTCCTCGGCGCCAACCCGCTGAAGGATATCCGCAACACCCACAGCCTGGAGCAGGTCTGGATCGCCGGGCGCAAGATCGACTGAAACCCGAAACCGGCCCCGCTGTCCCGCCGTGGGGCGGTGCGCTTTTTTTCTTCCGCTGTTATGTTGGATTTCGGGGCTTAATTTGCGGCCCCTTTTCAGGCGGTTGACGTGTCTTTTCCCTGTTATGCGTAACAGCGGAAAAATCGCGCCACATCACCGCTGAAAACGGGGAAAAACGGGCGATCTTTCCGCTGCGAGCGGCTCTGTCCATCAACTTCAGTCTCAGATGAGCGATCATCTGTCGTCTCGACGATTTCAAAGAGCGTGGGCGGGTGGCCGGCTTCACGTGCTTCAGGACCGGGCCGGAACTCCGCTAGAGCGAGAAGACATCGCGTGGAATCGGCTCCCTCTCCGTTCGTTTCGAAACGAACGGTTTAGCTAAAGCCATCCCTCTCTAGCGTGGCGCTCGCACGAACCGTCGCGGATTTGAATCGATGCGATCATTCCGTTTCAGCAACAAAATGTCATTGCACAGACATATTCCGCGCCTAGGGGCCCGGTCCGTGGGGCTCGTCCAGCAAGATCGATAACGATTCGAGAGACCGCGACGTTCGTCCCGGATCCGGAAGAGCCGCGCTTTCCGTTCAGAAAAAAGGGTTCCCTGTGTTCAGACCGACCGTTGCCAAATCTTCCCTCCTGTTCGGTGTCGCCGTAAGCGCGCTGTTCTGTTCGGCGAGTGCCTTCGCCCAGGACGCCGCCGCACCGCCGGCACAGGAATCGACGGACGTCGGCCTCAACGACATCGTGGTGACGGCGGAGCGGCGCCCCGAGACGCTGCTGAAATCGCCCCTGTCGGTCACGGCGCTCAGCGGTGATTCGCTGCGCACCTTCCAGACCGGCGGCGACGACATCCTGTCGCTTTCCGCGCGCGTGCCCGGCCTGTATGCCGAGACGACGACCGGCCGCATCTTCCCGCGCTTCTACATTCGCGGCCTCGGCAATATCGATTTCTATCTCGGCGCGTCGCAGCCCGTGTCGATCATCCAGGACGATGTCGTGCTCGAGCATGTCGTGCTGAAGTCGAACCCGGTGTTCGACGTGGCGCAGATCGAAGTGCTGCGCGGTCCACAGGGTTCTTTGTTCGGCCGCAACACCACGGCGGGCATCATCAAGTTCGACACGATCAAGCCGACCCAGGAATTCCAGGGTCGCGGCCAATTCTCCTATGGCAGCTACAACACGGTCACTGCCGATGTCGGCGTGGGCGGCCCGATCGTCCCGGACCTGCTCGCGTTCCGCGTCTCGGCGCTGTACCAGCACCGCGACGACTGGGTCGACAATGTCTTCAAGGGCACCAGCGCCGACGGCACGGTTTCGCCGAAGAAGGACGCGATGGGCGGCTTCGACGAGCGCGACATCCGCTTCCAGCTGCTGTTCACCCCGGGCGACCGCTTCTCGGTCAATGTCTCGGCGCATGCCCGCGACTATGACGGCACGTCGACCCTGTTCCACCGCGCCGGCCTGAAAAAGGGTTCCAACAGCGTCGACGCCGAGCCGCGCAACAAGGTCGCGTTCGACGAGGCGATGGACAACCCGCAGGCCTATACGACCTATGGCGAGTCGGTGCGCGCCGCCTATGATTTCGGCGGGGTCGTGCTGACCTCGATCAGCGCGTACGAGACGACCAAGGGCTATAGCCGCGGCGACACCGACGGCGGCGCAGCGGCCAATTTCGGTGGCGCCGGCTTCGGCCAATCGCAGGGCAATGTTCGCAGCCTCGATCAGTTCACCCAGGAAGTCCGGCTCGCCAGCGATGGCGACAGCCCCTTCAAGTGGCAGATCGGCGGCATGTACTTCGATTCCCGCGACATCACCGAATTCTACCAGCGCGCCTATTTCCTCACCACCGCCGCGCACAACCCGAACAACTGGGTGCGGCTGCACAATGTGAACACGTCCTGGGCGGCGTTCGGCCAGGTCAGCTACGAGATCCTGCCGAGCCTGACGCTGACCGCAGGCGGTCGCGTGACCGAGGACAAGAAGACCACGCAGTTGCTGAAGACTGCTGACTCGATCACCGGCGCGGTCACCTATCCTGCTAGCGCCCGCCGCTTCGTCAAGTTGAAGGACACGCAGCCGAGCTGGGATTTCAGCGCGCTCTACCAGGTCAACCCGGACGTGAGCCTTTATGCCCGCGTTGCACGCGGCTTCCGCGGCCCGACCATCCAGGGCCGTTCGGCTGTGTTCAATTCGGACTTCACCACGGCGGATTCGGAGACGATCCTGTCCTGGGAAGCTGGCTTCAAGAGCCGACTGTTCAACAACATGCTCAGCCTGAACGCGTCGGCCTTCACCTACACCGTCAACGACATCCAGCTGAACGGCAATGATTCCAACGGAAACGGCGTGCTGTTCAATGCCGACAAGGCCAAGGCCTATGGCCTGGAAGCCGAGGCGGAGTTCCGCCCCGTGTCCAACCTCAGCCTCGGCCTGGGCCTCAGCCTGCTGCACAGCGAGATCAAGGACAAGCGCGTCTATGCGCAGGTTTGCACGGGAAATGCCTGCACCGTGCTGAACCCGACGATCACCGTACCGGTGTTCGGATCGCCCACGGTGTTCGCCCAGATCGACGGCCAGCCGCTGCCGAACGCCCCGAAATATACCGTCAACTTTACCGGCCGCTACGATGTGCCGATGGGCAATGGCGGCAAGCTGTTCGTTTCCACCGACTGGAACCTGCAGGGCTATACGAACTTCGTGCTCTACAAGACCAAGGAGTTCTATTCGAAGGGCACTTTCGAGGGCGGCCTGAAGCTCGGCTACAGCGCGCCGGGCGGCGCCTATGAGGTTGCCGTGTTCGGCCGGAACATCACCAACGAGAAGAACCTTAAGGGCGTGATCGAGAATTACATGGCAGCGGTGTTCAACGAACCGCGCGTCATCGGCATCTCGCTCAGCGGCAAGTTCCGCTAAAACTGCAAGCCTTCGCGCGATCGTTCGGCGCCGTCGCCGCTCCCGGGCGGCGGCGCCGAATGCGTTCAGGCGACCCAGTCGCCCGATTTGCCGCCGGTCTTGGTCAGCAGGCGGACGCCGCCGATCGTCATGCCCTTATCGATCGCCTTGGCCATGTCGTAGACGGTGAGGAGCGTGACCGAGACGGCGGTGAGCGCCTCCATCTCGACCCCGGTCTTGCCTTCGGTCGCGGCAGTGGCGGTGGCGGTCACGCCTGTTTCGTCGACCGTGAGATCGATGGCGACGCGAGTGAGCGGCAACGGGTGGCAGAGCGGGATCAGCTCGCTGGTGCGCTTGGCCGCCATGATGCCGGCAACGCGGGCGACAGCCAGGACGTCGCCTTTCAGCGCGGTGCCGCCGCGGATGGCGGCGGCAGCTTCGGGGGACATGTCGATGCGGCCGGTGGCGACGGCCTCGCGGGCGGTGATGGCCTTGCCGGAAACGTCGACCATATGTGCGGCGCCGGTTTCGTCGAGATGGGTGAGGTTGGTCATCGACTCTGCGCCTGCGTAAACTCCTTCCGTTCGCCGTGAGCTTGTCGAAGGGCCGTTCTTCTCTTCCCCGGAAGAAAGAGCAGGGCTTCGACAAGCTCAGCCCGAACGGCGGAGGGGTTGTCTGTCTTAATCTTCTCTAGCGCATTGAGCGAGGGAGGGTATCGCTCGAAAGGAAAATCGGGGTCCTGGGCCCTAGCCCACCAGCGCACGCGTCGCCGCCTCCACGTCATGCTGGCGCATCAGGGCTTCGCCGATCAGGAAGCAATGAATCCCGTGCTCGGCCATCTGATCGAGATCGGCGCGGATGGTGAGGCCGCTTTCCGCGACGAAGGTGCAGCCGGCGGGTGCCTTGCCGACCAGGCGATAGCTGTTCTCGAAATCGATCGTGAAATCGCGCAGGTTGCGGTTGTTGACCCCGATCAGCCGGGATTTCAGCTTCAGCGCGCGCTCCAGTTCCTTGGCGTCATGCACTTCGATCAGCACGTCCATGCCGCATTCGATCGCGCTTGCCTCGATCTCGGCGAGCTGGCCGTCGTCGAGCGCGGCCATGATGAGCAGGATCGCATCGGCGCCGATCGCGCGCGATTCCGGGACCTGCCACGGATCGACCATGAAATCCTTGCGCAGCACCGGCAGGTCGCACGCATCGCGCGCCGCGGTGAGATAGGAATCGGCGCCCTGAAACCAGGGCTCGTCGGTCAGCACGGACAGGCAGGCGGCGCCACCGGCCTGATAGGCGCGGGCATGGGCCGGCGGATCGAAATCGGCGCGGATCAGCCCCTTCGACGGACTGGCCTTCTTGATCTCGGCGATCAGCGCATGGCCGGTCTTCGCCTTCGCATCGAGCGCGGCGCGAAAGCCGCGCGGTTTGGTCTGCCGCGCGATGCAGGCGTCGAGCTCCGACAGCGGCATGGTCGCCTTGCGGGCGGCAACCTCGGCGCGCTTGGTTTCAAGGATTCGTTCAAGAATGTCAGTCATGGGCGAGAACGTCAGTCATGAATATGCGATCCAGCGATCGAGCAAGGCATTGGCCGCGCCGGAATCGATCGCGTCGGCGGCCAGCGCCGCGCCTTCGACCAGGTCGGCGGCCTTGTCCGCGACCATCAGCGCGGCGGCTGCGTTGAGGAGGACGGCATCGCGATATCCGCCATGCTCGCCGGCGAGCAGGCGGCGTAGCGCCGCGGCGTTATATTCCGGATCGCCGCCGCGGATCGCCGCAATGCCGTGGCGCGGCAGGCCGGCATCCTCCGGCGTGATGCGGGCCGGCATCGAGAAGCTGCCGACGCTGACGGTGACGGTCGGGCCGGCGCCGGAGACTTCGTCGAGACCCTCTTCGCCCGAGACGACCAGGGCCGCCTCGGTGCCGAGCTGTTCGAGCGCCTCGGCATAAGGCGCGGTGTAATCCGGACGGGCGATGCCGATCAGCTGGCGGGTGACGCGCGCCGGATTGGCGAGCGGGCCCATCAGGTTGAAGATGGTGCGGCGGCCGATATGGCGGCGGATCGGGGTGATGCGCTTCATCACCGGGTGATGATTGGCCGCGAACAGGAAGGCGATGCCGATATCGCGAAGGCTCGCTTCGGCGTTCAGGCCCGCGCGTTCCATGTCCAGGCCGAGCGCCTCCAGCGTGTCGGCGGCGCCGGCCTTGCTCGAGGCGGCGCGATTGCCGTGCTTGGCGACCGGCACGCCGCAGCCCGCGACGATGATCGAGACGGCGGTCGAGACGTTGAGCGTATGGTGCCCGTCGCCCCCGGTGCCGCACACATCGATCGCGCCGTGCGGCGCCGCGATCGGGATCATGCGGGCACGCAGCGCCCTGGCGGCCTCGGCGATCTCGATGCTGGTCTCGCCACGATCGCTGAGCGCGATGAGGAATTCGGCGACGGCCTCTTCGGAGGTCTTCGCGTCGAGGATGTCGGCAAAGGCCTGGCCCGCGCTCTCATGCGACAGCGGGGTGGAGGGGTCTGGGAGCAGGGTGAAGGTGGTCATTTTATTCCCCCCTCCCGCTTGCGGGAGGGGGTAGGGGGTGGGCTCCCGGCCCATCACAGACGGCAGCGCTTGCGGTGAACGCGAGCCCACCCCCGGCCCCTCCCGCAAGCGGGAGGGGGGGAAGAAGATCGGCCCTCACGCCAGCGCCTTCACATCGATACCCGCAAGCCGCACGAAATTCGCCAGCAGCGCATGGCCATGCTCGGTCGCGATGCTTTCCGGATGGAACTGCACCCCGTGGATTGGCAGCGTGGCGTGGCGGAAGCCCATCACCGATCCGTCGTCCGCGGTCGCGTTGACGATCAGGTCGGCCGGAATGTCCTCGACGATCAGCGAGTGGTAGCGCGTCGCGGTGAAGGGCGAGGGCAGGCCTTCGAACAGGCCGGTGCCGTCATGCACCACCGGCGAGGTCTTGCCGTGCATCAGCCCGCCGCGCACGACATGGCCGCCGAAATGCTGGCCGATCGCCTGATGGCCTAGGCACACGCCCAGCAGCGGCTTTTCCGCCGCGGCACAGGCAGCGACCAGATCGAGGCTGATGCCCGCTTCGTTCGGGGTGCACGGCCCGGGCGAGATCAGGAAGCCTTGCGCGTTGCTCTCGATCGCTTCCCGCGCGGTGAGGGAATCGTTGCGCACGACCTTCACCTCGGCACCCAGCTCCATCAGATAATGGACCAGGTTCCAGGTGAAGCTGTCGTAATTGTCGATGACGAGGATCATGCGCGCTGCCATAAAGGATGCGCGCGCTTGCGCAACCACGCCACGATCACGACATGGTTTGGGCAGGCTGTCGCTTCATTCAGGGTGGAGCAAGGGCCAGTCGCGGACGTTGATGCCGCCCAGGAGGTCGCCTTTTATGTTTCGTACCATCGCCATCGCCGCCTTGTTCATGCTTCCCGGCGTGGCGAGTGCTCAGGAGCAAGCTGAATCCGGCCAGCCGCCCGAGCGGATTCGCAATGTCACGCTGACGGGGACCGACAAGTGTCCGAAGGCTGCCGAGGGCGAAGTGGTGGTGTGCAGCACGCTGGAGGAGCCGTATCGGATTCCGAAGTCGCTGCGCGAGACCAAGAAGAGCGCGGCGACCAACAGCTGGGTGAACCGCGCGGCGACGCTCGACGAGGTCGGGCGCGAAGCGGGGGGGCTGCCCGATACCTGCTCCCCGGTCGGCTCGGGCGGCCAGACCGGCTGCGCGCTGAAGCTCAACCAGCAATTCGCCGCCGAACGCGCCGAGCGCAAGCGCCAGGAGAGCACGGTTCCCTGATTACCTCTCCCCGTTCGCCCTGAGCTTGTCGAAGGGCTGTTCTTTCTTCCGCGGAAGAGAAGAGCAGGGCTTCGACAAGCTCAGCCCGAACGGCGGTAGGGGATCAACGTAGTTCGAACATATCACACACAAGACATGGAACGCGGGAACGTCCCACAGCTCCGGCGCCGCTATTGCCCGAAACCCGCATCCCCTGCCCGGGCGATCGCTTCGCGGGCGGCGGCGAGGAGCGCGCCGGCCTTGGCCTCGCATTCGCGCTGCTCATAGGCCGGATCGCTGTCGGCGACGATGCCGGCGCCGGCCTGGACGTGCATGACGCCGTCCTTCACCACCGCAGTGCGCAGCACGATGCAGCTGTCCATCGAGCCGTCCGGCGAGAAATAGCCGACCCCGCCGGCATAGGCGCCGCGCACTTCCTGTTCGAGCTCGGCGATCACCGCGCAGGCGCGGACCTTGGGCGCGCCGCTGACCGTGCCGGCGGGGAAGCCGGCGAACAGCGCGTCGAGCGCGTCGTGATCCTTGTCCAGCCGCCCGACCACGTTGGATACGATGTGCATGACATGGCTGTAGAATTCGGTCGTGTAGCTTGCCGTCACCTTGACCGTGCCGGCCTCCGCGACGCGGCCGACATCGTTGCGGCCGAGATCGAGCAGCATGAGATGTTCCGCACGCTCCTTCGGATCGGCGAGCAGGCTCTGGCGGTTGGCTTCGTCCTCGGCGGCCGTCTTGCCGCGCGGGCGCGTGCCGGCGATCGGGCGGATGGTGACTTCGCCGTCGCGCACGCGCACCAGGATCTCCGGGCTCGAACCGGTCAGCGCGAAGCCGGGCAGATCGAGATGATAGAGGAAGGGCGAGGGGTTGATGCGGCGGAGCGCGCGGTAGAGTTCGAACGCGGGCAGCGCGAAGGGCGTGGTGAAGCGCTGGGCGAGCACGACCTGGAAGATGTCGCCTGCGACGATATACTCCTTCGCGCGCGCCACCATCTCGGCATAACGGCCGGCCGGCAGCACCGGCGTGAGCGTCACTTCGGCGGTATCGGCCGTGCGCACCGGCGCCGGCAGCGCGGCGCCGGCGAGGCGCGCGGCGACCGCGTCGATCCGGTCCTGCGCCTCGGCGACGATCGCCCCGGCATCGCGTGCCGCATCGGGCCACACCGGCGCGACGAGGAACAGCGCATCGGCCAGCCGGTCGAAGATCAGCACCACGGTCGGGCGAACGAAGATCATGTCGGGCAGGCCGAGCGGATCGTTCTCCGGCCGCTCCAGCCGCTCGACCAGCCCGACCGTCTCATAACCGAAATAGCCGACCAGGCAGGCAAGCGCCGGCGGCAATTCGGCTGGCACGTCCATCCGACAGGTGGCGACGAGCGTACGCAGGGCATCGAGCGTCGGCTCGGCGCAGGGTTCGAATGCCTCGCGGTCCGTCAGCCAGTGGCGGTTGATCTCGGCCCGGGCGCCAGCGGCGCGGAACAGCAGGTCGGGCGCGAGGCCGATCAGGCTGTGCCGCCCGCGCGTCGCGCCGCCCTCGACCGATTCGAGCAGGAAGTCGCCCCGGCCCGGCTCGATGAGCTTGAGCGCCGCCGCGACCGGCGTCTCGGTGTCGGCGATCTGCCGGCGCCACACCAGGGCCGGCCGTCCCGCCTCGAGGGCAGTGACGGCGGCGTCGGTCATTGCGGGAGCGGCAGGATTAATCGGAGCCGCCCTGGCCGGTAAGCGCGGCCCTGACCTGGCCGATCGCCTTGTCGTTCTTCTTCACGCCGACCGAGCGGCGCACCGCCTCAGTGAACTGCTGGATATATTCGCCGCCGATCGACCGGGAGATGTCGGCACGGGCGCGGTCGATCACGGCAGGCTGGCCGGCGGCGCTGGCCCGCTCGATATGGTTCAGATAGACCAGGATCCAGCCGCTCTTGTTCGGCGCCTCCAGCATCCGTGCCTGCTTCTCGTTCATGCTGAACAGCAAGGTCAGTGCCGGCGGCACCTGGCCGCGCGCGGCGTCGAGCTGCCCGCGGGCAACGGGCGGGAGCGTCTGCGGCCCCGGAATGCTCAATTTGGTTTCCGTCATCGCCTGGGCGAGGGACATGCCCTTGTTGACCTTCGCGGTGACGTCGATCGCTGCCTGGCGCGCGGCGCGCTGGGCCCGGTCGGTGATGAAGTCGCCGGCGACCTTCTCGCGGATCTGGGCGAGCTGGCGCGGCGCGGCGGGAATGATGCGGGCAAGCGAGACGATGGCGAAGCTGCCATCCTCGCCGATCGGCACGATCTGCGGGTCGTCGCCCTGCTCGGCGGCGAAGGCAGCGATGACGGCCTGGGCGAAGGCCGGATCGGCCTTGGATGCAGGATCGTCGGGGTTGATGCCGGCGGCGGTCAGCGGCGCGGAGTTTGCTGCCTGGAGCTTCCGGTCAGCGACAATCTCGTCGAACGTGGCGTTGTTGGAGACTGCATCGTCGACTGCATCGCGCACCGTCGTCAGGGCGGCCGCTGCCTTTTCGGCGCCGAGCTGGGTGAGCAGCTCCGGCCGGGCCTGTTCGAGCGACCTAGCCTCGACCTTCTCGATGCCGTCCACACGCACCACGGTATAGCCGAGCGCCGTCTGGAACGGTCCGACCACGGCGCCCTTTGCCGCGGCAAAGGCGGCATTGGCGATCTCGGCCGAATTCGCCGTCGTATAGGCCGGCTTCTCGACGCCCTTCAGCGTGTTCGGCTCGAGCCCGGCGGCGCGGGCGGCCTGCTCCATCGGGGTGCCGGCCTTCACCGCGGCGACGAGCGCGTTGGCGGCGGCCTGGCCCGGCAAGACGAGCTGGACGAGATCGCGTTTCTCGGTCGCCCGGAATTTTGCCTGCTGCAACTGATAGGCCTTGGCGATCTCGGCCTCGGTCGGGATCGCGCCGGCCTTGACGCTCTCGGCGGTGACGGTCGCGTAGCGGATCACGCGCCGCTCCGGCACGGTGTAGCGGGTGGCGTTGCGCTTGTAGAAGGTGGCGAGTTCGGCATCGGTCGGCGCTGCGCCGTTGCCCATGGCCGAGGTCGGGATGAAGCCGGCCTGGCCATCGCGCTTTTCCAGCAGCAGCGAAGCGAAGGGCAGCGCGAATTTGGCCGGCACCTGGGAAGCTCTGGCGAATGGCAGCAGCAGATGCTGGGCCATGGTTTCGTTCAGCAATTCGGTCCGCAGCTGCCGGTCGGTGAGACGCGCCCGGCCGAGAAACTGTTCATAGGCGGTCTGGCTGAACGCGCCGTCGATGCCATGCGCTGCCGGTATGCTGGCGATCTGGCCGTCGATCAGCCGCTTCGACGCGACAAGGCCCTGTTGTTCGGCGAACCGCGTCAGCGCCAGCGAGTTGATCGAGCCGTCGAGCGTCGAATCGACGCCGCCCTGATTGACGAACTGGATCATGTCGATCGTCGGCTGTTCCTGGCGGGCGCGTTCCAGCGCGTTCTGCACGCGCTGGCGCAGTTCGGTCTCGGTGATCTTCGTGCGGCCGACGGTCACGACCGATTCGGCTCCCCCGCCGACGCTGCCGCCCATGCCGGTGATGTCGCCCATGCCGAACATCAGCGCGACCACGCCAAGCACGAGGAACGTGATGACGATGCCCAGTTTCGAATGGGTGACGCGGCGGATGAAACTGAGCATGGGCGAAAGCGGCCGATCTGATGGAGACGTAAAAGGGTCGAACAGCGACGCTTTACGGGGAGCGACCCGGTCCTTCAAGCTTGTGCGATTTTGAAGGCGCGCTATCGGCACATGGTAAACGAGGGAGACAGGGTTTGGCACGACGCAGGCTGGTTGCAGGAAACTGGAAGATGAATGGCGGCCTGGCCGCGCTGGCGGAGCTGGACGGGATTGCGGCGGCCGCCGCGGCGGCACCCGGCGTCGACGTGGCGATCGCCGTGCCGGCGACGCTGATCGCGCCCGCGGCGGCGCGCGTGCCGGGCCTGTCGATCGGGGCGCAGGACGTGCATCCGGCGGACAAGGGCGCGCATACCGGCTGCATCTCGGTCGCGTTGATCGCCGAGGCGGGCGCGCGCTTCTCGATCGTCGGCCATAGCGAACGCCGCGCCGACTGCCACGAGACCGATGCCCAGGTGAAGGCCAAGGCCGAGGCGCTGCGCCGCGGCGGGCTGAGCGCGATCCTGTGTGTTGGCGAGACGCTCGCCGAGCGTGATGCCGGGCAGGCCGAAGCCGTGGTGACCGGGCAGCTTGCCGCGTCCCTGCCCGAAGCGGCGACGGCCGACTGGCTGTCGATCGCCTATGAGCCAGTCTGGGCGATCGGCACGGGACGGACCCCCACGGTGGGCGACGTGGCGGCGATGCACGGCGCGATCCGGGCGCGGTTGCGGGAACTGATCGGCGTCGAGGCGGACGCGGTGCGAATCCTGTACGGCGGATCGGTGACGGGCGACAACGCGGCCGGATTGCTGGCCGCGGGCGATGTCGACGGCGCGCTGGTCGGCGGGGCGAGCCTGACGGCCGCGAAGTTCGTGCCGATCGTCGAGGCCGGGGCGGCGCTGGCGGGGGTTTAAGGCTCGGACCAGACCACTCTTTGCCTGCGGAGGACTAAGATGCGCGACAAGGGAAATCCGCGGATGATCTTGTCGCGCAAAACATGTCAGTAATGTTGCAAGCAACGGATCGCGCCGGTGTGCCGCTAGACTTATAAAACATTAGACTCGGGAGAAAAAATTTCTCACATTCACCTTGATGTCGCGAGTCATCGCGGCGCCGTGGGGGATGTCGCATGAAGGTGTCGGCGCACAAGGATTCACTCGGTCGCGGGGCTCTGGCGAATTTCGAGGATTGGGATCCAGAGGGCAGGGGCGGCGGTCGGCCGGATGGCCCCCAGAACGGCTATGGCCATCGGCCAACAAGCGACTTTGCCGGCGATCCGGTGATCCTGGATGTTGGCGACAACCCGAAGCTTACGCAGGTGGCTCCAGTAAATCCGGCGCAGGACGGCGTGACTTTGCCTGACAGCGGCGCGGCGATCCGTCAGGAGGCGATGGCGGGTAATCGCGGCGTCGCCACGCTGGCGATGAGCGCCGGCATTTCCAGCTTTCCCACGTCGGTCACCTTGTCCGAACAGGACGTCAATCTCGGCCCGCAACTGATCAGCCCCGGCGCCACCTTCAATACTCCCGCCGGCCTGTACAGCGGGGGCCGGCTGGAACTGATCGCAGTCGATTATAATCCGGCGCTGTCCTCCCTCTCGATCGGCATCCGTAACGAAGGCACCGGTCCGGGGCAGGTCGGCGCCACCGCCGATGCCGTGCCGACCATCAGCTATGGCGGTGCCATCATCGGCAGGCTGTTCCCGTCTCCCTTCGGGGGCGGCACGCTCTTTTTCGATGTCGGCGTCACGCCGGTGACGGCCGCGATGGTCGACGCGGTGGTCCGGAACCTTACTTTTTCGTCCAACGAGCAGGCGCCCGATCCCTCGAATCCGTTTCACTTCACGCTGGCGCTCTACAACGGCGCGAGCCAGGTTCTCGGCTCGACGGTCGATATCGCCCTCACGCCGAGCAACGACGCACCGTTCGCCTTTATCGCGCCGGCCGGCGCGCCGTCCGCGATCGGCGACGAAGTGCTGGTCAACACCGCGACTGACGCCAATCAAAGTGCGGCGCGCCTCGCGGCGCTTACGGGCGGCGGCTATGTCGTCACCTGGACCGATGGCAGCCTCGGCGTCGGCGGCGCGACGGGAGACAGCAGCGGTTCGGCGGTCAAGGCGCAGATCTTCAACGCCGACGGCAGCAAGCTTGGCGGCGAGATCCTGGTCAACAGCGCGACGGCGGGCAATCAGCTTGGCGAGGTGATCACCCGCCTGCCGAACGGCGGTTTCGTCATCTCCTGGATCGACAACAGCCTCGGCGTCGGCGGCGCGACCGGCGATGCCAGTAGCACCGCCGTGAAAGCGCAGGTCTTCGGCGCGGACGGCAGCCGCGTCGGCGGCGAGATACTGGTCAACACCGCGGTCGCCGGTACGCAGAGCGCCCAGCAGATCACCGCGCTGTCGGGCGGCAATTTCGTGGTGACCTGGACGGATGGCAGCCTCGGCGTCGGCGGCGCGACAGGGGACAGTGCGGTGCTGGCGGTCAAGGCGCAGGTCTTCGGGGCGGACGGCAGCCGTGTCGGTGGCGAGATTCTGGTCAACACGGCGACCGCCGGCGTCCAGAATGCCGAACAGATCACGGCGCTGTCCAATGGCGGTTTCGTGGTGACCTGGACGGATGGCAGCTTTGGCGTCGGTGGTACGCCGGGCGACACCAACGGGCCGGCGATCAAGGCACAGATATTCGCGGCGGACGGCAGCAGGACCGGCGGCGAGATCCTGCTGAACCAGCAGACCTTCGGCGCCCAGACGGTGCCCCAGATAACCGCGCTCGCCGGCGGTGGCTTCGCGGCGGTGTGGACGGACGGGGGCACCAGTTCGTCGCCGACCGTCGGCATCTTCGACGCCGCCGGCCACCGGGTCGGGGACGAAACCCTGGCAAGTTTCGGCAGCACGAGCGGCGTTCAGATCGCCGGCCTTTCGACAGGAGGCTTTGTCGTCGCCTGGGCCGATTCCGTGGATAACGGCTCGTCCGATCCCATGCTGGACAATGCCGGGTCGGCCATCAAGCTTCGTGTGTACGACGCTGCCGGGCATCGGGGCGACGATGTCGTCCTGGTCAATACCGCCATCAATGGCGACCAGTTGGTGCCGCGGATCGTGACGCTGCCCAACGGCAATTTCGTGATCACCTGGACCGATTTCGGCAACAGTGCGGGTGGCGCGCAGGGCGATGCGATCGATTCGGTGAAGGGCCAGCTGTTCGCCTTCAATGGCGAAAAGATCGGCGGCGAATTCCTGATCAACAGCGCGGTCGCGGGTACGCAGAGCGGCCAGCAGGTCACCGCGCTGGCCAATGGCGACTTCGTCGTGGTGTGGGCCGATGGCAGCGCCGGCGTAGGCGGGGCGACCGGCGATGCCTCCGGCCTGGCGGTCAAGGCGCAGGTCTTTTCGATCGCTTATCATGCGATCAACGATGTCCCGCTCGATCTGAAGGGGCATATGGGCGTTACCGACCCCGACGCCGGCAACGGTATCGTGACCGTGACGCTCGCGGCGACGACGGGAATCCTCAATGTGGACGCCGGCACCAGCGGCGCGGTTGTGACTCATAGCGGCACCGGATCGGTCACCATCACCGGAACGCTGGCGCAGATCGACAGCCTGCTGCTGTTGGATCCGACCAGCTCCGTCACGTTCGTCGCGAGCGGCGCCGCGCCGGGGACGGGCGCGACGCTGACCCTGACCATCGACGACAATGGCAATACCGGTGGCGGCAATCTGAGCGCCTCCTGGACGTACGGCGTCGTGATCGATCGCAATCTTGCCCCGTCGGGCAGCGATCGCACGGTGAGCCTGTTGGAGGACCACACCCATGTCCTGGAAATCGCCGATTTCGGCTTCGTCGATGCCAATCTCGGTGCGCTCCAGACGGTCCGGATCACGACGCTGCCGGGTGCGGGGGCGCTGGTGTACGATGCCGACGGCGCCGGTCCGGGCGCGGCGGTGGCGGTCACGGCCGGCCAGATTTTCTCGGCCGCGGATGTCGCTGCCGGCAAGCTGAGCTTCATTCCCGGACCGAACGGGAACGGTGCGACGTACGCGCATCTCACGTTCCAGGTGCAGGATGATGGCGGCACGGCGGGGGGCGGGGTCGATCTCGATCCCACGCCCAATACGCTGACCTTCAACGTCGTGGACGTGTACGATCCGCCGACGCGCTTTCCCGCGGTGCTGCATCTGTCGACGATCGGTGGGGACGGCTTCGCCATCATCGGGGATGCCCAGGGCGACAGCGCCGGCGGCGCGGTGTCCGCCGCCGGGGATTTCAACGGGGATGGTTTTGCCGACTATCTGATCGGCGCTCCCAACAACAGCACCACCAACAACGGGGCCGCCTATCTCATCTATGGCAAGGCGTCGGGCTTCGGCACGCTCGATCTGACCGCGCTCTCGGCGGCCGACGGCTTCGCGATCTTCGGCGGCGCCACCAGCGACGTCGCCGGTGCCAGCGTGTCGGCGGCAGGCGACGTCAATGGCGACGGCTATGACGATCTGCTGATAGGCGCCCCGCTCAATGCGGCCAGCGGGAGTTCCGGCCCCACCGCTCCCGGCGCGGCCTATGTCCTTTTCGGCACCGCGGCGGGCTATGGCGGCTACAACCTCCTGTTCCTCTCGCCGTCTTTTAGCCCCGTCGACGGGTTCAAGATTCAGGGTGCGGCGGGCGGCGACAATGCGGGCTTCGCCGTCGCGGCGGCGGGCGACGTGAACGGCGACGGCTATGCCGATATCCTGGTAGGCGCGAACCGCAACGACAGCGGGGGCACCGATGCCGGGGCCGCCTATCTGATCTATGGCAAGGCGAGCGGCTTCGGCCTGGTCGATCTGGCCAGCCTTTCGGCCGCTGACGGCGTGCGGTTCCAGGGCATGGCGGCCGGCGACCTCACCGGGCGCGTGTCCTCGGCAGGCGACATCAACCATGATGGCTATGCCGATATCCTGATCGGTGCGTCGGGTAATGATGGAAGTGCCAGCAATGCCGGTGCCGCCTATGTGATCTTCGGCAAGGCAGCGGGTTTCGGCGCGTCGGTCGATCTGGCCGGCCTGTCCGCTGCCGATGGCTTCAGGATCCAGGGCCCGCCCTGGGTCAATGGTGCCACGGGCAACAGCGTGTCGTCGGCGGGGGACGTGAATGGCGATGGCTATGACGACATCGTCGTCGGCGCGCCCGGCAATGGCGACCGCGGCGTCACGGCGGGGGCGGCCTATGTGATTTTCGGCAAGGCGGGCGGGTTCGGGACGGTGCTCGATCTGTCGACGCTCACCGCTGCCCAGGGCTTCGAAATCATCGGCGATCTCGCATCGGATCGGGCCGGCGTGAGCGTGTCGGGGGCGGGCGACGTCAATGGCGATGGCTATGCCGATATCCTGATCGGCGCGAACGGCCATGGCACCGGCGTGGATGCGGGCGCTGCCTATGTGATTTTCGGCAAGGCCGGCGGGTTCGGCACGATCGATCTGGCGCAGCTGAATCGATCGCAGGGCTTCATCATCCAGGGCGATACGGCCGGCGACCTCACCGGTACCGTGTCCGCGGCGGGCGATATCAATCAGGATGGGTATGACGATATCCTGGTGGGCGCCCCTCGGAACGATGTCGGCGGAACGGACGCCGGTGCCGCCTATGTAATTTTCGGCCGCGCCAATCCCGGGCTGGCGACGGCCGACAGCTTCGCGGTGAACGAGGATGCCGCGGGGGCATTCGATGTGACGGCGAACGACGGCAGCGGCACCGTGTCGGCCGTCAACGGCACGGCGCTGACGGCGGGGCAGGCGGTGACGTTGGCATCCGGCGCGATCGTGACACTCAACGCGAACGGCACGCTTTCCTATGATCCGCATGGCGGGTTCGACTATCTCGTATCGGCGGCCACTGCGGCTGCGACGGGATCGGCCAACGCGTCCGCCACCGACAGTTTCAGCTATGCGCTGAACGGCACCACGGCGACGGTCACCATGACGATCAACGGGGTGGACGGGGCCGGCGATCAGCTGCGGGGTGATGCCGGCAACGATGTGATCACCGGAACCGGTGGAGCGGATGTGTTCCTTCTTCACCGGGGCGGCACGGACTCGGCGGCCGGCGGCGGCGGCAATGACGGTTTCTATTTCGGCGCCGCGATGGATTCGACCGACAGCGTCGATGGCGGTGCCGGCAGTGACGATCAGGTCGGGCTGCGGGGCGATTACACCGGTGCTAACGCGCTGACCTTCGGCGCCAACAATTTCGGCGGCATCGAGACGCTGGTGATCTTCTCGGGCAGCACGACGACCTTCGGCGAGAGTGGCGGCACTTCGTTCAGTTACGACCTGACGACGGTCGAGGCGAATGTCGAAGCGGGCAAGACGCTGACGGTCAACGCCAATCTGCTCCAGGCTGGGGAGGACGTGACGTTCGACGGCTCGGACGAAAGCGACGGTTCGTTCCGCTTCATCATGGGCGCCGGCGACGACACGCTGACCGGCGGCGCGAATGACGATCACTTCTGGGGCAGGCTCGGCCAGGACGTGATGACCGGCGGCGGCGGCAACGACACCTTCTATTTCCGGGCGATCGCTGAATCGACGATGGGCGCAATGGACCAGATCACCGATTTCAACGCCGGCGATCATATCGATCTCTCGGTGATCGACGCGAGCACCGCCGCCGGCGGCAACAACGCCTTTTCCTATATCGGCGGCGGAGCCTTCAACCATGTCGCGGGCGAATTGCGGGTGTCGGGCTCGGGCTCCAGCTGGACGGTCGAGGGCGATGTGGACGGGGATGGCATTGCCGATTTCGCCATCGCCGTCACCACGCTGGGCGGTCACGTCTTCGGGGGCGGCGATTTTCTGTTCTAGGTGTCCGCTGACACCAGCCGGCGCCTGTCTTGTCACTGTATTTAGAAGTTATATCATTGTAAAATAAGGATAAAATATCAAATCACGCCATAAGCGAAAATGTCAGCGACCTGCATGACATTTTGACAAAAGCTCCTCGATTCAATCGCCGGGCTGTCTCGCCTAGAACCGCGTCATGGCGGACGCCCGCGTTTCGTTTCAGTCTCATCGTTGCAGTCAAAGCGCGGCTCGCCAACTTTCCGCGCATACCAAGATATGATTGAACGATCCGGGCGCCCGCGCGACGTAGCGCCAGACGGGGGCGTCCTTGTGGAGTGCCATCACATGAAATCGCTCATTCTATCCGCCGCGCTGCTTGCCCTGGCAGGGGCGGCTTCCGCTCAAACGGGTCCCGAGCGGGTCGAGATCGGGCTGTCGAATTTCAAGTTCTCCCCCTCGACCATCACGCTCCGGCATGGGCAGCCTTATGTCCTGCACTTCGCCAACACGGCGAAGGGCGGGCATGATTTCTCGGCCAAGGCCTTTTTCGATGCGGCGGCGGTTGCACCGGAGGATCGCGCGGCGGTCGCGAAGGGCGAGATCGAACTGCAGGGCGGGCAGAGCGCCGACATCCATCTGACCGCGCCCGCGGCCGGGACCTATGAGGCGCATTGTTCGCACTTCATGCATTCCACCTTCGGGATGACCGGCAAGATCGTGGTTCAGTAGCGCATCTTCGCCTTGTCTCCGTCCCGGCGGCGACGCGTCGGGACGGCGCAACGCCAGATGAGAACGATCTTTGGCGGATTGAATGTATAAGCGCTTATATATATAGCCGCCTGATGACGACACGACCCACCCTTGGTACCTTGCTCCGTCGCCTGACCGAGCAGCTCGACGGTGCGGTCGAAGGCTCCTATGCGGCTGCCGGGCTCGATTATCGCCCGCGCTACACGCCGATCATACGCAGCCTGATCGAGCATGGACCCGCCACGATCCGCGCCCTCTCCGATCGCACCGGGGTGAGCCATTCCGCGGCGAGCCAGACGGTAAGCCAGATGCTGGAGCGCGACCTCGTCGCCCTGACCAGCGGCACGGATGCACGCGAGCGGATCGTCGCGCTCACTGACACTGCGCGGGCGATGATACCGCGCCTCGAGCAGCTGTGGGCCGCGACCGAGACCGCGGCGCGCAGCCTGGACGACGAGTTGGGCCTGTCGTTGCCCGACATCCTCGCCCGCACGCTCGCCCTGCTCGATCGCAAGCCCTTTGCCGATCGCCTCGCCGATTCCGCCCCTCCAGCGAAAGCCGACATCGCATGATACCCCGTACAGCGTTCAGGCGATCCTTCAGGCGCCTGACGTCAGCCGCCGTAGTGCCGATGGCGCTGCTCCCGGCGGTTGCCACCGCGCAGCGCGCCGCGCCGGTCGCGGTTGCGCGCAGTGATGCCACGGCACCCCTTGCCGCGGCCGATCGTCAGGCTGCGATCGCGGCGATCCTCAAGGTGGTGCAAGCCACTTATGTCTTTCCGGAACGCGTGCCGGCGATCGTCGCGCGGCTCGAACAGGCGCTCGCCGGGGGGCGTTACGACACCGACAGCCCAGGTAGCTTCGCCGCCCTCGTCACCGCCGATCTGCGGGAGTCGAGCAGCGACCGGCACATGTACCTGAACAACGCGCCTGCCGAATATGCCGCGGCGATCGCGCCCAAAGGCGCGGGCGACAGGCCCGACGCGCTCGATGCGCTGTACGAACGCCAGGCCGTTCGCGCCAATCACGGCCTTGCCGCGACCAGTATCCTGCCGGGCAATATCCGTTATCTGAAGGTCTCCGCGTTTCAATGGGCGCCGGACGAGACTGGTGCGGCCTATGACGATGCGATGCGCTTCCTGCGCGGCGGGGACGCGGTGATCATCGATCTGCGCGGCAACGGCGGCGGATCGCATGCGGCGGTGCGCTATCTGCTCAGCCATTTCATGGACGGTGATACGCTCGATATCACTTTCCTCCACGCCGGTGAGCCGCCCCTCCAGTCGCGCACGCTCGAATATCTCCCGGCCGGCCGGCTCAAGGGCAAGCCGCTCTATGTGCTGATCGACCCCTATGTCGGCTCCGCCGCCGAGGCCTTTGCCTATGACGTGCAGCAATTCCATCTCGGCACCCTGGTCGGCGCGACCACGGCGGGCGCGGCCAATAATAATGACTTTTCGCCGATCGCGCCGGGCTTCATGCTCAGCGTCTCGTCTGGCCGCCCGGTCCATCCCGTCTCGCAGACCAATTGGGATGGCGTAGGGGTGTCCCCGGATATCGCGGTCGATCCGGCAAGGGCGCTCGATACCGCTCAGTCGCTCGCTCTGGCTGCTTTGCTCAAGCGCGGCGACGCCGATCCGGTCGCGCGCGCTGACTGGGAATGGGCGCGGGTCGCGACTGAGGCGCGGGTCCATCCCGTGGCGATACCACCGGCGACGCTGCGCGGCCTGGCCGGCAGCTATCGTGGCAGGCGCGTGATCTGGCGGGACGGGGGGCTGTCCTATCAGCGCAAGAATGGCGAGGCCGCGCGTTTGCTGCCGCTCACCGCCGACGGGCTGTTCGCGGTGGCGGGGTATGATGATCGCTTCCGCATCCGGCTGAGCCGTGCGGCGATGGAACAGCAATGGATCGACGATCCCGCGCCGACCCGGTTCGCCCGGGACTGAGGGGGCGCCTCAGCTATAGCGGCCTTTCAGCATGGCCCATGCCGCACGCAGGCCCAGCGCGTCGCCGCCCTTGGGTCGGCCGGGCTTGGCGGCAGGGCGCCAGGCGAAGGTATCGAGATGCGCCCAGGGCGTTCCTTCGGGCACGAAGCGGCGCAGGAACAGCGCTGCGGTGACGGCACCAGCATAGCCGCCGTCCGGGGCGTTCACCATGTCGGCGATGTCGGATTTGAGCATCTCGTCATAGCCGTCCCACAAGGGCAGGCGCCACAGCGGATCGTCCACCTCGCGCGACGCGGCGAACAGCGCCTCGGCGAGCGGCTCGTCATTGACGAAGGTGGCAGGCAGATCGGGGCCGACCGCGACGCGGGCGGCGCCGGTCAAGGTCGCGAAATCCAGGATCAGCGCCGGCTTGTCCTCGCCGGCGCGGGTGAGCGCATCGCCGAGGATCAGGCGGCCTTCGGCGTCGGTATTGGTGTTCTCGACGGTCAGGCCCTTGCGCGTCTTCAGCACGTCGCCGGGGCGGAAGGCGTTGCCGGCAATGGCGTTCTCCACCGCGGGGATCAGCAGGTGCAGCCGGACCTTGAGCCGCGCGGCCATGACCAGCCCGGCCAGCGCCAGCGCATGCGCGGCGCCGCCCATGTCCTTCTTCATCAGCCGCATGCCGGAGGAGGGCTTGATGTCGAGCCCGCCGGAATCGAAGCACACGCCCTTGCCGATGATCGCGATGCGCGGATGCTTCGGGTCGCCCCATTCAAGCTCGATCAGGCGCGGCTCGCGGCCCTTGGCGGCCGCCTGGCCGACCGTGTGGACCATCGGATAGCCCTTCGCCAGCGCTTCGCCCCGGGTGACGTGGAGCGTTGCGCCATGCGTTTCGGCCAGCGCGGCCACTTCAGCCTCCAGCTCGGCCGGGCCGAGATCGGACGCGCCGATATTGACCAGGTCGCGCACCTTGCTGGTGGCGGCGGTGATGCGGACGGTCTCCTCGATCCGCGCCGGCTCGCCCGACAGCAGGATGCGCGGACCTTCGCCTTCGGCCTTGCGATAGCGGTCGAAACGATATTGGCCGAGCACCCAGCCCAGCATCGCCGCGCCAGCGTCGCGCGACGGGCGGTAGGTTCCTGCGGGCAATGTCTCGGCCAGTTTGGCAAGGTCCCACGCGCCGAGCGCGGCGTCCTTCACCACCAGCACGACCGACCAGTCGTCGGTCTCGCCGGGCAGGATCGCGCTGCCGCCCGCCTTGCCGCCGAGCTTCTGCGCCGCCACGGCAGCGCGCGTGCGGGGCGGCTGGGTCTTGAGCCAGGCCTCGAGGCCGGCGGCCTCGACGATCTCGATCGGATGGGCGGGCTGGCCGCGATCGGGCTGGAGCAGTTTTGTCGGCATCAGGGTTGCACCGGGGTAATGAGGAATTGTTCGATCTTGCCGCTCTGGTCGGCATAGCTGCTGATCGTCAGCGCGCGATCGGCATAGGTGACGCGGAAGCTGCGCCCGATAAAGCCGCCGCGCAGCCGCGCACGGCCGGTCTGGACGAAGCTGACCGGCTCGCCGAGCGGCGCAAGGCTGTCCTTGAAGTCGGTCCGGGTTACCGGCGTGAAATAATAATCGGCATTGTCGGTCAGCAGGGCGCGATCGAGCCTCCCGCTGCGCAACTGATCGAAGACCTGGCGTGCCCGGGCAAGCGCGGCACTGTCGGCAGCGCTGGCGGGCGGCGCTGGGAACAGGGCGCGCGCAATGTCTTGTGCGATCGTGGCATAGGCGTCGCTCGACCAGGTGTTGGTCAGCACCACGATCGCTGCCTTCTCGTCCGGATAGACGATATTCTCGGACAGGAATCCGACTGCCTCGCCACTATGCTCGACGAAGCGGCGGCCGTTGGCGTTGCCGATCGACACGCCGAGGCCATAGCCGGTCGACGTGCCGTCCTCGAGCTTGATCGGAGTCTCCTGGAGCATCCAATCCTCGGGGGTGAGGATCTTGCGGTCGAGCCGGGCAACATCCCATTTGGCGAGATCGCGTGCGCTCATCGCCAGCTCGCCCGCGGCGAATAGCCAGCCCTCGGCAGCGGGAGTGGCGAGGCGCAACGGGCCCATCGCGGCGCGGCCATAGCCTTGCGGGAAGCCCTTGCCGACCGCGAGATCCTGGTCGTGCGCAGTGATGCCGAGCGGCGTGAAGATGCGCCGCTTGAGGAAGTCGAGCAGCGGGACGCCAGCGACTTTCTCGACGATCATGCCGGCGACGACATAGCCCGTGTTCGAATATTGCCACTGAGTGCCGGGCACGAAATCGAGCGGCCTTTTCGCCCAGCGATCGACGATGCCCTGCGGCGAGACCGGCGTCGCCATCGCCTTGAAGCTGTAATCCTGCGGCCAGTAATCCTGCAGGCCCGATGTGTGGCTGAGCAGCTGCCGGATGGTGATCTTGTCGCCATCGGTGATGCCGGGGATATGGTTCGCGACTTTGTCGTCGAGACTGAGCTTGCCGTCATGCTCGAGCAGCAGGACGGCGGCTGCGGTAAACTGCTTGGAGATGGAAGCGATCTGGTAGGGCGCGTCGTCGCGCGGGGCCGGCATCGTTTCCGATTGCTTGCCATAGGCTTTGGCGAACACGATCGCGCCGCCGCGCACCACGGCGATCGAGGCGGAGGGGACGTCGGTGGCCTTCAGCGTGTCGGTGACGATCCGGTCGACCTGCGAGCGTTCCGCGTCGCTCAGCGCCTGGCCGAAAGCGGGCGTCGCGGCGAGCAGCGCGACCATGGTCAGCATCGAGCGGCACTTCATCGGCAATCGGCACCTTGAAGAAAGGTAGGGAAGAGAAGGGTAGGGCGTTTCGGTGGGCCCGTGTCTTTTCACCTTCACGCACGGAAGGGAAGGGGGCGATCATGACGAATCTTTCATGGAACAGGCACCGGTGTCGCCGGTTGGATATTTTTCGGGCCGTCCAAAGGGTCATGCCATGCAAGCTCGCCGCAGCTGGGCCGCCATCGTCGTCGGTATCGTCGTTTCCCTGATCGGCGCAGTGCTCGCGATCGGCGGCGTCTGGCTGATGATCCTGGGCGGATCATTCTATTATGTCCTGACCGGCATCGCGATGGTCGCGGCGGGCGTGCTGCTGTTCCGGCAGCGAATGCTCGGCGGCTGGATTTATATCGCGATCGTCGCGCTCACCATCGTCTGGGCGTTTGCCGAGGCAGGCACCGATGTCTGGGCGTTGGTGCCGCGCATCGTCGCGCCGATCGTGCTTCTGCTCGCGGTGCTGGCGGTGATGCCGACCCTGTCCGCGGCGCGGAACCGCTGGCGCGCCGGGTTGGGCGGGATCGCTGCGGTGATGGTCGGAACGATCCTGTTGTTCAGCGTCCTCGGCCTGCGCGACGATGTCGCGGTGGCGGCGCTGCCGGCGCCCAAATCTCCGGGGTTCGGTGATCCTTCCGGCCAGGCGACCGGGCCAGACTGGCCGGCCTATGGCGGCACCTACAGCGCGCGCCGCTTCTCGCCGCTGGCGCAGATCAACAGCGGCAATGTCGGCAAGCTGGAGCGTGCCTGGCTCGTCCATACCGGCGACATGCCGTCGAGCCCGGCCATCGCCGGTACCTATGGCGCCGAGACCACACCGCTCAAGATCGGCGACAGCCTGTATCTCTGCACGCCCAAGAACCTCGCCATCGCGCTCGACGCCGCCACCGGCAAGGAACGCTGGCGCTTCGACCCCAGGGTGTCCGACGACGCGATCCCCTATACCGCGGCCTGCCGTGGCGTGAGCTATTACGCGCTGCCGGGCGCCGCCGCCGGATCGGTCTGCGCTAGGCGGATCATCGAGGGGACGCTCGACGGGCGGATTTTCGCGCTCGATGCGGCGACGGGCAAACCCTGCGCCGATTTCGGCGCTGGCGGGCAGGTCGACATCAAGGTCGGCATGGGCGCAGTGCCACCCGGCTATGTCTCGATCAATTCGGCGCCGACGATCGTGCGGGGCGTTATCGTCACCGGGCATCAGGTGCTCGACGGACAGGATCGCTGGGAGCCGTCAGGCGTGATCCAGGCCTATGACGCGGTGACCGGCCAGCTGCGCTGGGCGTGGGACATGATGCGGCCCGACATCACCGGCATGCCGCCGGCAGGCCAGACCTACACGCGCGGCACGCCGAACATGTGGACCACCGCATCGGGCGACGAGCAGCTCGGCCTTGTCTATCTTCCGATGGGCAATTCGACCGCGGACTATTATTCGAGCCTGCGCCGCCCGGCGGAGAATTTCTTTGCCACCTCGCTCGTTGCGATCGACGTGACCACGGGCAAGCCGCGCTGGCGCTTCCAGGCGGTGAACAGGGATGTGTGGGATTACGACTTCGGCAGCCAGGCGACCCTGATCGATTACAAGGGCACGCCGGCGCTGGTGCTGCCATCGAAGCAGGGCGATCTCTATGTGCTCGATCGCCGCACGGGGAGGCCGCTCACGCCGGTCGGCACGATCAAGGCGCCCGGCGGCGGCGTCGAGCCGGAGCAGCGCGCGCCGACCCAGATCGTCTCGCTGTGGCAGACCTTGCGCAAGCCAGCGCTGACCGAGCGCGACATGTGGGGCATGTCGCCAATCGACCAGATGATCTGTCGCATCCAGTTCCACCGGGCGAGCTACAAGGGCTTCTTCACCCCGCCCGAGGCGGACCGTCCGTCGATCGAATATCCCGGCTATAATGGCGGCAGCGACTGGGGAGGCGTGGCGGTCGATCCGCAGCGCGGAGTGATCGTCGCCAATTACAACGACATGCCAAATTATGTGAGGCTGGTCCCGCGCGCCGAGGCGAACAAGCGCGGCTGGACTCCGCGCGACCAGGCACGGGGCAAGATCGGCGGGATCGAGGGCGCCGGAGACCCGCAGGCGAACACGCCCTATGCGATCAACGTCAATGCCGGCTGGCGGATGCCGTTCACCGGCCTGTTGTGCAAGCAGCCGCCCTATGGCGGGATCAGGGCAATCGACATCGCAACCGGCAAGACGCTGTGGGACCGGTCGCTCGGCACCGCGCGGACCAACGGGCCGTTCGGCATTCCGTCCATGCTGCCCTTCCATATCGGTACGCCCAACAATGGCGGCGCGGTGGTGACGGCGGGCGGGCTGGTGTTCGTCGCGGCGGCGACCGACAACCTGATCCGCGCGATCGACCTGCGCACCGGCAAGACGCTGTGGTCCGACGTGTTGCCGGCGGGCGGACAGGCGACACCGATGGTCTATGAACAGGGCGGGCGCGAATATCTGGTGATCATGACCGGCGGGCATCATTTCATGGAGACGCCCATCGGCGACCAGGTGATCGCCTATGCCCTGCCGCAGCGGAGCTGAGCGCGTAGTTGGCGTGTTGCCCCGCGCCCGCTAGCTTGCCCGCATGACCGGGGGGAGAGCGATGCAGCGGATCAAGCCGCGCCAGATCACGGTCGCGCTGGTGCTGACGGCGTTGAGTGGGGCCGCGATCACGCTGATCCTCGCGATGCTCGGCCCCTATTGGAGCGTCTATGCGCCGGCGACCTGCACCGCGACGCGGTGCTTCTGCGAGGCGCCGCGCTTCGGATCGCTGGTGCTGCAGCCGGCGAACAGCTGGTCGTCGCTCGGCTATGTTCTGGCCGGCTTCCTGATGATCGTGCTGGCCAGGTCGCGCGGCTGGCAATCGGCTATGACGCCTGCGGCGGCGATCGCTCTCGGGATCACCGCGATCTTCGTTGGACTGGGATCGGTGCTGCTCCACGCGACGCTCACCCTGTGGGGCCAGTTCTTCGACGTGCTCGGCATGTATCTGGTCGGATCCCTCCTGCTGGTGAGCGCGATCGCCCGCTGGATGCGCATCCCCGACCGGCGGGCGATCACACTTTACCTTGTGCTGTGCGCGGTTCTGGTCGCTGCACTGATCGCGCTTCCCGAGATCCGTCGGTGGTTGTTCGCGGTGGTGCTGATCCTCGCCATCGTCGTCGAGCTTGCCATGGCGCGGCCGCGAAGGGCCGGGGTGGAGGTGCGCTGGTACATATTCGGCATCGCGACCAACGCGGTGGCGTTCCTGCTCTGGAACCTCGATCAGCGCGGCTACGCCTGCTTGCCCGACAGCCTGATCCAGGGCCATGCCGCCTGGCATCTGCTCGGCGCGGTCTCGCTGTGGCTGACCTTTTGCTATTATCGGAGCGAGCGGGTGGGCTGAGCGATGGATGGCCGGTCAGGACCGGCGCTTCATGTGGCGGATCGTCTGTTTGCCGATCTGCAGCGTCTGGCTGTGGCAGGGCATGCCGGTGGTGCCGGTGGTCGCGCAATAGCTGCTGCCCGGGCCGACTCCGGTGACCGCGCCGGTTTCGTTCACGGCGATGGTGCTGGTGGCGGGGCGAGCATCGCCGTCGAAGCGGATGATGCAATGGCCGCTTGACGATGCCGTGCAGGTGAACAGCGCGACGCCCTTCTCCCCATCGACATCGACTGAATAGGCCAGCTGGTCGAACGCGGCCGGGCCGCAGCCGGAAAGGGTGGCGGCCACCGCCACCAGGACAATTCTTCCGGTGATGGATATCCGCCCCGTTTCCATGGCATGCAGTGTATTGTTACGGCAACACACTGTCAACGCATCGGACGATCAAGTGATTTAGTTACGGGTAAAGACCAGTTTCATCTGAAAAACATTGGTGTGCCGCCATCGTACAATAGCTCTATAATAACCTTCAAATCGGTTCCAATATTCCTTGAATCATGCCGAAATGAGAGGATGCTACACGAGAGACATCGTCCAGCAAGGCCGATGTCCATCACTTGGAGCAGGAGGGTTGTCGATGGGATATGCATTCTTCGCGATGATCGGCTGGTGCGGGACCAAATGGCCCGGTTGGTGGAGAGGGCCGCGGCCGCCACAGCCGGATCCCTGGTGGTGGATCGTCGGACTCGCCGGCGCGGTCGGCGGCGTCGTCTCGGCCACGGTATTCGCGCCGATCATCGGTGAGGCCGGCTTCTTCGGCGGCGTCGTCACGGCATTTGCCGGGGGCGTGCTCGTCGGCAGCATCGTCGATGGGATCGGCGGGATCACCAACAAGGGCGTCTGAGGCCGTGACACGAGACTGGGGGAGGCAGCGCCGACCGGCACTGCCTCCCCCTTTTGCGTTATGCGACAGGCACGCCGAACAGGTCGTGTTCGTCGGCGTCTTCGATCTCGACCCGGACGATATCGCCCTGGGCGAGGTGGCCCGCGTCGCGCAGATGGACTTCGCCGTCGATCTCCGGCGCATCGGCCTTGGAACGGCCGGTCGCGCCGTCTCCCTCGACGGCGTCGATGATCACGTCGAGCGTACGGCCGATCTTGGCCTCGAGCTTTTCCGCCGAGATGCGCGCGGTCAGCTCCATCAGGCGGGCGTAGCGCTCTTCCTTGACTTCCTCATGGACCGGATCGGGCAAGTGATTGGCCGCAGCACCCTCGACCGGCTCGAAGCGGAAAGCGCCGACGCGGTCGAGCTGGGCTTCTTCGAGCCAGTCCATCAGATATTTGAAATCGTCCTCGGTCTCGCCGGGGAAGCCCACCACGAAGGTCGAACGGATCGCGATGTCCGGCTCGATCAGGCGCCAGTTCTTGATGCGCTCCAGCACCTTGGCCTCGTTGGCCGGGCGGCGCATCGCCTTCAGCACCGCGCGCGAGGCGTGCTGGAACGGGATGTCGAGATAGGGGAGGATCAGCCCCTCGGCCATCAGCGGGATGACCTGATCGACATGTGGGTAGGGGTAGACATAGTGCAGCCGCACCCAGGCGCCGAGCTTGCCCAGTTCGCGCGACAGATCGGTCATGTGCGCGCGGACTTCCGCGCCGTGCCACATGCGCGGCTGGTGGCGGATGTCCACGCCGTACGCCGAGGTGTCCTGGCTGATGACCAGCAATTCCTTCGTGCCGGCCTCGATCAGCTTCTCCGCCTCGCGCAGGATCGCGTCGGGGCGGCGGCTGACGAGATCGCCGCGCAGGCTCGGGATGATGCAGAAGGCGCAGCGGTGGTTGCAGCCCTCCGAGATCTTCAGATAGCTGTAATGGCGCGGCGTGAGCTTGAGCCCGCTTTCGGGCACCAGGTTGAGGAAAGCGCTGGGCGGCATCGGCGCCGCTTCGTGGACCGCGCCGACCACTTCTTCATATTGATGCGCACCGGTAACGGCGAGCACGTTCGGGAAGCGCGCGCGGATCGTTTCCGCTTCCTTGCCCATACAGCCGGTGACGATGACCCGGCCATTCTCGGCGATTGCCTCGCCGATCGCCTCAAGGCTCTCTTCCTTGGCGGAATCGAGGAAACCGCAGGTGTTGACGAGCACGACGTCAGCACCGGCATAGTCGGGCGACATCGCATAACCGTCCGAACGAAGCTTGGTCAGGATGCGTTCGCTATCGACCAGATTCTTCGGACAGCCGAGCGAAACCATGCCGATTTTCGGCGGGGTGGGGAGGATCGTTGCCATGGGGAACGCGCCACATAGGCGCATTGCGCGGGATTTTCCAGTCGTTGCCTTCGAGCACGCGTTCGGCAACCTTTTACCTTCCCCGGCGAAGGCCGGGGTCCAGTGGGGGGACGCTTATATGGATGAGCAGGCCCATGTCTACATCATGGTGAACCGGCGTAACGGAACGATCTATATCGGTTCGACGAACGACCTTCTGCGAAGGGCATGGGAACATCGCAATGGCGTAGTCGAGGGTTTCACCAAGAAATATGATTGCCGGTTGCTCGTCTGGTACGAAATACACAGGAATGTGGAATCGGCACGGGTGCGGGAATTTAGAATGAAGGACTGGAAAAGGGCGTGGAAGGTCCGGGAGATCGAAGGCCTGAATCCCGATTGGGACGATCTTTACGACCGGATCGCCCAACCATGACCGCCATCCCGACTGGACCCCGGCTTTCGCCGGGGAAGGTAGAGAGGGTGATGCTTGTACCCCATCCCGATTTCCCAAGCCGGGCGATCAGGTCGATTTCGGTCGATATCGACCGGGACGAAGATCGAGGATTGCAGCTCGCGTATCGCGTAACGGGTGCCATTCAGGAGGTGTCGTGGCCCATCGCCAAAACGTCGCAGCCATCTGAACCGACCGATGGTCTTTGGGAGCACAGCGTTTTTGAAGCGTTCATTACGCGCCCGGGTGATCGAAATTATTTCGAACTAAATTATACCACATCGTTGAGGTGGGCTCTCTACAGGTTTGACGACTATCGTGCCGGGATGATATCGATCGACACGCCTCCGGACGCGACGATAGAATTTGGCCCCGCCAGTCTCGACGTGCGGATATGGGATTTGCCTCGTTTCAGACCGTCCGATGAACTCGAACTCAACCTAACTGCCATCATCGAAGCGAAGGACGGCACAAAATCCTATTGGGCACTCGCCCATGCGCCGGGGCCGCCGGATTTCCACAACCGGGATTGCTTTACCGCACGGCTCGCGGCACCCATCCATCCATGAAATTCGGTATCGATCGCCTGCTCGCCGACCCCGCCCTGCGCGCGCCGCTCCAGGGCAAGCGTATTGCGTTGCTCGCGCATCCCGCCTCGGTCACCGCCGATCTGACTCATTCGCTCGACGCGCTGGTGGCGAGCGGGCTGAACGTGACGGCGGTGTTCGGTCCACAGCACGGCGTGCGTGGCGACCTGCAGGATAACATGATGGAGTCGCCCGACTTCACGGAGCCGACCTACGGTATTCCGGTGTTCAGCCTGTACGGCGAAGTGCGGCGGCCGACCGGCCAGTCTATGGGCACATTCGACGTGCTGCTGTTCGATCTGCAGGACTTGGGCTGCCGCATCTACACCTTCGTCACGACCCTGCTTTATGTGCTCGAGGCGGCGGCCGAGCATGGCAAGGCCGTCATCGTGCTCGACCGGCCCAACCCCGCCGGGCGGCCGGTTGAAGGGCTGACCCTGCTGCCGGGCTGGGAGAGCTTCGTCGGTGCCGGGCCGATGCCGATGCGACACGGGCTGACGCTGGGCGAGTTGGGCCACTGGTTCATCGCGGAGAACCGCCTCGATGTCGATTACAGCGTCGTCGCGATGGAAGGCTGGGCGCCCGAGAGCGCGCCGGGCTTCGGCTGGCCGGAGGACCGGATCTGGATCAACCCGAGCCCCAACGCGCCCAACCTCGCCATGGCACGCGCTTATGCCGGCACGGTGATGCTGGAGGGCACCAATCTGTCGGAAGGGCGGGGCACCACTCGTCCGCTCGAGCTGTTCGGTGCGCCCGACATCGATGCCCGGGCCGTGACGGCGGAGATGCGGCGGCTGGCGCCCGACTGGCTGCGCGGTTGCGCGCTGCGCGATATCTGGTTCCAGCCGACCTTCCACAAGCATGTCGGCAAGCTGTGCAACGGCGTGCATATCCATGCCGAGGGGCCGTTCTACGATCACGGCGCCTTCAAGCCATGGCGGGTCCAGGCGCTCGCGTTCAAGGCGATCCGGCAACTCTATCCCGATTATCGGCTGTGGCGCGATTTCCCGTATGAATATGAATTCGGCAAGCTGGCGATCGACGTGATCAATGGCGGGCCGGGGCTGCGGGAATGGGTCGACGACGCGGCCGCGCTGCCCGGCGATCTGGATGCCGTGACGCTGCCGGATGAAGCCGCCTGGGCTGAGGTGCGGCGGCCCCATCTGCTTTACTGAGCGCGGCGTCCCACCGCCGGCTAGTTGGTGGTCCTGGCCGGCAAGCGGGCCAGCTTGAATAGCGCCATCCTCCAATGGCATGACAGCGCGGGGCTGATCGGTAGCGGGGGGATTCGCATGCGGAAGATGATGGTGCGCGTGATGGCGCTGGGGCTCGGCTGCGTCTCGTCGGGAGCCATCGCCCTGCAACAGGCCGCCCCGCAACCGCCGGCGCCTGCTCCGGAACAGACTGTGCCGGCGGTGCCGCCGCCCGTCTTCGTGCAGGTGCCTGCGCCGCCCTCCAAGGGGAAGCCGCCATCGAATTATCTGCGTTGCGACGGTCTGCCGGACAATATGTCGGCCGGCGAAACCGCGGCCCGGCTGATCTCGCTCAGTCTTGTCGTCGGGCTGCTGGCGCCGCCGCACGAATCTGCGGATATTTCGAAACGCTATGTCGGCGCTGAAGGGGTTACCGCGTGCGACGCGGCGCTGGCGGGAGAATCGGATGAAATGCGCCGTGCCCAGCTGATCCTGGCGCGGGCGATCCATCATATCGAGGCGAAGGAATATGACGCGGCGATCGCCGATACGCGTGAGGTGCGCGCGATGAACGGGCCGGTCGCCTCCTCGGTCGGATTTCGCCAGAGCCTTGCGCTATCCGCCCTGGAACTGGAGGCAGCCGCCCTGTTGCGCCAGCGCAAGCCCGACGCGGCCGAGCAGACGGTGATTGCCATGGCTGGAGAATCGGCCTGGGATCTGGACAATTTCCAGCACGCGCTGCGCTATATCGGTGTGTCGCCGGCGCTGCCCGCGGAAAAGCGCGCTTTTTTCGATGCATATGCCCGATTGCGGACGGACGGAATCGTGGCGCGAGCCGCAGCGAGAAGATGGAATGGCGATTTTGCGGGCGCCGCGCAGGATCTGGAGACATTCAACGCCCTGCTCCTTTCGATGCTTCGGGATGAGGGAGACCGCCGGGCGCCCGCGCTGACCTCCAATATCGCCGTCGATCATGCGCTGGCGGGCCGGATGGACCAGGCGCGCGCGCTTGGTGCGGAAGCGCGCAAGCAGGTCGATGAACTCGCGGCCGGCCCCGAGGGGATGACCCGCAGCACGGAGATCGGCCAGGCGGCCGAGACGCTAGATTTTCTGAGCGTGATCGAAAAGCTGTCGAACGGGCAGGCCGATGCGGCGCGCACGGCGTTCGCGGCGCGCTCGCGCTGGCTTCAGCCCGGCGCGGCGGCAGTCGCGACGCTGACCGAGCGGCTGCGCGCCGGGGCAAAGCCGGAACAGCTGACCGGCGCGCTCGCCATTGAGCCGGAAGCGATCCGCAAGACGTCGTTCGACGTGCGCTATGCCGCGATGACCGAGGGCAAGAACGCCACGGGCCTGCTGTGGGCTGCGATCCGCAATCCGATCACGGCGGGTGCCTATAGCGGGCTCGCTCGCAACACATGGCGGATCGAGAAGTCGAAATATCTGACCACGTCCAAGAATGTCGATCTCCGGGGGTGGGAGGCGATCATCGTCACCAACGGATACGGCGTGCCGGCAGGCGAGGCGCTGCTGCTTCACGCGGCGCTGATCGCGAAGTCCCGGGGCAAGGCTGGCTTCCTGCTCGCGCCCAACCGCAAGCGGCTGGATGTCGCTCTCGTGAAGTTCGGCAATCCGGGCGACGCCGGGCTTCCGGCTGACCTCCTCGTCGATGCCCAGGCGGTGACTGACGCCCTGGCGCCCGTCATTCCCCAACCGCTGACAAAATAAGTGGGCTTAACGCTTCCGCGTCAGTTCCCGCATCGCATCGTCCAGCCCGGCCAGGGTCAGCGGATACATGCGGTCATTCATCAGCTCGCGGATGATGCGGACTGACTGGGAATAGCCCCATTGCTGCTCGGGCACCGGGTTGAGCCAGATCGCGGCGGGATAGGTGGTGGTCAGGCGGTGCATCCACACCGCTCCCGCTTCCTCGTTGAAATGCTCGACCGAGCCGCCCGGATGGGTGATCTCATACGGGCTCATCGAGGCATCGCCGACCAGCACCAGCTTGTAATCATGCCCGTATTTGTGAAGCACATCCCAGAGCGGCGTACGCTCGGTGAAGCGCCGGCGATTGTCCTTCCACACGCCCTCGTACGGGCAATTGTGGAAGTAGAAGAATTCGAGATTCTTGAACTCGGTGGTCGCGGCCGAGAACAATTCCTCGCACAGCTTCACCCATGGATCCATCGAGCCGCCGACATCGAGGAACAGCAGCAGCTTGACCGCATTGTGCCGCTCGGGCCGCATTACGACGTCGAGCCAGCCCTGGCGCGCGGTGCCGTCGATCGTCGCATCGATGTCGAGTTCATCGGCCGCGCCCTCGCGCGCGAACCGGCGCAGGCGGCGAAGCGCGATCTTGATGTTGCGGGTGCCGAGCTCTTTCGTGTTGTCGAGATTCTTGAAATCGCGTTGGTCCCACACCTTCAGCGCGCGCTTGTTCCGGCTCTCGCCGCCGATGCGGACACCCTCGGGGTTATAGCCCGAATTGCCGTACGGGCTGGTGCCGCCGGTCCCGATCCACTTGTTGCCGCCCTGGTGCCGGGCATGCTGCTCCTCGAGCCGCTTCTGCAGCGTCTCCATGATCTCTTCCCAGGAGCCGAGCGACTTGATCGCCGCCATCTCCTCGGGGGTGAGATATTTCTCGGCGACGGCGCGCAGCCATTCCTCGGGTATGTCGGCATTCTGCGACGCGAAGGTCGTCGAAATGCCCTTGAATACCTTCGCGAAGACCTGATCGAACCGGTCGAGCAGTCCCTCGTCCTTCACATACACGGCGCGCGAGAGATAATAGAAATCCTCGGGCGTGCGCTCGATCACCTCGCGGTCGAGCGCCTCGAGCAGGAGCAGATGCTCCTTCATGCTCGCCGGGATGCCGGCCGCGCGGAGCTCGTCGAGGAAGTTCAGGAACATCGCGGCGCCTTCGCGGTCATTTCAGGGTATTCGTATCAATGGTGATGGCCGAGTTGCCATCGGGCGTGAAGGCGGTGCTCGATCGAATCGCGCTGCCGTTCCGGTCGGCGCCACTCAGGATGTCGCCGATCTGCGCCAGCGTCGGCATCCCGTCATAACTGCCGAGAACATCGACTGTACCGATGCCGTATCGCTTGACGACATACCCCTTGCCGAGCAGCAACGCGGGCTCGACCGCAAAGGTGCCGCCCGCGTCGTCGAGCAGGATGAGCGCGATCGGGGCGTCGTCGGCGCTCGTCGGTGAGAGCACATCGAGCTTGCGCTCTCCCGCGTCGACGGTGCCGCGAAGGCACAGGGCCTTTGCCCCGTTCTGTGGAAAGGCGAGTGGCGGCTTGACCTTGGTGACGGTCCCGTCGTTCTTGTCGTCGATGGCGATCGATCCGCCCAGCATGGATGCCAGCAAGGCATTGCCCGATGCCGCCTTGTTGCTCAGCAGCTTGGCACGCTTTTCTTTAGAAGGCGGGCAAGCCGGTCCGAACTTGATCGCTGCTGCCTCCATCGGCTTGTCGTTGCCGTCGAACCGCATGCCGACGAGCAAGGCATCGAGTGCGGCCTCGACATCCGCGTTGCGGGCCACTGGGCCGCTTACGCGAAGCGCGACGATCCAACTGCCTGCCCGGACGAAGCCGGCGGCCGTGGTCAACGGCTTTCCGATCGTCAGTTCGGCCCGATTATAGATTCGCCGCACGCCGGCGTGCGGGATGCCGCCCACGGCGACGATGCTATCGGCGGCAAGCGTGACATTGGGCCCGAATCGCTCCCGGATCGCCCGATCCGTCGCCCATGTCGCCAGGGCGGTATCGGCATAGGCCGGATAGAAGACGTAGATCGTCCCCTTGATCTCATGGTCTTCCGATTCATATTGCGCGACATTGTCGAGGCCCTTGCCTTTGAGCGATGCCTCGCCGGTCTGGGACAACGACAGCGCGCCCGCACGCACCGGAATGCCGATGCCACTTGTGGTCGCCGTGGCAAGAGAGCCGTTGAGCTTCCACGCGCCTGCCCCGGGATCGACCTGAGCCAACGCCGGCTGAGCAAAGACCAATGCAAGCACAGGCAGAAAATCGCGTGCAGCGACCATGTCGATCCTCCTTTGCACCATCATGCCATGTCCGACCGCGGTAACAAGGTCAGCGGAGTCTGGGCGCGGTACCTGAACTTCGTGGTGCTGCGGGGATCATCCCTTGTTCGCCTGGCGCTTCGCCATGAAGGCGAGGCGTTCGAACAGCATCACGTCCTGCTCGTTCTTGAGCAGAGCGCCGTGGAGCGGCGGGATCGCCTTGGTCGGATCGCGGTTCTGCAGCACCTCGAGCGGCATGTCCTCGTGCAGGAGCAGCTTCAGCCAGTCGAGCAGCTCGCTGGTCGACGGCTTCTTCTTGAGGCCCGGCACGTCGCGGACGTCGTAGAAGATGTCCATCGCCTTCGACACCAGGATCTTCTGGATGCCCGGGAAATGCACGTCGACGATCGCCTGCATCGTCTCGCGGTCGGGGAATTTGATGTAATGGAAGAAGCAGCGGCGCAGGAACGCGTCGGGCAGTTCCTTCTCGTTGTTCGAGGTGATGACGACGATCGGGCGTTCGACGGCCCGCACCGTCTCCTTCGTCTCGTAGACATGGAATTCCATGCGATCGAGCTCCTGGAGCAGATCGTTCGGGAATTCGATATCGGCCTTGTCGATTTCGTCGATCAGCAGGACGGGTACTTCGGGGGCGGTGAACGCCTCCCACAATTTCCCGCGGCGGATATAGTTGGAGATGTCATGCACCCGCTCGTCGCCGAGCTGGCCGTCGCGCAGCCGGGCGACCGCATCATATTCGTACAGGCCCTGCTGCGCCTTGGTCGTCGACTTGACGTTCCACTCGATCAGGGGAGCGCCGACCGCCTTGGCGATCTCATAAGCGAGCACGGTCTTGCCGGTGCCGGGTTCGCCCTTGACCAGCAACGGGCGGCGCAAGGTGACGGCGGCGTTGACCGCGACCTTCAGGTCGGCGGTCGCCACATAGCTTTGCGTGCCCTCGAAGCGCTTCATGCCTGCGTCCAATCCCGTTTCGAATATCGGGTTTGGAGATAGAGGGATTATGCGCCGTCGTGCAAGCGCGGGATTGCCGCCCCCGCGCGCGCGGAATTATTGGTGGTTTCGGGCGCCGGCCCGCGCCTCGAGCAGATCCCACAGGCCACGGTGCTGGGCGAGGATCTGCTGCGCGCCGAATGCCATCGCGCGCTCGATCGCGGGTGTTTCCGACAGCGCGGAGACGAGCGAGGCCGTTTCCATGTCGTCCGGCAGGAACGAATCGGGCGGATCGATGCCGAAGCGGACTGCCGCGGCATCGAGCATCGTGCGGACGGCCGCCCAATCGAGGACCAGCGTGATCGCGGCGCCCGTGGCGCAACCCGTCCGGTCCGACTGGGCCAGCATGTCGAGCGCATGGCGCTGACCAGTGATGGCGGCTTCGGATTCTGCCTGGCCCGGCGTTGACGGCAAGGGGCCGGCGAGGGCGGTGAGCCGCGCGAGATAGGCGCGTTCCACCGTGAAGCCATAAGCCGCCGCCTCGAGCCAGTCCTGCGCCGTATCCTGCCGGTTGTGCACGACGGCATGGTCGATCACGCCGGGGTGCCGGCCATGCAGCGCACACAGCGCATGGACCGCATCCGCCAGGTCGCGCTTGGCGGCTAGGGGGGCGGTGAGCGCGCGGGGCAGGGAGTGGGTGGCAGTGCCGTCGACTGAAGCCAGGGTCGCGATCGTCCCCCAGCTGCCGCCGATGCGTTGTCCCAATGCCGAATCGAAAGCCATGACCCTCCGGGGTTCTTTCTGTTCATGTGCCGCTCAATTCGGGCGGGAATTCCTCAATAGCACGTTGGAATAACCGAAGCGCGTAAAGACCTGGTTTAGGAGAGGTTAATCGGGGCCCGACGGGGCGTAGTAACGGGCCGCGACTCGCGATGAATCGTCCCGGCGGCCTCGTTCGGCACGGCAGCCTGTTCGTGGCGCACATACAACTATGGACCCGGGTACTTACCCGGGTCCAATAACTAAAAGTCAAACTGTGCCGGAGACTTACTGGTCGAGAAACGACCGCATCTTGCGCGAGCGGCTCGGGTGCTTGAGCTTGCGCAGCGCCTTCGCCTCGATCTGGCGGATGCGCTCGCGCGTCACCGAGAATTGCTGGCCGACTTCCTCCAGCGTGTGATCGGTGTTCATGCCGATGCCGAAGCGCATGCGCAGCACGCGCTCCTCACGCGGGGTGAGCGATGCAAGGACCCGGGTGACCGTTTCCTTGAGGTTCGCCTGGATCGCCGCATCGACCGGGATGACCGCGTTCTTGTCCTCGATGAAATCGCCGAGATGCGAATCCTCCTCGTCGCCGATCGGCGTTTCGAGAGAGATCGGCTCCTTGGCGATCTTCATCACCTTGCGGACCTTTTCGAGCGGCATCGACAGGCGCTCGGCCATTTCCTCGGGCGTGGGCTCGCGGCCCTGCTCGTGGAGGAACTGGCGGCTGGTCCGCACCAGCTTGTTGATCGTCTCGATCATGTGGACCGGGATGCGGATCGTGCGCGCCTGATCGGCGATCGAGCGCGTGATCGCCTGGCGGATCCACCAGGTGGCATAGGTGCTGAACTTGTAACCGCGGCGATATTCGAACTTATCGACGGCCTTCATCAGGCCGATATTGCCCTCCTGGATGAGATCCAGGAACTGCAGGCCGCGGTTGGTATATTTCTTCGCGATCGAGATCACGAGCCGCAGGTTCGCCTCGACCATTTCCTTCTTGGCGATACGCGCTTCGCGCTCGCCCTTCTGGACCATGTTGACGATCCGGCGGAACTCGCCGAGCGACATGCCGGTCGCCTGGCTGATCTCGGAAATCTCGACGCGGATACGGTCGACCGCATCGCCCTCGGTGGTGACGAAGGCAGTCCATTTCTTGTCGAGCTTGGCGACGCTGGGCAGGAACTGCTCGTCCAGCTCATGGCCTATATAGCGATCGAGGAAATCCTTGCGCGGCACCTTGTGGCGCTCGGCGAGGCGCAGCATCTGCCCGCCCAGCGCGGTCAGGCGCCGGTTGAAGGCATAAAGCTGGTCGACCAGATATTCGATCTTGGCATTGTGGAACTGGACGCTCTCGACTTCGGCGGTCAGCTCTTCGCGCAGCTTGTGATATTTGCGCTCGTCGGCGCTGGTCAGCTCGCCGCCGGCCGACATCGCGTCGAGGCGGGACTGCTGCACCTTGGAGAATTTCTTGTAGAGCGCGGTGATGCTCGCGAAGCGCTCGAGCGCCTGCGGCTTCAGCTGCTCCTCCATCTGGGCGAGGCTGAGGGTATTGTCCTCTTCCTCGTCGTCCGACGGGCGCGGCGTGCGCCGCTCCTGCATCGAATCCTCTTCCTCCTCGGCAGGCGCCTCTTCGGGCTCTTCCTCTTCCTTGAAGGACGGGCCAGCCGTCTTTTCAGAAATCTCGCCCGATGCGTCCTCGTCGTCGGTCAGCGATTCCGGGGCGGGATCCTTGGACAGCATCGCATCGAGATCGAGGATCTCGCGCAGCTGCATCGTGCCCTCGTTCAGCGCGGTCGACCAGTCGATGATCGCGTTGAAGGTGATCGGGCTCTCGCACAGGCCGAGGATCATCGTGTCGCGCCCGGCCTCGATGCGCTTGGCGATGGCGATCTCGCCCTCGCGGCTGAGAAGCTCGACCGCGCCCATCTCGCGCAGGTACATCCGCACCGGATCGTCGGTGCGATCGATGACCTCTTTCTTCTTCACGTCGAGCGCAGGCGCGCTTTCCTCGGACGAATCGACCGATTCGACCTCGTCCTCAGGCTGGTCGGCCTCGTCGCCATCTTCGCCGGCTTCGTCATTCTCGACGATGTTGATGCCCATCTCGTTCAGCGCGGACATCATGTCCTCCAGCTGATCGGACGACATCTGATCCTGAGGCAGCGCCTCATTGATCTGGTCGATGGTGATGTAACCGCGCTTCTTGGCGCGCGCGACCAGCTTCTTGATCGACGCATCGTTCAAGTCGATCAGCGGCGCATCGCTGTTTTCGGTCGTGTCAGCGACGTCCGCCATTTCCGTCTTCGCCATCAATTGCCCTCGGTACTAAAAGCTCTGGCGTCTTCGTTCGCTTGCACCAGATTTGCAAGTCGTGCGTCGAGCGCCTGTTGTTCCTTCACCAGCGAAACCTGCCGTTCGAAGGCCTCATCCGAATAACGCGCCTGGAGCGTCGCCGTTGCGCCTGCCAGTGCGGCATCCACTTCCGGCCGCGCCACGAGGATCGCGATAGCTTCGTCGAGATCCTCACGTGCCCGGGCCGGTTCAGCGCCCTTCTGCGTGAACGAACACGACAACTGGTCGGCCCGTAGCAGATCGCTGGCAATTATATCGAATCCTGATTTCGCCAATATGGTGAGCAAACCCTCGCTATCAAGCGCCTGATCTTCGACGGCGAGATCGACCACTGCCTCGAACAGTCGTCCGAGCGCGCCATCGGCCAGCTTGAGCGAGCCGAGCACCTCCATATGTCGGGCGATTTCGGCCGGGTGCCGGATCAGGCCGGCGAGCACTGCCTTGGCCAGGATCCGGTCGATTCCGCCGGCGCGAACGCCCTTGGCGGCGTCGGAGACGGGCGGGTCGGGCGCTTTCCAGCGCTCGCCGGGTTTGCGCTTCACCGCGGGCTGGAATGCGCGGAACGGCTCGCGGACCTTGGCGTAGAGCGCGTCGAAGCGGCGGCGGAACTCGGCCTGATATTCGACGCTGACATTCTTGTCGGCGATCGATTGGGCGAGTTCGTTGAGGCGCAGCTTCAATCCGGCCTTCTGCTCGGGCGTGTCGAGCGGTTCGGCGGCCAGTTCATACGACCACAGCCGATCGACCAGCGGTGCGGACGCGCGGAGCAGCTCTTCGAACGCTGCCGGTCCCTTGGCGCGGACCAGATCGTCGGGATCGACGCCTTCGGGCAGCGTGATGAACGACAGGCTGCGGCCCGGCGCGAGCATCGGCAGCGCGCGGTGAGCGGCGCGCATGCCAGCCTTCTGCCCGGCCGAATCGCCGTCGAAGCACAGGATCGGCACGTCGCTGAGCCGCCACAGCCGCTCGAGCTGCGCTTCGGTCAGCGCGGTGCCGAGCGGCGCGACCGCTTCGCCGAAGCCGGCCTGGGCGAGGGCAATGACATCCATATAGCCCTCGACCACGATGATCCGGCCAGACTTGCGCGAGGCGGGTGCAGCGCGATCGAGATTGTAGAGGTTGCGGCCCTTGTCGAAGAGCGGAGTCTCGGGCGAATTGAGATATTTCGGCTCGCCCTCACCGATGATCCGCCCGCCGAATGCGATCGTGCGCCCGCGCGGATCGCGGATCGGGATCATCAGCCGTCCGCGGAAGCGGTCATAGGGTTCCTTGCCCTCGACCGAGATCAGCAGGCCGGCCTCGATCAGCATGGCATCGCCGAAATCGCGCAGCGCGGTGCGCAACTTGCCGCGCGAATCGGGGGCGAACCCCAGGCCGAAATCGCGCCGAGCGGCATCCGAAATGCCGCGTTTCTTCAATATGGCCAGCGCTTCGCCGCCATCGAGCCCGCCGAGCTGCGCCGCGAACCAGTCGGCTGCGGCCTGCATCACGTCGTGCAGCCCCTTCGATTGTTCGGCCTTTTCGGCGGCGCGCGGGTCCATCGCCGGCATTTCCATGCCCGCCGCCTGGACCAGCTCCTTCACTGCATCCATGAAGGGCAGTCCGCGCTGATCGGTCATCCAGCGGATCGCGTCGCCATGCGCCCCGCAGCCGAAACAGTGGTAAAAGGCCTTCTCGTCGTTGACGTAGAAGCTGGGCGATTTCTCGTTGTGGAACGGACAGCAGGCGCGAAACTCCCGCCCGGCCTTTTGCAGCTTGGTGGTCCGCCCGATCAGCGCCGACAGCAGCGTGCGCGTGCGGAGCTCGTCGAGGAATTGCGGGGAGAGGCTCATGTGCTATCTTCCGGCGGCGCACTTCTGCTCCCCTCCCGCTTGCGGGAGGGGTTGGGGGTGGGCTCCCGGCCAGCCACACCCGCAGCATTGGCGATAGTCTCCAGCACCCCATCCATGTTCGACGTCAGATCATTGTTCCAGAACCGGATGACTCGATAACCAGCAGCCTCGATCAGCCGTGTCCGCTCCTCGTCATACTGCTCGTTCTCGCCATGCTGGTGACCATCGAGCTCCACGGCCAGCCTGTGCGACCGGCAAACGAAATCGGGAAAGAACCCCGCCACCGGCATCTGACGGCTGAACTTAAGCCCCTGAAGGCGCGAGCCCTTCAAATGCTGCCACAATAGCTTCTCATGAAGTGTTGGCTCGTTGCGAAGATCGCGTGCCCTCTCGGTGGGCCTGCCCAGCCGGAACCGGGCGCCCACCCCTCGGTCCCCTCCCGCAGGCGGGAGGGGAGGCGCAGAGTCATCGTTGTTGCGATCTCCCGCCAAGATGCTCACCCTTACGCCAACGCTGCCTTAACCGCGCCGCTCGCCTTGCTCATGTCCAGCGTCTGCGCATGGCGCGCCTTCAGCTCCGCCATCACGCGGCCCATGTCCTTCATCCCGCTCGCGCCAAGCTCGGCCTTGATCGCCTCTACCGCGGCGCGGGTCTCGGCCTCGTCCATCTGGCGCGGCAGGAATCGCTCGATCACCGCGACTTCGGCGGCTTCGGCATCGGCCAGTTCCTGGCGGTTGCCCTTCACGAACATCTCGATCGATTCGCGGCGCTGCTTCACCATTTTCTGCAGCACCTCGATCACCAGGGTATCGTCGTCGTCGGGCGACTTGCCGGTGCGCGCCTCGATATCGCGATTCTTGATCGACGACTGGATCAGGCGGATGGCGGCGGTGCCTTGCTTGTCGCCGCCCTTCATGGCGGTGACGAGCGCAGCCTTGATGTCGTCGCGAATCATTGTCGGTCCTTTTCGGTAATCGGCCCAGATAGCGCGGCGGGCGCCGCTTTAACAGATTGACGCTCCGCCCCGCGAGGCTTAGCGACCGCCGCTTAGCGACATCGAAACCTTGAGGAGTGCCCGCCACGATGGCCGACGCCAAACCCGTATCTGCGCCTGAAGGAGCAACGGGAGTCCTGGTCCTTGCCAATGGCGAGATCGCCTGGGGCCGCGGATTCGGTGCCGAAGGTGAAGCAGTGGGTGAAGTCTGCTTCCACACCGCGATGACCGGGTATCAGGAGATCATGACGGATCCGAGCTTCGCCGGGCAGATCATCACCTTCACTTTCCCGCATATCGGCAATGTCGGCGCCAATGCCGACGACGTCGAAGCCGAGGAGCCGCATGCGCTCGGCATGATCGTACGCGAGGATGTGACCGCGCCGTCGAATTTCCGCTCGGTCGAGCGGCTCGACGAGTGGATGAAGCGGCACGACCGGATCGGCCTGTCGGGCATCGACACCCGCGCGCTGACCCGGCGGATCAGGACGGGGGGCGCCCCCAATGGCGTGATCTCGCACCGCGCCGACGGCAAGTTCGATATCCCGCTGCTGCTGCAGATGGCCCGGGCCTGGCCGGGGCTGGAGGGCATGGACCTCGCCATCTCGGTCACCACCGAGACGCATCATGGCTGGGAAGGCGGCGTTTGGCGTCTCGGCTTCGGCTATGAGGACGGGGCTTCGCCCGCTGGTGAGAGCGGCGGCGCCAAGCCGCATGTCGTCGCGATCGATTACGGCGCCAAGCACAATATCTACCGCAATCTGGTGAAGGCGGGGGCCAGGGTCAGCGTGCTGCCGGCGACCGCGACCTTCGATCAGGTCATGGCGCTGAAGCCCGATGGCCTGTTCCTGTCGAACGGCCCGGGCGATCCCGCCGCGACCGGCGACTATGCCGTGCCGGTGATCCGCCAGCTGCTCGAAACACGCATCCCGCTGTTCGGCATCTGTCTCGGCCACCAGTTGCTCGGCCTCGCGGTCGGCGCGGAGACGACCAAGATGTTCCAGGGGCACCGCGGCGCCAATCATCCGGTCAAGCGGCTGAGCGACGGCACGGTCGAGATCACCAGCATGAACCACGGCTTCGCGGTGGTGAGCGAGACTCTGCCGGCGACCGCGCGCGAGACTCATGTCTCGCTGTTCGACGGCTCCAATGCCGGCTTCGAGCTGACCGATCGCCCGGCCTTCAGCGTGCAATATCATCCCGAGGCGAGCCCGGGGCCGCAGGACAGCTTCTATCTGTTCGAGAAGTTCGTCGGGTCGCTGGAGGCAAGCGCATGACCTTGCCCCAGGTGGATCAGGCGCGGTTCGAAGAAGAATGGCGCGACGACCAGGAGGTTCTCGCCAGCCTGGCGGAGAATGGCGATCGCCCGGAGCTTCCACGCTCGATCGATGTCAGCTTCACCGGCGACGAAGCCGCGCTCGATCGGCTGGCCGACGAAGCGGAGGATCTCGGCTTCGCGGTGATCGATCGCGAGGAGAATGAGGATGGCGGCATCTCGCTGTTCCTTGCGCGTGAGCAGCCGGCCGACGCCGACTCGATCAAGGCGCTGACGCTGCAATGCCTGCAGATCGAGCTGACCTACGACGTCGAATATGAGGGCTGGGGTTGCATGGCCGAGACCGGATCGGACGAATGATACGGCTTCGTAACGATCCCCCCCGGGCACAATTTGGTGTCCGACGAGGTGTTCCGCTCAAGTGGTTGAGTTATTTCGATATAAGTTCGCATTTCCGGGGTGGATCCGCCAAAAGATATGGGACACCACAGTGTCCCATATCTCCCATGGATCGCCCTCAGAACGGCTTTCGACGCCCCGCTGGCGCGATTCACCTTGCGGCGCTTCACGGCTATGCCGGAACGCTCGATGACGTCGCCTTCCGGCGCAAAATGAAGAAACAGACGCGATAATGCCAAAACGCACCGACATCTCCTCGATCCTCGTCATCGGCGCCGGCCCGATCGTCATCGGCCAGGCCTGCGAGTTCGATTATTCCGGCACGCAGGCGATCAAGGCGCTGCGCGAGGAAGGCTATCGCATCGTCCTGGTCAATTCGAACCCGGCGACGATCATGACGGATCCCGAACTGGCCGACGCGACCTATGTCGAGCCGATCACGCCCGAGGTGGTCGCCAAGATCATCGCCAAGGAGCGCCCCGACGCGGTGCTGCCGACGATGGGCGGCCAGACCGCGCTCAACACCGCGCTGGCGCTGTTCAATGACGGCACGCTGGAAAAATACGGCGTGCAGATGATCGGCGCCGATGCCGAGGCGATCGACAAGGCCGAGGACCGGCTGAAGTTCCGCGACGCGATGGACAAGATCGGGCTGGAAAGCCCGCGCTCGCGGATCGCGCACAGCATGGACGAAGCGTTCGCCGCGCTCGAGCATGTCGGCCTGCCGACGATCATCCGCCCCAGCTTCACCATGGGCGGCTCCGGCGGCGGCATCGCCTATAACCGCCAGGAATTCGAGAATATCGTCCGCGGCGGGCTCGATGCCTCGCCGACCACTGAAGTGCTGATCGAGGAATCGGTGCTCGGGTGGAAAGAATATGAGATGGAGGTCGTGCGCGACCGCAACGACAATTGCATTATCATCTGCTCGATCGAGAATATCGATCCGATGGGCGTCCACACGGGCGATTCCATTACTGTCGCGCCAGCGCTGACGCTGACCGACAAGGAATATCAGATCATGCGCAACGCCAGCATCGCGGTGCTGCGTGAGATCGGCGTCGAGACCGGCGGCTCCAACGTCCAGTTTGCGGTGAATCCGAAGGACGGCCGTCTGGTCGTGATCGAGATGAACCCGCGCGTGTCGCGCTCGTCCGCGCTCGCCTCCAAGGCGACCGGCTTTCCGATCGCCAAGGTCGCCGCCAAGCTGGCGGTCGGTTACACGCTCGACGAGATCATCAACGACATCACTGGCGCGACGCCGGCTTCGTTCGAGCCGACGATCGACTATGTCGTCACCAAGATCCCGCGCTTCGCCTTCGAGAAATTCAAGGGCGCCGAGCCGATCCTGTCGACTGCGATGAAATCGGTCGGCGAAGTGATGGCGATCGGCCGCAACATCCATGAATCGATGCAGAAGGCCCTGCGCGGCCTGGAAACGGGCCTGAGCGGCTTCAACCAGGTCGATGCGCTGGTCGGCGCGCCGCGCGAGGCGATTGCCGCGGCGCTGGCGCGCGCCACGCCGGACCGGTTGCTGGTCGCGGCGCAGGCATTGCGCGAAGGCTTCACTGTCGCCGAGATCCACGCGATCACTTTCTACGATCCCTGGTTCCTCGAGCGGATCGCTGAAATCATCGAAGCCGAGGAGGAGGTGTGCCGCGGCGGCCTGCCGCGCGACGCAGCCGGCATGCGGCGGCTCAAGGCGATGGGCTTCAGCGACAAGCGGCTTGCCTGGCTCGCGCTCAAATCGGCCAATCTGCACGGCGGGATGGATCGCAGCATCGCCCGGGGTTCGGGGCTGATCCACGATACGGTGGTCGCGATGACCGGCGGCGTGACCGAGGACGAAGTGCGCGCGCTGCGCCACAAGCTCGGCGTGCGCCCCGTCTTCAAGCGGATCGACACCTGCGCCGCCGAGTTCGAGGCGAAGACGCCCTATATGTATTCGTCCTATGAGGCGCCGAGCTTCGGCGAGCCGGAATGCGAAAGCGATCCGACCGAGCGGAAGAAGATCGTCATCCTGGGTGGCGGACCGAACCGGATCGGGCAGGGGATCGAGTTCGATTATTGCTGCTGCCATGCCTGCTTCGCGCTGGCCGAGGCCGGCTATGAGACGATCATGGTCAACTGCAATCCGGAAACGGTGTCGACTGACTATGACACATCGGACCGGCTCTATTTCGAGCCGCTGACCGCCGAGGACGTGCTGGAAATCCTGCATGTCGAGAAATCCCGCGGCACTTTGGTCGGCGTGATCGTCCAGTTCGGCGGCCAGACTCCGCTCAATCTCGCCAACGCGCTCGAGCAGGCGGGCATCCCGATCCTCGGCACCAGCCCGGACGCGATCGATCTGGCCGAAGACCGTGAGCGCTTCGCCGCACTGATCACCAAGCTGGGCCTGCTCCAGCCGGCCAACGGCATCGCGCGCAGCCGCGACGAGGCGATCGCGGTGGCCGAGCGCATCGGCTATCCGGTGCTGATGCGCCCGAGCTATGTGCTCGGCGGCCGCGCGATGGAGATCGTCGACGGGCCGGCGCAGCTCGACGATTATATCCAGACGGCGGTGAAGGTTTCGGGCACCTCGCCTGTGCTGATCGACCAGTATCTGCGCGATGCGATCGAAGTCGATGTCGATGCGATCTCCGACGGCACCGACGTGACAGTGGCAGGGGTGCTGCAGCACATCGAGGAAGCCGGCGTGCATTCCGGCGACAGTGCCTGCTCGATCCCGCCCTACAGCCTGTCCGACGAGATCATCGCCGAGATCGAGCGCCAGACCGCGGCGCTGGCCAAGGCGCTGTCGGTGGTCGGGCTGATGAACATCCAGTTCGCTGTGAAGGACGGCCTGGTCTATCTCATCGAAGTCAATCCGCGCGCCAGCCGCACCGTGCCGTTCGTCGCCAAGGCGATCGGCGCACCCGTCGCCAAGATCGCGGCGCGGGTGATGGCCGGGGAGAAGCTTGCCGACCTGCCGAAGATCGACCGGGCGATCGACTATGTGGCGGTGAAGGAAGCCGTATTCCCCTTCAATCGCTTCCCCGGCGTCGATCCCGTGCTCTCGCCCGAGATGAAGTCGACCGGCGAAGTGATGGGCATCGACAGCGATTTCGTCATGGCCTTTGCGAAGTCGCAGCTTGGCGCCGGCAATGCGCTGCCGAAGACCGGCACGCTGTTCGTCAGCGTGAAGGACGGCGACAAGCCGGTCGTGCTGCCGGGCGTGAAGCTGCTCGCCGAGAATGGCTTCGCCATCGTCGCGACCGGCGGAACCGCGGATTATCTCAGCGACCACGGCGTGCTGGTCGAGCGAGTCAACAAGGTGGCGCAGGGCCGGCCGCATATCGTCGACCGGATCATGGACGGCGGGATCGACCTGATCTTCAACACCACGGAGGGCTGGCAGTCGCTGAAGGACTCTCAGCCGATCCGCGCCAGCGCGTTGCGGCAGAAGATTCCATACTTCACCACGGCGCCCGCCAGCGTCGCTGCGGCGCAGGCGATCGTCGCTCTTGCGACACGCAGCCTTGAAGTACGACCCCTGCAATCCTATTATTCGCACTCGCACAATTAACTCCCGACATGAGAACGAGGTGCGGGCGGGTCCTTAAGGGGCCGGCTTGAATAAGAATTTTTGACGAAGGACCTAAAGGGATGGCGACCGTCGACAAGATGCCGATGCTGCAGGAGGGCTATGAGAAGCTCAATGCGGACCTGAAGCGCCTGAAGGCGGAACGGCCGACCATCGTAGACGCGATCGAGGAAGCGCGGGCACATGGCGACCTTTCCGAAAACGCGGAATATCACGCCGCCAAGGAGCGGCAGGGCCAGATCGAGGCCTCGATTTCCGATATCGAGGACAAGCTGTCGCGCGCGCAAGTGATCGATCCGCGCGATCTGTCGGGCGACAAGGTCGTGTTCGGCGCGACCGTCACGCTGCTCGACGAGGATGACAAGCCGATCCGGTATCAGATCGTCGGCCAGACCGAGGCTGACGCCAAGGGCGGGCGCATCTCGTACAATTCGCCGCTCGGCCGCGCGCTCATCGGGCGCAAGGTCGATGACGAAGTCGAGGTGACGGTGCCGTCGGGCGACCGCTATTACGTCGTTTCGAAGATCGAATTCATCTGAACGGAATCAATCTTCCGCGGGGCCGCTTCACCGACGCGCTGGTTGCGCTGTCGGTCTTTGCTGCGTTGTTCATCGCCGCCGCGATCGGGTTGGAAATGGCCGCGCTCGAGTTCGGCTTCACGCCGCTGGACTTCCTGGCCGGCGGCTGGAGCGCCGAACCGGTGCGCTCCTGGCTGTCGCCGCTCGCGTCGGCCTTCATCGCACGTGATGTCATCTCCGCGATCTTCAACCTGGTCTTCCTGCTGATCGCCGGCCGTTATGTCGAAAAGGCGATTGGACCTGTCGGGCTTGGCGTCGTGTTCGTCGCCGGTGCCTATGGGGGTTCGCTTGCGCGGCTGATCCTGACGCCGGGCTCGCCGATCCCCAGCGCCGGGCTGGACGCGTCTGTATTCGCGGTGATCGGGGCTTATTTCATGCTGTACGGCGTGCCGAGCGCCATCCCGATCGCCCGGCACCATAACCGGCTGACTCAGGTCGCCATCCTTGCCGGAATCTGGATGGCGATCCAGATCGCCTTCGCGATTGTCGCGCAGAGCTTCGCCGTCTCGGTAACGATCGTCGAACCGATCGGCGGGCTCATCGCGGGCGTTGCGCTTGCCAGGCCGCTGCTTGCGTGGAACTACCGCAAGGCCTGAAGCGGCCCAGCTGGATCAGGCCTTGGGGGGATCGACCAGGTCTGGCTGTAGGAGGCGGTGGAGATGCACCACCACGAACTTCATCGAGGCATCGTCGACGGTGCGCTGCGCGGCCGCGCGCCAGGCCTTTTCGGCGCTGGCATAATCGGGGAACACCCCGACGATCTCGATCGAGTCGAGATCGTCGAAGTCAAGATGGCGGGGATCGCTGACGCGACCGCCGAAGACCAGGTGGAGCTTGCTCATGGATCGGGCTTCCGAAGGGAGGAGTCGCCCTTTCCTTAGAGCGTGATGCCGATGAGGTGAACCGCCGGACGCGCTTTTTGTTATTTGCTCGATGCCTTGCTCGCAGCGGCAGATCCGGCACTTGAAAGCGCCTTGACCACACCATCGAGCAGTTTGCCCACCTGATCGCGCGCCGCGGCCTTGTTGAGGCCAAGCGCGTCGAGTTCAGCCTTGCCGGCTTCCTTCGCCGCTTGTGCGGCACCGGCGGCGGTGTCGGTCAGGCGCTTGCCGACCGGACCGAGCAGCTTACCTTCCTGCTCCGTGCGCGGGATGATCGCGCCGGCCAGCACGCCGAGCGCGACGCCGCCGACGAGCACGGCGAGCGGATTGGCCTCGATGCCCTGGGCGGTGCGGCGGGCGGCCTCACGGGCCGTGTCGCGCGTCGCGTCGAGCGCCTGTTCGGCTTTCGCGCGGGGGCCGGAACGCGCTGGCTCGGCATCGTTGGTTGGAGCCGGAGTGACGTTTGACGGGGCGTTCATGTGGATGGTCCTTTCCGTCGGGCAGACGCCCGTTTGGGTTTCAAACTCTTGGACGGCTGTGGAGTTTCATCGCGGGAGCCCTCGATGAGCCGCCGGATCGGTCCCCGCGCCAGTAACAGGGCGATCGCCGCCGCCCCGCTGGCCAGCGTGACCGGATGACGCTTGAGTTCAGCCACGCCGCCACGCGCGAGGTCCTGGGCGGCTTCCTTCAACTCCCCCATCGCCTCGCGCGCAAGCGCCTTGGGGTTGAGCCGGGCCTGGATTTCGACGAGCGTTCCCGTCAGCCGTGCCCGAGCCGCCTCGGCACGGCTACGTGCCAGGACGAGATCGGCGGCATCGTCGATCACGCCTGCCAAATTCTCGTCGCCGCTCATCAGGGCTTGTCCTTGAAGTCAGTGATCCGCCGTACCTTGCCGAGCGCGGCGCGCACCAGCAGCGCGGCAATGCCGAGCGAGACGACCACGACGAGGATGGTCGCTCCCACCTCGCCAAGCGGCCGCCGCAGGATCAGCAACAGCCCGAGCACCGTGGCGATCATCGCCGATTGCGCGAGCAACAGCGCCAAGACGACGAGGATGATCGCGCTACGCGCCTCGCCGACACGACTGAGGAACTGGGCACGATACAGCCGCACCTCCGCTCGCACGAAGCGCTCGGCATCGTCGATCAGGCGCGCAAACAGCGCTGCGATGCTGCTGTCATGCTCTTCCGGCGGTTGCTCTGCCATGTTCCCCCCGGTGCCTGTTGGATCAGGCGTCGTCGCGGTCGGCCGCGTCGAGGCCCGACTTGATCAGCCGCACCAGCACGAAGCCGATCGCGGCGGCGGTGCCGATGGCGACGGCAGGGCTCTTCTTCACGAAGCCGCGGGCATCGTCGATCAGATCGTCGAGATTCTTCTGCTTGATCGATTCCGAAAAGCCCGAGACCGCATCGGCGGCGTTGCGCGCATATTGGCCATATTGCGGGCCGACCTTCTCATCGACGGTACCGGCGGCTTCGGTCATCATCTTTGCCAACTCGTCGAGCACGCCGCCGGCACGAGCCTTGCCATCCTCGGCATAGGCACGGGCCTTGTCGCCGGCATCCTTGGTGAGCTTGGAGGCGCTGTCCTTCAGCGTCTGGGTCGCGGCCTTGGTTTCGGCCTTGAAGCGTGGGGTGGCGGTGTCTTGCGTGGTGTCCACGGTCGGGCCTTTCTTCGGCTTGGCCGGTTTTGGGGTGTTGGCGGCAGGCGAGGCCTTGGGGGCGGCAGCTGCCTTGCGCGGTGTCGCAGACGTTGCGGCCTGCTTGACCGGCTTTGCGGGTCGGGGAGCCTTGGGAGTGTCGTCGGCCATGCTGTCGCCCTCTTCTCGCTTGTGAACATTCAACCGGTCAGCACCTGTCCCGGTTCCATGCCAGAGACGAATTGCCGCCGCTGGTGTTAGCCGATAGAGGCTCGCGCCAGCATCCGCATTTATCCCAACAGTTAGAAGGATCGTTCCGTGACCGCAATCATCGACATCCACGCCCGGCAGATCCTCGACAGCCGGGGCAATCCCACCGTGGAGGTCGATGTGCTGCTGGATGACGGATCGTTCGGCCGCGCCGCCGTACCCTCCGGCGCATCGACCGGCGCGCACGAGGCGGTCGAGAAGCGCGACGGGGACAAGAGCCGCTGGCTCGGCAAGGGCGTCGAGCAGGCCGTCGAGGCGGTCAACACGGAGATCGCCGACGCGGTGCTCGGCCTCGAAGCCGAGGATCAGGCCGATGTCGACCGGGTGATGATCGAGCTCGACGGCACCGAGAACAAGGGCCGGCTGGGCGCGAACGCGATTCTCGGCGTCAGCCTCGCAGTGGCCAAGGCGGCGGCGGATGCGCGCGGCCTGCCGCTGTATCGCTATGTCGGGGGCGTTTCCTCGCACGTGCTGCCGGTACCGATGATGAACATCATCAATGGCGGCGAGCATGCCGACAATCCGATCGACTTTCAGGAATTCATGATCGTGCCGGTCGGCGCCGACTCGATCGTCGAGGCAGTGCGCTGCGGCTCGGAGATCTTCCACACGCTGAAGAAGGGCCTGCACGACAAGGGCCTGGCGACATCGGTCGGCGACGAGGGCGGTTTCGCCCCCAACATCGCCTCGACGACCGATGCGCTCGATTTCATCATGAGCTCGATCGAGAAGGCGGGTTACCGGCCCGGCGACGACGTGATGCTGGCGCTGGATTGCGCCGCGACCGAGTTCTTCAAGAACGGCAAATACGACATCTCCGGCGAGGGCAAGATCCTGTCCAGCCACGAGATGGCGGAATATCTCGCAGATCTGACGCGCCGCTATCCGATCTTCTCGATCGAGGACGGCATGGCCGAGGACGATTTCGAAGGCTGGAAGGCACTGACCGATCTGATCGGCGACAAGGTCCAGCTGGTCGGCGACGATCTTTTCGTGACCAATCCGAAGCGGCTGAAGCAGGGCATCAAGGATGGCCTGGCCAATTCGCTGCTGGTGAAGGTCAATCAGATCGGCACGCTGACCGAGACGCTCGAGGCGGTCTCCATGGCACAGCGCGCTGGCTATACCGCGGTCATGTCGCATCGCTCGGGTGAGACCGAGGATGCGACGATCGCCGACCTCGCGGTCGCGACCAATTGCGGGCAGATCAAGACCGGCAGCCTGGCGCGCTCCGACCGGCTCGCCAAGTACAATCAGCTCATCCGGATCGAGGAGGAGCTGGACGAGGCGGCAGTTTATGCGGGGCGCTCGGTGTTGCGCTCGAAATAGGGCGAGACAAGGTTAAAATTCCCGCTTGATCCACGAGTCGCGACCTGCGAGAATCGTGGAATGGCAAAGCGTTCCACCTTCCGCACCATGCTGCGTCGTGCCGGTCCGCCGGCCGCGCTGCTGATCGTGGGCGCGTTCTTCGGCGGCTATGCGATCCTGGGGCCGAACGGCGCGCTCGCTTATGGCGACATCAAGCGCCAGCTGGTGAAGCGGCAGGGCGATCTCGTCGTGTTGGAAAAGCAGCGGGCCGAGTTGAAGAACCGTGTCGCGCTGCTCGATCCACGCCATGCCGATCCCGACATGGTCGACGAGCTGGCGCGCCGGAAGCTGAATGTGGTGCATCCCGACGACGTGATCGTAGAGCTCGGCAAATAGCCCGCCGATAGGTCGGGGTGGCGCACGGCGCCCCAAGCTGCCAGCATTCCCGGGACAACGAATCGAAGGAGCGGATATGCGCGGGATATTGCTTGCCGGAATCGCCGTGCTGGCGCTCGGGGCGTGCGGGCCGGCGAAGAAGCCGATATCGAACGACACCGAACTGGCGCTGCCGACCAGTGACTGGGTCGCCTTCCGCGATGCCTTTATCGAAGGCTGGTTCAAGCTGGATCCGGCGAACGCAGTCTACCAGGGGCGGCATGATTTCGACGGCGGTCTTGGCGACTGGAGCGAGGCAGGGCTGAAGCGGCAGGCCGATTTCCTGCGCGCCTCGATCATCAAGGCCTCCGCCTTCGATGTCGCCAAGCTGAGCAAGCAGGACGCGTTCGAGCGCGACTATCTCGTGCAGGTCGCCGAAGGCAAACTGTTCTGGCTGACCGAAGCCGACCAGCCGCATCGCAATCCCGCCTGGTATATCGGCGCCGGGCTCGATCCCAACGTCTATATCGCGCGCAACTATGCCGATGCGCCGACGCGGATGAAGGCGATGATCGCCTTTCTGCGGAAGATCCCGACAGCCGCAGCGAACATCCGCACCAATCTTGCGACCCCGATGCCGCTCAGCTTCGTCAATTATGGCGTCGCCGGGTTCAACGGCTTTGCCGATTATTACACTGGCGACGCGAAGAAGGCGTTTGCAAGTGTCGCTGACCCGGCGCTGCAGAAGCAGTTCGACGAGGCGGCCGGCGCTGCCTCCAAGGCGATGCGCGATCTGGGCAGCTGGCTCGACAGTCAGCGGGCCACCGCGACCCAGGATTTTGCGCTGGGGCCGGTCAAATTCTCCCAGATGATCAAGATGACCGAAGGCGTCGACGTGCCGCTCGATCAGCTCGAGGCAGCGGGCAAGGCGGACCTCAAGCGCAATCAGGACGCGCTGGCGGCTGCCTGCGCGCAATATGCGCCCGGCGCGACGATCCCCGCCTGCATGGCGAAGATGAACGCGAACAAGCCGGAAGGCGGACCCGTGGCCGAAGCGCGGCGGCAAATCCCTGAGCTCAAGGCGTTCGTGATCGCCAAGGATATCGTCTCGATCCCCGACAAGGAACAGGCGCTGGTCGAGGAGAGCCCGCCCTATAACCGGCAGAATTCGGCCTATATCGATCCGCCCGGGCCGTTCGAGAAGGGCATCCCGTCAGTCTATTACATCTCGCCGCCCGACCCCGCCTGGCCGGCGGCGGAGCAGGCGGCGTTCGTTCCGGGCAAGATGGACCTGTTGTTCACTTCGGTCCACGAAGTGATGCCGGGGCATTTCCTGCAGTTCCGCCATGCCAACGCATCGCCGTCGCTCTTCGGGCGGTTGTTCGTCGGCTATGCCTATGCCGAGGGCTGGGCGCATTATGCTGAGGAGATGATGTGGGATGCCGGGCTGCATGACGGCGATCCCGAGACTCATGTCGGCCAGCTGTCCAATGCACTGCTGCGCAACTGCCGCTATCTCTCGGCGATCGGCCTGCATGCGCGCGGCATGACTCAGGAGCAGTCGCGCAAGATGTTCGTCGAGCAATGCTATCAGGATGAGGGCAATGCGAAGCAGCAATCGGCGCGCGGCACCTATGATCCCGCCTATCTCAACTACACGATGGGCAAGCTTCTGATCCGCAAGCTGCGCGACGACTGGACCGCGACGCGCGGCGGGCGACAGGCGTGGAAGGCGTTCCACGACCAGTTCCTGAGCTATGGCGGCCCGCCGATCCCGCTGGTGCGCAAGGCGATGATCGGCGGCGACGGCAAGGCGGTGTTCTAACGCACCGGGCTTGCCGGCTGCACGTCGACGGTCTCGTCGGGCCGCGGATTGCGCAGCGAGGGACGCAGCCGCGCCAGGCTGCACAGGCCGGCGATTAAGGCAAGGCTGGCGGCGACGAGCGGCGGCACCGTGCCGCCACCGATACCCATTGCGAGCAGCGCCGCGACGAGCGTGGCGCCTGTCGTCTGGCCGATCAGGCGGACCGTCGAGACGAGGCCGCCAGCCGCGGCCGCGCGTTCCTGCGGGGCTGACCCGATGATCAGGCGCGCATTGGGCGGCAGGAAGGTGCCGAAGCCCGATCCGCACAACGCCATGCGCCAGGCCACGTCGAACCAGGTCGGATCGGGCGGCAGATTGGCGAGCAGGAGCAGCGCGACGATCGAGATCGCCATGCCGATCCCGCCCATGATACCGGCCGGGATGCGATCCGACAGCCAGCCGGCGAGCGGCGCCACGATCATGTTGGTGAGTGGCCACGGCGCAATCATCGCGCCGACTTCGGCGGGCGAGAAGCCATAGGCGTGCTGAAGCCGGAAGGGCGTCGAGATGAGCAAGGTCATCGAGGCGACGAAGGCAGTGAAGCCGCCGATCGCGGACAGCGCGAGCACTGGCCGGGCGAGCAGGTCGATCGGCAGGATCGGCTTCGTTTCATGCCGTTCGCGCCGCACGAAATAGACACCCACCGCCGCGCCGATCAGCACGATCGCGCCCGATACGACCGGGCTGTCGCCGTGCACGCCGCTTTCGAGTCCGCCGATCACCAGGCCGAACATCGTGGCACACAGGACGGCGCCGAAGATGTCGAACGGCTCGGTTCGCGGTTGCGGATCGGGTAGTGCCCGGCCGAGAAACAGCGAGGCGATCGCGAAAGGTACTGCGCTGGCGAAGACCCAGGGCCAGGGCGCGATCGCCAGCACCAGGCCGCCGATCGTCGGCGCGGCCGCGGCGCCGCTGGAGACGACGACCGAGTTGATGCCGAGCCCGCGGCCGAGTTGCGTGGACGGATAGGTCGAGCGAATCAGCGCCGAGGAGACGCTGAGCGCCGCCGCCGCGCCGAGCGCCTGCACTGCGCGGACGATCAGCAGGAAGGGCAGGCTGTTGGCGAAGAAGCACAGCAGCGTCGCGACGGTGAAGATCAGCTGGCCATATTGGTACATCCGCTTCAGCCCGATGCGATCGCCGAGCGCGGCAAAGGGCAGGAGCATCATCACCAGGATGAGCTGATAGACCGTGACGACCGACACCACCGACGCGCTGTCGACCCCGAGATCGCGGGCAATCGTCGGAAGCGCGACGGTGGCGATGGCGCCATCAATGATGATCAGCGCCGTGCCGCAGGAGAGGGCGCCGATCGCGGCAAAGCGGCGGGGGGTGGGCAGGCCGTCGGTCATCACGGCCGCATATACCCTGCCTCCCGCCGGTCAATCATCGGACGCGATCAGCCGAGCGAGACCTCGGCGACCTTGTCCTTATAGTCCCGCTTGGGATCGACCCCGAGCAGCATCTTCACCCCGGCGAGCAGGCTGGACCCGTTGAGCCAGATCTGCGCACGTTCGGTATCGAGGCGTAGCAGCTGGAGCTTCGGATCGTCCTTGCCGCCTTCGAACCAGGCCGCGACGAACGGGTTCCACAGGCGATCGATCGTCGCGCGATCATCGTCGAGCGATAGGGTGCCGTGGATGCTGGCGAACAGGTCGTGGCCCTTGGATGCAAAATGGGCGAGCGCACGGCTGCCCTGGCCCTGGCGCAGCTCCTTCGTCAAATCCGCTTCCTTCGACGTGAAGAACCAGATCGGGCCGCGATCTTCATCGCCATCCAACTGGGCCGTCATCGGCTGGGCATGGCCGTCCTCGACGCCGTCGAGTCCGAGCATCAGCGTCATGTCGGAACGAAGCGATTTCCAGAACTTGGCGGTTATTTCCTGCGTATCGGGCATTGGATTGTCCTTGTTGTTGCCGGCCCCGAACGGGCGGAGGCGAACGGCGGTTCCGTAAAATCCCCATGCTCGACTCGTCGATCTCCTCTTGCTGCGATGCAGCATATTACTGTATGCAAGGCATATGAAACTTCCGACCGAGAGCGACGAGGCCAAGCCGCAGGGCCAGGTCCCGACCATTTTCGAGGCGATCGTGCGCAAGCGCTGCGTGATCGCGACCTACAACCGCGTGACCATGACGCTCGCGCCGCATGTGATCTACACGCGGCACGGCGACCTGTTCATCGATGCCGTCGCGCTCGAAAAGGACGGCAAGCCGCCCAAGGAAGAGAAGATCGGCACGTTCAAGCTGGCCGGTCTCAACGACCTGCAGCTGACCGGACGCGACTTCCCGGCGAGCGCGCTGTTCCATGCGAACGACGCGAAATATGCCGAAGCGCTGATCTCGGTCGAGGCCGCCTGAACCCCTAATCGGGCGACCAGCCTTCGGGCGCCAGCTCGAAGCCGGCAAAGTCGAAGGCGGGCGTGACGACACAGCTGACGAGCGCCCAGCCAAGCTGCGCCTCGGCCGATTGCCACGCATCGGCCGGCACGATCGCCTGGGGCGTCTGGCCGGCCAGCACGTCGCCGCCGAGCAGATGCTCGGTCCGCATCCCGTCATCGATCAGCAGCGCGAGTGGGCTGCCAGCGTGCCATAACCACAGCTCCGCCGCATCGACGCGGTGCCAGTGCGATCGCTGGCCCTTCTCCAGCAGGAACAGGATGGCAGTCGCCAGCCCGCGTTCGCCGGTGTCGCCGGGCGCGGGCTGGCGGAAGGTTTCGCGAAACCAGCCGCCCTCAGGATGGGGCGAGAGACCCAGCCGGGCGATGAGGGCGGCTGAATCGCTCATGCCTTGATGAACGCCAGCAGGTCGGCGTTGAGCACATCGGCATGGACCGTCAGCATGCCGTGGGGATAGCCCGGATAGATTTTGAGCGTCGGCTTCTGGACCAGTTCGGCCGAGAGCAAAGCGGCATCCTTGTAAGGCACGATCTGATCGTCGTCGCCGTGCAGGATCAGGCAGGGCACATCGATCTTCTTCAGATCCTCCGTGAAGTCGGTCTCTGAAAACACCTTGATGCAATCATAATGGGCCTGGGCCGACCCCATCATGCCCTGCCACCACCAGCGATCCATCACTCCTTGCGAGACGGTCGCGCCATCGCGGTTATAGCCGTAGAAAGGGAAAGGCACGTCCTTGTAGAATTGCGCGCGGTTTGCCGCGAGCTGGCGGCGCAGATCGTCGAACGCCTCGATCGGCGTGCCGCCTGGATTGGACTCCTTCTTGATCATGACCGGCGGCACCGCGCTCACCAGCACTGCCTTGGCGACACGCGAGGTGCCGTGACGCCCGAGATAGCGGGCGACTTCGCCGCCGCCGGTGGAGTGGCCGATATGGACGGCATCCTTCAGATTCAGCGCTGCGGTCAGTTCGGCGACGTCGTCGGAATAGGTATCCATATCGTTTCCGGTCCAGGTCTGGCTCGACCTGCCGTGCCCGCGGCGATCATGGGCTATGACCCGGTAGCCCTCGCCGAGGAAGAACAGCATCTGCGTATCCCAGTCGTCCGCGGACAGCGGCCAGCCATGGTGGAACACGATCGGCTGCGCATCGCGCGGGCCCCAATCCTTGTAGAAAATCTCGGTACCGTCCTTGGTGGTGATCGTGCTCATGGCGGTGTGTCCTCAGGGAAAGGAAGATGACATCACGAACGGGGACATCCCGCCGCGACCAGCCAAAGAATAGGTGGCCCCTGTTACACGATCCATCATCCCTGAGGATGATCGACGCGAAAAAAGCATGATCCGTCCGCGCGCGTTTGCCGGAACGCCAATAGCGTGGCGGTCTGCTGATCTGAATCAAGTCGCGCCGCAAACGACTCGCAAGAGATGCGACGTGCGGAACGAAGCGCCTGCGACGCGGTTGAAACCGCGAGACACAGGAGGATTTTATGGCCGACACCAAACAGGACGCGATTGCCTTGCTCAAGGCCGACCACCGCACGGTCGAAGAACTGTTCGAGCAGTATGAGGGAGCAAGCGGCTCCGCGAAGAAGCAGAAGATCGCGATGCAGATCTGCCTCGAGCTCACCGTCCATGCGCAGATCGAGGAAGAAATCTTCTATCCGGCCTGCGAGGGCAAGATCGAGGAAGACATGCTCAAGGAAGCCTATGTCGAGCATGACGGCGCAAAGGTGCTGATCGCAGAGATCGAAGCGGGCAGCCCGGAGGACGAATATTACGACGCGAAGGTGAAGGTGCTCTCCGAGCAGATCGAGCATCATGTCGAGGAAGAGGAGATGCGCATGGAGGGCATGTTCTCCCAGGCGCGGCGTGCCGGGCTCGACATGGACGCGCTGGGCGACCAGCTGCGCGAGCGCAAGGAGCAACTGATCGCGACCTACAAGGTTTCCGGCCTGCCCAAGCCCGAGACGACTACGCTCGACAAGGTCACGGTCTAGGCCGTCCCCGGCCCCGGGCGCGCAGCCCGGGGCCGCACCAACACGAATCATCGAGAGGAACGTGGCATGGGTAAAGGCATCTTGCTTTGGCTGATCGGCATTCCCCTTCCGATCATCATTCTGCTGCTGATCTTCTGGCACTGATCGCTGACGCGAGGAGAACGGGCATGGGAGAATGGGCATGACCGGAACGACGCCCCCGAAAAACCCGGACATTCCGCCCGAGAACGGAAAGCGTGCGTGGATCGACTCTGCGACCGGCGAAGTGCACGGCAGCGGAGTAGGCGCGGGCGGTGGCAGTGCGGGCGAGGACTATGACAGCGACAGCGCGATTGGGGACGGTCCGGTGCCGCTGCCCGGTCAGCCGACCGGCACTGAGGAACCACGCTAATTCGGCACCTCCAGACCGATGCGTCTTGCCTCGGCCGGCAGGCCGGGCCGCAGGGCCACCGCCGCGGCAATATCCGCGCTGGCCTGCGCTGCCAGACCCTTACGGTGCGCGATGATGCCGCGCCCGTAGAGCGACCAGGCCAATTTCGGCTGGATCGCCAATGCCGCATTGTAATCAGCCAGCGCCTTGTCGAGTTGTCCGCTGCGCAGGCGGGCAAGGCCCCGGCTGTCGAGAAAGGCTGGCGTCTTCGGTCGTAGCCTGAGCGCCTTGTCGCAATCGTCGATGGCGCGGTCGAGATCGGTGCCGCCAAGCGCGCGCTGCCAGCACCTCCCGTTCAACGCTGACGGCAATCGCCGATCGTCGGGGTGGGCGACGATCCAGCGATCATACTGCGCGATCGCGGCCGGATAATCATCCATATCGGCATAGAAGCCCGCCAGCGTCAGGCGCAGATCGGAGGACGCTGACACGGCACGGTCCGCCGCATCGGCGTCGGCGCGGGCCCCCGGCTTGTCGTCGCGCCGGCGCAGGCTGGCCCGAAACAGCAATGCCTCTGCGTAATCGGGTTTCAGGCTCAGGGCGCGGTCGAGATCGGCTAGTGCCTCGGCGCGCCGCTCGCTGCGTTGCAGGATGACGGCGCGCTGGTAGCGATATTCGGCATTGTCCGGCGCCAGCTCGCCGGCGCGCGTCAGATCGGCCAGCGCGCCGGCGAAATCGCGCCGCGCGGCCAGCGCGTTGCCGCGCAGGCTGAACTCCTCCGCGGTGGCCGGGCCACCGTTCTCACCCGTGGACGGCGCAGCGGCCGTGGCACCGGCCGGCGTATCCTTTCTCCTGACGGTGAGGTCGAAGACCGGGCCGCCATTATAGGTGAAGAACATCCTGTGCTGCGCGTTCGAGACATAGACCCGGTGGGACAGGAAGAAATCGGCGCCGATCAGCATGTCGAAATCGCCGCCATTGCCGATATCGGAGAAGCGGAGCCGGATCTTGCGGATTTCCTCGTCGCCGATCTTCAAGCTCTGGAACGGGCCGATCCAGGTGGGTAGGAGGCGCCGGCCGAGCCCGCTGCCATAGCCGGCCGGCTCGACACCGGGCGAGTCGGACCTGATCCCTGCACGGGCGGCGGCGGCGATGGTCAGCGCCGAGGTGGATGCGCCGGTATCGAACATGGCGCGGATCTTGACCCCGTTCAGGATCACCGTGCCCATTGTGTGGGGTTGCAGCGGCGAGGGCGGATCGATCTCGAGCTGCGAGACCGGCTTGTCCCCCGCCCAATAAGCGAGATTGGCCTTGTCGCAATTATGCGGCCGCATCAGCCGGATCGCCGCGCCGGCAAGATCATATTCGACATCGCCAATGCGGAGCACATTCTGCCCGAGCAGGCCGGTGCTGCCCGTTTCGCTGCCGCCGACGATGAACTCGATATCGTTGAGCTTCGCCGGGCCGAGCCCAAATTCCTTGACCTTGGCGATGGAGATGCTTGCGTCGCCGCCGGCGCCTCGCATCCGTGCACCGTTGGGCGCCGCGGTGAGCCTGAGCCCGAGTTCGGCAGCGGAGCCGGGGGAGATGAGGCTGTAGAACGCGCCGCTATCGACCATCAGCTTGACGGGCTTGCCGTTGATCGTGGCCGGCACGAGGGGCTTGAGGCCGGTCATGGTGACGGGCAACTCGAGCATCTGGCCGATGGTGCATTTGGTCTCGGCGGCTGCGGCCGGGACCGATGCGGCGCCGGCGAGCAGCGCGGCCAGGGATGTGGACAGGGTTCGCACCGGAAATCCTTCAAGACCGAGGCATCTCCGCCGACTCGTCGCGCGGCGAACGGACGCGGTCAACGGGGTGCCGCCCGTATCGGGTGCATTTCGCGCTCCGACCCGCCCGGCGGCGCAAACATGACAGCATTTCCCACACGAGGGGCCATGCTATGACCGGGCATGAGCATCGTCAGCGCCGTCCCCGCCCCGACCGAGAGCGCGCTTGCCCCGCTTTATCCCGGTGCCGACCTGCTCGACGCCTTTGCCACCACGCTGTCCGCGGGGGCCACCAGCGACTCGGACCGGCTGGCGCGCGCGGTGCTGGCGCAGCCGGCCTGGTGGATGAAGGCGCTGATGGGCATGCGCGACGCGGCGGTGGCGCCGCTTGGCGTCAAGACGTCGCGGGCAATCGCGCGCGAGCGGAACGCCGGCGACCGGATCGGTTTCTTCCCAGTGCAGGCGCGAACGTCGCGCGAACTGATCGTCGGCGAGGACGACCGGCATCTCGATTTCCGCGCGTCGATCCTGCTGCAGGACGAGAAGGATGGCGCGCGGACGCTGACCATGATCACGGTGGTGCACTGCCACAACCGGCTCGGGCGCTGGTACCTTGCGGTGATCGCGCCGTTTCATCGGGCGATCGTGCGGGCGAACATCGTGCGGGCCGCACGACGTGGCTGGCCGGAGGGGGGCGAGCGCCGCTGACGCCCGGCGCGAGCGTGGAATGCGCGGGCGAAATCGGAAATCCGCGGCGTGGCGAAACGACGGAGGAAATCATCGCAACGCTATGGCCCCCTCGCGCGCGCCGTTGAATCGAGCTGCGTTGCGATGGCGCGGTTGAAGAGAATTTCCGGCGCGGCATCGCGAGGCGGATCGTGCGGCCCTATATCCGGTCGCAACGATTGCGAGGTAAGCCATGACCGTCCCCATCAAGATCGACTTCGTCTCCGACGTTTCCTGTCCGTGGTGCATCATCGGGTTGAACGGTCTCGAGGAGGCGCTGCGCCGGGTTGGTGAGGAGGTGGACGCGACGATCACCTTCCAGCCGTTCGAACTCAATCCGGGCATGCCGGCGGGCGGGCAGGAGATCGGGGAGCATATCGCCGAGAAATATGGATCGACGCCCGAGCAATCCGCCGCGAACCGGGCGATGATCCGCGAGCGGGCAGCCGGCGTGGGCTTCACCATGACGATGGCCGAGGGCGGCCGCATCTACAACACGTTCGACGCGCACCGGCTGCTGCACTGGGCCGAAGGGACAGGGCATCAGGCGGCACTGAAGCACAAGCTGTTCGAGGCCTATTTCACGGACGGCAAGGATCCGTCCGATCACGCCGTGCTGGTCGCGGCAGCGGTCGCGGCGGGGCTAGATGGCGATGCTGCACGCGCGGTGCTCGAGTCGGGCCGCTATACTGCCGAGGTGCGGGCGGCCGAGCAATTGTGGCAGTCCCGCGGGATCAGTTCAGTGCCTGCGATCGTGATCAACGAGCGCTATCTGATCTCGGGCGGGCAGCCGCCCGAGGCGTTCGAGCAGGCCCTGCGCGGGATCGCGGCGGAGACGGCCGGGGTTCAGGCCTGACCATTGCGAATTTCACCCGCCGTTCGCCCTGAGCTTGTCGAAGGGCCGCTCTTTCTCCGCTGAAGAAAAGAACAGGGCTTCGACAAGCTCAGCCCGAACGGAGAGGGGGGACTTGCCTCGCTCTACGCCGCGACCTTCACCCGGGTCGCGATCAGGTTCTTCAGGACCGCAATGCGCTGGCGCACGTCGCCTGCTTCACGCGATGGGTGGGCCTGGATCTGGTGGAGCAGGACGCGCAGCTCCTTTTCCCATTCCGTGGTGTTGAGATCGGACATGCTATCCTCCGTGCTTGGATGATGCCGCGGGGAGAGGGCTCCCCGCGGGCGGATCAGGCGGCGTCGGCGCGGTGCGGCAGTTTCCAGTTCGGCCGCACGAAGTGGCAGGTATAGCCGTTGGGGATGCGCTCCAGATAATCCTGGTGCTCGGGCTCGGCCTCCCAGAAATCCCCGGCCGGGGTCACTTCGGTGACGACCTTGCCGGGCCACAGGCCGGACGCCTCGACATCGGCGATGGTGTCCTCGGCAACGGCCTTCTGCTCGGGGTTGGTGTAGAAGATCGCCGAGCGATAGCTGGCGCCGACATCATTGCCCTGGCGGTCCTTCGTGGTCGGATCGTGGATCTGGAAGAAGAATTCCAGCAGGTTGCGAAAGCTCGTGACGGCCGGATCGAAGACGATCTCGATCGCCTCGGCATGGTTGCCGTGGTTGCGATAGGTCGCGTTGGGGACCTCGCCGCCGGAATAACCGACGCGAGTCGAGAGCACGCCGGGCTGGCGGCGCACAAGATCCTGCACGCCCCAGAAGCAGCCACCGGCGAGAATTGCGGTTTCCTGACTCATGCCACTTCCTCCACCTGGTCGAGATAGGCACCATAGCCCTGTGCCGCCATATCGTCACGCGAGACGAAGCGCAGCGAGGCCGAGTTGATGCAATAGCGCAGGCCGCCGCGATCGCGTGGGCCATCGTCGAACACATGGCCGAGATGGCTGTCGCCCTGCGCCGAGCGCACTTCGGTGCGGACCATGCCGAGGCTGGCGTCGCGCAGCTCGTTCACATGGGCCGGCTCGATCGGCTTGGTGAAGCTGGGCCAGCCGCAGCCCGAATCGAACTTGTCGGACGACGCGAAGAGGGGCTCACCGGAGACGATATCGACATAGATACCGGGCTCCTTGTTGTAGAGATATTTGCCGGTGCCGGGGCGTTCCGTCCCGCTCTGCTGCGTGACGTGGAATTCTTCCGGGGTGAGGGCGGCGACGGCCTCGGCCGTCTTGCGATACGCTGTCATGGGTACCTCCTGGTTCGGGGAGGGATATGGGGTGGCGGTGTGCGTTCTTCCAGCGGGGGCGCCTGTCCCGTCATGCCTGCAGTGCCGTTGCGATATCGGCCTTAGAGAAATCCTCGCCGACGTAGAGGAGCGCGCAGCTGTGCTCCTTTGCCGTCGCACAAGCGAAGCAGCTTGGCGCAAGTAGAGCTGAACGCACGCAAATCTACGCCGCGGCGGGGAAGCTCCAGGGTTGCCAGCTCATCTGCATGATGCCGGGTGAATCCGAACTGTAATCGACATAATGCCAGCCCGGCGTTGAGGAATAGAGCTTCACGCTGTAATCGGACTGGGTCTGATCGGTGAAGGTCAGCTCGAACCAGCCCGATCCGATGCCCGACGGGCCCTGGCCGTACACCCATATGCCATAATCATAGCCGGGATCAGTCGGCCGATTGGTGACATAGACCTGGGAGAGCGAGGCCCCGAACGGTCCCACTACGCAGCCCGACAGATCGGTGCTGCCGTTGATCGCCAGCCAGCCGCCCTCTGGGAGCAGCGGCGTGGCGCCCTCGGCCCAGCCGCCGACGACCTCGGCGCAGGTGGCGGAGGAGAAATCCGCGCCTGTGCTCGTCGGCTGGTCGGTCGGAGTGGAGTCGCTGGTCGGTCGTGAGTCGCTCATGAGGGTCTCCTGGCTCGCGGCACGCCGTGCGGCGGCGTGTTGCGGGAGCCGGCGGCAGGAGGCCATGGCGGGGCGCGGCGCGTAAGCCCGGTTCGTGGTTAAGCAACGGGACCTTGTGCTTTTTCCACCGCGCACGGAATCGCAAACGTGGTTGCCCGCGCCATAACGTTCGCGTTTCAGCAAGGATTTGCGATTACGGTGCCCGGACGCACTGGAGGCTGCAGTCCTTGATCGAGATAGAAGTCCAGAACGAGACGAACCAGACCCAGATCGGCCTGCGCTTTGCCGCTGTCCCGCGAATCGGCGAGGGACTGCGGCTGCGCCAGCCGGACGGGTTCTGGGCGTCCTATGACGTCATCGACGTCTGGTACCAGAAGGCCGAGTTCGGCGAGATCTGGGTGCCTTTTATCCATGTCCGCATGACCGAAGCGGACCAGGCCGTGGTCGCCGCGGCGAGCCAGGTCCTCAGCCAGAGGGAGCCGCAGTCATTAAGGGTTTGATCAAGCGTCTGAGCCCGGAGTCCGTCGGGCGAACCGGGATGATCCCGGCCGAACCCGAAGCGGCGGCTGCGGTGTCGGCGGCCGTGCCCGACGACGTGCCCGCCGCGCCGTCGCGGCCGCGGCGTTGCCTGCTGGTCGATGATTCGCGGGTGATGCGCAAGGTCGCCCAGCGCATCATCTCCGGCCTCGGCTATGAGGTGACCGAGGCCGAAAATGGCGAGGAGGCGCTCGCCCGCTGCAAGGTGACGATGCCGGATCTGATCCTGCTCGACTGGGAAATGCCGGTGATGACCGGGGTCCAGTTCGTCGCCGCCCTGCGCCGGATCGACGGCGGGGTGACGCCGAAAGTGGTGTTCTGCACGTCCAAGTCGGCGACGCCCGACATCTTCCAGGGCATCGGTGCCGGCGCGGACGAATATATCACCAAGCCATTCGACGAGAAGACGCTGGTCGCGAAACTGCAGGGGATCGGGGCGGCTTAGGGCTGACGGAGGGGTGTGCCGCCGTTGCGGAAGCTTCAGGACCGATTGTCGGGAGCGCGCTTTTCGAACCAGGGTTCGGCGTCCGCGCCGATCAGCTGCAATGCGGCCGCAATGTTCAGTATCCCCGCGACGAACATCAGAAGAATCGAGACCCAGCTGAAGGCGCCATATGCCACGGTGACGCAGGTCCAGATTGCGGCGATTATCGCGAACAGGACGATGATCCATCGCGATATATTGGAATGACGATTCACAACGCCAAACCAAAGCAGCAGGGCAATCGTAGTCCCGATCTGCGTCGCGGCGCTGTTCGCCGTGCTCCAGTTCACGATCGCCAGCGCGAGCTTGATGGCTAACGCGCCGAGATAGCAGCGCTCGAACCAGACGATCGCTCTTGGACGTTCCACAATATGCCCCCTTCGGAATAGGGCAGCATATTCGGCAAACACGCCACCGTATCAAGGCGGCGAGCATTGGGAATGCTCAGATGCGGTCCGGCGCCTGATCCCCCAGCCTGAAGTGGAACAACCGGCTCGGGCCGTCTTCGGGCACGAGGAACAGATCGCGGCCCTTCAGTGTCATGCCTTCGCCGGTATAGGGCCGGGCGCGATCCGTGAGGCCGGTGCGGGCGGTGCGGACGAGCTTCATCGAGGGCCAGTCGATCCAGTCGATCGCGCCGCCGAACGGCGTCACCAGCCCGCCCGCGACGAGCTGGCCGTCGACGAGCTTGATGTCCTGATAGCGCGTGGCGAAGGGGTTCGGCACGATTCGGACCGGCTTGCCGCTGGCCAGATCGAAGATGTGCAGCAACCGGCTGTCCCAATTGCCCGCGATGAGCGTGCGCCCGGCGACCGCGACGCAACCCAGATGGTCGGCTACGGATATCCTGCGGCGGACCCGGAGAGAGCCCGTGTCGATCTCCATGAGCGTTGCGGAGCTGTCCGGCGTCATTTCCGCCACGGCGACCCAGATCGACCCGTTGTGGAGCGAGATCCCGCCGGGATGGTAGCGGGGGCCGTCCGTCAGCTCCAGCCGCCGCAGCAAGGCGCCGCTGTGCCGGTCGAATTCATGGAGATAGCCTTTGCGGCCCGCGCGATCGACCGAGGTGATCCAGATGCGCCGGCTGTCGAGATCGACACCCTGGACGTGGAACACTTCGCCGTCGAGGGCGAGGATATCCACGAGCTGCGCGCCCTCAATTGCGGCGCTCTCCTCCTGCGCGGTGGCTGCGGTGAGGCTTAGCAGCACGAGGGAGAGGGCGGTGAGGGCGGCGCGTATCGTCTTGCGGGGCATGGCGTGTCGGCTCCCGGGGCTTTCGGTTCATCCGTGATGGATGCGGGGCCGGTAGCGTTGCTATGCGACGCTGGTGTGAATGACGTCGGCGATCCCGGTCTTTTGCCCATGGTGCCGTGGCGACGATCGTGCGGGCAACGCTGGTTGGCGGCCGGCTCGACCGAGATTCGGGGAGAATCTCCAACAAAATGCACGGTTTTCCGGTGTTATCGGCCGCGTCATTTTTTTGACGCTGTTTTTCCGCTGTTATGTTGGATTTATCGAACGAATTGCGGGTTCGATATCAAAGACTTGGGTGCCGCTTTCCCTGTTAACCCGTAACAGCGGAAAAATCGGCCGAATCGCGGCGGAAAATACCGCTGTAGCGGCCCGCTTTTCGATGGTTTCGACGGTGAGAAAGATCCAACAGACAGCGCGTCGCGCGGTCCATGTTGGGGGCGACGGTAGCGCGGTGAGGCGGAGGTTGAATCGATCCGCGCCTTTATTCAGGGCAACGGCCAGCAGCCGACCGGGTCGCTGGCCGTGATCTGGTTGCGCCTTCGGTCCCTGAGCCAGGCCACCTGCACGTCGTAGCTGATGACGCTCGGATCGCTGCTGTCGATCCCCGCGTCACCATAGGTTTTCGCACAGGCCTTTGTCGGCGGCGCCAGCCGGGCGATTTCCGGCGGCACGCCGTTATCCTTGTTGCGCGTGATCGCCCGCCAGCACGCTTCCGGTTTGGCGAGGACCGAGCATTGCGTGTTCAGCGCGCGCCGAAAGGCCAGCGACAGCGATTTGGGGGTGGCCGTCATGGTGCGGATGGTCGCCGGATTGGAAAGGCCGTCCTCCGTCACGTCATCGATGATCGTGCGGCCAGTCCGCGAATCCACAATCCTGAAGGGCACTGACGCGAACGGGTTCGCCACTTCGAAAAACAGATACACACCAGTGCGCCCCATGAAGGCGTATTCTTCGGTGTCGAGCGACAGGCCGGCCTGCGTCCTGGGCGAGCAGGTCACAGGCGCTTTTCCGGGACGGACCAAAGTCGCGTTGCCGGGTGAGGGCGTGTCGGTGCCCGGAACCCGGATCATGAAGTCGCGGTAGAAGGTGCAGCTGATCTCGCCGCCGTCCGCATCCTTGACCGTCTCCGTGCGGAGCGCCGGATCAGACGTCCAGCCCGCAGTGGCGGGTGCCGCCAGCGTCAGAAGCGGAAAGCCGATGCTCAGGCGTGCCAGGATCGACCTTACTTCGCGCATTTGCTGTCCCGTCGTCACTGTGCCGCTTGGACTATTGCGACTGTTTGCAGGAAAACGTCTGTCGTCAACGCTCCAGGGAAAATCCGGATTGGCCTCAGACCTGAGCGGCTCCGATATGAGGAGCCGCAAGAGTGCTTATGTTAAATCCTCTTGTTGCCCGTCCGCGAATTCGAGGCCGTCCCCGATTGTTTCCAACGACGGCAAAGCGCGGACTGGCACGGGCCTCCAGCGGACTTTGCCGCCTGTATCGCTCTCGATCGAGCCGTTCGTGATCCTGGCCCGGTGAGTCAGGTAGTTGGCGCTCAACTGCTCGGTCTTGCCGCTGTTGCGCTCCAGATAATCGCGGTCCAGGCCGACCAGCGCGAAGCGCTTTCCGTCCCAGCGGAATGCGAGCGTGTTATTGCTGGTGGACCAGCCGCCGGCGCTGCGCCACGATCCGAGCCGCAGGCGGATCACCCCGCCATCGATGGTTATCGCGCCGCTCGCCAGAGGATCGTCCATATAGGGATCTTCCAGTCGCGGGATCACGGCGGAGTTGGCGAGCTGAAGCCGGTACCCGTCCTTGCCGCCGAACGCGACGATCATCATCCTTGGATTGGTGTCAATCGGGCCAGCACCGCGATCGGCGCCGATGATGCAGGTCGGATCCGCCCCCTTCAGGACGGCGACGATGTCCGGCGTGCCGTCCTTGTTCAGGTCGCCCCGGGCCAATTGCTCCACCTTCCATCCCGGTGGCGCGAAGCCATCGGGAGACTTCGCGGCGCGCGACAGCGTCGGTAGCGACGCGGGCGGTATCTCGGGTGGTTCGGCGGGCGAAGACGGCTGCGCGACGGCAGTGCAGATCGCGGCGGCTAGAAGGAGCATCTTGCTATCCTGTGGTCAGCGGGCAGGCGCCGAACGATTGCCTTGGGAGACGTGTTCCGACCGCTCATTGCCCGGCAGTGCATTGCGCCAGCGCTGATTGGCCCAGCTGCAAATGCGGATCAGCGGCGTGGCTGGATGACAAGGTCCGAATAGAGGAACTCGCCCGTCGAACAGACAATCCGCACGACTGGTTTCGAGCTCACGAACTCGAATTGCTTCGCGTATCCGTCGATGTTCACGGACACGCGCGCGCCATCATAATCGAGGGTAAAAGAGACGTTCTCGCCGCTCGGCACGCCGGCGATCTCGACATCATTCTCCTTGCCCACTTCGCGCCGCGAAAAGGCGAGCGCGGAAATCGGGGGTGCCTTTCCCTTTGTGGCCGGCGCGACCATGAATTCGAAACCAGCCCAGCCTTCGTCGGAAGGACCGGGCTGAGCGCTGGCGTTGCTGATCGACAGGCGCGCCATCGGGAGATACTCCTTGCTGGCGACGATGTTCATCAGCTTGACCTTGCCCGTCACGGTGAAGGGAGCAGCGCCAGCCGGGAGCACCAGTTCGGAATAATGGTTGGCGGCCGTGTCGCAGTCATACGTGATGCCGTTGTCGGCCTTGGCTTGCGCCAGAGCTGCGTTCGGTACGGCAGCAATCGTCGCTGCGGCGACGCCTATACCCAAATGTCTGAAAAACATGTCTTCCCCCCGTATGTCGGTCACGATCAGATCGGACGCGCCGGGCGGTGTCAATCCGGCTGAATAGGCAATTAAATGTGCCTTTACCGGAATTCGGGGAGTCTGGCTTGGTCGCTCATTTAGGGGTTAAGTGAACTGGCATGTCTGGACGGCGCCCTGCGATCAAGGGTGTAATTGAGGTTGTACGACAGTATCGGGTGCGGTCATGTCTTCGGCCTGCAGTTGTGGGTTTGTGGTCCACTGGCCCTGATGTTTGGCCGCTGTTTCTGCTGGCCCCTAATCACCGTAACGCGCTTGATGGCGCAGCCAGTTTACCGGGCTTGGCAGATCCTGTCCGTGGTTGTCGCATCACCTCATGGTCACCCGAGATAGGTTGGCGGCCGCCTGCGATCAGGCAGGCACGCCGCTATAACGTTGTTGAGAGTTCATGATCGCGAACGCCATGCGCGCGAGCTTGTTGGCGAGCGCGACGGCGACGAGCTTGAACGGCTTGGTGGCGAGCAGCTTGTGGGCCCAGCGTCGCAGCGCATCGCTGTGGCGGGCGTGATGATGGAGCACCGCGTGTGCGCCGACGACCAACAGCTTGCGCAGATACTGATTGCCCATCTTCGATATACGCCCGAGCCTCGGTTTCCCGCCGGATGAGTTTTGCCGCGGCACCAGGCCAAGGAACGCGGCGAACTCGCGCGGACCGCTGAAGGCGCCCGGGTCACCGATAGCGGAGGCGAGCGCGGAGGCTGTCAGCGGACCGATGCCCGGGATCGTCATGAGGCGGACCGAGACCGGGTCGGCCTTGGCGAGGCGGGCGATGGCCGCGTCGGCATCGCCGATCGCCTCGTCGAGATGCTCGAGCTGGACAACCAGCGGGAGAAGCGATGCGCGCACACAGTCCGGTATGTCATCATGACCCTCGCGGACCAGCGCCGCCAAGGCCCGGGCGTGGCCGGTGCCCTGCGCCGCGATCACGCCGATCTCGGCCAGATGCCCGCGCAGGGCGTTGAGCAGCTGGGTACGTTGGCCGACCAGCATCTCGCGCGCCTTGTGTTGCATCAGCACTGCCTGGTTGGCGATAGCGCGGACCTTCACGAACCGCATCGACGGCCGGGTGACAGCCTCGCAGATCGCAGCAGCATCGGCCGCATCGTTCTTCTGTCGCTTCACATACGGCTTCACATAGGCTGGCGGCATCAGCCGTACGTCATGGCCCAACGCCATTAGCGTACGCCCCCAATGATGCGCCGAGCCACATGCCTCGATCCCTACAAGACAGGGCGGTAACGCGGCGAAGAACCCTTCGACATCCCGGCGCCGTAACGCCCGTGCCACCATCGGCCGGCCCTCAGCATCGACAGCGTGAACAAAGAAAACATGCTTGGCCAGATCCAGGCCAACAGTCGTGACACACGACAGATCGATCGCTACCTTACCCATGGACGGTGCTCCTTGCTGGATCGCTTCGACAACGACCTCAGCCTGGCACCGGGACTTCCCGAATCAACCGCCAATCAGAGCGCCGTCCACACCATCACCGTAATCCCGGCACCGTAATCCCGACACACTGGAGCATATGGGGAAAGCGGATCAGCGGCGTGGTTGGAAAGGGTGATGCAACGAATACCAGGTAATCTCGACGCACCGCGTGCTGCTGCGAGTTCGGCTATGGTCGCTCACTCAGACTTAGGTAAACTGGCACCGCAACTCCGACAGAATGATGCCGAAGGATGAGGCGATGGCGGACCGCGGACAGGTGATCGATTTTGTCGTTGAGACCGCTCGCAGGAAGCTGGCGGGGGCACAGGCGCGGCATGGTCCGCCCGCTGCCGACGAAAAACCAAGGGAAGCGATATTAGAGGCGATCGCGATCATCGGAAACGACATGATCCCCGAGGGCTTCCGGTTCCTGAAGAGCGGCCCGACGTTCAAGAAAGATAGCGGCGACCTCACCTTCCAGATCCATTTTCAGTCGAATCGTTACAACATCGCGGGCGAGCGCGCTGCCGTCTGAATCCACGCCGTCGTGTATTCGCGGCGATTAAAGGCCTGGCGTGCGGCGCAAACGCACCCCTTCCTTCGTCTGAATAACCCCTTCGCCGGCCATGTCGCCGGGGCGCAAATCGGCAACCTGACGCCTCGCTTCGACTGGCCGGAGTGGGATTTCGCGGACAAGGCCGGGCGCGCGCGGACCGCGCAGGATGCCGCCAACGCGATCCGCGAGATCATCTTTCCCTTTTTCGCCGCGTTCGAGCGTACCGAAACGGTCTTGCCCCTGGTGAACAATGTGGCGCTTTGGCCGAAGTCGCTTGTGGAATATCTTCTCGTCGCCGCGGGGCCCGACGCGGCGAGCGAGGCGGGCGCTTCTTATCTGGCGGCCGATCCCCTTGTCAGGGGTCGGTTCGAAAGGGCGTTGCTTGAATTGTCGCAGAATAATGTAGTGAGTCCCCAAGGCGATCTTGCCCGCGATCTTGCAGCTCTGTCAGTTGCGACTGGCCTGCGATTTTCTGAATAACGGGCGATAATTAGTAAACTGGCGCCGTATTCAGATGCTCGGAGCAATGGGGGAGACGATAGCTGTGGTTGAACAATCGTCGCAGGAACGCCTATTCAACTACAAGGGCCGTGCGACGCGGCGGGAAATGGCGGCGATGGTGCTCGCGACGCTGGTGGTGCTGAGCGCGTCGGGTGTCTTGTTTCTTGGGCTCTGGGGCGTCTGGATTGGCGACGCGGTGTATTCGACAAATCTGACTGAGGCCCTTCTGGCTCGCTGCATCATCCTGCTGGACCTGGTCCCCATCGGGGGTTGCCTCGCCACTGCGTCGCGGCGGTTACATGACATCGGCAGGTCGGGTTTGTGGCTGATCGCGGCGATCGTTCCGGTGGCCGGTACCGTCCTGATCCTGGTCTTCCTGTCGCTGCCGGGTCAGCTAGGGCGAAACGGATATGGGGCCGATCCACGCTCCCCAGATGCGGCTTGGTTGCGGCGCGTCTTCTCCTGAGGTGGGCCGGGATAACGGCGACAGCTTATGATTGGGGATTTCGTGCGGAAGGGGGCTGGTGGTTCGGCATATTAGCTTTGACCTGCGAGGCAGCCGCGTGCTCGCGCCGGAAGGGTGAAAATTGCCCATTAGTGCACTGTTACCGTTGTTCCCAGCGGCTCTACGGGCGTCAGGCACAGCGCGTCTAACTCACGCATGCTCTCCTTGTTGACCAGCCCGGCGCGATGCAGGCCGGCCATGATCTTGTGAATAGACGCCTGCATGTCGCTTTCAGCCTTGTGGCTCTTCGCCGTCGCTGTCCGTCACCTCAATCATTGGTGGTGAGCAACAAATCACTCTGACCCCTTTTCCCACCTGACCCGCACCTGACCTGTGCTATCTCGCCGCCGCAGCCTCGCGCTGCTGTTGTTTCGCGGCGCGCTTCGCCGCGCGCTCGGCTTCGTTCTTGGCCACGGCTTCCTTATAGGCTTCGATGTCGCCGGGATCGTAGCAGAAATCGATCAGCGGCTTGGCTGTGCCGGCGGCCGTGCTGCCCGGGTAATAGAGATCGAGCGACGAAAGCTCGCGGCCTTTCGACGTGCGGCGCAGCACGGCGTCATAGATGCCGAGCACGGTCCCGTCCGCCGCGACGGCTTCCCATATCGCCCGCGAGCGCACCCCTTCGCCGCCCAGGATATGTCCCTGCAGCCTGAGCGTCACGACACGCCCGGCCAAGGGATCGGAAATCGCCGCCAGGTCTCCCTTCGTGCCCTCCAGCGCCCATCGGCGATCGAGCTTGCGGTTGGTGAACACCGCGGTCGCATCGATGGTGCCGCCGCGCGCCAGATCGAGATAGCGCCGCAAGGCGGGTTCGGCATCCGCCTGCGCCTTGGCGCTTTTCTCCGGCGTCGGCTTCCAGCGCCCCAGCAGGCAGGCCGCCGGCATTCCGGACTGCATATTGCCGATGGTGATCCCGATCATGGTCGCCGTGAAATCAGCCTGCGCCCCCGCCGGCGTTGCCGCGCCCGCCGCGAGCGCCATCGCGCCGGCCGTCAGAATCGATCGCATGTTTGCCTCCCCTGCAATGCCCCATGGCCAGCCTAGCATGGAGTTGGCGAAAGGTGAGCGGCTTTCACGCTGGAATAACGATGACAGTGCATTTTTTGCGACGGCCTTGATCGGCGCTATAGTTCAACACGGGTCCTCGTCGCTACAAAGGTGCACTGTCACCGTTATTCCTGTCGCCGTTATTCACGGATGAAGGTAAGCGAAGATGTAGCTTGCAATCACGTTAAGTAAAATTCCGGCGGCAATGGAGACTGCTCCACTCGCGATTGTAAAAAATGGAGAATTTAGGCCGTTTTTAATTTCACCATACGACTTAATGTCGGTGTCCGTTAGTAAAATCACGGTAGGTATAATATTGACGGCCACTCTCTTCATGACCCTAGAAGACAATGACGATTCAACTATAACTAATAGAGACCATATGACCAATCCTAGCGATACAGCCATTACAATATTTGGCAGAGTAAAACTGTATTCGTCGCTAAATAGCGTATAGCTGGCAAGGAAACTTGCCATTCCGAGGCGTCCGGCTTGTCCTAATATAAAACGTATTGTACTCATATTCCTCAGTAAAAATGCGTTAAATTTTTTCTCGGGCGTCCTGTTGAGAGAGTTAAACCATTCTTCAGCCAGGCCAGTAAAAGACTTGGCAATAAGGAAGTCAACGAAATCTATATTGACTTTTACTGTCCTCCACTCGCGCTTCATTACAAAAAATAAGCCAAAAGATTCAGCTTCGCTCGTGTCTTTCCGATGGTCTATAATCACGGGAAGCGAAGAATCCAAGTTTATGTTAACTATGCAACGTTGCGGAGACTGAGTGTTAGGAAGAAGAATTACAAACTCAAATTTCAAAGTTATCTCTGAAGTTACGTCGTGATTCCCGACTCTCAACGCCTTAAATCTGGCCCAAGAACTATAAGTTATGGTTTTATCATTCGCGCATTTCACGACAACAGTTACAACGGGGTCAATTTCATTTTGATGGAGATCGATTTGATCGATCATCATCCCACGTAACCTGTCAATATCTGAAGATTCTATAATTACGCTGCCATTGATATCTTTAGAAAGATTTTCTGTCTTTCCAGTGGCAGCGTGATATATTGCTTGAATTGCGGTTTGGGAAGGGCTGATAGAGGTAAATTGGCGTCTTCAAAGCCGCCGCCAGATATCTGATTTGGCATATATCCCCCGAATTTAGCACATCTGGTAGATATTGCGTTCTAAAATAGAGGTTGTCTAGCGTTCTACGTTAAAGGTTTATAAGACAACCGTCCGTAAAAATATCAATCAATTTAGGCAGTTATGTTAAAATGTGTGGTTTGACTACCTGTGCTTTCGCTCCTCGCAAGCGTTTCACCCCAAGCTAACAAAGCTATCCATCACCCGCTTCCGCCCGGCGCTCTCGAAGTCGATCTCCAGCTTGTTCCCCTCGATCTCCGCGATCGAACCATAGCCGAACTTCTGGTGGAACACCCGCATTCCCACGCTCAGATCGTCGCGCCCCTTGTTCCCGATGCTCACCGCGCTCGCCCGAGCCTCGACCACGCGCGAAGGCTCGCGCGTAAAGGTCCGGCTGGTGAACCCGCCACCATTCGGGGCGACGCCGGCCGCGCGTTGCCAGCCGGGGCCACGGCCCGTCCCGCGCGCGACGTCCGCGAAGGGATCGGTGCGTTCGGACCAGTTGGCGCGCCACAGGCTTTCGCCGCCGCTCATCGAGCTTTCCTGCTCGGTATGGGCATCGGGTAGCTCGTTCACGAAGCGGCTCGGGATCGAGCTGGTCCACTGGCCGTAGATGCGGCGGTTGGCGGCGTGGAGGATGACGGCGCGGCGCCGGGCGCGCGTGATCGCGACATAGGCGAGGCGGCGTTCCTCCTCCAGGCTGGCGATGCCGCCTTCGTCGAGCGCGCGCTGCGAGGGGAACAGACCTTCCTCCCAGCCGACCAGGAAGACGGTGTCGTACTCAAGGCCCTTGGCGGCGTGGATCGTCATGATCGTCACCTTGGCCTCGTCGGCCTGCGCCTCGTTATCCATGACCAGGCTGACATGTTCGAGGAAGGCGCCGAGATTCTCATACTCCTCCATCGCGCGGACGAGCTCGCTGAGATTCTCCAGACGGCCGGCGGCCTCGGCCGATTTCTCGGCCTGCCACATGCCGGTATAGCCGCTTTCATCTAGAATTTGGCGGGCCAGCTCGGGATGGGGCAGCTCGCCGGCCATGCCGCGCCAGCGCGCCATGTCGCCGACGAGATTGCCGAGCGTCCGGCGTGCCGCGGACGTCAGCTCGTCGGTATCGAGGATGCGGGCGGCGGCGACGGTGAGCGGCACGCCCTCGGCGCGGGCGAGCTGGTGGACCTTCTGCACCGCCTTGTCGCCGAGGCCGCGCTTGGGCACGTTGACGATGCGTTCGAAGGCGAGATCGTCGGCCGGCTGGGCGACGACGCGTAGATAGGCGAGCGCGTCGCGGATCTCGGCGCGTTCGTAGAAGCGGAAGCCGCCGACGATGCGATAGGGCATGCCGATCGCGATGAAGCGGTCCTCGAACTCGCGGGTCTGGTGCTGGGCGCGGACGAGGATGGCGATCTCGTCGATCGACTTGCCGCTGCGCTGGCAGCCCTCGATCTCCTCGCCGACTCGGCGGGCCTCTTCGGGGCCGTCCCACACGCCGAGCACCTTCACCTTCTCGCCCTCGCTCTCGTCCGTCCACAAGGTCTTGCCGAGGCGGCCGCTGTTGTTGGCGATCACGCCAGAGGCAGCGGCGAGGATGTGCGGGGTGGAGCGGTAATTCTGTTCGAGCCGGATGACCTTCGCGCCGGGGAAGTCCTTTTCGAACTTCAGGATATTCTCGACCTTGGCGCCGCGCCACGAATAGATCGACTGGTCGTCGTCGCCGACGCAGCACAGGTTCTTGCGCTCCTGCGCGAGCAGGCGGAGCCAGAGATACTGGACGCTGTTGGTGTCCTGATATTCGTCGACCATGATATATTTGAAGCGCTGCTGGTACAGCGCCAGCACCTCGCGATCGCGCTTCAATATGGTCAGCATGTGCAGCAGCAGATCGCCGAAATCGCAGGCATTGAGCGCCTTGAGCCGGGCCTGATAGGCGGCATACATCTCCCCGCCGCGGCCATTGGCGTAAAGCTCGCTTTCGCCGGCATCGATATCGGCGGGGGTAAGGCCCTTGTTCTTCCAGCCATCGATTACGCCGGCGAGCTGGCGCGCCGGCCAGCGTTTCTCGTCGATGTCCGCGGCGAGGATGATCTGCTTCAGGAGGCGGAGCTGATCGTCGGTATCGAGGATGGTGAAGTTGGATTGAAGCCCGACCAGCTCGGCATGGCGGCGCAGCATCTTCGCGCCGATCGCGTGGAAAGTGCCGAGCCACGGCATGCCCTCCACCACGTCGCCGACCAGGCGGCCGACGCGGTGCCGCATCTCGCGCGCGGCCTTGTTGGTGAAGGTGACGCTGAGGATCTCGGACGGCCACGCCTTTTTGGTGAAGAGCAGGTGGGCGAGGCGCGCGGTGAGCGCGGCGGTCTTGCCGGTGCCGGCGCCGGCGAGGACGAGCACCGGGCCTTCGGTGGTGAGCACGGCTTCGCGCTGGGGGGCGTTCAGGCCCGACAGATAGGGCGGGTCTTGAGGGGTGGATACTGGGAGACTCATCGGTGAACAGGTAGGGAACGGCGGGGGTTGGGGCAAGCATGCTTAGCTCCCTCTCCCAGCGGGAGAGGGAGGGAGCCGCCGGAGGCGGCGGAAGGGTGAGGGTGCTTTCGAGCCCGCAACGCCCCGTCGCCCTCACCCTACCGTCGCTTCGCTCCTCCTTCCCTCTCCCACAAGGGGAGAGGGAGTTTGAGGGGAAAGGGAAATCCCCTTTGTCATCAACCTGTCACACAAGCGCGCAAAGCGGTTTTCATCATGGCAACGACATTTCCCGCGCTCGCCGAGTCGGCCGAGCGCCCGTCCAGCGGGCCCGCGCTCGATCATTCGATGCACCCGGCGGGGCGCTGGCTGTTCCTGGCGGTTATCGTCGGCGGGCTGATCTATGCCGGGGTCAGCATCTTCGCCGATACCGCGCAGGTCGGCGAGCAGATGGCGACGGGGGTGTTCCTGTTCCTCGGCCTCGCGCTGCTGATCGCGCTTGGCTTCGAATTCGTGAACGGCTTTCACGATACCGCCAATGCCGTCGCTACGGTGATCTACACCCATTCGATGCCGGCGCATGTGGCGGTGGTGTGGTCGGGCTTCTTCAATTTCCTCGGCGTGATGTTTTCGAGCGGCGCCGTCGCCTATTCGATCATCACCCTGCTGCCGGTCGACCTGATCCTGCATGTCGGCAGCAATGCCGGCTTTGCGATGATCTTTGCGCTGCTGCTGGCGGCGGTGATCTGGAACCTTGCGACCTGGTATGTCGGGCTGCCCAATTCCTCCAGCCACGCGCTGATCGGATCGATCCTGGGCGTGGGCTTCGCCAACCAATTGCTGTCGCAGAGCAAGGGCGGCACGTCGGGCGTCGACTGGAGCCAGGCGTACAAGATCCTGACCGGGCTGTGGATGGCACCGCTGATCGGGTTCTTCGCCGCGATGCTGCTGCTGTTCGCGATGAAGCTCCTGCTGCGCAATCCGAAGCTCTACAGCGAGCCCCAAGGCAATGCGCCGCCGCCGCGCGGCATCCGCGCGCTGCTGATCGCGACCTGCACTGCCGTTTCCTTCGCGCATGGCGGGAATGACGGTCAGAAGGGCATGGGGCTGATCATGCTGATCCTGATCGGCTGCGCGCCGACGGCCTATGCGCTCAACCGCACCATGCCCGAAAGCGCGACGCCGGCGTTCGTCGCCAGCGCGACCTCGGCCGCCGCCGCGTTCAGCGCGCATGCCGGGCCGGCCGCCGGCAGCGATGTCGGCGTGGCGCGCGCTACGCTGACTCATGCGCTGCAGACCCGGCAGGTGGCCAGCGCGCCGGTCTATGCCGCGGTCGACACGCTCTCGCGCGACGTGAGCCAGCGGATCGCCGGGTTCGGCTCGCTCGACAAGGTGCCTGCCGCGGCGACGCCGAACCTGCGCAACGACATGTATCTGGTGCTCGACACCACCCGGCTGGTGACCAAGGACGCGGCCGCGGCGAAGTCCTTCTCGGAAGGCGAGCTGAAGACGATCAGCGGGTATCAGACTCATCTGGAGCAGGGCACGCGCTATATCCCGCTGTGGGTGAAGATCATCGTCGCGCTGGCACTTGGGCTTGGCACGATGGTCGGCTGGAAAAGGATCGTCGTCACGGTGGGCGAGCGGATCGGCAAGACTCACCTGACCTATGGCATGGGCGCATCGGCCGAGCTGGTTGCGGCGGGGACGATCCTAGCGGCCGAGCATTATGGCCTGCCGGTATCGACCACGCATATCCTGACGAGCGGCGTGGCGGGCGCCTCGGTGGCGAACGGCGCGGGGCTGCGCGCGCGGACGATCGGGAGCATGGCGCTGGCCTGGGTGATGACCTTGCCGGCGGCGATGCTGCTGGCGGGCGGGCTGTACTGGCTGATGCTGACCTTGCTGGATGTGTTCGCGACGCGGTGAAGCTTTCCCTCTCTCCAATTTCCCTCTCCCGGCGGGCAGGGCTATCGCATTTGGGCGATGAGTGTTGAGAGGTAGTCGTCGCTCCACCCTGCGCGTTTGATTTTGGCGCGGATGGAGAGCTTTCGAGGGTCGTGCTGTAGCAGGTTGAGG